>JAZMZR010000013.1:0-289183 GCA_045586065.1 Candidatus Limivicinus sp.
GGCCGTGGCGGTCATCGTTTCTTCCGTGACATTCGGAATAGGCCATATTGTCAACCTGTTTACCGGACAGGCAGGCTTTGAGACGGTCATGCAGGTTATCTTTGCCGTCAGCTGGGGATTTATCCTGACAATGGTCTGCTATAAGAGCGGCAGCATTATCCCGTGCATTATCGCACATGCCATGATTGATGCCCTGTCGGTATTCGGCGCTGAAAATGAGCTGTTTGACTGGATATGCATCGGAGCGACAATCGTCACCGCAATTGTATACTGCATTTATCTTGCCGGACTTCATACACCGGAAGCAGAAGGAGACCAACAATGAATACAGAGGATTACACAATTCGGCTTGAGAAGGAAGAAGATTACAGAGAAGTTGAGAATCTTGTAAGGGAATCATTCTGGAATGTTTACCGGCCGGGGTGCAGCGAGCATTATGTGATTCACGTACTCCGGGAAAACCCGTCTTTTGTGAGGGAACTGGATTTCGTCATGGAACAGGACGGTCATCTGATCGGGCAGAATATGTTTATGAAAACCGTGATCGAAGCCGATGACGGGAGGACCATCCCTGTGCTCACTATGGGACCGATATGTATAGCCCCCGCTTTGAAGCGAAAGGGCTACGGGAAGGCGCTGCTTGACCATTCTCTGGAAAAAGCTTACGGGCTCGGCTTTGGAGCCGTTCTCTTCGAGGGCAATATCGATTTTTACGGGAAAAGCGGTTTTGACTATGCCGAAAGATTCGGCATACGCTACCACGATCTGCCCGAAGGTGCGGACCAGTCATTCTTTCTCTGCAAAGAGCTTATCCCCGGATATCTGGACGGGATCACCGGCATATACCGGACCCCTGCCGGCTATTACGTGGATGATGCGGACGTGGAAGAGTTTGACAAAGGATTTCCATCAAAGGAAAAGCTCAAACTGCCCGGTCAGATTTTCGGTTAATGCCCTTCCCGCATGGATGGTGTCTGTTCCGGCCGATCACCAAAATTCCTCGAATACAGAAGCCTTGAAAGATGCAGACATGCCTCTGCATCTTTTTTCTTTATCTCTCGTGCTTTCTTTGTTGCCTGCGTCATGGTCTGATAGTATAATCAATTCCAACAAATCAGAATCACCGGGGAGGCAAGCAGAATGAAGATCCATAGCGCTGCGGTGGCAGACGCGGACCGTCTCCTTGAAATCTATACGCACTATGTGGAAAACACAGCCGTTTCATTTGAATACGACGTCCCCTCTCCGGTGGAGTTTCGGTCCCGTATAGAAAACACCCTCGGAAGATATCCGTATCTGGTGCTGGAAGACGACGGTGTTATACAGGGGTATGCGTATGCCGGCGTTTTCAAGGGCAGGGCGGCTTATGAACGTTCCTGTGAGGTATCAATCTATCTGGACCGCGCCGCGAGAGGCAGGGGATACGGGAAAAAACTGTATGAAGCTCTGGAAGAAAGGCTGAAAGAGCAGGGGATCCTTAATATGTACGCATGTATCGCCGATCCGCCGGTCGAAGATGAGTTCCTTACAAAAAACAGTGAATACTTTCATCAGCATATGGGGTTCTGCAAAGTCGGACACTTCCATCAATGCGCCTTCAAATTTGGCCGCTGGTACGATATGATCTGGATGGAAAAGATGATTGGAGAACACACATGAAAAACTGTCTGCAGAGGAGGTCGCCGGATACATGATCACGGCCATATTATGGGATGTTGACGGCACGCTTCTGGATTTTTCCGCCGCGGAAAGCGCCGCGATACGGTCGCTTTTTTCAGAGTTCGGGCTCGGTATCTGCACCGACTCCATGCTTGCGCGCTATTCCGAAATCAACGTCAGTTTCTGGCAGAGACTTGAGCGGAATGAACTCACAAAAACGCAGGTCCTGCTCGGCCGCTTTGAGCAGTTTTTCGGAGAATACGGCATCGATCTGCTTCTTGCGCCTGTGTTCAACGAAAAATATCAGCTGCGGCTCGGAGACACCATCGTCTTCCGCGACGACAGTCTGAACATCGTCCGGTCGCTGAGGGGTCGCGTGAAACAGTACGTCGTGTCCAACGGCACGGTCACCGCTCAGACCAAAAAGCTGGAAAGATCAAGTCTCGGCAACCTGATGGACGGTGTGTTCCTCTCGGAAGAGCTTGGTGTTGAAAAACCGAACAGCAGGTTTTTTGAAAAGGTGTTCGACGCGATCCGGCCAATCGACCGGTCAACCGTGATGATCGTCGGGGATTCTCTGACCAGCGATATCCGGGGCGGCATGAACGCAAACATAAAAACATGCTGGTATAATCCCGAAAAGAAACCAGTGCCCGAAAACTATCGCGTGGACCATGTGATCTATGACCTTCACGAATTAAAGGACTGTCTCGATGCGGAAAACGCTGATCCTGCAGATATTCTCCCGTAACAGCATATATACTACAAAGAAGCAAGGACAGAATGCCCCTGCTTCTTTGTTATTCTGAAGTTGATAAGACTATCTTCCGCCGGATAACAAGGCCTTCAGTCATTGCCTTTTTGGATCTCCCTGAAAATACTCTTGAGCTCCGAGCCAGCCGTCATAGCCATGTACTGCATATCCAGGCCGATTTCCATCGGGCGCCACAGTACCCGTTCCTGCCCGTTTTTCAGAATCCGGACAATGACCCCGGTATCATCGACACGTATGTCCGTGCAGTGATACTTCTTATATCCTATATGCATGAGGAACCTGAGCCGGGCCATGGGAACCGCGACATAGTAGAAAATATACAGAAAGTATACCGCAAGCGCTGCCAAAGGCACTATCTGAAAAACGATCATAAGTTCCCCTTCCCTTTTCTTATCGCTTGCACAGATCATGGAATACGTATATTATAATTAATAATTGCTCATATATTATAATCCACGGTACTTTTCAAAGTAAAGAACAAGGAGAAAGGAAATGAACGCACTCATCGCCTATTTCAGTGCGAGCGGAAATACCGCAAAGCTGGCAAAAACTCTTGCCTCTGCAGCGGGAGCCGAGATCTATGAGATCCGTCCCGCCGTGCCTTATGCGCGCAGAGATCTGAACTGGATGGACAAAAAAGCACGCAGCACCATAGAAATGCAGGACAGAGACTTCCGCCCCGAACTTGCAGACACCAACGCTCCTGTTTCAAATGCCGATGTGGTTTTTCTAGGCTTTCCGATCTGGTGGTATCGCGAGCCGGGCATCATAGACAGTTTTCTTGATGCCTGCGATCTTTCCGGTAAGACAGTAGTTCCCTTTTTCACCTCTGGCGGGAGTGATCTCGGTGAAGGGCAGGAGCGCATTGAGATACTGTCAAAAGGAGCTCGTGTGCTGACAGGAAAACGCTTCCGGTCACGCGCCTCGGAAGATGAATTGAAGTCCTGGATCTCTGAGTTGAATATCGGATAAGAAGAGTCCATTGTCCAACAAACAGACTTGTTCGGAGGAAGTAATGGAGAATACATATATAGGCATCATTTCGGCAATGCCGGTGGAAGCGGCATCCCTGCTGGGGAAAACCGCTGTTGAACAAGTGGATAAGATCGGCGGAAACGAGTTTACTGTCGGGACTCTCTGCGGCAGGAAGGTCGTAATCGCGCAAGCGGGGATCGGAAAGGCTCTTTCCGCAGCCGGCGCGGCGGCCATGCTCAGTCGGTACCCTGTCTCCTGCGTGATCTTCACGGGCATCGCAGGAGGAGTCGGTGACAGGACCCGTGTGCTGGATGTGGTCATAGCCACGGATCTGGTCCAGCACGATTACGGATTTCAGGAGAAGAATGGTTTCCGTTGGTCTCCCGAATTCAGCGGAACAGATGGGTATTCTGTCTGCGATGAGAATCTGGTCGAATTGGCATACGAGACTGCCGCCGGGACCATCGGCCACGGACATGTTTTCAAAGGCCGGATTGCCACTGGCGATCAGTTTGTGGCTTCCGACGCCTATGTGAAGTATCTTCAGGAGCAGTTCGACGCCATTGCCTGTGAGATGGAGGGAGCAGCAGTGGCGGCGGTATGTGACCAGTATGATGTTCCTTTTGTCGTAATCCGCTGCATGTCAGACAAGGCAGACGGAAACGCCACTGAATCTTTCGAGAAACTGGCTGGCACAGCTGCGGATAATTCCTGCCGGATCGTACTGGGCATGCTGGCCGGAATGAGCAAAAACGCAGTAGAATAGTCTGGGGCTTTGAATGGGAAAGCTGGTCATATGCCGCTTCCATCCCGGGTGTTCTCCAAACGGAGAAGTTAGAAAACCACAGTTCCCATGATGCGGGAACTGTGGTTTTCTATTATCCTTTATTATTCCTCTTCCGGTTCCGGGTCCGCATAGATAGCGTTCGTCGGCAGATTCTCCGGCATCATATGCTGCGCGACGGCAAGGCGGGAGAAATACCGTGCATGCGCCGCCTCATAGGCTTTGTTGAACTCTTCATCTTTGCTGTCATGCAGACTTTCAAAATAGAGATGCTCATGGTCAGCAAGTTCCGGATTCACACGCACCACCGTAGCCACGCCGACATTCGAGCAAACCGCGGCGATACGGCGGATTTCCACAAGAAGGTTGGTAAAGCTTATATCCGCATACATGGAACACTGGCCGAGGCTCATACGGCGAAGGTGGTTGCGCTTGAGTGCGACGATGAGTTCGCTGACGATCTGAACGAGCGGCTCAATCTCCCGCGCGGCCTTTACATCCCTCTTGCGGAAAGCCTGCTCCGTCTCATCAAGGATCTGCCCGATGGCTTCCCCCACGACCCTGAGTTCATCTTTAGCCGTCTGTGAAAAAGAGGTTCCGGTATTGGAGAGATTTCCCCCGATCTCGGCAATGTTCACGGCATGGTCCCCAAGACGTTCGAATTCCGTGGTGACCTTATAGTACTGGTTCAGTATTGCAACATGCTGCTCGAGCCGCAGATGCGGAAGCAATTCCACAGTGTATCGGCTGACGCGGTCGGTCAGGCGGTCGATGTTCTCTTCCTCTTCCAGGATCTCCTTATGGAGCTCCTCATCGTATTTCTCAAGGAGAGTCGCCGCTTTCTCAATATTCGAGCGGGCGGCGAGAAACATGGTCAGAAGGACCTGGTAACAACTGCGGAGGGCCAGGGCGGGTGTATTGAAGAAGCTTGGGTTAAGACCGTCAAGAAGGGCCTTATACTTTTCCTCCGGCTCCGCATCGTCTTTGATGATGCGGCGGCTTTGCTTCTCATATACGTTCAGCATCGGGAAGAGGCACAGCGAGCATGACAGATTAAAGATAGTGTTCGTGTTCGCGATCATGCCGGAATTGACCGTCCTGTCCCACAATCCGTCCAGAAGCCCAAGCTTATGGGCAACCGTAACACCCAGAAGGACAAGTACTGTTTCACTGAGATTGAACAGAATGTTCACAAGTCCGACACGCTTGGATTCTGCTTTTGCCCCAATAGAACAGACAATGGCGGTCGTCACGCAGTCCCCGAGGTAGATACCGACGATGACAGAGTAGATGGATTTGAACGTCAGCATGCCGGATGCGGAAAACGCCTGAAGAATACCGACGGTGGCAGAGGAACTCTGCAGCATGAACGCGACTCCGGCACCGGTAATGTACCCGAGGAACGGGTTTTCTCCCAGGCCGGCGAACAGGCGTTCTACAAAGCCGGACTTTGAAAGAGCATCGACCGCACCGGTCATGTTCAGAAGGCCTGAAAACAGGATTCCGAAGCCGATAGCAATGCTGCCCACCGATTTGGAGTTCTTCACCAGTTTGCCCATGATCAGCACCATGCCCAGGACCAGCGCGATCGGTGCCAAGGTAGAGGGCTGGAAGAATCTCAGCCAGGAAGCGGCATTGGAATCTATATCCAGCAGCCGGATGATCTGACCGGTAACCGTTGTACCGACATTTGCACCGACGATGATGCCGAGCGACTGATGGAGCGTAAGGATCCCGGCACCTACCAGGCCTGCCGTGATGACGATCGTGGCGGTTGAAGACTGAATCAGCGCCGTGACGAGCACACCCAGGATAAATGCCTTTAAATGGCTGTTCGTCACCTTTTCCATGGCGCGCTGAAACGTTCCGGAGGAGTTTTCTTTCAGCGAATCACCCATCAGGCGCATGCCGTATAGGAACATGGCAAGTCCGCCCAGAAGGGAGATCACATCAAAAACATTCATACAATATCCTCATTCAAAACCGAAATACACAATAACGCAGTTTGCAGTATAATGGCCGCCCTGCAAGTTAGTCAAGTATTTCAGACCTGCAAACATAACCAAAAAAACAGTTCATTCTGCCACCGATTTAGGGCAAATAGCGCACCTTCTCCGTCGGGAAAAACAGGGAGCCGCATAGGCGGCTCCCTGTTTTTCCCGATCCGTATTTAACTTCCGAGATAGGCCTTCCGGACATCGTCGTTGGTGAGGAGTTCCCTTCCCGTTCCTGACAACCCGATCCGGCCTGTCTCAAGGACATAGGCATAATCCGCAACCTTCAGGGCCATATTGGCATTCTGTTCAATGAGCAGGACCGTAACTCCCTGAGCATTTATCTCACGTATGATATCGAATATCCCGCGCACAACCAGCGGAGCCAGACCGAGAGAAGGTTCGTCCATCATAATGAGTTTCGGCTTGCTCATAAGCGCGCGTGCGACCGCAAGCATCTGCTGCTCGCCGCCGGAGAGCGTGCCTCCCGCCTGCCATGTGCGCTCCTTGAGACGCGGGAATAGATCGTACACCCACTGTATGTCCCCGGAGATATCGTCATTGCGCAGATATGCGCCGACGCGCAGATTCTCCTGCACCGTAAGGTCCGGGAATATGCGGCGTCCCTCCGGGACCAGCGTGATACCCTTGCGAACGATCACATTGCTGTCGTACCCGGTGATGTCGTCACCGCGGAAAACGATCCTGCCCGCGGCGGGCTTCACAAGACCGGCTATGGTACGCAAAGTGGAGCTTTTCCCCGCGCCGTTGGCTCCGATCAGAGTAACTATGCTGCCCTCCTCAACATCAAAGGAGATGCCTTTGACAGCTTCAATGCCGCCGTAATTGACCTTAAGATCCTTTATCGAGAGTATCGGTTCACTCATCTTCAGCCACCCCCAGATATGCTTCGATGACCTTCGGATTTGCCTGCACTTCTGCGGGCGTTCCGCTGGCGATCAGTTTGCCGAAATCAATGACATAGATCCTGTCGGAAAAGCGCATGACCAGATCCATGTGGTGCTCGATCATGAAGATCGTCAGGTCATATTTGTCCTTGATCTGTACGATGAACTGCCCGAGTTCCTCGGTCTCCTGCGGGTTCATGCCGGCAGCAGGTTCATCGAGAAGCAGAAGCTTTGGCTCCGTGGCAAGGGCCCTTGCGATCTCCAAACGACGCTGGAGACCATATGGGAGAGAGACAGCAAGGTCGTCCTTGAAGCGGAGAAGGTTCTGCTCCTCCAGCAGGGCAAGTGTCTCCTCACGCATGCGGCGTTCCTCCGCAGCATTGAGACGGAAGGTCGCAGTGAACACATTCTGCTTTGCCCTCATATGCTTGGCAGTCAGAACATTCTCGAACACCGTCATGCTCTTCCACAGCCGGATGTTCTGGAAGGTACGCGCGATCCCCAATTTTGTAATATGGTCCGGTGTCGGATCCACGGTTTTGAAATCGAGATACTTCTCTGAATTCAGGCCCTGATAGGCGTTTTTCATTTTGCCGGTCGGATGATTTGCGACAATGATCTTATCCTCATACCAGACCAGACCGTTTGTGGGTTCATATACGCCTGTAATGCAGTTGAAAGCCGTGGTCTTTCCTGCGCCGTTCGGCCCGATCAAAGCGACGATCTCCCCCCGGTCGACTTCAAGGGAAAGGTTGTTTACCGCGACGACGCCTCCGAACTGCATCGTCACATTTTCCAGACGCAGCACATTTTCAGGCATCGCCATTCACCTCCTCGGCAACAGCAGTCTTTTTCCTTTTTCGCAGCCAGGCCCATGAGAATTCGCGCTCACCCATGATCCCCTTGGAGAAGAAGAGCACGATAATCATGATGATCACGGAAAAGACCACCTTGCGGAAACCGGAGCGCAGGATGTTGAGTCCCAGGATGTTGTTGGAAGACTCGTCCAAGAAGCGCAGCCACCACTCGTTGCAGGCTATGAACAGGAAGGATGCTATGCAGGAGCCCGTGATGGACCCGATGCCTCCTATGACCACGATGAGGAGGATCTCATAGGTCATTGCCGTTTTGAACTGCGCTGCCTGTACCGTATACTGGAACATGGCGAGCAGTGCTCCGGATATTCCTGCAAAGAAGGAGCTGATCACAAAGCTCATCTCCTTGTGTTTGAAGAGGTTGATGCCCATAGCCTCCGCAGCGATCTCATCATCACGTATGGCCTTGAAGGCGCGGCCGTAGGATGAATTAATCAGCAGGACTATTATTGTGATGCATAATCCCGCCATGAAGAAACAGAACAGCGTAGGCGGAAACTGAATATTTGTAAACGGGATCTTCAGCTTTGTGAGATCCTTATACTGGCGCAGAACATTCGCTCCATTGGTCACCGGCCCCATTTTGTCCCACTGGAAGACAGCGCGAAGGATCTCCGCAAAGCCGAGCGTGGCTATGGCAAGATAGTCACTCTTGAGACGCAGCACCGGAAACCCGATAAGCGCCGCGAACACTGCCGCAAAGAATCCGGCCAGAAGCAGGGACGGGAATATCCCCAATTCAAGGTGGATTGCACAGTCGTAATATTTGTATACCGTATCTCCGAGCTTTACGGAGGTAGGCATGGAAAAGATGGCATAGGTGTAGGCGCCGATCAGCATAAATCCCGCCTGGCCGAGAGAAAACAGGCCGGTAAAACCGTTGAGCAGGTTCATCGATACGGCAACAAGCGCATAGATCATGCCCTTTTTCAGCACGGTAAACAGGATGGACGTGCTCTTCATGGTCAATTCCATAACAAGCAATCCTATAAGCATCACGGCAATTGCGATGAGAGTACAGAGAGCATCCTTCTTTTTTTCATTTCCAAGCTTCATTCCGTTCACCTCACACCTTGTCCGTTGCTTTCTCGCCGAAGAGTCCGGTCGGCTTGACAAGCAGGATGATAATAAGCAACGCGAATGTGAACGCATCCGAGAAAGTGGTCCAGCCGAGTCCTTTTATGATATTCTCACAAATACCTATGATAAATGCTCCGATGACAGCCCCTGGAATAGAGCCGATCCCCCCGAAGACCGCGGCGACAAAGCACTTGAGACCCGGCATACCGCCTGATGTCGGGGTGACCGAGGCATAGTTGGTAAAATAGAGCAGGCTTCCCACTGCCGCCAGCAGTGATCCTATTATAAAGGTAGCTGAAATGACTGAGTTGACCTTGATCCCCATCAGGCGGGCCGTTTCAAAATCCTTGGAAACAGCGCGCATGGCAATGCCGACTTTGGTGTGCTTGATGAAGAGGGAAAGCCCTATGACCAGAAGGATCGTCAGAACCGGCGTGATCAGGGTAACACGCTTGGTCACGGCCCCGAACACGGTAACAGTGTCGCTCAGCCACGGGAGCTGCGGATAGACCTTTGCAAGTCCCCCGGTGAAATACAAGGCACAGTTCTGGATAAGGTAGCTTACACCGATGGCGGAGATCATGACCGACATTCTCGGTGCCGAGCGCAGAGGCTTGTAGGCGGCCCGCTCGATCAGGAAACCAAGCAGCACCGTCAGCAGCAGCACCAGGGGGATAGCCGCGCCGAGAGGCATGCTTGCGGACAGGAAAACCATAAACATGCCTGCAGCCATGAAAACATCGCCGTGAGCAAAGTTGATCAGGCGCAGGATACCGTATACCATCGTGTAACCGATGGCAATCAGCGCGTACTGCCCCCCGACGGAAATACCGGCGAGGATGTACGGCAGACTGTTCTGCAGAAAGGACATCGGATTGCCTCCTTGTTGAGGTTTCGGTCGGAGACAGGGCGACAGTCACTCCGTGAGAAATGGACATCGCTCTGCCCCCGGAAACATATGCGCGGGAGAAGAATCAACTTCTCCCGCAAAAAGCGGCGGAGTGAACCCCGCCGCTTTCCTGGTCATAAAAGATCACTTGATGGTAACAGGATCAAGCGCGATCCAAGTTCCCGTGGCGGTATCGGCCTGCTTGACGAACGCGGTGTCACGGATTGCGTCGCCGTTGGTCTGATCCAGTGCGATAGGTCCGGTAACGCCGTCAATCGTGGTGCTCCAGATCGCCTCCATGACCTTGGCGGGATCGGTGGAGCCGGCCTTCTGCAGTGCAGCAAGAGCGAAGAAGTAGGCATCATAGCCCATGGCGGTAACAGCCGCTACAGTATCATCGCCGCCGTTGTTGGCAAGATTGGTGCTGTTGCCGTTGATCCATGCCTTGATGCTGCTGTCGAAGTCAGCATCAGCGCCTTCGGGATAGAAAGTGGTGACAGTGATATTTACATCCTTGCCCTTGGCAGCCTGAAGGATGACGTTGGAATCCCAGGTATCGCCTGCAAGAAGCGGGAAGGTCGCGCCCTGCGCAACGGTCTGGTCAATGATCAGCTGAGCAGCCTCGGTGGAAACAGGGCTGAAGAAGACGCCGCAGTCAGCTGCCTTGGCATTGGCAACATAAGAGGTGAAGTCGGAGTTGCCATCCGGAAACTCTTCATGGACACATTCGCCGCCGAGTCCTTCAAAAGCTTCGATGAAGTACTTGACAAGACCGCCGGAGTAGTCATCGCCCAGTTTGTTGAGGCAGTATGCCTTGGTCACGCCGAGCTCGTTATAGGCGTAGTTTGCGAGAACAGTGCCCTGGAAGGGATCCAGGAAGCAGATGCGGAAGTAATAGCCGTTGCCCTCTGTGACGGCGGGGTTGGTGCAGGTGATGCCGACCGCGGGAATGCCTGCCGCCTCAAAGGTGGGGCCTCCGGCAATGGAGACGCCGGAGCCGTAGGAGCCGAGAACGACGGAGCAGCCTGCGTTCACGAGTTCAGCCGCAGCGGACGGGGCTTTGTCGTTTGAAGACTCATTGTCGACAATCTTTAAAACGACATTGTATGTTTTGCCGCCGATTTCAACGGTTGGCTGAACAGAATTGGCGTACTGAACGCCGAGCGTCTCCTGCTTGCCGCCGGCGCCGTTATCTCCGGAAGCAGGCTCGAAAACACCGATGGTGATGGTGTCGGAGCTCTTGGATCCGCCGCAGGCAGTGAGCGCAAAAACGAGAGCAAGTGCAAGTATAAGCGCGAGTACCTTTTTCATTTGTATTTCCTCCTATTATTGGTCTTGATACACGTGTCTTTGCTGCGAGGACACATGTATTTGACAAACATGCAAAGAATATAAACTATATATTATAAAAATGCAAGCTTTATTCTCAACAAATTACGGAGAGATCGAATACTCCATTTGTATCAATTGAACAATCAGAAGACCTGTTTTCAGAATACCGCGCCATTCAGCTTTCATTCCACTCTCGGCCCGTGTGTATTCATCACCATTCTCGGAAGATGATCACGATATCGTTCTTTCCATGCAACAGCTTCTTGACTACTATTTAATATAAGACTATAGTTTATTTTATCCCGTGCGCACGGGACCGTATCTGCCGGCAAGGAGTCCTGCATAATTCTGTATTTATATGCAGGACAGATATTACGTGCGCACTCTTTGATAGACAAGGAAGTGTTAACATGGACAGTTTGAGAGATTATATCCTTTGGATGGGTGATTTTTCCTTTTCTGCAACAGGTTTCCGCGATGCGGATGCTCTGGTTCTGTGTCTTCTCTCCTACTTCGATTTTTCGCCTGTATTCAGCGGGGGAATATCAGAGGCAAAAGTAAGCGACTGCCGCAGAATGATAGACGAAGGAAATGTTCAGGTCGAAATCACCGGCAAAGATGACGGCTATGCGGAAGTACTTGAGGCTGCTGTTGATTCAAAGCGCTTTGGTGAGCTAAGAATGACAAATTATGTGGACATTCTCTGCGATGATCCCCCGCTCCAGTTCTCTGCCGTTACCTTCCATGATGACACCGACCTCTCATTCATAGCATACCGCGGCACGGACAACAGCCTCGCCGGTTGGAGAGAGGACTGCATGATAAGCTTTACTATGTCAAAGGCACAGGAGATGGCCGCAGAATATGCCGACAAAAATATCTGTCCAGGCCGCAATTGGTATATGGGCGGCCATTCCAAGGGCGGCAATCAGGTCATCTTTGCTGCCTGCAAGTTGCCGGAAGAGAAGCTCTCCCTGGTTGAGCGGATCTACTGCCTTGACGGGCCCGGACTCTGCGATGAGGTGATGGACATAAGCTGCATGCAGAGGATAGACAGTAAGACCACGCGCATAATCCCGGAATTCTCCGTGATTGGCAAGCTGTTTGAACCAAAGATCTCAGATACCAGAATCATCCATTCCTCCGAAAGCGGTATGATGCAGCATGGTATTATCTCCTGGGAAATCGATCACGGAAAGCTGGCCATCGCGGAAGACAACGCCCCTGCGAGCAAGTGGATCAACGAAGTCATGGACAAATGGATAAGCAATATCACCAGGGAAGAACGCATTCAGTTCGTTGATGAGCTGTTTTCCTTTTTAGGAAACGGAGGCGCACGAACACTTGATGATCTCACGGACGATGGACTTGAAGACATTGAAAGGCTCTTCCCACAGCTGAAAAATCTCAGCGAAACCACGAGGCACATACTGTCTGATCTGGCAAAACAGGCTGTCTCCAACAGTTTTCTTTCCTTTTTTCGCCGAAGGGAAAAAACGGATCCTTCCGCTGAACTTCTGAATGATGAAAAGAATTAATCTGATGAAACATCGCATACTTGTCATATTTTTGCTGACAGTCATCTTCCTGATGCTGAGTTCATGCGGAGTCCCGGCAGAAACGCCCGTGACGGAACCCGAGCCTGTCGTTGAAACACCCCCGGAACCGGACGACAGATATGACACGGAGCCCGTTCACAAGACCCCGACCGAACTAACTGACGCCATGGCTGAGTTTCCGGAGATCTCTGCGGATCGGACGGAAGCCATGAACATTTGGGCTGAATACGGCTTCGGTATCATAGACAACGATATATATTATGGCAGATTTTTCCGTAAGGGAGATCCTGCTCCTATGCTCTTCTCGATAGAGCTAATAAGTAAAAGACAGGATGTTTCCGCCGGGCAATATCGTATTCTTGACAGCAAACACAGTCCGAAGTATTTGATAAAGCAGGGTGATGTGCTCTATTATATTATGCTTGACAGGAGCACGGGCAAAAGCTGCGGCATTGCAAGGATCCGTACTGACGGAAGCGGGATGAAAGTGTTGTATGAAGGAGTCTGCGATTATCTCAGTGCAGCAGGCGGGCGGCTTTTCTTCACAGACGGTGACCTGCATCCTGTAAGCATCGATGAAAACGGCAGAGATCTGCGGATTCTTTCCGATCATGAGTCGTTTTATCTGTTCGCTCTAAATGAGGATTGGCTGGTTTTTCAGGATGATGCAGATAACGAGAGCCTTCACCTGCTCCGAATATCCGACGGAATCGACATCAAACTGAACGAAGGACCGGCATACTTCCCTGTGATAAGCGGAACTACCCTCTTTTTCTCTTTCCCGGATAAAGAAATCAGTACGGCCTTTCGAATAGCATATATGGATCTGAGCTCATACAGTGAGAGATATGAAGAATATGAAAAATGCTTCATCCCTGTATTCACGGTGCAGTATGGAGATAAGCTCTTCGGCGGTGAGTTCTATGTTTTCAAAGACACTATTCGCTCAATGAACGGTTCGGAACCGATGTCCCTTGAAAACTGGGGAGAGATCGAAGACGACGCATACAACGGGTTCAAAAGAGTCGTACGCTACGTCTCTGAGCGGTGGATAACAGAGGAGATACTCGGCAAAGACGGCGGCATCACCGCCATCATGTTCCATGACCGAATCGGCGGATACGCAAGTAAGATACCCTGGCTGAACTGAGCGGCAAGGAGGAAAGCATTTTGGATATATTTGATGAGATACACGTTCAGGACTGTCCTTACTGCGGAGGGGCCGGTCTGCTCGAAGAAGAAGGCGGCATGAGCTGGTATGTGATCTGTGTGGACTGCGGATCACATACTGCGGCATTCAACTATACTTCGGAAGCGGATCGTTTGAAAACGGCTAAAAGTGCAGCGCATCTCTGGAACATAGGAAAGATAATAAGAGAAACACCCGGTGACTGAAAAGAACAGCCCGCCAGAAGGCGGGCTGTTCTTTTCCATTCTGCAAATCATCGATTTTATTCGGGAATGTTTTCTTTCCTGTCCGGAAACCGAAAAAATGGCTCACAAGCAAAAAACGCTGAAATTATGGAAACCATAAGGCTAATTATTAATACTTTCTTCAAATTCAAATACTTCCCGTCATTGAAGAATATGATATAATCCATTTAAGCATTAAGCCCTGTGAGATCAGCATAACGATCTATCAGGATGATAGAGATCTGTCAAGAAAAAATCTTTTCATTTTTTAGAAAAAGTCTTGACAAATTGGTGTCAGAATATTACATTTTATATGTATCGTTATGGTGATACTTTTTAATCTGGCATCGGCATCCATTATGGTCCGATGGCGGAAATCGCAGGGAAAGGAGGATAAACAGATGCGCAAACAGCTTTTCAGAACTTTTTCTTCCGTGGTTTTGGTCGTGGTTCTGCTTTTTTCCGTTGCATCGATCTCCGCTTCAGCAGACTATACTGCATATGTCGTGAGTGACGGTACAATCGCGCGTACAGGTCCCGGAACCAGCTATTCCATTTTTGTCGTTCTCAACAGTGGGACAAAAGTAACCGTAGTGGAGATGAACAACTCGACCGGTTGGTGCAAAGTCCGCATCGGTGCGAATACTGCCTATATCCACTGCTGGAGTCTGAATCCGGAGCCTTATAAAATAACACCGGCCAACTTCACCGCTCATATCAACACGGACGGTGTGCCTATGCGTGTTGCACCTTCTAATTCGTATGCTGCCATTGCAACGCTCGGTAAGGGTCAGGAAGTAACAGTTGTTGAAGAACACTCAAGCGGCTGGTGCGGTGTCCTGGTCAACAGCATTCCTGGGTTTATTTACGGTTCTTACGTTACCCCCGATACATACAGGCCGCCTACAACAGAAAGCGTCAACTATACCGCATATGTCAACACGAATGGAACCAGTATACGCGTAGGTCCCGATGCTGCGTTTGCTTCCATGCTCTCGCTGCCTTACGGAACCGAAGTCAATGTCATCATGCATCTCAGCAACGGATGGTACGGTGTTCTCATCAACGGTATTCCGGGCTTTATTTACGGCTCGTATCTTTCAAATGGCCAGTATATAGACTCCTTTAACATCACACTGTCTGCAGCCAGCGGATCCGGATATATCAATACGGAAGGCACACAGTTCCGCGTTGCGCCGAACACGGCTGCTGCAAGCATGATTGCTCTTCCCAAAGGAACGGAAGTCCAGATCGTCAGTGAAACATCCAACGGATGGTACGGTGTGACTATCAACGGTATTCCCGGGTTCGTTTATGGTGTGTATGTCAGCAATGGTACTTACACTGCTGAACCCGATCCGAAAGACGTTGCGGTCACCGTGACGGCAATGAACCAGTCCGGAGTCGTCAACACCGATTATGTACCGGTCCACTCAATGCCCGGTTCAGGGGCTCCGGTTATAGCCACCGTGAATTCCGGCACACCTGTGATTATAATGGGTCTTTATTCCAACGATTATTATGCAGTCATGGTTAACGGTGTTCTCGGCTGCATTTATAAAGCTTATGTCACATAACCAGACATAATTTGCATAACCAATGATTTACCGGTCGGCAGATAATCTGCCGACCGGTTTTCTTGTAATAACGGAACTCATATTAAACTTGCATTACGTGATGAAATCAATTAGAATAATTAGGTTTTAGAGTATAAGATTTGAAAGAACCTCGGAGATCAGTCTCATGAACGAAGGAATCATCCGATTTGACGCCGGGCACTGCGATGTTGCGGTGATCGGTGCAGGCCATGCGGGGATAGAAGCCTCTCTTGCTCCAGCAAGGCTCGGTCTGGATACGATATGCTTTACCATCAATCTTGACAGCGTAGGCAACATGCCATGTAATCCAGCCATAGGCGGCACCGGCAAGGGACATCTGGTCCGCGAACTCGACGCTCTCGGCGGTGAAATGGCAAAAGCGGCTGATAAGGCATGCATTCAGTACCGCATGCTGAATACAGGCAAAGGTCCTGCGGTGCATTCTCTCCGCGCTCAGGCTGACAGACGGCGTTATCAGGAGATCATGAAGCACACGCTTGAGCTGCAGGCTAATCTCCGTGTAAAACAGGCCGAAGTCACCGACATCATTACCGAAAACGGTGCCGTGTCCGCGGTGGTTACTGCGACCGGAGCCGTATATGCATGCAAAGCTGTTATCGTTGCGACCGGGACATATCTTGCCGGGCGGACAATAACAGGCGAAGCAATAAGATCTTCAGGTCCTGACGGGCTTGCGGCCTCCGTCCCACTCGGTCAGAGGCTTAGAGAAATGGGGCTTCCCATGAGGAGGTTTAAGACAGGTACACCTCCAAGGGTAAACGCACGCAGTGTAGATTTTTCAAAGATGGAAGTACAGCACGGGGATGAAAAGACTGAGCCGTTTTCCTTTTCCACTGAGTATCCTGTGGAAAACCGCGCCGTCTGTTACCTGACGTATACCAATGAGCAGACTCATGCTATCATCCGCGAGAACCTTGGGAGAAGTCCGATCTACTCCGGAGTTATCGAAGGAACCGGCCCGCGGTACTGCCCCAGTATCGAGACGAAAGTCATGACTTTTCCCGATAAACGGCGTCATCAGCTGTTTGTAGAACCCATGGGGCTTGATACCGAAGAACTCTATATTCAGGGCTTTTCATCGTCCATGCCGGAGGAAATCCAAATCCAGATGCTCCACACGATTCCCGGACTTGAACATGCCGAGATGACCCGTTGCGCTTATGCCATAGAGTATGACTGCATAGATCCTACCGCTCTTCGTCCTACGCTTGAATGTAAGCAGATTCGAGGCCTGTACGGAGCCGGGCAGTTCAACGGTTCTTCAGGGTATGAAGAGGCGGCCGTTCAGGGATTTGCCGCCGGCGTTAATGCTGCCATGAAGCTCCTTGGAAGAGACCCGTTCATTCTGAGCCGCAGCGACGGATACATCGGTGCACTCATAGATGATCTTGTTACCAAGGGAACCAACGAACCCTATCGTATGATGACCTCTCGCAGCGAATACAGACTTCTGCACAGGCAGGACAACGCTGATGAGCGTCTCACCGGAAAAGGCTTTGAGATAGGTCTGGTCAGCCGTGCGCGCCTCGATGCGGTAAAAGCAAAATATGCCGCAGTGGATGCTGAGATTCGCAGGCTTGAGAACACGTGCATCTCCCCCTCTCAAAAGCTTTCCGACGCGCTTGATTCACTTGGGACTACTGCTCCCCTGAGCGGGACCTCCCTTGCCGATCTTCTGCGTCGCCCGCAGGTGGGATACAGAGACATCGCTGATTTTGACAGTTCCCGCCCCGAGCTTCCGGCCGCAGTAACGGAACAGGTGGAGATACGGCTGAAATATGAGGGATATATAAAAAGGCAGCTCAAGCAGATAGATGAGTTTTCCAAAATGGAAAGCCGGATCATTCCCGATGACATAGACTATTCCAAAGTCACCGGTCTCCGGTTGGAGGCCCGTGAAAAGCTTTCCAGGATCAGACCCGAGAATTTCGGACGAGCCGGAAGAATTTCCGGTGTCTCTCCCGCCGATATCTCAGTCCTGATGATCTATACGGAGCAAAACAGATGAAGATTGTTTTAGGCTTTTCCGGAGGTGTCGATTCGAGCGTAAGCGCTATGCTTCTGAAAGACGCGGGCCATGAAGTATTCGGCCTCTATCTGGACAACTCCGGTGAGGATGCGAGAGAAAGTGCTGCCTCAACGGCTCAGCTGATCGGAATACCTCTGAAGGTTCTTGACATCCGGGACGAACTCGAGGAAGAAGTCTGCAGACCTTTTACAGAGGCTTATCTCAGCGGGATGACGCCCAACCCCTGCATCATCTGCAATCCCGCCGTAAAATTCAAAGCGCTTGTTTCGTATGCTGCCGACATCGGCGCTGAAAAAGTAGCGACCGGTCATTACGCCGTTTCTGAAAACGGCATGCTCTTTAAGGGCAAGCCTGCTAATGACCAGAGTTATATGCTTTGCAGGCTTACGCGAGAACAGGTGGCAAGATCTGTTTTTCCGCTGGGCACGTTTGAAAAACAGCAGGTTCGCAGAATGGCGGAGGATTTCCGGCTGCCCGTTGCCCATAAGCCTGACAGCATGGAGATCTGCTTTATACCCGACAATGATCACATTGGCTGGATCCGCGAAAGGGCTGAAGTTCCCGGAGAGGGCGACTTCATCTTTCACGGTGCTCCGCTCGGCAGGCACGAGGGAATTTACAGATATACCGTAGGCCAGCGCAGGCCAGGATTATATGACGGCAGAAAACTGTATATCTCTCGCATTGATGCGAAAACCAACAGCATTGAGCTTGCCCTGTGGGAAGAATTGTTCCGGTCAGAAGTCATAACTTCCGGTTTCAACTGGCTCTGTGATGTGCCTTCCTCCCCTGTGAGGGCGCAAGTCAGGGTGAGACACACGAAATGGGAGATGCCGTTCTGCACAGCTTATGTGGAAGACGATACCGTACGGATCGTGTGTGATGATCCTGTACGGGCCCCGGCACCCGGTCAGTCAGCTGTTTTATATGACGGGGAACGCGTACTGGGAGGCGGCTTTATACTCTGATCTTCTGCAGTAACAGTCGCTTTTACAGAAGGCCCGTCTGCTTCTGTTTTGTTGACATTGGTTCAGAATCCATGATAAAATAATATGATTTGTGTTTTTGGAAACTCTTAAGGATGAAGAGAAAAAAACATTTTTCCGAAACAGTTATTCTTTTCATAATAATACTTTCCGTTCTTCTTTCGGCTTGCGGCGAAACCGGTCTTGATGCTGAAGATATTGATACCGGTCCGGCAGAGATACTCCGACCTGCCCCGAATGATATGGAAAGCATTACTTCTGCCGTATCCGACAGGAAATCCACTGTGGAGATAACGGAAGTGATGTATTCTAACAAAACTTCCATCCGCGACTCTTACGGCCGTTTCTCAGACTGGATCGAGTTTGAGAACAAAGGAGCGGAAATATGCAGTCTTGAAGGATTCTGGCTTTCCGATGACGGCGACAATCTGATGAAATGGTGTTTTCCCGTCGTTTCCATTGAGCCCGGAGAACGCCTGATCGTTTTCTGTTCCGGTGATAAAAGCACGGTAGATGAACTCCATACGGGGTTTTCGCTTTCAAAGGAAGGTGAAACTCTGTATTTCTCCTATCCCTCCGGGACTGTAAAAACTGCCGTTATACCTTCCGGAAAGCTGAAGAATGATGTTTCCCTGTGTATCGATGGTGATATATGCTATACGACATATGATGCCACTCCCGGCTATCCGAATTCGGAACAAGGTCGGCTGGCTTTTATAGAAGCAGATGACAAACACGGTGATCTGGTAATAAACGAGGCATGTCCTTTTAATGAAACATACAGATTTCTGCACGGCGGATATTATGATTGGATAGAGCTCCGGAATCTTTCCTCCTCTTCCATCAATCTGGGCGATTACTACCTCACAGATGATCCGGACGAACCGATGAAATACCAGCTTCCGGATGTCATACTTCACTCCGGAAAAAAGTACATGGTTCTGTGTTCCGGTGACACGGACCTTTCCCGCTTTGATGTCTGCTGGTATGATTTTGCCCTTGATACTGATGGTGACACTGTATATATTTTCGATTCCGATGGAAGCCTTTCAGATAAAGCCGGGATTTACAATGTGCCGCTCAGAGGGAGCATAGGCAGGCTTGACGGGCAGGCAGGTTTTTTCCTTTTTCAGAAACCCAGCCCTGACAAAGAGAATAACAACGGTTTCAGATTCCGGGCAGAGGAACCCGAAGCGCTGACCACCCCCGGAGTATATAACGATATCGACTTGCTTACCGTGGAACTCACCGCAAAAGGCACAATCTACTATACAACCGATGGCTCTGTTCCGACGCTGGATAGTAAAGTATATTCCGGCCCAATCAGTCTGGACAAAACCACCTTGATAAGGGCAACTGCTGCAGAAGACGGAAAAATGCTCAGCAAGTGCTCATCATTCAGCTATATTATCAATGAACACCATACATTTCCGGTAGTGAGCATGTCATGCGAACCCAGACAGTTCAGAAAACTATATGCATCTACGACGGATAAAACTGTATACTGTGATGCATCGGTGTCGTATTTTGGTGTTGACGGGACTTTTTCCGCCGACTGTGCTCTGAAACTGCATGGGTCAAGTGCTCGAAAGGTTCTCCAGAAAAAGCATTTCAAGCTTGTTTTCAGCGGTAGATACGGCGGAGATCTCCAGTTCAATCTGTTTGATTCGGATAAATTCGTTGGACTCCATTCATTCACCCTCAGGGGCGGACCGCTATCTAACATGCATCTCGTCAGGGACTCTCTTACTGCGATAATTGCCAATGAAGTCAGTCCGCAAGATCCCTATGCATTGGATTCCCGTTACTGTATCCTGTATATCAACGGGGAGTACTGGGGCATTTATGCGATGAGAGAGGCTTACTCCGGGACATATGTCGAGACTCATACTGATATAGACCGGGATGCAGCGATAATAGTCAGGGCGCCGGAGTTCGGTGCCCATTCTCCGGATCTGTACTCACTGCTCAAATATATAAGTACCCACGACATGAGCAATGAGCAGTATTATTCCTATGTGGAAGATCATTTTGATCTCCGCTCTCTTGCCCTGTGGATGTGTCTGGAATCCTATTTCAATAACGCTGATCCTACGGGAAACATCCGGTATTTCAAAGACGATTCTTCCGTTAATTCCAAATGGCAGGTCATGCTTTTCGACTTTGACATTTCCCTTGGAAATGATCACTCGCTCTGGACCAGGCTCCCCAGTTCTCCAACCCAGATAGGCAGAGTCTGCAAATCCCTTTTGAAAAGCGACGAGTTCAAAATGTTGCTTTTGGAGACAGCTTCACAGCTGATCGAAAACGGTTTGAGCGACGAATACTGCATAGCGACATTCAACTCTATGATTGAAGAAATCGAACCGGAAGCGGCCAGAAATCTTTCGAGATGGAAAGAGCGCTGCACTGACTACGAGAGATTCAAGATCCACATGGTAAAAGTCTTCGCCAGTAACAGGATTGAATCCTGGCTCACCGGTCTTAAATCTCTTGTAAAAGCGAGTGACGAAGTTATGTCCTCCTATTTTCCGGATTACTATTGATCTCACGGTGGTGATAAAGATCAAGAAGCTAAAAGTATCTTCTCTGATAATAATCGATCTGCTATGTATATGTTTCGGTTTCGGTCTGTTCTGTCTGTTTCACTTCGGCATTGATCTATCCGCAGATCCCGATCCGGTGAGTCTTATTCCCGTTGATTCTTCGATTGCGCTATCTGCTTCTGATCCCGACCTATCCTACGAACCTGACGATAACGATTCTTCCGATAATTGTGATGCTGTTTCACCCGGATCCGATGAAAGCGGAGCCGCAACCGGGTTGTTCGGTGAAAAGTATGCTGATAAGTTTACTGATGGTGAGATAATCCAAACTGAAAACACCTATCAGAGCAAAAACATAAACATTACCGTCTCCCATATAGAAAAGGACGGCGTAGTATATAACATAGCCGAAATATACTTACGTGATCTCAAATACCTTAAAACCGCTTTCGGAGGAGACGGTTTCAAGGAGAGGACCGAAATGCTTTCAAATCTGGCGGAACGACACGGCGCTGTACTGGCTATATCAGGTGATCATTACGGTGCCAGATCGAAAGGTGTTGTAGTAAGGAACGGGGTATTATACAGGAACACACTTTTCGAGGATGTCGGAATACTGATGAACGATGGTGAACTGATCACCATGTCCGCAGCTGAATACGATCCGGACTCCCTGGTTGCATCCGGTGCCTGGCAGGTTTGGTGCTTCGGTCCTGAGCTTCTCCATGACGGGAACATCAAAACCAGTTTCGTCAGTAATGTTAAACGGGCCAATCCACGCACTGCAATCGGCTGTGTGGAGCCCGGGCACTATTATTTTGTTGAAGTGGACGGCAGGATCCAAAATTCCCGAGGATTGACTATGGAGCAGCTCTCAAAACTGTTTTATGATCTCGGATGCATCTCCGCATATAATCTTGACGGCGGACAGACATCCGGCTTCTGGTGGAACGGCAGCCTTCTCAGCTACCCGTATGGAAGACCCGTCTGGGATATGATTTATATTGGAGAGGATGAATAATGTTCAAGCGCATTCTTCCGCATATCTGCATAGATATGGCTGTTGTTTTTATCATCCTGTGGATCATGGACCGTTATATCGTTCAGCTCCTTTCCAGAGATACCTTTAAGATCCCGTTTCTCGTTTTCCTTGTCCTGGTCATCGTCGAGTCGCTTATCCTCATCGTTAAACAGCGAAAAGAATGACCGTTTCCATTCTTCGTTTTGTTCTGACTTCTATTATTTGATCAAACAGGTATAAACCAGTGAAAAAAACAAAAAAATCATCAGGCTTTTTAAAACGTCTCCTGTCTTTTCTCGGTATCACCATTCTTTCTATTCTCATAGTATTGCTCGGCATTATTTGGGTCATGGAGAAGGGTCCGTCCCCTACCCTGACCAGAAGCTTCACTCGATCGATGCGTGAGACCAGCGCCATCCGCTGGATACCCAGCATTTTTCTGACGGAAGCGGAGCTTGCGGGTTATATCAGTGAAAGCACTGAGCAGGTCGAAACGGCAGCTGTGAATACGTCTCTTATACACATTGCGGACGAGGCTGTGGATACCCAAGAAACGGAGCAGGAGTATCTCCAGCTCATCGATATTGCGATGGGGACCTGCAAGGGGAAGCTCCTGATTGTCCGGGATCCGAAGAGTGTCATCCTCGGCACTTCGGAAGAGTTCGGGCAGACTCCCGGTCTGCAACTTACGGACATGGTGGCAAAATATGACGGGCTCGCCGGAATCAATGCCGGCGGCTTCAACGATCAGAACGGTCTGGGCGACGGAGGCCGTCCCCAGGGTCTGGTGATCGTCGATTCACAGGTCGTCTGGGGTTCTCCCACATACAGATATCACGTGGTAGGCATTGACAGTGACGGTGTTCTGCAGATAGGCTACATGTCAGGCACGGATGCCATAGAAAACAAAGGCATGAAATGGGGTGTCAGCTTCATCACGCATGACGGACTCGCCTCTGCCCTTATTCTCAACGGGGTCGTCCAGACACAGAACCTGGGCGGAGGAGTCAATCCCAGAACCGCAATCGGCCAGCGGGATGACGGATCGCTGCTGCTGCTCGTTCTGGACGGCAGAAGCATAAACACCCTTGGCGCCACGATGGAGGACATTGTGAACGTCATGTTGGAATACGGAGCTGTCAACGCCGCCAACCTGGACGGAGGGTCCTCTTCCGTTATGGTGTACGGGGGCGAGATAATAAACAACTGTGCCTCAGTCACCGGTCCCAGAAGGATACCGACAGGCTTTATCGTTTTAAAGGAGGGTGCAGGCAATGAATGATAATGAGAACCGTGATTATCTGCCGGAAGAGGCGAATCTGTCTGAGCCTGCAGCACAGGAGGATACATCTGCAAACCCGGTTGCTGAGAAAAAAGCCAAGAAAAAAGTGTCTCACGGATGGCGCACTTTCCTGATCATCTGGGCAGCTGTCCTGCTCACCGTCGGTGTGGTGACCTGTATCATTCTATACAGATACGCTGCAGTCTATGAAGTCACCCGCCCCGAGCGCCCGATGGAAGAGATGCTTTCCTCCATGAGCAAGGACGAATGGCTCGATCTGGCCGCTCCTTCCGCCAGCAGCTATATCAGTGAATTTGAAGACGCGGAAGCCCTTTTCCGGAACTATTACGACAGTGCTCTCAAAGAAAACGATCTCACCTTCCGCAGAAGCATTTCCGGTTCGGATGACACCACCACCACGTTCGTTGTCATGGCAAAGACCACAAACCTTTACAACGTAGTCTTCAAGGCAAGAGATGACAAGTTCGCCGGCTTCGGCAGGCATTATTGGAAGCTTGATTCTGTGACGGTATGCGACTTCACCTCCAACCTCGAACACATCAACGTGGAGGTCAACGCTCCGGACAATGTTACTCTCAGCATCAATGCGGTACCTGTAAGTGAAAAGTATTATTCCGGAAATATTCCGGCCCCCAACATGACAGAGCTTGAGAACCGCTTTGTTCCCGTACCGAACTATAAGTGCTACAGTGTAGGGAAATTGTACGGGAATGTGGTCGTAACCGACGACAAGGGCAAGGAGCTCCATCCGGAATATGATGAGATAAATGATGTTTACAGATACTTTTATATCCCGGAGGAACTCTATTCATTTGTAATAGAGGCTCCGGAAGATATACGGGTTACGGTATGCGGAGCAGATCTGCTCCCGCAGGATGTGACCTCCAGCAGTAACGGTATATTTGAAGGCTTCAGCAGATACACTGAGGGAAATGAATGGAAAACAGTTGAATACTCTCACTCCGGGATATATTCAGAACCTGTCATCAAAGCCTATGACTCTTCCGGTGTTGAACTCGTTCCCGTGATTACGGACAGCGGGAAATTCCTTTTTTTCCACGCCAATGACGAACAGCTTAAAAATGAAGTCTATGATGTTGTTGAAACATATTTTAACTGCTATATGGATTATTCATCATCACAGCTAAATCTCGTAAAGATGCGCGAGCTGCTCAGCTGCACCCTTTACGGTTCCAGGCTGAACCGGTATATCCGGAATTCCGCTGAGGGAATGTACTGGGCGTCAGATACGGAGATCGACTACGATGAGCTGACTTTCTCCGATTTCTATCCGGTAGGTGAAAACGCTTTCTACTGCACTATCCAGTATAAAGCCAGCTTCACGGCACAGTCCTGGTATGAAAAGTATTCATACGGAATGAAAAACGGCTATGAGATGCTCTTCGTCAAGGAGGGCAGAAACTGGCTCGCAGCTGAGATGTCTGCTTTCTCGTGATCTGAACATATAACAGGACCGGGGACTGCAAATGCAGTCCCCGGTCTTTCTTTGCGCTTTTATTGCAGACGGTCGTCAAGATCTATGATCACGGCTCCCATATACATGGCTTCCGAAACGTCGTGTGTGACACAGATAACGGTCTTTCCTTCGGTGTGCCTTTTAATATAATCAATCACTCGGAGGCGGAGATCCGGATCGAGCCCCTTAAACGGCTCATCCAGTATAAGCAGATCGGGATCGGCGCAGATTGCTCTTGCCAGGGCGACACGTCTCTTCATGCCTCCGCTGAACCCCCGCACAGGCTGCAGCGCACTTTCGGCAAGCTCAAGCTCTTCCAAATGCTGTATGATCTGCTCTTTCGGCAGTGCTCTTCCTGTTACCAGGCGGATATTGCTCAGGGCGGAAAAATCCTCGCACAGTCTGTCTTCCTGAAAGACAAAACCGATGCGTTCCGGCACACCGGTGACCGTTCCGGAATCCGGCTCTGTCAGTCCCGCAATAATCCTTAGCAGCGTGGTCTTGCCGATCCCCGAACGACCGCGTATGCAGACCGTCTGTCCCGTGCCGAAACTGACGGATACGTCCTTCAGCACCTTTTTACCGTCGAAGCTCTTAGAAATATCCGTAAGAATGATGTCGTTCACAGCTTCTCCATCCCGGCGAAGGCCCGTTTGAGCAGAAGCAGAAACGCTTTCTCCATAAGTACGCTGAGGATTATGATGATGATCGTCCAGGCAAAGAGGTCAGCGCTCAGCAGATAGATCTTTGCCTCATACAGTTTCTCGCCGATTGAGCCCTTTACCACGCCGATAATCTCCGCCGCAACGCCGGCCTTCCACGCCATTCCAGCCGCCGTTGAGGAGGCCGAAAGCAGGTGGGGCTTTATCGACGGAAGATAGACATACAGGAACCGTCTCCTCCAGGGAACACGGAAAAGAGCACTCATCTCCTTCATGGCCGGATCGGTGCTTTTTATCCCTTGGAGCACATTTCCGTAGATCACGGGAAAGGCTATGAGAAAAGCGATGAACACCGTCAGCTGGCTTGAGGACAGCCAGATGAGGCAGAGGATGATGAAGGAAGCGACCGGAACCGCCTTAAATGTCACTACGTATGGCCAGAGGAAGTATTCCACTGCCTTGAATCTGCCTGACAGGAGGGCCAGTATGAAGCCGATGACAAAGGCCAGCAGAAACCCTCCGGCCACACGCAGGAGCGAAAAGAGGATTGTGCTCAGGAAACCGTCCTCACGCCATACCGACAGCAGTCTTCCCGCCACCTGCAGCGGCGAGGCAAGAAGCATGTCGAGTCCGACCGCCATGGATGTGAACTGCCATATCAGCAGGGCGGCGGCTACAGCTATGAACTTGAAGACGGTGGATCTTTTCATCCGATATCAGTCACCTATCCAGTAAAAATCATCGCCGGGCATGGCTCCGCCGACGGATTCAGGCTTGAGATCATAGAGGACCTGCAGATAACCGGGGAGAATGCTCTTCATTTCCGCTCCGGTTATGCACACGATGTTGCAGTAAGGGATCGCCTTTTCGGCTATGGCAGCCTTGGCGACGATGCCGAGTTTCTCAACGATTAAGGCTGCCTCGGATGGACTTGCGTTGACAAAGTCGGTGGAGGCGGCGTATTCCTCAAGGAACACCTTGAGGGCCTCGGGATTCTCTTCGGCGAATGCGGAGCGCACCACGAGTCCGGCAGTGATGAAGGTGCTGCCGTTTTCAAGCCTGTTCCACTCCTCCGTGAGATCAAGAGCGGTACGCAGGCCTTCTAACTGCATGCCCGCGACGGTAACGAAGGGCTGCGGCAGCATGGCGACCGCAGTGTCCATCGTGGCCATGGTGGCGACCACCTCGGAAGGCTCACTCTTCCATTCCAAGGTGACATCGCTGTCCATATCGAGGCCGTACTGCGCAAGCAGGTATCTGAGGGCAAACTCAGGGGTATTGCCCTTGCCGGTGGCATAGATGGTCTTTCCCTTGAGGTCAGCGACCGAAGTGACCGTCTCGCCGCCCTTTTCGACAATGTAGATGACACCGAGCGTATTGATCGCCGCTATTTTCACGCCGCCGCTGGATTTGTTATACAGGTTGGCTGCGGCATTCACGGGCAGCGCAAGGACGTCCAGCTCTCCCTTGAGGAGCTTGGGGGTAAGCTCGTCGGCCGCAGCTGCCATGGTGAACTCATATCTTCCGGCGGTGAGGCCGTTGTCGATATCGTCGATCAGCTTGACCATGCCGATGGTGGTGGCGCCTTTCAGGGCACCGATGCGGACCGTGACCGGCTCTGCGGACTCCTCCTGCACTTCCTCAGCAGGTGCTTCCTCCGCAGCAGGCTCTGCCGCAGCTGTCTCTTCCGCCGCTGCAGCCGGTTCCTCCGGCTTTTCGGCAGAGAGGGCGGGAGAAGAGCCACAGCCGCTGATGAGCACGGCCAGCATCAGAATTGCGAGCAGGATCGCTGTTATCTTTTTCATTTTACTTCACTCCTTTATTCTTGTTTCTAAAGGAGTATAGCACAATAACGCAGTGTGTTTCGTTGCATACGCAACGAAACACACTGTCAAACTATCAGTCTTTTTTCAGGAGGCGGAAGGTCGCCTTATGATACTCTATCAGGCCCTCCGCTTTCATCTTTGCAAGCTCCCTTGACATTGCGCTTCTGTCCGCCCCGATATACGCAGCCATGTCCTCCCGGTTGAAGGGCACCTCGAAGGAACTGCCTCCGCCGACGGACAGGGAGCTGAAGAGCGTAATCAGCTTTTCCCTCAGCGTGCGCTTGGAGAGGATCTGGATTCGGGTGTTCATGGACAGGGCTCTTTCGGCGATCATCGCTGTGAACCGGCAGCACAGATCGGAGCACATCCCGTCCTTTCCCGCCGAAAAGAGCTCGTCCGGACTGAGCCACATGACCTCCGCATCCTCTGTTGAAACGATATATACCGGCGATTCCGCCGCACGCAGGAAACAGAGCGATTCGCCGAAGGTCCCTCCGGCTGTAACGTTCGCCATGATCATCCGGTTCCCGTCAATATCATCCATACAGACCTGGATCTTTCCGGTGAGCACAAGTCCGAACCTTCTGACCGGCTGCCCGAGATAGCAGAGGAAGCTGCCTTTGGGATAGGGGGAGCAGGAAACTTTCATGGCTTTCAGCGCCTGCTCCAGCTTCTCCTCCGACAAGCCGGAGAACAGGGTGGTCCCGTCCAGCATCTGTCTGTATTTTTCTGTTACTTCTTTCATTCCGACCTCTTTTGCTTTTTTGTCCATTATATACCAACCGTCTGTTTTCTTCAAATCAGGACACAAAAGTCGCTCCGCACTTTCACGAAGCAGTTGTAAAACAGGCCGCTCTGCTGTATAGTAACAATATCTCAGTTCAGACAGGAGTGTATTATGGACAACAGACCGGTAGGCATATTTGATTCCGGATTCGGCGGGCTGTCCGCTCTGGCAGAATTCCGGAAGAAACTGCCGGAAGAAAACATACTCTATTTCGGTGATAACGGCCGCGTTCCGTACGGTTCCAAATCAAGAGAGGAGCTCCGGAACTGTGCCCGTAACAATATATCTTTCCTCGTCCGCTCAGGCGCGAAAGCAGTCCTTGCGGCCTGCGGGACCTGCTCCCTCATCGCCGGAGATATCATAGCCGGGAATACTGTGCCGGGTTTTGACGTGCTGTCTCCGTCGGTCGATCTGATACATTCCCTTGATGAAAACGGGCCCCTCGGGATCATCGCCACACAGGCGTCGATCGATTCACGCGGGTTTGAAACGGCACTGCGCAAAGCGGGCGTCAGGAGGGAGATCATCTCCGTCCCCTGCCCCGATTTCGTGACGCTGATCGAGGCCGGCATACCGTATTCGGACGAGCGGGTAAAAAAAGCGGTCGCCGGATACCTTGCCCCGATCCGAGCAGCCGGCGCGACAGCCCTTCTTCTCGGATGCACCCATTACGGGATCATAGAGCCTGCTCTGCGGGAATACCTCGGTGTGGGCGTTGAGATCGTCTCCGCTTCCGCATGCGGGGCAGACACCCTTGCAAGGCAGCTGACAGGCTCCGGCGCCACTGGCGGCAGCGGCGAGGTGCGGTTTTTCACCAGCGGTGACCCAGATGGCTTTAAAAAGACTGCGTCCGTCATTCTGGGATACGACATCGGAGACGTTGTCTGCATACCCGAATGGGAGGATGCCTGATGACGGAAAACTCAGCCAAATACTTTTGCAACAGCTCCTGCCGCTTCTTTCCCTGCCATGACGGCGCGGATCCGGAGCATTTCAACTGCCTTTTCTGCTACTGCCCGCTGTACGCCCTGGGCAGTCGCTGCGGAGGCAATTTCCGGTATCTGGAAAACGGGATCAAGGACTGCTCCGGCTGTCTCCTGCCCCACTCCCGCAGCGGATATGCGTTCGTAATGGGAAAATTCTGGCAGATTGCAGAACTTGCAAAAGAAGAATAAACTCCCCGAAAGTCCTCGGCAGACTTTGCGGGGAGTCTTTTTTATGATTCCGGCAGGGCGGCAAGTTCTTCCGTCTTTCTCTTCAGCCGGATGATAAAGCCCGGCAGGAGCAACAGCGTGGCCAGGATCCATGCCGCAATGTGGATGTAGCACAGACCGGCAAAGCCGAATCGCTGCGACAGGTACACCGCAACAAAGGTCCGCCCGATCATCTCGACAATACCGCAGATCACAGATATTCCGGGATAACCGAGACCCAGCAGGGCGGAACGGAGAGAAAGAATGGCACCGTAGAGAATGTTGGCGGATACGGTGATCGTCACGAAGCGCAGTGCACTCGTCATGGCATCCGCTTCCTCGAAACTGATAAACAGGCCGACCAGAGAACGGCCTCCGGCGCGGACTATAACATTTGATATGATCCACCACGCGGCGCAAAGCATCAGGGCCGTCCGCATCCCCTTTTTCACCCGGTCCATCTTCCGGGCGCCGGTATTCTGACCCGTAAAGGAGGCCATCGTCTGTCCCAGCGCATCCATCGGACAGCCGAGTACACCGTGGATCTTCTGCCCCGCCGCAACCCCTGCCGCAACGGACGTGCCGAACCCGTTCACCGCCCACTGGACGAACATCGCTCCGATGGCCGTTATGAAGAGGTTGAGCATCATTGGGAAACCGAAACGGGAGAGCTCCTTCATAACATTAAAATCCGCCTTTTTCTCATCCTCCTGCATTTTCAGCACGGGATAACGGCGCAGGCTGAGAAAACAGGCAATACCCGACGCCGCCTGAGACAGGACCGTGGCAAACGCGGCTCCCGCAGTTCCCATCTTGAAGGTGATAATAAACAGCAGATCCAGAAATACGTTCAGAATGGACGAAAGGATCAGGAAAAACACCGGGGTCCGGCTGTTTCCCAGCGAGCGCATGATCCCCGAGGTCATATTATACAGGAAGGTGAACGGGATCCCCGCAAAAATCACGATCAGATAACGGAACGCATATCTGAAAGCCTCTTCAGGCGTGTTGACAAGACGGAGCAGCGGCCGGCAGAGCGCCATGGTAACGATGACCAGCAGGGCGGCGATGCCAATGCACAACCACGCCGTATTCGCCACATAGCGCCGGAGCTCCCTTTCCTCCCCCGCGCCGAAACGCTGGGCGACCGGAATGGAGAATCCGTTGCACAGCCCCATCACCGGTGCCACCATCAGGAAGAACACCGCTCCGGCGGAGCCCACGCCAGCCAGCTGATCCACACCGAGATACCGTCCGACTATGGCGGTGTCCACAACGTTATAGATCTGTTGGAACAGTGCTCCCAGCAGGATCGGTATCGTGAAGGACAGGATGCATTTCAGTATCGAGCCTTTTGTCAGGTCCTTGGTCATAGTGTTATTCTTTCTTCAAAATACGGCTATAATCTTATTACCAATATTATCATAACATATGTTAAAAGCAAAATCCATCCTTTTCCGCTTATTAAATAAATTACTAAATTAAAAAGCTGAGGTATATATCTTTCTCCCTTTTTACCCGCAGAGAGTATTTTTTTCTTGACTTTCCCAGCCGCATGTGTTAGTCTGATAAAGCTCTGAATTGAGCAACATATCGCGGGGTAGAGCAGCTGGTAGCTCGTCGGGCTCATAACCCGGAGGTCGTTGGTTCGAATCCTTCCCCCGCAACCACATTGTGGTACCAAAAAAGATGCCACAGCAAAAAACCCTGAAATCTCAACGGTTTCAGGGTTTTTTGTCGCCCATTTTTCAGGTGAAAATAAAAAGATGTCACAGGCGGTTTTCAGCCGGTGAGAGGGATTTGAACTATTTACACAGCGTTTGAGGGGCCGGATTTCCGAAGATTTTTCGGGAGTCCGGCCCCTTTTTTGCTTTTCCAAATGTTAAATCTTTGTGTCTATGAGAAAGGAGTTGGTGATACATATGGCTGGTGAGGCATTTGAGATCAGAGGCAGTAAAGAAAAGGAGGGCCAAAATGAATGAATGGGAGCGCCTGCGTCGACAGGCGCAGCGATACAAAGAGACTTTTCCCCCCGGCACAAGAGTAATGCTACTTAGCATGGAAGACCCGTGGTCTCCTGTTCCCTCCGGAACGAGAGGAACTGTTGAGGCAGTCGATGACATCGGCCAGCTTCACATGAAGTGGGATAACGGGAGAACACTTGCCCTTGTCCCCGGCGAAGACAGTTTCCGAAAGCTGACAGATGCGGAGCTTCGTGAGGAGCAGAATGAGAGCATCTCTGAAGCGGTAGAAGGTCCTGCTATGGAAATGTGAGTCATGGAATCAATAACCATGGGAAGCCTGTTCGATGGAATCGGAGGTTTCCCGCTTGCTGCTGTCCGGAACGGAATCGAGCCATTGTGGGCCAGCGAGATCGAAGCCTTCCCTATCGAGGTCACCAAGATCCACTTCCCCAATATGCTTCATGTCGGGGACATCACAAAGCTGGACGGTGCGGAGCTCCCTCCCGTAAACATTATCTGTGGCGGCAGCCCCTGTCAGGATCTGAGTGTGGCAGGGGCAAGAGCAGGTTTGGCCGGAGATCGTTCCGGCCTGTTCATGGAACAAATTCGCATTATAAGGGAGATGAGAAATGCTGATCGAGAACGAGGACGGACAGGTAATGCTGTTCGACCCAGATTTGGATGCTGGGAAAATGTGCCCGGTGCTTTCAGTTCGGCCTCCGGGGATGATTTCCAAGCGGTCCTCGAGGAGTTCCTCCACATTGAGGAACCACAGCTTTATGTTGTTAGACCTCCGACCGGGCGCTGGGAATATACTGGGGCCGTGCTGGGAAATCAATCCTGTGTGGCTTGGACCACCTGGGACGCTCAATACTTCGGAGTGCCCCAAAGACGCCGTAGAATCTTCCTTGTCGCAGATTTTAGTGGATACAGCCCCGTCCAGATATTATTTAAGCCAAGCTGCTTGCCTCGGAATTCTCCGCCGAGCTGAAGAACGCGGAAAGGCGCTGCCCTCTCAACTGGAACAGGCTTTACGAATTCAAGCAGGTTTATCTGCTGAAAGCACCACACCGGAGAGCCTGCCAAACGCTTTTGCGATCAATCAGAGGCGAGAAGCACGCGATCTTAAGGATTGCTCAACGGCATTGACCTCTTCGTCCGGAACAGAGATGCAGACCTACATCACACAAGCGCCTGCCGGGTTTCTGCCAGAATCTTCTTCAACCGCCAGAGACATAGGCTATCAGGTGGAGTGCGCCCCAACGCTGAAAGCGGGAGGGAAATCGAGTGCTGTCATGTTGCCTACACTCTGCCTGAACGATCAAGGCGGTCAGGCAATGGACTGCAGCGAGGAGGTCTCCGGAACGCTTCGAGCGCAGGAGCACGGTCACCAGCCGCTCGTATTCGAGAATCACGGAATCGATGCCAGATACACCGGCCCTTACGATGTCGCTCCAACAATGGCGGCTCGTTACGGAACCGGAGGAAACAATACGCCTCTGGTAGCGCGAGACACTTCCTTCTGCATCACAGGAAACGCCATCGACCGAAAGCCGGAAAACGGTGGGAACGGTTTGGGCGTCGACGAAGATGTGGCGTTTACGCTGACCGCCACAGATCATCATGCCGTGTTCGCCAGGCAGAGAACGGATGTGTTTCGGAAAGATGAGGTGGCCAGCACGGAGAGCGCTCGACAGCATAAAGATGCCACGGATCTCGTCTTGGAGGCGCAGGAACAAATCGCCCCGTCACAGCTCATCCGACGATTGATGCCCATTGAATGTGAAAGGCTTCAAGGTTACCCCGACGGCTGGACAGATATCCCTGGCGCATCAGACTCGTCAAGATATAAGGCGCTCGGGAACAGCGTCGCCATTCCCTGCGTTGAACTGCTCATCATGGGCATTGCTTTTGTGATTCGGGAAGGGCAAGATAGCTACTCTACTGTCGGCGCTATGTGTCGAATGCTTGAGAGGAATACAATTTAATATGGAAAACCACAATTACCGAAGGCCGGTTACAGTTGATTCGTTCATCTGTGACCGGCCTTTTTTACTTTCTGCGAAAGCGAGGTGAGCAAAAATGCAGAGACAAATGACCATTGAAATCAGAAACGAAACTCCCGCATTCAATGAGAGCTTTGTATCGACCATCGATCTTCCGGCTTTGCCGTTGGCTTTACGAGATGCAGAGCAACGTGCGAGAGTTCCGATGAATCCTGAACAACCGCCTGTAATTGTTGTTATCTCGTGTCCGGATCTTCCAGAGTTGATCGACTGCAGGTTGGATTCACCGTCCACTGAGGAGATGAACTTTCTCGCTTCAAGAATGGAGCAACTGTCGGATACCCAGTTGACTGCTTTCCAAGCACTGTGCGCCGTCCATTTTGCAAACGATCCCCAATTTGAGGAGCCTGTTCCGATTTGGCAACTCATCAATATGACCTATGGACTTGATGATGTGATCGTAGTAGGCGGTATCGAGTCAGATGAGGATATCGGCGAATTCGTTATTTCAAATGAGCTGAATGAGGATGTGGCAGCAGTTCCGGAAACCTCTCGCTACCTTCTGGATAAGAAGATGATCGGCAAGCTCCAGAGAAGGAACGATGGCGGAGTCATTCTGGATGGCAACTATGTTGTCACAGAAGGATATGATATTCCGGAAATCTATGACGGCGAAACTCTCCCGAATCATGATAGGTCGCTTGATCTGGCGGTGTTCCGCCTTTTGGTAGCAGAGTCTCCGGTCAACGATTCACTTGAAACCCTCAAGTCGGCTGAGTGGATCAAATTGCCCATCTCTACCCAAGAGGCGAAGCGCATTGCCCTGCGCCACAACGAAGGCTGTCTGGAGGACTGCGTCTGCTATCGCTTTGAATCTGCCATTCCGCAGATCGGCGAGTTTCTCTTTCAGGACATGCGGGAGTTTCAACTTCTCAATGAAATAGCGGATCGCTATCTCAAATTGCTTGACATTTCAAAGATCCGTATCAAAGCGGCATTTGAACACGACAAGCCCAACAATCTTCGAGAGGTGCTGGACATCATGGAACATGAGATGAAATATTCCATTGATCCAGACATCGGAGATGAGGACGATTATTTCAAACGATATCTTTCGTTCTACACTGACACAAGAATCGATCCACAGTGGTATTCGACGGTGAGTTCCTACTATGAGGGAGCCGCATTGCTCGAGAAAATCGGAGGAGCGGTTACCCCATACGGGGCGTGTTCCGCCAGAGACAAATCACTCTTTGAGATTGTTCCCTATGAAAGACCGCAAGAAGCAATCGACGAGGGTGCAGAAGAAACGGAAGAAAACAATATAACAATAGGAGGAATGTAGCAAATGAATGTGTTTATCGGAGTTGTTATCGGTTTTCTGCTCGGTGCGGTTCTGGCCAGCCTCGTAAGCAGATTCCTCACTCAGTACGAGGCTTTCAAAACAGGAACCGAGGACAAGCTCAAGCGAACCAAGGAAGACATCAGCTCCATAGATGGCGAAATGCAAGAGGCCAGGGATCTGCAGGCGGAGATGAATGCCGAATTCGACGAGCGCATCAAGCAAGCCGAGGAAACGATCACCGCACTCACTCGCGCTCTTATGGCGAAGGAAAGAGGACGCCATGAGGCGCGACTAGAGGAAGGAGGGAAAGCGTAAATGACAGAGCTGTTTTGGTTCATCGGCGGACTGCTGTTTGGCGGCTTTGTTTCAACGATGTTTCTGTGTTGCCTCCAGTTTCACAGAATTAGTAAATATGAAACGCTGATTCACGAACTGGCCATGAAGCTGGAAGGTCAGAAAGAATAAGATTTAGAGGCGGTGCCAATCACCAAATGATGATTGACACCGTCTTTCACATTTGAAGATTGGCACCTCGAAAGTGAGGTGACCAACATGAAAACGCCCGTTTCCCGCGTGGGAAACAAAAGTGCCATTTTGCATATCCTTTATGCGCTCTTCCCTCTTCACTATGGGAGATTCATTGATGTGTTCGGAGGTTCTGGAAGTGTTCTTCTTGGCAAGCCGACGATTGACTCCTTCGAGGTCTACAACGACTTTGACCGAAACCTTGTGAACCTGTTCCACTGTATGAAGGAACGGACTATGGCGACGATCCGAGAGATCGGCTTCTGCAATCTGAATTCACGTGAGGACTTCATCGCCATCCGGCGCTTCCTCGAGCATGAACAGTTCGATGATCGCTATCTGACCGAGGAACTCAAGCTGACGGAAATCATGCTTCCGAAACCGGAGGCTGAGGAACTGAAACAGCTTCGATTGCGAATTACCGGCGATTACGATGTCCGCAGAGCAGCCATGTTTATGAAGCTCCTTCGCTACAGCTATTCAAGCAGTGGAAAGTCGTTTGCATCCCAGCCCTTCGACATCCGAAAACTCTTTGTTTTGATTCAGGAGCTTGAGAACCGGATGGCCAATGTCATTGTAGAAAACCAGGACTTCGAGACACTCATCCGGCACTATGACAGGCCGGATGCTTTCTTTTATCTCGATCCTCCCTACTTTGCCACAGAGGATATGTACGAGGTGGACTTTGGCTGGGATGACCATGAACGGCTCAGGAAAACCCTCGGAGAAATCAAAGGCAGATTTCTTCTCTCGTATAACGATTGCCCTGAGATTCGTGCGCTTTATGATGGATATGGCATGTTCGATTTTACCCGTCCGCACTCCATGGCGCAGAGGTATGAAGCCGGCAAAGAGTTTCCCGAACTGCTGATCGCAAACTACGATTTCTATGAGCGGCAGAAAGCCCAACCCCTGCAGCTCACGCTGTTCGATCCCTTTGAGGAGGAAGAATACGACTACGAGAGGATTCTCAAGGAAAGCATTATCTCCTCGTGTAAAATCAGATAGAAAGGATGCAAGATGGAAATTCATATCAAACTGGATCTTCCAAAGGAGCTGACAAAGCGCCTTGGGATCAATGACGATACGATTGTGGAGTCCTATATCGACAATGATAGCCTCCACATCAACATCTATGCGGGAGAGGCGGATACCGCGATCCTCTCCGGCAATTATAGCCAGTCCTGCAACCAGGACTGCGCGTGTTGTCCATATGAAAAATAGAAAGTGAGGTCATGTTTATGAAAATGCTCAAGATTCTCGGCAAGAGAGGCAGGATTACCATTCCCTTTGAAATCCGACAGAGAGTCGGCTTCGCCTACAATGACATCCTCTCGTTCACGGAAGCTCCCGATGGGCAATCGGTAATCGTGAAGCGCGAACGGATCTGCGATGATTGCAGCGCAGAGCGAGCGAGAGCTCTCAAGGAAGACAAGGATAATGATGGCTCGATCACCCTGTTCGAACTCCTCAACGGTCTGACAGAGGAGCAGCAGAAAGCAGCTTTCGCACATCTCAGCGCAAAAATAATCAACCGGCCTGTCGGTGGCTTTTATGGCAGGGCATAAACCGGTGTACCCATGTTCTCTGAGTGAGGCTGTACGCAGTAACGAGAGGGATCTCTGGCGTGAGAGCTATAAGGAAAACTGCGATTGCGCCAGAGCAATCGAGAGAGCCATTGCCATAAGCTATCATGAAAACCGGCTCGAAGAATGTGCAGATGCCGTGATCAAGCGATACGGTTTTAACCGCGCGAATTGGGTTCTCGCCAATACTGTGCAGCAAAAAGCTGATGACGGTCGCATCTCTCCGGAAAACAAAGCGTGGGCTAAAGGCTTTGCAATTCCCAAGGATGATGTCCTCTGGCACTTTACTGTCGAATCCCATCCCGGCCTGACGAATATCTTTCTGAATCAGGTACGTAAAGCATGGCAGGCGCTTGGTCTGTTCGAGGGGAAGCACTGTTCCAACGATCAGGACTACCGAGGAAAGGTGGTTATCATCCGGCCAGATGTTCTCAAAGATGAATACAAGACACCGGACAATCAGCTTTTCTATGCCGAAGGTGGTAACGGCTGCAGGCTGGACTCTCTCGGCACGAAGGTGTTTGGCCAACATCTAAACGACGGAGAAAAAGGTTATTACCGCAGAGCGGAAATCGTTGGAGTCTTGTCCGATGAGTATCTGCCGGATTGGGCGAAAGAGAAAGTGGAGGCCATTCAAGCTGAGAGCGAAGAAGCGGAAGTTCCACAGATTGGAGGCATCACATGAGCGACAGCGCAATGCGGGACTATTTCGAGCTGATCGAGATTTACGATCAGCCCGCTATGTTCAGCGATGGGAGGATCAACCGCGAGACGGTTCCTGACGGATGGTACTGCTATGATCTGCGCGGCAGCGACAACGATCCAGGCGAGCCAGCGACCGTGGAGCCGTATGTTTCCTTCAATCACGCAGGCACTGTCCTCCTCCCTACACCGATAAAGTTTCCTTCTGGGCAGCAATACCGCAGCCTTATTGAGAACAGAGGGTATGCTCTCAATTTTCTCGGTGAAGATGTGACCATCCAAGAGTTTTGCGAAAGATACGATCTGCCAGTTCCAGAGAACCCGCAGAAGTATCCGCTCCGTCCGGCGACATCGGATGAACGGGCATCCTTCTATTTTTCAGATCACGTAACAGATCTGAAAAATGGGAATATCGGCTATGTCCGTATGGACTTCGGCAGAGGCGAAGAATTCTGGCACACCTGGTGGCCCCGCGGTCTGGAGGAATGGAACAGTCCCGAATTTAAAGAAGAGCTGGGGAAGGTCGTGGACGAGTTCAGAAAAAGTGTTCTGAAGGATCTGAAGTCCATGCAGAGATACTGCTATGAACACAGTGAAGGAGCATTCCCAGGCACATGGGGGAACAAAAACTATGGCTTTATTGCAGAAACTGAGCACTATCGATACTGCCTCCGATGCAATCCTTACCCCGGCGACTACCAAGCTTATTTGAGCTGCTACGATAAGCAAATTCAGGAGATGAACATGGCGGAAACCGGTTCTGAGTCTGAAGCAGAAGAAATCACGATGGGAGGTATGTAACATGAGAGTGAAAATCTATCAGATTGACCACCGTATGGATAAAAACAGAGTCATGTTTGCGAACCTGGAGAGCATGAAGAAATACACAGGCTCTGAAAAAGTTGATCCGTATATCTATCAGGAGGTATTCAACGGCGAGCTTGATCCTAAGGGGCTCGAGGAACTCTATGTCCAGTTCAATCGTGAGGGCCATCCCCTTCACCGGGGGCATTCGATGTCGGTTTCCGATGTGGTCGTGATTGATCCCGATTCTGTTCCGCTCCTTGTTGGCGAGATCGACGGGAGACTTCCTGGTGGCACACGCTTCTCAACGAAGTACACGGATCTGATCGAATACAATCTGGCCATCGAGTCTCTACGAGCAGAAGGAGCAGAATTCGAAGCACATGATATGGTCGGACTGAAAGTTCCCGCCGCTGAAGTGGGAGCCTTTTTCTGTGACAGCTTCGGCTTTAAGAAGATTGACTTTGACGAGTCACTGACACACAAGCCGGAGAATCTGCTGCGGATCGTGTACGTAGAGCCGCACAAAGAACCCTTTGTCGCAGAGGTACAGGACGAACTGCGGATGCTCCAGAAAGCGGTCGGTGGTCTTATCGAACCGATCTATCCGGAAGAAGGGATCGCCATTGTAGGCAATGAAGAAGCCAAGCTCATCGGGCTGGATGGGAATCGTCATTTCGAAGATGACATTCTCACCGGCCCTTTTTTCGTCTGCGGTGACGCAGGCGAGACCTTCCGATCTTTAACTGACGAGGAGGAGACGACATATATGGCTCGGTTTGCAGAACCCGAGGAAATCAGTGATGAAGAAGTGAAGGCAACCATGGGATATGCCATCTTCGGAATCGATGAAGGAGGAATGTAATTATGGCAAAAACCAACACCCAGAAAGCTAAAACGCCTGCGCCGGACGCCCCTACTCGCACCGGCTATGAAGTCAAGGTGCGGATCGACCGCGTCGTGGACTATGAGAACAGCCGTGTGAAGGCCATCGCGAGCGCCAATGTCGGGCCTTTCGCGGTTCATGGCATCCGCGTTATCGAGGGGCAGAAGGGGCTCTTCGTTCAGATGCCACAGAACAGCTACACGAAGGACGGGAAGACGCAGTATAGCGATATTTTCCATCCTACGACTGCTGAGGCCAGAACTGATCTGTACAACAAGGTCCTGAGCGCCTATCAGCAGCAGCTCGAAACCGCTCAGGAGGCGTCGCAGTTTGAGGAGCTGGGCGGTCCGGACGAGGACATGCCTGACTTCGGCCAGACCATGTGATCAGGTGTTTGACTGATCGGAACAATTGAAAACGAGGGAGTCTGTCATGCTGCAGGCTCCCTCGTTTTCGTAACAACACGAAATGGAAAGGACAGATTTGAAGATTATGAAAAACACGAATTTCAAGCGATTCCTTACGGGGCTGCTCTGCTGCCTCATGATCTTCGGGCTGATGCCGGGAACGGCGTTTGCCTATACTGCGGAGAAAGGCGTTCCCTACTTCGATTTCAGCTATGAAAGCGATGGCACTGAAATCATGTACCACGACTCCTTCTCGCTCGGCGGTTATACTGCCGGTTCAAGCTCTGGCACAGAGCATCGCGTCCGCATCTGGATCAACGATGAGGAGGCATACTGTATTGAGCCTGGGCACCACCTCGTCCTCGGCGACGAACTACATCTTGGTGTTTCGGAGAGTTGGGACCGTCTGAATCCCAATGTAAAGAACGCCATTAAAACGGTTCTTGCCTTTGGCAGAGCTGGAAACAGCGCCCGTATCGGCGGCTCGGACGGTTCGCAGGCAGTTGCCACCCAGCTCCTGATCTGGGAGTTTGTCTGTGGCGCACGTGATCCCGTCACCTTTGAGCGCAGCACCGATGTCATTCTGAACTCTATCTGCAAGGGCAGTTACCATCCCGAAGTTCGGCAGGTCTATAACAACATCGTCTCTTATATGACCACCTACCACACGATGCCCAGCTTCGCCGATGGCAGCACGAAGTCCATGAGCTACGCGAATGGCAAGTACTCCATCACGCTGACCGACAGCAACAATGTTCTTGCTGACTGCCGTGTGAGTTCCTCGAACAGCGGAGTGCAGGTTGCGAAAAACGGCAATAAGCTGACCGTGACTGCCTCGGACTATGTCGATGGTGAGGTTACCATTACTCTTACCAAATCCAGCGGCATCAGCGCCTCCGCGCAGCTCGTGACCTACGGCGACCCCAATCTCCAGGATGTGATTGTCGGCGTAGCAAAGCCCGAGGATATTGTGGCGAGCTTCAAGGTAAAGACTCCTGGTGGGAATGTCCGGATCGTGAAGGCCAGTGAGGACGGCGTGATCGCCGGAATCTCCATGACCATCAGTGGTAACGGTATCAATCAGACGGTCAAAACCGGTGCTGATGGTTCCATGGAAGTCAAAGGTCTCGTCCCCGGCACCTACACCGTGACCGAGCAGGTGGCGGACTACTATGAGCCGCAGCAGGCACAGAGCATCACAGTCGTGGCTGGAGAAACTGCAAAGGTCAACTTCAACAACAAGCTCAAGAAGGGCAACCTGACTGTGGTAAAAAATGCGGAGGACGGCCTGAACGCAGGCATCACCTTTCGCCTCCACGGTAAAAGCGCTTCGGGCCAGAATGTTGATTTGCTCGCCACCTCGGATGCAACCGGCGTGGCATCGTTTCCGGACATCCCGATCTCCGGACCGGACGGATACACACTGGAAGAGGTAGATGTACCGGCTCGTTATGTGATCCCTTCTCCGCAGACCGTCAAGATCTTCTGGAATGAGGAAACCAATGTCGTATTCACCAACACCCTGAAGAAGTTCCAGGTCTCTATTAATAAGACGGACACTGAAAACGGCACTGCCCAAGGCGATGCCTCCCTCGCAGGTGCCAGCTACGGTCTGTACGATGACGGCAATCTTGTTGAAACGCTGGTGACCGACGAAAACGGTCATGCCACCTCTGCTTATCATGTCTGCGGTGACAAGTGGACGATCAAGGAGATCACACCGCCCGAAGGATATCTGCTTGATAACACTTCCTATCCTGTTGGCGCGTCTGCTGGCAGTTTCACGGTGGAGCTGAACACTGCGCCAGATGTTAATCCCAAGGATCAGGTCATCAGGGGGCAGATTTCCATCATCAAGCATCACGATGATGGCAGCACCCAGATTGAGACTCCCGAGGAAGGCGCTGAATTCCAGATTTATCTCACTTCCGCTGGCAGCTTCGAGAATGCAAAGACCTCTGAGCGAGACGTCCTTGTGTGTGATCAGGACGGCTTTGCCATCTCCAAGCTCCTGCCCTATGGCGTCTATACCGTGCATCAGACCAAGGGCTTTCCTGAGACGGAGTTCATGCCGGACTTCACTGTCTTTATTGCGAAGGATGGCGAGAACTATAAGTATCTGATCAACAATGCCAACTATACCGCCTACATCAAGGTCGTAAAAGCGGACAAGGAAACTGGCAAGGCTATTTCTCTCTCTGGCGCTGGCTTCCAGATTTATGACGCCAATGGCCAGCTCGTGCAGATGAGCTATACCTACCCGCAGCCCACCACCATCGACACCTTCTATGTGAGCGCGGATGGAACTCTGATGACTCCGCAGGTGCTGGAGGTCGGCGATTACACCCTGGTTGAAGTTCAGGCGCCCTATGGCTATGTTCTTGACAGCACTCCCGTTCCGTTTACCGTGACCAAGGCAAGCAATGAAGATCAGGATGGCCTCAACGTGATCACGATCACGGTCTATGACCAGGCGCAGAAAGGGACAATCCGCGTCACCAAGTCCGGCGAAGTGTTTTCGACCGTGAATGTCACGGGCGACAGGGTTCCAGCTGACAAGGATGGTAAGACCTCTATCCTGATTAACTGTGTGTATACGCCTATGTATGAGCTTCGCGGTCTGGCGGGAGCAACCTACCAGATCGTTGCCGCCGAGGATATCTATACCGGTGACGGTACCCTTCGAGCTGAAGCGGGCACTGTCGTGGACGAGATCACCACCGGTGAAGACGGCACCGCGACATCCAAAGCGCTCTATCTTGGCCGATACAAGGTTGTTGAGGTAGAAGCTCCGCTTGGATGTGTCCTCAATACGGAGGCGCAGGAAGTCAAGCTGGACTATGCCGGTCAGGAGGCCTCTCTGACTTCCACCGATACCGGCTTTGTCAATGATCGCCAGAAGGTCAGCATTACCGCAGAAAAGGTGCTGGAAACCAGCAGCTCCTTTGGCATTGGGTTGAATAGCGCGATTACCGGTGTTTCCTTCGGCCTCTATGCCAAGGAAGACATCGTAGCCGAGGATGGCTCTATCCTCCCCGCCGATGGACTGATCGAGATCGCCTTCGCGGATGAGAATGGTCACATTCAGTTCAACGCGGACCTTCCTTTCGGCAAGTACTACGCCAAGGAACTGTCCTGCGATCCTCACTATGTAAAGAACGAATCCCTGTACGATCTCGCCTTCAGCTATGCCGGCCAGGATCAGGCTGTGGTAGAGATCCAGCTGAACAACGGCGAGGCCATCGTCAACGAGCTGCTGCTCGGCAGTATTCAGGGCTCCAAGGTCGATACGGATGATGCGACTCTTGCCAACGCGGAGTTTGGCCTCTTCAGCAAGGACACCGAGGAGTTCACCAGTGAAAATGCGCTGCTTACCACGGCTTCCGATGACTCTGGCAAGTTCGCCTTTGTCGAGGTGCCCCTTGGAGATTATGTGGTTGTTGAACTGTCTGCTCCCACTGGCTACATCCTGTCGGATGCCCGCCACTATGTGTCCCTGACTTACGATGAGCAGATCATCGGCCTCAAGGTCATCAACGATCCCATCATCGGCGGTCTGGAACTGACCAAGGTGGACAAGGACTATCCCGACAACCATCTCACCGGCGCTGTTTTTCTGCTGTACGCGGATACCAATCAGGATGGCAAGTTCAGCGAATCCATCGACGAGCTGATCGGCTCCATCCCTGAAGTGAACGAAGGCATCTACCGGATGACGGACCTGAGCTTTGGCAGCTACTTTGTGAAAGAGCAGACCGCGCCTGTCGGCTTCCTGCCGGATGAGAATGTTTACTTCGTGACCATCGATGAACCCGACAAGCTTGTGCAGGTTGAGAACGAACCCGGCAAATGCTTCATGAACGCTCCTATTATGGGTGAGATCACCGTCTATAAAACCAACGACAAAGGCGAAAAGCTCGTTGGTGCCGGATTCCGCATCTGCGATGAACACAAGAATGTGGTTGCCGAGGGTGTGACCGGTCAGGACGGTACGGTAAGCTTCCAGCTTCGCTACGGCAAGTACACCGTGGCCGAATACTCTGCTCCCGAGGGCTATGTTCTGGATGATACAGCCATGCCGTTTGAAATCACTGAGCAGGGACAGAAGCTGACCTTCGATATGGAAAACCTGAAAATCAAGGGTAAGCTGGTCATCTCCAAGGCTGATGCCAAAACCGAGAAGTTCCTGCCCAACGCAGGCTTCCGCATCTACGATGTGGAGGGCAATGTGGTCAAGGAAGGCCGCACCAACAAGGACGGCGTTTGTGAGTTTGAACTGGAGTTCGGAAAGTACTTCTATCAGGAGTTTGACGCTCCCGAAGGCTACAAGATCGATGACCGCAAGTATGAGTTCTCCATTACGGAGGACGGCAAGGTCGTTTCCGTGGTCATGACCAACTATCTGATCGAGGAGCCTACGCCTACCCCGACACCTACTCCGACTCCTACGCCCACGACCACGCCTACGCCGACTTCTACTCCCACGCCGGGCAAGGTCGACGGTCCCAAGACTGGCGACGATTCCAACGTCAGGTTGTGGACGGCTATCGCGGCAGTGACGCTGCTGGCCAGCTTCGCCGCATTTGGCCTGTCCTATCGGTATCAGGCAAAGCAGTTGGCTGAAAAGGATGCCGCCGAGAACGAAGCAAAGACCAACAGGGACATTGACCTGTTCGACACGGAAGAGGCCAGCGAAACGAGCGCAGAAGACTCCTACGAGCAGAAAGAGGAATGAAATGAGTGACCGCGTTCTGAGCAGGATCGCAGTTGTGGTCGCCATTATCTTCCTCTGCGCTGCGGTCTTCTTTGGCGGGAAGGTCATTCGACAGGAACTCGAGTATAAAAAGGGCAACGACGCCTATGACAAGATCGGCCAGATGGCGTCGCACGAGACACCGGCTCCGAGCGCAAGCTCGGAGCCTTCTCCCTCTCAGGAAAACCCGGAGGAAACAACCGAACCGCAGTCAACTCCCGAACCGGAACTCGAACCTGAACCTGAACCTGAACCTGAACAAGTCGAGCCACTCGAATTCGATCCCGACGATGTCAACTTCCCCAATGTCAACTTTGATGCTCTCAAGGACGTGAGCGAGGATATTGTCGCTTGGCTTTACCTCCCTGACAGCGAAATCAACTACCCCGTGACGCAGACCATAGACAACGATTACTACCTCACACACCTGGCAGACGGAACCTACAATCTGAACGGATGCCTGTTCGTGGACTACAAGAACGCGCCCGGATTCGCCGATGAGAACACGCTGATTTACGGGCACCATATGCAGAGTGGCCGGATGTTTGCCTGCCTCGTCAACTATGCGGATCAGGAATACTACAATGAGCATCCCTTCCTCTATCTCGAAACGCCGGACGCGCGGTACAAAGTCGTGCTGTTTTCCGGCTATACCACAGAAAGCTGGTCGTCTGCTTACAACATCCGGTTTGCCAGCGAGGATGACTATGTGGAGTGGCTGCGCGAAGTCTCGTCAAAGTCAGATTTTTCTGTTGCCGACCCGATCACAATCTCGACCGCAGACCACATTGTAACTCTGTCTACCTGCGCTTACTCATTTGAGGATGCCCGCTATGTGGTACATGGAAAGCTGGTGGAAAGGACGCCGAGAGGATGATGAGGAAGGTCTATATCTGTTCACCGCTGGGCGGCAATGTGGAAGAGAACCTCGAGCGAGTGAAGCAGTACACCAGATATGCCCTGCACTCCGGCGTAGCTCCTGTGGTATCGCACTTTTACGCGCTCTGTCTCGATGACAACAGCCCTGAGGAGCGCGAGATCGGCATTGCCGCAGGACTCAACCTGATCTGGTTTTGCGATGAGATGTGGGTCTTTGGTGATCGCATTACCGAGGGCATGAAAACAGAGATCCAATTCTGTAAGAACCTCAACATCAAGATGAGGCACATCAGCGAAGCTGAAATCTATAAACTTTTAGGAGGAAATGCATCATGAAAAAGAAAACCCTGAAAACCCTGTGCAGCGCTCTTATGATCCTCATGATCATGGCGTCCTTCACTATCCCCGCATTCGCGACGAATGGTACCGGCGATGTAGCTACGGCAATCGAGAACACCTGGACTACTGCGCGGCAGCAGGTGGAGACCGTCGTTAATAACGTCGTGTTTCCTGTGATCGATCTGGTGCTCGCTGTGATGTTCTTTGTAAAAGTGGGTACCTGCTACTTTGAGTACAAGAAACACGGCTCTTTTGAGTTCACTGGTCCCGCCATCTTGTTTGCCTGCCTGATCTTCACCCTGACGGCTCCCCTCTACATCTGGACGATCATCTAAGGAGTCGCAGGGATGAATTTCTTCGAGCAGGAAATGAGGAAATTGTTCGGAGAGAGTCCCGTTATCCAAGAAGCCAAGTTTAGCGGTAAAACGCTGATCGGAAAGGTGGACGATGAACTGCGGGTAAAACTGCAGTTCATCACTACCGGATATGTCGATCATTATGACTCCGTCCGAATGAGAATTATCAACCGCACAGAGGGTGAGGTTGACTCTCAGATCTTTAAGTTCACGGATATTATCGGCAAACCGAATTCCGGCTCCAGATCTGTTTATATCTGGGATGATCGTGGAACGGCAGACTGGTATGGCTATCACCCGACCGCCATTGACTACGACAAGATCTCCGAAACAATCAACGATTACATCTCCATGTATCAGGATGAGGGCATGGCGATGACACTCTAACTCCGAAAGGCAGGTGAACTCCTATGTTTGACTGGTTAGGAGATATCTTCTCCGGAATTGGTGATTTGCTCGGTGACGCATTGGCCAGTCTCGGAGAGTCCATCTCCAACAGTATCTTCGATGCTATTCTTAAATGGTGGTACGAGATGATTTACACTGCCGTCGCGGACTTCTTCTCCCAAATGTCCGGCATGGGAGCTGAGATATTCGATTTGGCATGGGTGCAGGCAACGATTCGTCTGTTCACCTTGTTTGGCTGGTCCCTCTATGTGGCGGGTACAGTCGTAGCAATTTTTGATGTAGCCATCGAATACCAGTCCGGACGCGCCAACATCAAGACCACCTCTCTCAATATTTTAAAGGGTTTCTTCGCCTGTTCCCTCATAGGAGTGGTACCCGTTCAATTATATAAGTTCTGCATCTCACTACAAAACAGCTTTGCTCATGACCTGACCGGTATCCTTGTCGGTGAACAGTCCCTTGATCTGGCTGGTGAAAGCACTACCGTTCTCGAAGGATGCTTTGCGATCTCGGTCGATGTTACCTTTGGCCTCCTGAATCTTCTATGTCTGATCGCATTCGCTTACTGTGTAGTCAGTATCTTTTTTCAGAACATCAAGCGTGGCGGCATACTGCTGGTGCAGATGTCTGTCGGAGCGCTGTATATGTTCTCGCTCCCCAGAGGCTATGCAGATGGGTTTACACAGTGGATGAAACAGGTAGCGGCCATTTGTCTGACAGCCTTCATGCAGACTACGCTTCTGTTCCTTGGCCTGCTTACCTTCCCCGATCACATGTTGATGGGCCTCGGCATTATGCTGGCTGCAAACGAAGTGCCTCGGATCGCCCAGCAGTTTGGCCTCGACTCCTCTGTAAAGGTCAACATGATGAGCGTGGTCCATGCCACGACCACTGCGGTCAATATCAGCAGAGCTGTAGCCAAGGCCAGATAAGGAGTGCCTATGCTATCTAATGGTGAACTGACGCGCAATGAGATGGCCATTGACAGCGATATGCAGGTGGATGGCGATATCGGGCAAGAAATCTTGGCATATGTCGAGACATGGTTTGATGTGGATAAGAAGTTCCATGTCGATACGTCCGCAGATGATACCTGGTTGAATATGTATGCTCGCTACAATCCTTTTGAGGATACGCTCGACATCACTTGTGAACTCAGCAGTGACAGTGGCTCAGAGAGCTTTGATTATGTGCCAAGCATTACCGAAGCAGCGATCATCAAGGAACTGATTGCGCAGAAGATCGATGAGCTGTACGGCCAAACACCTCAGGAATTCTGTGAGGACTTCTTTGGAGACAGTCCCAATATGACGGGCATCTCCTGACATAACAAGCAGGGGCATCGCTGATGCGGTGTCCCTCATTCCATATGGGAGGAATTCATGAACACAACTTATATGTATCCGGAGAACCTCAAAGCCAAGACAGACCTTTGGCTGTGGAGTCTCCGGGATTTTGCCATCATCGTGGTCGCCTTGCTTCTCTCCATCCTTGCCTTGGTGGGGCTGGGGCTTCTGTTTCCCGCTGCTTTTACCCTGTGCTTTGGGTTTCTGACGATTCGTATGGGAGACTCAACGATCATGGATTATCTGACAAACGCGGTGATGTTCTTTATCACCGCCCAGCAATACTTCGAATGGAGGTGACAGGCTGTGGCAAGAAAAACAAAACAGCAGAAGAAAAAGAGACGACGCGGCCAGTCGGTGCAGGATTTGATCGGAATCAAGAGGTTCACGAAATATGGCCTGCTCACGAACAGGGGCGAAATGTTGTTCTTCCTCGTTGCACCGACGAATATCTCCGTGCTGTCCAGAGCAAACATCGATATCAAGATTCATCATTTGACAGAGATGCTCTCCACCATCCCGAACATTGAGATCATCTGCACAGATGCGAGCGAATGCTTCGACAGCAACATGGTATATCTTCAGAACCGGCTGCACGAGGAGAGCAATGCGAGAATCCGAAAGCTGCTGGAGAAAGATATTGCTTTCCTCGACGATATACAGGTCGAGATGGCGACCGCCCGTCAGTTCCTGTTTGCGATCCATGTAAAGGGGCAGAAAGAAAAGCCGACCTTTGACACCATCAATCTCATCCTTAAAGCCTTTGCTGATGCAAAATTTGAAGGTCACCGCATGAAAAAGGCAGATATCAAGCGATTTCTAGCGCTCTACTTTGAAGCATCTGTATATGGTGATCAGATGCCGGATGTGGATGGTTCGCAGTATCTCAATCCTGCGCTCCTGGAGGCGCAGTCGGTTTCCGAAAAGTAAGGAAAGGGGGATATTACCATGTTTGGATTTAAGCGCAAGCCTCACACGCCGGAACAGCTTGCCACTATCGAGACAAAGGATTTCTTCGATTGCATTGCTCCCGGCTCTATTCGTTTCGCCACAGATCATTATATCGTCGGGGACAGCTATCGCTGTGTCTGGGCGGTTCGAGAGTACCCGCCCACGACAGAAGAGCAAGCCATCCTTTCTCGTCTTGCCGACCGAAACGGTGTGACACTGAGGATTTACAATCGGTTGGTAGAGGGTCCTGAACAGGAACGCATTATGCAAGAGGCTGACCGTCGCAACAAGCTCAAGTCCGGCAGCAACAACATCAATGAAACCATCGCGGCAGAGAAGAACCTTCAGGATGTAATCGAGCTTCTGGCCAATCTGCGACAGAACCGGGAGCCACTCCTGCACTGTGCCGTTTTCATTGAGCTCAGGGCGAGGAATCAGGAGAAGCTGCGTGAGCTCCAGAGCGAGATTTCGCTGGAGCTGACCCGCTCTAAAATTTCCGTTGATCGACTCACCCTGCGACAGCGGGAGGGATTTCTTTCTGTTCTGCCCGTGGGCACCAATCAGTTCGGCGCACAGTTCGAGCGCGTCTTGCCAGCAAGCTCCGTGGCCAATCTGTACCCTTTCAATTTCAGCGGCAAGGCCGACTCCCGAGGCTTGTATATCGGTCGGGATAAGTACGGCAGCAATGTCGTTGTGGATTTTGACCGCAGAGCCGAAGACAAAACCAACTCCAACATTCTGATCCTTGGTAACTCCGGTCAAGGCAAAAGCTATCTCATGAAGCTTGTGCTGACCAATATCCGAGAATCGGGAAAGAACGTGATCTGTCTCGACCCAGAAGCTGAATATGAGGATATCTGCGAGGCACTTGGCGGATGCTATATTGACTTCATGTCAGGAGCCTATATCATCAATCCGCTGGAGCCTAAAGCATGGACCGATGGCGCGGTAGAGGACGATCCAACTGCACCGGAAGCATTTCGAAAGGCGACACGGCTTTCCCAGCATATTGCTTTCCTCAAGGACTTCTTCCGCGCATACAAGGACTTCACTGATGCCCAAATTGACACCATCGAGATTCTACTCTCAAAGCTGTATGGATACTTCGGAATTACAGATGAAACCGACTACGCCAAGCTTTCCCCCAAAGATTACCCGATCATGTCGGACTTCTATAAGCTCTGCATGTATGAGTTCGAGCATTACGACAGAGAGAAAAAGCATCTTTACACGGAGGAGATTCTCCAAAATATCTGCTTGGGCCTGCATTCCATGTGTGCCGGCGCGGAGTCGAACTACTTTAATGGCTATACCAACATCACAGACTCTCAGTTCCTCGTATTCGGTGTCAAGGGCTTGATGGATACCAACAAGCGCCTGAAGGATACGCTGCTCTTCAACATTCTGTCCTTCATGAGCAACCAGCTTCTCGGTCAGGGAAGCACCGCTGCGTCCATCGACGAGTTGTATCTGTTCCTGACGAACATGACGGCCATCGAGTACATCCGAAACTCCATGAAGCGAGTAAGAAAGCAGGACAGCTCCGTGATTCTCGCATCGCAGAACATTGAGGACTTCCTTATTCCCTCCATCCGAGAGTTCACGAAGCCGCTGTTCAGCATCCCGACGCATCAGTTTCTGTTTAACGCAGGGCAGATCAACCCGAAGGAGTACATGGACGCCTTACAGGTGGAGCAGAGCGAGTTTGATTTGATCAAGTATCCCGAGCGAGGAACTTGCCTGTTCCGCTGCGGCAACGAGCGGTATCTACTCCAGGTCATCGCTCCGGATTATAAGGCTGCTCTGTTCGGGAAAGCTGGTGGCCGGTAATGGGAGCAGCGGTTGGAGCGGCCCTGAAAAAGATTGCTGTTGCCATATTAGCAGACCCAAAGAACTGGAAGAAAATCCTTGGCCTTATCCTTGGCCTCATCGTCTTGGTGTTCACTCCAATCGCTGTAATTCTTGTCATGTTCCAGAGTCTCGCAGAAGATACAGAACATATCGCTGTAAGCCAGGAGGTAGAGTCATACACCAGCCTGATTGAAAAATACGCTGAACAACATGGTATCCCTGAGTACACAGCGCTGATCAAGGCAATTATGATGCAGGAATCCAATGGACAGGGGCTCGATCCAATGCAGGCGTCAGAGTGTGGCTTTAATACGCGATATCCCCATGCCCCGAATTCAATAACTGACCCTGAGTACAGCATCGATGTAGGTATACAGAACATCGCATCCGTGATGGAGATTGCAGGCGTTACCAGCCCCAAAGATCTTGAAAAAATACGTCTTGCCCTTCAAGGCTACAACTACGGTCCAGGATACATCTCCTGGGCCGTTAGTCATTATGGGGGCTACAGCAAGGACAACGCCGCTGTATTCAGTGACATGATGGCCGCGCAGTACGGCTGGTCAGGTTATGGCGATAAGCAATATGTTGCTCACGTCCTCCGATACTATCCCATTGGACGAGCTTTTTCTTCCAGCGGTGTGAGGATTGATACGGGGAAGCTTATGCCCCTTGTACTTGAAAACATGTCCGGAGAGAGTAAAGCCAAGCTCGAAGCGGTTGAAGCGATGATGAATGAAATTGAGGCGAAAATAACGGCAAAAGGATTGGACTATGCTCGAGTGAAGGAAGCGCAAGTGTTATATATCCTCGCACTGTCGAACATTTCCGATCAAGCGGGGTTTACCGATACATTGGTTTCGTGCTTCTGGGATGGTCAGTCCGATAAGCAGCTCATTGATGCAGTAAACTCCGCCTTCGGGAAAAACATACGAGCATCAGACTTCACGAAGATCATGGAGGGCATCCGCGCCAACTACATCTACATTCCCGAGTTTACGAACCCAGGAAACAAGAACAACGTAGATCTGGTGATCTGGGCCAAGACTGCGCTCAGCGAGCGTTGGGGTTATGTATGGGGAACCTTTGGACAGGTTCTGACCAGTGGGCTTCTTGCCGCGAAGGTTGAGCAATATCCGGATGCCGTCGGTGGATACTACGATTTCATTGTGGCGAACTGGTTGGGCAATAGAACTGCTGATTGTATTGGCCTGATCAAAGGGTACAGCTGGCTGGACGATGTGACACATGAAACCGTTTATGGCTCCAATGGAATGCCGGATATCGGTGCGGATCAGATGTATGAAGCCGCCATTGAGAAAGGGCCGATCAGCACAATTCCGGAAATCCCCGGCCTTGCTGTTTGGAAGCCCGGTCATATAGGAATCTATATCGGGGATGGGCAGGTCATTGAGGCTGCCGGTACTCGAATCGGTGTAATCCAGTCTTCGCTCTATAACGGAACCTTCACCCACTGGCTGAAGATTCCTTATATCAACTATATCGAAGAAGATGCGGAAGAAATATCGGATGAAGATGCGGTCATTATCGAAGAGGAAACGGAGGTGTGGCAATGACCCAAGAGCGAAATGAAATGTTGTTTTATCGGATGCTCAACTGGATATGCGAAAACACAAATGACCAAGCCAATTTGTTTTCTCTTCTGCATAACCAATTCGAGATGTCGCAAGAAGAGCTCCATGCTTGTTGCATTGGAAGTCTTGATAAGTTCTTCCCCCAAGATGCATGTTCCCGACTGAAAGAAAAAGTACTCAGGAACTATGAGGAATACAAGGCTCACTGGTTGCAGATGGAGCCAATCGACCTGATTGAACAATGTGATCAGGTCGAGGGAATAACCCGCATGATGCAAGAGCTTACCTCCTATGTTCGTGAGGAGGATGCGGAGTATCTTCTCCGCTTCAAGAATCCCTTGGAAGTTGTCAGCGACGAATGGATTGCCAGGAACGGGATGGATTCGCTGGTCATTGATAATGAAATGACAGATATACTCTGGCAGCTACGAGATAAGCAGGCTGCAGAGGAGGACTACGAGTTAGAAACTGACAGCGATACAGATCTAACACAGCAAATGTAGGAGGTGAGAAAATGATCATAGAAACATGCCTGCAGCATAAGCCTGCACCTATGGAGATGCAGCGATGCAATATTGTGGGCACAGAGTATGTCTCAGACGGGATGTTTCATGTCCTCAAATCCGGCACCCTGGAGGATTGTTCATTCCTTGAGAAGTGGGCAGGAAAACTGAGAGCCAGACCAGACGGCCTAACGGACTGTCTCCTCGTCCTGACCGACAAATCTGATGATGGGATCGTAATCGACTCGGAGGGTTATAACTATCCGAGATATGCGAGCTTCGTTCCCAGTGCAAAGGTTTTGCTTGCAATCAATCAGTTTCCCTCCATGAATGAGTTTGTTCATGGAATGATGCAGTTGGCAGAAAAATATGCGAAGCTGGCTGTAGATTGCCAGTACGACGGAATGTATGCCCTGAATTACAAGGAGCTGCGCACCTCTGCGAAATTCAACTATTTCAATGATGAGTTTTTCGCGGAAATGCTTTCTAGCCGACCGGAGATTGAATTGGTGGAGGCCGACTACGAGGCCTACTTCATTACTATCGCGCCGGAATACAGGATCGATATAGATGAAGATCAGTACAGAACTCTTACACAGGAGGATGTGGATATCATTTGCGCCAAGCACTTTCTCTTGGTTCACGACTGTTGCGGAGAACAGGCTGATTTCTCTAAATGCCTTCTGAAGGATATTGATCTCCACGGGAAAGAGCTGAACGGAGCGTCGCTCAGAGGCGCGAGAATTGTCAATTGTAATCTGTCGGACTGCGGTCTGTGTTTCGCTGATATGACGGACACGCAGTTTCTTCATTGTAGCTGCACAGGCATGACAGCAGAGGAAGCACAACTCACGGGCGCACAGTTTATCTCCAGTGACTTTCATGGCGCCTACTTTACCCATAGCGATTGCTCTCAGATGAAAATAAGAGACTGTGATCTATCCGGAGCTTCTTTCCAAAACTGCTGTGTAGACAGTACAGACTTCGGCGACGCGGTGTTGGATGAACATCAGAAAAGAGGGTGTATGGACAGCCTTGCCGAGTGGGAGCAAGACAGTATTCCCGAACCTCAACAAACCTTTTAAACAGGGAGGAATTCATTTTGACAACAGAAGATAGAATCGAAAGATTTAATGACGAGAACGCGCCCTTTTATCTTGTCGACCACGGCAACGAGTACAGCCTCTGCCTCCTGCTCGGGGGTACGCCGACAGCCGCTACAGAGTATGGCCAATACGCTTTTGATCACTATGCCGAAGCTGTTGGAAAGCCAGTCGAGGAAAACGGGTGGCTCACCTATGGTGACGGCTACGATTGGGAGTGCGTATTCAAAAAGGCTTTTGAAAATGATCCAGCCTTTCACAAGGTGTATTTCGATTGCGAGTCTAGCGGGTTCTTTTGTATCAGCGAGGATCTGTCTGTTCTCGAATCCTTCGGCAGCAGCTTTAAATCCATTGTTGATAACCGGGACGAATTCACCAGGCTTGTGGAAACCGCAATGCGTGAATCGGAATCGGAGAAGCAAGAGACTCTTCAAGAAACAGGAGCTGTTGAGGAGGACAATATGAAGGTATGGGTAGATTTCTTTCGTGAGCAGTTCCTGATCGGCTCTCGCGTTCAGGTGAAGGAAACAAACAATCCCCGCATAAAGGCCGGTGCCGAAGGTCTCCTGACTGAGATCAACGACGCCGGTCAGTTTCTTGTCTTTTTTCAAAACGGAATGATTGAGCCACTACGCATTGGCACGGATCGATTATCCATCCTCCCTCCTTCCCCCCATGAGCTCAAGCTATATATGCCACTGACAGCAGAACTCTATGAACGAAATGAGTGGGGCGATATGGAGGATGAGCCGACAGAATTGACTGGTTGGGATCTTCGTCAATACGCGGATCAGATAACTGCGGCGCTCACCCGAGAAAGGATGCCCGAAGAAGCAGAGCGAGGAATCATGCACTGGTATGGAGAAGGAGATGCTGTCGATCAGAAAGTCAGGTCTGCTGTATTTACAGTGGAAGATCGGAAAAGACAGCTGTGGGGTGTCGTTGAGTGTCAGATCACAGGCGAGCTTTCCCACGAAGAGCTTGATACACTGAAAGAGTATATCTCCGGACAGGCTTCTGATGGCTGGGGTGAAGGCTTTGAGCAGCGAGAAATCAAAATAGATCTTGGTCAAGAACTGTATGTCCACCTCTGGAACAGTTCCGACAGCTGGAGTATTCGGACAGAAGAGGAATGCTTCGGCCCAAAGTTTGCGCCCGGCCTGCCGGATATTTGTTTCTCTGTTCTTCCTGGAAGCGGCGAACTCATCTGTATCAAGCGCGGTGAGAGCGGCTATTACCGCTCGGACTGGAGTACGAGCAGCAGGGAGCAGAACGAAGAACTGGCCAACTACAATAATGAGCGTCTTGGTGTCAGCGCTGCCCAGCGCAGAGCTATGGAGACTGGCAGTATGTACGGCTGGCAGGTGCCCGGCGCAGATCCCATGAACAACATGAATGAAGAAATGACGGGAGGGATGAATCTTGGATGAAAAGCGTGAGCAGGAAAAGAAGCTCAACGATATGATTTCGCTTGAAGACTGCGTCGAAACAACAATGTATGCTTCCAATGCCCCAAAGTGTTGCAGCGCCGGCGAGCGTCTCGGTGCCATGCTCGGAATGCTCGGAGCAGATGTCCTCGATGATGCTGTCTATCATCGCGAGGAAGATCATCCCGTTCAGACTATGTGATGGAGGTGTTCTATGCGAAAAGCAACGCTGACTGTAACCTTCGATGAAGAGAAGTATTCCACTATGAAACTGTACCTGGATCAGAAGGGCGTCAATATCGAAGAGGAACTGACCAGACATCTGGAAGCTCTTTTTACGAAGAACGTCCCTTCTGTTGTCAGAGAATTCCTGGATCTCCGGGCTGGCAAGGCCGTTGAATCGGCTCCCGTTAAAGGTCGGCGCACCAGGACAACTACATCAGCAAACAACAGTGAAACGGAGGTGAGCGATAATGCCTGATGTTGATGTGACAGTGTTCTACAATGAGCATAGAGTTGCTGCTATGGAAAGAGCTCTGAAAGGAACCGGAGTCAGGTTGGAGGATCGTGTGGAAGATGCTTTGGGAAAACTCTACGAGGCGCTCGTCCCTGCCGCAGAGCGGGAGCAGATTGAAACTCAGATCTTACGAGAAGCGTCTGAGGAATACTCTCGGCAACAAGCCTCCAAAAGATTCTCTGTCGTACATTTTCATGACGCTGATACTGATTTTCATTTCACCTCTGAACTGATAACCAGTTTCTATTCTATGGCCAATCGTTATCGGAATCGGATCAAGAATGAAGTCGGTTTTTCTTCGCTTGACAGCCTTGCCTGTCACTTCGGCGAGTATGAGCCAATCGATGAAGTTACCTTCTCCGTTCTCTGCGATAAAATGCCTGACGATCCTCGCATTACTGCGATAGCGGAGTTCGATTTCGAGAACAACACCATGAGTATTTGCGAGCGTGACGATGGTGAGTGGCACTCATATGATCTGAAGGATATCTCTGCCGCCGCTTACAAAGCGGATCGTAAAAATGGTCTGGGCCTCGATGCTCGGCAAGCTATCCTGGAAGAAGCTCTGGACGGTAAGGAGCTTGCATTCGATGATGACGTGACGGAGGACGAGAGCGCAGCCCCTGTTCTTCAAATGTAAAGTGAAATAGTATCTGAAGGAGGACGCAGAAATGGATGAAAAGAGATTTGAAAACAGCCAGGAACTGGTCAGTGAAATAACCAAATCTATGATTCAAGACGGGAAGCCTCATAAAGCGGGAGAACTCTATGAGAGGTTCGTTGAGCAGACAGGCGGGATTGGGACAAATGGAAAGCAGATCTCAAGAAGCGAATTCGAAACAAGGCTTCGCGTAATGGTCATGCAGGAGGATGGGTTCATGAAGCGCACGGCATTCGGCGTCTATCAAATTCGCTCTTCTCCTGAGGATCGTGGCCTGATTGTTTGCAACAAGCCCCGTCAAGAAGCCAATACGCTCGAAAAGACTGATCGGGAAATACTCAGCGGAATAGCGGCTCAGTCGACAATTGAGATCTCTACACTGGAAGAAACTCTCGCTGCCACATGTAAGATAGCTGAAAAGCTGCGGGATACATTTCAGACGATGGTTCAGTATCCTGAGATTGCTGACGATCAAAAGAAAGAGCTTGCTTCTATCCGCAAGGCTACTCTCTCACAGCTGGATCAGGCAGTCACGGGCATCTCCGCAACAATTGCCTGGCTGGAAGACACTGTAATGGAGTCGACAGACGGCCTGACGAGCGAAGATGAAAATGATTACGAAGGGCCAGCCCTTGGAATGTGAGGGCAAGATGGAAGCGGTTGAATTTGCTGAACTCATTCGTGAAATCGATCCAGAAAGCAGTCGAGCTGCGGATATATGGATTAGATGGGCAACGGAACTCTCATACTTCAACCGGTCAAATAACCGTCGCGCTGGCAGCGAGCACAAAACAGCAACGACGTATCTCGAAGAATACGCCGAGCACTTACGCTCCATCCGAGCGAACTATGGAGATGGTGTTGCTGGGCAGATTGTTTCTCTCGCAGAGATATACTCATGTCCTATGCCGTGGGAAATGGAAGGAGCCGCAAGCTTTCTTGCGTCAGGCGGTGACCTAGATGAGATCCTCGAGATGGAGTATGCAGGGACTCTCGAAAACTACACTTCGGAATGCGTTCCGTCACTCGCGTAGGGTGCGGTTCATCGCCTCAAAAAGGCCGATATTTGAGCCGTTGGATTATCAAGCAGGACAAAGAGAAGGGGTCGCCATGCGCCCCTTCTCGATTTCACAGCGCCCGGCAACGCCGATCGCGCAAGGTTTTTTTGCGTTTCAAAGCAGAAGTGGAAGGTCGGAAACCTTTTGTGGGCGTCCGGAAAAGGTCGGAAACCTTGCTCACAAAAGCCGGTGTTTCAAGGTTTTTTCAGGGGTCGACAATTAGGAGGTGTTTTGATGGCTGTTTCCGTGAGCAAACAGCGGATGGATGTGTATCTGCATCCAGAGACGATAGGAAAAGTAAAAGAGTTATACAGTCAGAACGATTGCAGAAACCGCTCTGAGTTTATTGAGAAAGCGCTCCGGTTCTATATCGGATACTTGTCTGCAGAAGACAAGGCGAGCTTTCTTCCAAACATGTTTCTCTCAAACATGCGGAGCATTGTTTATGAGAGTGATAACCGGCAGAACAAGTTGCTCTTCAAGCTTGCCGTGGAAATGGCGCTGATGATGAACATCGTTGCGTCACAGTTTGATATTGACGAAATATCCCTCTCACGTCTTCGCGGTGAGTGTGTCAGTGAAGTAAAGCGACTCCACGGTATGTTCAGTATGGAAGACGCCTATAGGTGGCAGCGCAGCAGTGAAGAATAATCAGTATTCGCAAGGTGAAAAGGCCCGGTGAACTCATGGCGATATTTGTAACCAAATTCAAGTACCTGAAACCAGGCGGGAAGAAAAAGCGCGGGGGCTATGCAAAGTACATCGGTACGCGCGATGGAGTTGAGGTCATAGATGATACTCACAAAACCGCTCCAGCGTCTCTGAAACAAAAAGAGTTTATTACAAAGCTCATTGAGGACTACCCCGAATGCATGGAGATGATTGAGTACGAGGACTTCAAAGATGATCCAACCGTGGGGAATGCGTCCGAGTTTATCTCTCGAGCGATTGAGGAAAACGCAGACAGTCTGTCGGACTCAAAAACCTATGCTGACTATATTGCTACTCGCCCCAGAGCGCAGAGGTTTGGTTCCCACGGCTTGTTCTCCGACGAAGGAGATCCGATTGTTCTATCCAAAGTTTCAAAAACGCTCAATGAATACGAGGGAAATGTCTGGACCGTGATACTCTCTCTTCGTCGAGAGGACGCAGAAAGACTTGGATTCGATCACGGCGAGAGATGGAGAGATCTGTTGCGTGCTCATGCTCAGGAACTGTCGGATCAGTTCCACATCCCGATGGAGAATCTGAGATGGTATGCTGCCTTTCATAACGAGTCACACCATCCGCATTGTCATCTGATGGTGTTTTCATCTGACCCCAAAGAAGGCTATCTCTCTAAGCAAGGCTTTCACGCTCTGCGGGAGTCGTTGATAAAAGAAATCTTCGCGCAGGATCTGTTGAACGAGTACTCTGCGCAGACCGAAATTCGTGACAGCCTTCGGAGCTATAGCAAAGATGCTGTTGCAGAGATCGTTGATAGGATCAACACCGGAACATATGACAACCCTGCTCTGGAAGAACTCTTGCTTTCGCTGGCGAAAAGGCTGAAGAAGCATTCAGGTAAAAAGGTCTATGGTTACCTTCCTGCCGAGACAAAAGTGATCGTGGATGCTATTGTGAATGAGCTTGAAAAGGATGAAAGAATCGCCGTCCTATATGATCAGTGGTATCTCCGAAAGGAAAACATCATCCGCACATATTCGAAAAATATTCCAGGTCGAGTAGCCCTGCGTGATAACGCCGAATTCAAACCGATAAAAAACGCGATAATTCAAGAAGCAATGAACCTCGCGATAGATCGATTCATGGTTGAAGATGGAGGTGAGAGTGAACCAAATGAAGATGAGTGGGCGGCTGATTCAGATACAGAAGCTGAAGAAATTGAACCGCCGAAATGCAGTGAAGATCTACAGCGGCTGAAACGGCAGGCCCAGGATGGAAGCAGATGGGCGCAATATGCTCTTGCAAAGCGCTTGCTGGATAAGGCCGCCAAGGAGGAGTATGACCCGAAATCTGCTGTGGAATGGCTAACCAAATCCGCTGAACAAGGTTATACGGTTGCAAAGTATAAGCTTGGGAAGATGTTTCTGCATGGTGATCAGGTGCAGAAAAATGTGACCTATGCCTTGCGCTGGTTGGAGGATGCTGTCGGTGATAACAACCCCTATGCCGAATACCTGCTCGGGCGATGCTTCTTGCAAGGGAACGAATTGGATCAGGACATTCCCAAGGGTGAAGCTTATCTCCGCAAGGCGATCCAACAGAAGAATCGGTTCGCGGAGTATACCTTGGGAAAAGCTCTGCTGGACGGCAAACTGGTATTACAGGATATTCCGGAAGCAATCAAACTCCTCACCGCATCTGCTGATCATGGATTCCCTGCAGCTCAGTATTTGATTGGTAAGCTGCTATATCAGGGTGAGCTTGTTCCCAGAGATGTGCTCGCTGCGCTGGATCGACTCGAGGCTGCCGCGACACAGAAGAACCCTTATGCGGCATATCTGGCCGCAAAGATTCGGCTGGTCGAAGACGAGTATAAGGACATCGAGCGAGTCATCCGAAACCTTGAAATTGCTGCGGAGAGCGGAAAAGACTATGCGGAATACCAACTCGGAAAGCTATACCTGTACGGCAAAGAGGTCGACCATGATTACGAAAAGGCAATTGAGTATTTGACAAAAGCCGCTGAACACGGAAACCAGTACGTAGCGCAACTGCTTATAAGTATTCAGTACAACCGTAACTGGTCAGCATCATTAGGTGCGCTCCGACTATTGCAGGCTGCCTGCAGGATCTTCCAGCGCCGATTGGAAGATGGTCGCAAAAACGGCGGCGCACATATAGATCGAAAACTCAGACGAAAGATCGAAGAGAAGAAGCAGGCACAGGGACTAAAAACCGGATAAGGAGGACAAAGAAATGCCGTCTACATATATACCATTTACGGAGGAGCAAAAGGAACGGGCAAGAACGACGGATCTTGTCTCTCTTCTTCGCTCTCAAGGAGAAACACTCAAGCGATCTGGCAAGGAATTTGAATGGCGAGATGGATCAGAAAAGGTTACTGTCCGCGGGAACCTTTGGTATCACCAATATGATCGGGAAGGTGGTGACGCAATAGATTTTGTTAAGCGCTTCTATCACAAGAGCTACCCAGAAGCAGTAAGCTATCTGCTCGGAGATAGTAAGGGCTTCCTGCAAGCGTCACCTATTCCTAAAAGAGAGCCGGTTGTATTTGAACTACCGGAAAGAAATGATAATATGCGGAGAGCCTTTGCCTACCTCATGAATCGCAGAGGGATCGACAGAGGCGTGATTGACGCCTTTGCCCACCACAAAATGATCTATGAATCCGCAAAGTATCATAATGTGGTTTTCGTGGGCTTTAACAAAGCTGGAAAGCCTGTTCATGCGAACATGAGGGGTACAGGTAGCGAGAGCACATTTAAAGGGAATGCAGAAGGCAGTACTCCGGAGTATAGCTTCCACTGGAACGGAAAAAGCGAGAGGCTATATCTCTTCGAAGCTCCAATAGATATGCTGTCGTTTATATCCATGAATCAGGATAACTGGCGAAACCATAGCTATGCTGCAGCTTGCTGCACATCCGATAGAGTACTGTTTCAAATGTTGGAAGATCACCCTAATATCTCGCAGGTCTTCCTGTGCTATGACAACGATGGCCCCGGCCAAAAGGCCGCAGAGAGAACAAGCGATAAACTGTTTTTAAAAGGAATAAAATCAGAAATCCTCGCTCCCAGACTGAAAGACTGGAACGAGGATTTATTATACCCAAATGACGAAAGTGAGGTGGAAGAATCATGCCAAGTTTTTGGCCAATGATCCTTGCCGGGCTTGCAATCTTTGCGGTGTTCGGTCTGATTACATTGACATCGCAGATGTATAACTTGGACGGAATAAAATCGAAGACCGTTGGCGACGGCCAGCACGGTGCTGCTCGCTGGGCAACAAAGGCAGAGATCCGCTCTACCTATAAACATGTGCTGTTTACCCCTGATCGATGGCGCAAACAGGCCGCCGAGGGCAAACAGCCCACAGATGAAAAAGGCAACGAACTCCCGCAGGGTATCGTTGTTGGGTGTGAAGGTAACACGACTGCTCTCATTGATCCAGGCGATGTCCATGTCTTAATGATCGGCGCGGCCGGCGTCGGTAAAACTGCGTTCTGGCTGTATCCCTGTATTGAATATGCCTGCGCCTCCGGCATGTCCTTTCTGTCGACCGACACCAAGGGCGACGTCATGCGTAACTACGGAAACATCGCAAAGGGATATGGATACAATGTCTCGGTGATTGATCTCCGCAATCCCACACGGTCCAACGGGAATAATCTCCTTCACTTGGTCAACAAGTATATGGATCTCCATAAGGAGCATCCGGACGTACTGGTCTATAAGGCCAAAGCGGAAAAGTACGCAAAAATCATTTCAAAGACGATCATCCTGTCCGGTATGGACGCTGCCAGCTTCGGGCAAAACGCATATTTTTATGATGCCGCAGAGGGCTTGCTGACCGCAACCATCCTTCTTGTCGCAGAATTCTGTGAGCCACAGAAGCGCCACATCGTATCCGTGTTTAAAATCATTCAGGAACTGTTGGCACCCTCCGGTCAGAAAGGGAAAAACCAGTTCCAGCAGCTCATGGCACTACTCCCAGATGATCACAAGGCTAAATGGTTCGCAGGTGCCGCTTTGAATACCGCAGAGCAGTCTATGGCCTCAGTCATGTCCACAGCCCTATCCCGTTTGAATTCTTTCCTCGATTCGGAGCTGGAGCAATTGCTCTGCTTTGATACCGAGATCGATGCAGAGAAGTTCTGTAATGAAAAATCCGCCATTTTTATCATCATGCCAGAAGAAAACCCCAATACTTTCTTCATGATCTCGCTGATTATCCAGCAGCTTTATCGAGAAATCCTTGCCGTGGCCGACGAAAACGGCGGCAAGCTGAAGAATCGCTGTGTTTTCTACTGTGATGAGTTTGGCACCCTGCCAAAGATCGAATCTGCCGAAATGATGTTCTCTGCGGCCCGATCCCGTAGGCTTCAGATTGTCCCCGTGGTGCAGAGCTTTGCGCAGCTAGATAAGAACTACGGCAAAGAAGGCGCTGAAATCATCGTAGACAATACGCAGATTACGCTCTTTGGAGGCTTTGCACCTAACAGCTCCTCGGCAGATACCCTGTCTAAGGCGCTCGGTAGCCGTACAGTCATGTCTGGCACCGTATCCCGCGGGAAGAATGACCCTTCGCAGTCCCTACAAATGATAGAGCGACCGTTGATGACTCCTGATGAGCTGAAGAGCCTTCCAAAAGGCGACTTCATTGTTATGAAGACCGGCGTCCATCCGATGCGCGTCCACCTTAAGCTCTTTTTCAAATGGGGGATCAAATTCGACAACAACAATCCTTATACCGTTTCCGAGAACGGTAATCGTGTCGTGCAGTATGCAGAGAAAAAAGAAATCCTGGATGGGATTATGAAAAAGTACCATCCTGATATGTTGGCCGAGGCCGGAGTAGATAATTCTGGTGGAGGTGGGATGACCGGCCAAACTGATACCATGGGCATCAATGCAAGCCAAGAACCGAAGCCCCATGCAACCAGGCCAAACAGAGCAGGAAGCCGCGGGAAAGGCGGGAAACCGCTCCAGACGAAGCCTCCTCGTGCTGAAACACGAACAGCGGAGGAATTGGCGACTGCTGATATGGAGGTGAAAAAAAGTGCGGAGGCTTGAGTTTTTATACCATTCAGACCTCCCTCACCGAGCGGTCTCTGTTTATACCTATCTGGCAGACCGGGCTGGCAAGGATGCTCAATGCTGGCCTGCCATCCCTACAATCGCTAAAGATCTCAAGCTGTCTCAATCCACGGTAAGACGTGCTCTCGAAGATTTGAGAAAGGCGGGTCTCATTGAGACGAAACAGCGATATAGAAAAACCGGGGGAAAAAGCAGCCTACTCTTTACATTGAAAGAATAGCCCACTTTATAATTATGTGATCATCCACCAAGGGGGTACTATACCCTTTTTGTGAGAGGTGGTACCTGTCACTATGGCGGGAGAAGGCGAACCTCCCACCTGAAAATACTAGTACAGCAGAAAGAAAACACCTTAATATAAAGAGTTACGGGGAAAGCTCCTGGTGCTGCTGATGCCAGGAGCCGATCCATATTGATTCAATTTGTTGGTAACGAGGGTGTCCCTCTTTAGGCCGGATTCTTGATAGTTCCAATGCGGGCTTGACATATCCGTTGCCATTCTGACTGATAGCGAGAAAGTGATGATTAACGAAAGGATCATCGAGAGAATCCCAAAGATGATGAGAATAACGAACAGGGTTTTTATTAGCTTCCATATGGATCTTAACATGGCCTGCACCTCCCGGCTATGAAATAGCATGTTTGGCGGTCTCTACAGTTGTAGAGGACCGCCAAATCGCTTTTCTGTATTAAGGCTTAGTTGAGCCGGACTTGTCAAGGGTTTGTTTGGCCAAGCAGGAAGCAAATCCTTCACCCTTCAACCGCATTAAGAATGAAATCTGCCACTGCCCGCAGGCCAACAATTGCATGGATCTTTCTATAATCAATCTGGCTTGAACATTGCTCATCCCAAAGATCGCCTCGCAGATGATTAATGCATTGCTGCATAACAGATGCAGCCTTCATATAGTCACCGAGCGAAAGACTATCTCTATCTACGATGCATTCATCATCTGCGTCTAAAGAAGCCAGTCTATTTGAAAAATAATCGACCGTAGAATAACAGCCTGACAAAACAGGAAGAAGAGCTTCATCAAAGTCACCGGATAGGAGCCCGGTTTCAAGCTCCCTCGCTAAATCAAGAGCCACGTCATATACAAGACTCATGGCCTCGCAATTAGAAGTGTCCAGACTCGTCGCCCCCTCGGTAATCAAAAAAGCGCACAGCCGGAGCTGTGCGCGAAAAACGCAGAGCTCCTTTGTCGCCAAACAAACCTTTCCAACCCAGAGGGGAAGCAAAGTTGGAGAATGCGTTTTTACCGAAGTAAGAAACGTATTCCCCTCTTGGTGGAATTATGCGGTTTGTTTGGCACATCCAATATAGCACAACAAGAAAGAACCCGCAATAATTAAGTAGATTTCATGCAAAAAAGATGTCAGCAACTCTTGGCTACTGACACCTCAACTTGGGGGAATCACAAGTTTTCAACAAGCGACTCGATTACTGCGAACACAGTCTGCTGATTCTTTTTTGATAACTTTGCAATCTTTTCATAAAGCAAATTACTTTTCATCCTGTATCCGCAGGAGAGTTCGTCACAAAGAACCATGTCTGCCGACACATCAAGTGAATTTAGAATGCTGATCAGGGTTTCGATGGAAGGAACCTTTTCGCCTCGCTCAACCATTCCAATGTAGTTGCTGCTCAGACCAGCTTTTTCGGCGAGCTCATCTTGTTTCAGTTTTCGCTCAAGACGGTATTTGCGAATATTCCTTCCTATTGATTGGTATTTCATATGCAGCGCCTCCGTGGGTGTGTCATCATCACCTATAGTATAGGTGGCAACAGCGCAAACATACACAAACCATTAGGGTGAAAGAGTGACTAATAGTGTAGATTTCTGAAAATGATAGTGTTATAATAATAACGCACAAGCGCTCGAGCTTCAAAAAACATAGCCCGCTTTTCAGCGGGCTAAATGGTAACTTCAACCATAAAGCTAAATACTTTGTGATTGCATCTTAAAGGCGTGGGAATTCTCCGCGCTTTTAGTTTTATTACCATTTCTTTTGACCATAATTAGGTCGCAATTAGTTTCTCCATGCAGTCTCTTTTCGTATCCATTGTAGGATGAACATATCTATCAAGAGTTATCTGAACGCTGGCGTGCCCCAGTAGCTCACTAAGTGCTTTAGGATCGATTCCTTTCTCAATACATCTTGTCGCAAATGTATGCCGGAGCGCGTGGAAGTTATAGCCCTCGAGATCCGCTTCCTTTAAGTAGCGCTTGTACTTTTCGTAGTAATTTCTCGGTTCAATAAGCCTTGTCGTTCCAGTTAAAAAGAAAGCCATATCGGGTGCGGCTAAGCTTGTTTTTATTTGTGATAGGTGTTGATTGATCACATCAGGAAGTGGTATTTGACGCAACGAAGAATCAGTTTTGGGCGTCTCAATTACCAGTTTAGTTCTTTTTCCGGTTTCTTGACCAAAATCTCGTATTCTCAACACGGTATGGTTCACTGATAGAATGGCTTTGTCAAGATCCAAATCCTCCCAACGCAGCGCGCAGAGTTCTCCAATGCGAAGACCTGTATACAAGCAAAGATAAATCCCATACTTCAAGGGATCTTTCTGAGAATAAGAGATAAGTTCCAGCTTGTCTTGCTCTTTGTGACTAAAAATCTGAATGTTTCGCTTCCCCTGCTTTGGCACTTCTATTGTGAAATCTGGGCTGTAGATGTACTTCTTTTTTGACGCAAACTTTATTACTTGCCTAAGTACAGCAAGGATATCTTTCACAGTTTTTGATGACAATGATCCTCCGCTCTTTTTTCCATTAGTTTTAAGATGCTCTGTAAACTGATCTATGTTTTCTTGCGACAAATCAGTAATGATCAGGCTGCCAAGTGCAGGAACTATATACCACTCCGCGTTTTCAACATACCTTGTATAAGTTGACAGTTTCACTTTCGGTTTCTTATCATAAAGAAATTCAATTACGACCGCTTCTAATGTTATTGCGCTATTATCAATCTGGTGCAGAGGAAGTGCTGAGAGTACTTCATCTCGTTTGCGCCGGACTTCTCTATAAGACTTTGCGTAAACAGAACCATATTTAGCCTTCCCATCCTCTGTTCGGCCTTTAATGTAACGGGCTTCCCACCTTCCGTCTTTTCTTTTCCATATGTTTTCGCCACGCCTTGGCATCTTCAGTCCTCCTCTCAATTCAAAGCGTCAGACCTATATTTTAATGTTGACCATAATGAATACAAAGATTGACTATCATTTTTGCTGTGCCCTCATTCAAAAAATCAAAAAGTTTTGTGTAAACACTTGTAAAACACGTTGCATGTGCTATAATGTTTGTCGGAAAAGAGTAAAAAGATGTCATAATGACTTATCCCAGAGCTTCTAAAAGTATTTAGCTTTATGGTTGCATCTTTTGTTTTCGTACGCAGGTTGATTTATAGACGACATTTGAAACGGAGGTTCATCGTGTATGGAAAAAAGGAGGGAGATGTAGATGCTGATTCGTCTCTCCGAGGCAGAAAAAACAGAATATTGTATTACCCTTGGCGAACATCTAAGAAAGCTTCGTGCAATAGCTGGGCTAACTCAGGATGATTTAGAAAACCTCAGTGGTATCTCAAAAGAGAGGATTTCTCGAATTGAAAATGGCGCATTTATCATGCGCTGGTCACAATTTGTCAATTTCATTATGGTTTTCACGATGAACGCAAATACAAAAGAGTATTTGGTCGCCGTGAAAATACTAACCCCACGACTATTGCAAGCTCTTCAGATGAAGGATGCGCGTGTCCCCCCAGACATAGTAGTTCCAATTAGTGAATCACTTAGCAAAGAATTCAACGAGGATTTCAAAACAATCAATTCACTTACCATCCACCTAAAACAACAAGAAGAATAAAAAGGAGAATCAACATGGCTGACTTTACAAGAAGACTACCCGTTTATCTGCTGCTTGACTGTTCCGGTTCTATGATGGGAGAGCCGATCGAGGCTGTCCGTCAAGGTGTGAAGGCTCTTCTCTCCGAGCTCCGTGGTGACCCCCAGGCACTGGAAACGGCATACCTGTCTGTAATTACATTCGATAGTCAGGCGCGTCAGATCATTCCGCTCACTGAATTAATGTCGTTTAAAGAGCCGGAAATCAATGCAGGTGGAGCCACCGCTCTTGGTGGAGCACTCAATGTTCTTATTGACTGCGTTAATAGTGAAGTCCGCAAGTCAACTGAGACTCAGAAAGGAGACTGGAGGCCTCTTGTCTTTATTCTGACTGACGGATCACCCACCGATGTTGAGACCTTTAGAGAGGCAGCTCAGCGGATCAAAGGGATGAAGGCTGCCAATATCATTGCATGTGCAGCAGGCTCTAACGCGAACACTTCATATTTGAAGGAAATTACGGAGAGCGTTTTGATGATGAATACGCTTTCGGCTGGTGATATGGCGCAATTCTTTGCTTGGGTATCTGGATCTATCAAGATGTCCTCTAAAACGCTGGATGCTAAGCCGGGCGCACCTATCGAGCTTCCGCCTCCTCCTCAGGGGTTTGTTGTAGTACCTTAACAAATTGTTCTCTCTATGCGGGTGAAATAAGATGAGTGAATCAAAAATCATAGACCTTTTAAACCCGGAGGCCGCAACCCTGGGCATAGATACACAGGGGCCAAAAATTCCGAATGACGAACAAGTCAAATCGCAGCCAAAAGCTGATAGTGCAGGCAATGAAAGCGGACAAAGTGATTCGGCACAGGTTCCTGAAAAAGCTGATGTGCCCGTTCTTGCATTGCCTGCCAAGACAGATCCCGTTCCAGCAAGCTTGCCTCCTGAAAAGACGCTAAAGCAAGAACCAGCAAATACGGCTTTGTCAACAGGCAAGAAGCCGCTAACAAATAAAGAAGTGACTGATCATACAGCTAGCCTGTGGAAATACTTACCTATTCCGACTGATGAGCCTGAACCAGCACCCGAATATCTTCAGGGTAATTACAGCTTACCAGGGGGAAAAGTCATTGCTGCAAGAGTTCGTGGAAAGAAGCATAAACACGAGGGATCAAACTGTGATGACTGGTATGAAGTTGCAAATGTAGATGACGTCACCTTTATTGCTGTTTCCGATGGAGCCGGATCAAAAAAGTTTTCGCGAATTGGCGCACGCGAGTCTTGCAGAGCTTCAGTTGGTTTCCTGGTTAATGCCTATTCAAAGCTACAATCCGATGCTCCAACAATTCGCGAATCATTAAAACAAGAACTCTCAAACCCTGCCTGTATGGAGGCCTGTGGAAAGGTAGCGAGTTTAGTCCAGCAATCCGTCATTCAAGCGTGGGAAGCCGTCGAAGCTGCTTTCTATTCACGTGCAACAGATCCCGCATACGCTAGGGTCCTTAAGAGGAGCTTAGACTTAAAGGATTTAAGTGGGACACTTCTGGTTGCAGCAATTGTACCGATTAACAAGGAAACGAAAGAATACCTCATCGTTACATGTCAAGTTGGCGATGGGATGATTGTATCAATCAACTCCAAGGGATCTTTCCAATCATCGGTGAAGTTGCTCGGAGTTCCCGATAGCGGTGATTTTTCCGGTGAGACGGAGTTTTTAACCGCTTCACAAATGAAGACGATGGACGCGCTCCAAAAAAGGACGAAGCTTTCTCGCGGGGTCGTTGACACAGTGATGCTGATGAGCGACGGCGTGGCGGACGATTATTTCCCAAACGAGACGCAAATGAGACGCCTGTATTTTGATCTCCTTGTCAACGGAGTAATCGAGATGGAGGAGAAACCCGCCGACTTGTCAAAGCTTAGTCCCAAGGAAATGAGTATTTTCAAGAAAATACCGGATCCTATCCTTTACCCGTGGGTAAACGACAAAAGCGTGACTGTTCCGATCCAATACACTAATCGTATTTGCGAAACCATGGGAATCACACTGGAAGAATTATGGGAAGATCCAACTGTCTTGGGTCTAGCTAGTCTTGAATTAAAGGAAGCAATCCCGACAGATGATTCTGGTGAAAGACTAAAGGTTTGGCTGGACAACTATTACGAACGCGGCTCTTTTGATGATAGGACATTAGTCGTGATCAAGCTGTAGGAGGTGGAAATATGAGTCAAATTGCTGAAGCCACCTTGATGGACGGGCGAAAAATTCAATATGTGATTAAAGAAAACCCTCCAAGAGGTGGAATGAAGTATACATATTTCGCACCGGACAAGTCGTATGTCGTTCAGTTTTTTAACAATCCTGAAGTTACTAATGATCCAAACTTGCGAAAACGAATTGAAGCCATCATTGGCAAGTATAACCCAACGCTTGCTGAAGCATCCGGCGGTGCAAAAGGCAACACAGAAGGCATGGCGAGATACTTTTCCAGCAAGTTTTGCTGGCCAACGGCAATTGTTACACAGCCAGAATTCGGAATCGTCTGCCCGGCATATCCGTCGAATTATTTTTTCCCAGAAAATGCAACTATCATTCCTGAGTTAAGCAAAGATCTTAAAGGAAAAGACAAGAAGAGCAATTGGTTCACATCGGGGAAATTGAGAAGGTTCCTTAATCCGAATGAACTTGGAGATTTCCGCTCCATGCTTCAGATGTCTATTTCTCTTGCTCGTTCAATTCGAAGGATGCACCAAGCTGGACTTGCACATTCCGATCTTTCTTGCAACAACGTCCTTGTCGATCCAACAACAGGGAGCTGTGTCGTCATAGATATTGACTCTCTCGTCGTTCCCGGAGTTTATCCCCCAGAGGTAATAGGAACAGGTGGGTATATCGCACCGGAAGTGCTTGAGACGCTACCACTTCCTTTCGGAGATCCCCAGCGGAAACTGCCTTGCGCATCTACCGATCTTCATTCTATGGCAGTTCTGATTTACGAGTATCTTCTTCTCCGGCATCCTCTTCGTGGACCTAAAACATATTCAGATGATCCCAATCTAGATGATTTCCTTTGCATGGGTCCAAAAGCCTTGTTTATAGAAGACCCTAAAGACCAAAGTAACCGTCCGCGGGGTCTGGAGGTTACTATCAAAGATTTGGGGCCAGAGCTTGAGAAGCTGTTCATTCGGGCATTTGTAGATGGCCTGCACAATCCAAATGAACGACCAACCGCAATGGAGTGGGAGAAGGCTCTCGTCAAAACATGGGACTTGCTTCATCCGTGTGAGAACCCCAACTGCGGAGCAAAGTGGTTTGTTTTACACGATCCAGCCAAGCCTGTTTGTCCGTTCTGCGGGCATCGTGTCTCAAAGGAAAATATTGTTCGGCTACATCTGAAGAGCCAGGTAAGAGGACGCCAGGGACAGTGGATCCCGGCTGGCGAAATCAACGTGTATCACAACATGCCCTTGTTCCGCTGGCATCTGTTTTCGAACTGCTTCCCAGACGAAAAAGCAGATCGAAGCATGCTTGCTTATGTTGTGAAATATCAGGGTCAATGGCTTCTGGTAAACCATGACGTAAGAGGCATGACCTCTCCTGGGGGAAGTTTAGTTCCGTCAGGTCAGGCAGTTTTACTAAAGGATGGAGCTGTCTTCCGTGCATCAACCGAGGATAAGGGTCTCCTCATAGAAGTTACGAGTGGCAGATAATGGGGATTCTTCTTGATCGAATGAATCATTATACCGCAGCGACCATTAACACATTTGAAGCATAAGGAGTAATAGTTTATGAAGTTTGTTGGACTAACAAAAAGTCAGGTTGAAGAAAGCCGGAAACTACATGGCGCAAACACCCTGACCGAGATTCCACCGGACCCATTGTGGAAGAAAATCCTGGAAGGATTCAAGGATCCTATGATAATGATCCTTCTGGTAGCACTTGTTATTCAGGTCGTGCTGTTCTTCCTGCACCAGGCTGAGTGGTTTGAACCGGTTGGCATTCTGGTTGCCATTCTGATTGCAAACGGTGTCGCTTCCGTTAGCGAAAACCAGCAGGAGGGTAAGGCCTCCGCATTGAAGGCGGAAGAAGAAGCCAAGGAAATGGCTAAGGTTATCCGAGATGGGCAACTGACAGAAATCCATGTCAGCGAAGTTGTTGTTGGCGATATTGTTTACCTTCAGGCAGGTGATAAGATCCCCGCGGACGGAATTATCGTTGATGGTGAATTGAAGGTGGATCAGGCTTCCCTGAATGGAGAAACGGAAGAAGCTGATAAAATTGCCACACCGAGCGGAGCTTCATACGACATCAAGGATCTTCTGAATAAGTACTACGCATATAGAGGAACGGTTGTCGTCGGCGGCGAAGCCTACATGGAAGTGAAGGTTGTCGGTGACAAGACACTGTTTGGCGAGCTCGCGCTGGAAGTTCAAGAGGAAACTCGCGAAACACCACTCCAAGTCAAGCTCGGAAAACTGGCAAATCAGATTTCTACTTTCGGCTATATCGGCGCGATCTGCATTGTTGTAGGCGTTTTGGCAAAGACCCTCCTGACGGGCAATATTCCGCATGGCATCTATGAGTGGATCCGACTGATTATGGATGCGGTCACAGTTGCTGTCACGATCATTGTCTGCGCGGTTCCGGAAGGTTTACCGATGCTGACTTCCATTCTGCTCTCCTTCCAGAGCATGAAAATGGCAAAAGACAATGTTCTTGTACGGAAGATCAACGGTCTCGAAACAGCAGGCAGCCTGAGCATTCTTTTCAGCGACAAGACCGGAACAATTACAGAAGGGCGACTGTCTGTTGTTGAGCTTGCCACTGGAAACGTCAAGCAGTTCAACAAGCTTTCTGAGATGGAAGCTCCCCTTGCGATGGATGTTGTTACCGGCATTGGTATCAACAACAGCGCAATGGCAAGCAATGGGCAGATTATCGGCGGAAACAGCACTGACCGAGCATTGATGGCCTTCCTGCTGGATGCCAACGCGGTAAACAATCTAAGCCGCGAGGATGTTAAAACATTCAATGCCTTTGACTCTAACAAGAAGAGCTCCAGCGTGACCATTACCAGAGATGGGCAAAGCGTAACATATGTAAAGGGCGCCCCAGAAAAAATCATCGAAAAATGCACGCACTATCTCGATGAAAAAGGCGACGTCAAGGAATTGGTTGAGAAGAATTATCTTACAACCTATATTGACGCACAGGCTGGACGCTCCATGAGGCTTCTTGCTGTCGCAAAAGCTCAGGGAGACTCTGATGATGCCGATCTGACGCTGATCTGTGTCATCAGTATCCGCGATAATGTCCGGAAAGAAGCTGTTGAAGCCATCCGCGAAGTGCAGAACGCCGGTATTCAGGTCGTCATGGTAACCGGCGACCGAAAGGAGACGGCGGTCGCAATTGCTAAGGAAGCTGGCTTGCTTGTCAACAAAGAAGATGTCGCGCTGACTTCCGCTGAAATGGGAGAACTGAGTGACGATGAGCTTAAGAAGGTTCTTCCGAATCTCCGAGTAGTATCCCGCGCTCTTCCGACAGATAAGAGCAGACTGGTTCGTATCGCACAGGATTTGAACCTGGTTGTTGGTATGACAGGCGATGGTGTAAACGACTCTCCTGCCCTGAAAAAAGCAGACGTCGGTTTCGCAATGGGCAGTGGAACGGAGGTTGCAAAGGAAGCTGGCGATATCACCATTCTGGATGACAACTTCTCCTCCATTGAAAAGGCTATTCTGTATGGTCGCACCATGTTTAAGAGCATTCGCAAGTTCTTGATCTTCCAGCTTACCGTCAATGTTGCTGCAGTGCTGACATGCTTTATTGGCCCGCTGCTTGGCGAAAATGTGGTTCTGACAGTTATCCAGCTGTTGCTGATTAACCTTGCTATGGATACGCTTGCTGCAATTGCGTTTGGCAGCGAGCCTGCGCTGAAAGAGTACATGAGGGACAAGCCCGTTCCCAGAGAAGCGAGCATTGTAAGCAAGGAGATGCTGATAGAAATCATTATCAGTGCCGCCTACATCACGTTCATTTGCTTAGGAATCCTCTTTGTTCCTTTCATCCGCAATCTCTTCGGTGATGTTGATGTGACTTATCTGAAGTCCGCATTGTTTGCGACCTTCATGATGGCAATCACCTTTAACGGATTCAATGCGAGAACTTCCCACACCAACCCCTTTGAAGGACTGGGACGCAACAAGAACTTCCTTATAGTCATGTTTGCTATCTTTGCCATGCAGTTTGTATTCGTTACATTCGGCGGCGAGGTTCTTAGTGTTGAAGCTTTGTCACCCTCTGCCTGGCTCATCTGCATTGTACTCGCATTCTTGGTAATCCCAATTGACATGATCAGAAAAGCACTGATGAACAAAACCAGTGAATAAAATTAAACAAAACTAGGAGGAAAAACAAATGGCAGTCAATCTTTCTAAGGGGCAAAAAGTTAGTCTTACCAAGGGCAATCCTGGACTCAGCAAGATCGTTGTTGGTCTTGGCTGGGACACCAACAAGTACGATGGCGGGTTCGATTTCGACCTTGACGCTGCGGCTTTCCTGCTCGGTGCAAACGGGAAGGTTACCAGCGACGCGGACTTTGTGTTCTACGGCAACCTGAAGCACGCTTCTGGCGCGGTTGAACATATGGGTGACAACCTGACAGGCGATGGTGACGGCGATGATGAACAGATCAAAGTCAACCTATCTGCGGTTCCTGCCAACATTGAAAAGATCGGGTTCACAGTTACGATCTATGATGCTGAAACCCGCAAGCAGAACTTCGGTCAGGTTTCGAATGCTTACATCCGCATTTTCGACGAAACGAGCAACGCGGAGTTGATCCGTTACGACCTCGGCGAAGACTTCTCCGTTGAAACAGCAGTTGTTGTCGGCGAAATGTACAGGAACAACGGTGAATGGAAATTTAATGCCATCGGTAGCGGTTTCCAGGGCGGTCTCTTTGCACTCTGCAAGAACTACGGCGTGAACGTTTGATAGCATTCTCATTTTAATCTGAAAGAAGGGTGAAAAATGTCAGTTAACCTGCAAAAAGGACAAAAAGTTGAGCTCCGGAAGAACAACGGCGGTTCTCTTAGAAAAGTAATGGTTGGTCTTGGCTGGGATGAGGTGCAACAGAAGAGAGGTTTCTTTGCCCCGAAGCCGCAGGATATTGACTGCGACGCATCCGCCATTATCTGTGTCAATGGACACATTATTGATGCAGCAGATATGGTCTTTTACAACAACCTTACCCACAGGTCTGGGGCTGTCAAACATATGGGCGACAACCTGACTGGTGCCGGCGAAGGTGACGACGAGCAGATCATGGTTGATCTCACTGCGCTTCCAAGCCAATACGACAAAATCATCTTTGTCGTAACCATTTATCAGGCGAGAGAACGTGGTCAGCATTTCGGCCTTATCAAAAACTGCTTCATTCGCATCTGTGACGCGGAAACTGGCCAAGAACTTTGCAAGTACAACCTCTCTGAAAACTATAACAATATGACTGCTATGATCTTCGGAGAACTCTATCGCTATAACGGCTCTTGGAAATTCAATGCTATCGGGCAGCCGACCACCGATAATAACGTCATTGAAATGAGAAATCGCTTCATTTAAGAAAGGACGTTTCTATGGGAGTTAATCTTGTAAAAGGGCAGAAGGTAAACCTAACTAAAAGCGGCGGAGGTAGCCTTCGAAGAATTCTGGTCGGCCTCGGTTGGGATGAAGTTCAGCAGCAAAGACGTGGCTTCTTTGCGCCAAAGCCTCAGGATATCGACTGCGACGCTTCAGTCATTCTCTGCGGAGCAAACGGAAGGGTTATCAGCAGTGAGATCAACCAGACGTGTGTATATTTTAACAACACCAGTTTTGCAGGTGGAGCAATCCGACACTCCGGTGATGATACCACTGGAGGTAACAGCAGCGGTGGCGACGATGAGATGATCGTGATTGATCTGCAGTCTATTCCCAACTATGTGGACAAGATGGCGTTCGTCGTCAACATTTATGACGCTAACTTCAGAGGCCAGCATTTTGGTCTGGTGCGGAATGCCTACATCCGCGTTGTCGATATGGATAGTAATAACGAAGTGTGCCGTTTTAACCTTTCGGACAATTACAACGGCATGACCGGACTGGTTGCCGGAGAGATCTATCGCAATGGTAGCGAGTGGAGATTTGACGCGATCGGCCAAGCAGTAAGAGACGCCAGCAGACTTTCAAAACTGATTGATCTGTATAGGTAATAAAAAAAGGAGGAGCTACAATGGCAGTTAATCTTTCAAAAGGCCAGAGAGTAAGTCTGGACAAGAATATGACCATGGCACTCGTTGGCCTTGGTTGGGATCCGAATCGTTACGATGGAGGATATGATTTTGACCTCGACGCATCTGCATTTCTTCTTGGGAAGAATGGAAAGGTGCGTAATGATGCTGACTTCGTGTTCTATGGCAACCAGGAACATAACAGCGGCTCCGTGAAATCGATGGGCGACGACACCAGTGGCGGTAACAGCGAAGAAGGCGATGATGAGCAGATCTTCATCGATTTCAGCAAGGTTCCTGCTGATATCGATAAGATTGCGATCACTGTCACGATCTATGATGCGCCTGTCAGGAAGCAGAACTTTGGACAGGTATCCAACGCATATGTTCGTGTCGCGCGCATTTCTGGCCCCAGTGACACTGTCGGTACAGAAGTACTGCGCTTTGACCTCGGCGAGGAATTCTCCATCGAGACCGCTATTGTCGTTTGCGAGATCTATCGCAGCGGCAACGAGTGGAAATTCAATGCTGTCGGTGCTGGCTATCAGGGCGGACTTGAAGCGCTCTGCAAGAGCTTCGGCGTGAACGTGTAAAGATGTAATGAATGGCGGAAGGATCGGTTCCTTTCCTTCCGCCATTCATTCTTAATCAAAGTATTATTTTTCTTTTTCAGCAGTGATTCAAAAACTTGAGTTTTCCTATTCACGCCTCTGAGCGAAGAACCTCAATGCTTGGCGTGTAATGCTTATATAGATATACAGTCTGGGTCACCATCCGTGTTCAGCAGAAAAAAGCTGATTGATGATCAAGGAGCTTAATATGGTCAACATCCCTACAAAAACTGAACAGCCACTAACAAAAGATACTGTTCTATCAATAAACCAGCGACGAGTCCAAGGCCCCCTTGATCGTCAAAATGTCGGCAACCTGAATAACAACGGAGTAAATGCGGCCCCTCAGCAAAGGAATAACACTCCAAATAATCAAGCACGAGCAGGATATCCACAAGTTAGCCCCCCAACTCCACGGCCCGCGCCTCAGCCCGTTCCACAACCGTCTCCTCAAATGCCGGCAGCTATACCTATTCCGCGGCTTCAAAACGAGGCTAGAAAGGGACAAAAGGTTCAATTAGCTGCAGCGGGCGCACTCCAAAAAGTTCGTGCCAGTATGGGGTGGAATGTTATCAACCCCGACTGTGATGTTGACGTCTCAGCTTTTCTCCTCCGGAATGGTAGAGTTCTTGGCGATGACTGGTTTGTGTTTTATGGACAAGAAACCAGTCCAGACGGAAGCACTGTGTTTTCAGCTAATTCATCGTCAGATAGAGAAAGTATATCCATAGACTTTACAAAACTGAATGCATCAGTAGATCGAATCGTATTTATCCTCACCATTAATGAAGCATCGCAGAAGCGGCTTAACTTCAGCATGATTAAAGATGCATACATCCGAATCATTGATGCCTCCTCAAATCGAGAATTAGTCAGCTTCAAGATAGATGAATACTACTCAAACGTGATTTCGATGACAATAGGAGAAATATATCTGCATAACGGTAATTGGAAGTTTAATGCCGTTGGAAACGGTGTCGGAAAAGATCTCGCAGGACTGTGCCAGCAATACGGCGTACAGGTTGAGTAAAAAAGTGGAGGAGAACAATAATGCTGCAATTTGAAACCTTAAATGAGTTGACATTGAAAGTGACCTGTACAGGGAACGATATCTTGTTTGCTAAAGCAGGAGCCTTTATTGCCGGCGACAACGCTGGGGCTAAAAACTACAAGTTTGAGAAGGTTTTATTTGGCCCGCAGAATAATGTTGGACAAGCTCTTCTTGGCCATGTCATGAGAAGAGTAACCGGTGAAAATCTGCCGTTAATGAAGGTCAATCTGTACGGCGATTCTGTCACATACTATGCAAATTACGGGCAGCATGTCGTTGTATACCACCTTGGTATGGGTGAAACTGTTTCGGTTGAGTCCGAGAATATTTTGGCATTTTCACAGGATTGTGACTACAGTGTCCGCTTTATTGGCGTAGGCGTCCTTTCTCAAAAAGGACTTGCGACATCCACGCTGACAGCTCGCGGCCCCAATGCCTATGTTGCCGTTCTCTCTGATGGAAACCCGATTGTTCTAAGCAATGTCTATTCCAGGAACACGATCTCGGTCGATCCGGATGCTGTCATTTGCTGGGTTGGTAATGGGCCTTGCGATCCTAGGGTAACCGCCGATGTTTCTTGGAAAACATTCATTGGCCAAGCTTCGGGCGAGTCTTATCAATTTGAGTGGAACGGCGGCCAAGCGGTAACCGTTATTATTCAGCCTTCCGAACGACAGGGTGGAATCAGGCTCAGTATGGATTAAGCTTGGTATCAAAGCTACCATCTGATCACAATTTTAAGAGAATTCAAACACACAACGGAGGAAGATAATGAAAGATTTTCTTTTTCATAATGATAGGAGCACAAAGAAAGACGAACTGTACTTGTTTCTCTTTATAGTAGCGTGTCTTGGAGCAGGAATATTACTGTATGTTTTTGCGCCAACGAGCTGGATAATCCCTGAGAGCACAATAAAAGTGTTTGGTGTAATTTGGATGTTAGCGGGGGCAATGTTTGTCCCTGGGTTAATCGATAGACTAATTAGAAATAAGTAACAAATATAAGAGCTGTTGAGGTCGGTACTATAAAAAGTCAATTTTTGCGGGAGGAGAAATGATGAATATTCAGCGAGGAATGAGAGATAAGCTCGAGAAGTACATGAATCCCAACCAGAGTATTGACATCTATATGGATGTTTCTGGTGGCGCAGTTTACGACTACTGCTGCTTTGGTGTCGATGCAGGCGGGAAACTCTCTGATGATCGATATATGGTTTTCTACAATCAAACGGCTTCTCCCAGTAGAGAAATCGTATATTCCCCCAACGGATCCGGCGCGAAGTTTGCTGTTAATCTGAGTGCGCTTCCCAGCACGATTGTAAAACTCGTTTTCACTGTGAGCATTGATGGAAGCGGAACGATGGGCAATATTTCACGCCACTCTGTAAGGATTCAGCAGGGTTTGAGTGAGAGTATCGCTCTTGACCTCAGCGGCTCAGATTTTCGGCAGGAAAAAGCCATTATTTCTATAGAAATATATAAAAAGGATGTCTGGCGCTTTGCCGCTGTTGCCAGCGGGTTTAACGGTGGCCTTGGTGATTTGCTCCGCGCTTACGGCGGTACAGAAATGAACGCCCAGCGAAAGCCGCAGCCTCAGCCTCAGCCTGAGCAAAGGCCAATGAATCGCTTTGGTGGGTCCCCGACTCCGCCTGCAAACGATATGCCGAAGAAAGTTGAACTGAGAAAAGGCGAAAAAGTAAATCTCCGAAAGTCTGGATCGAGTTTGGGTGAGATACTTATAAATCTGAACTGGAGCCAGCCTCAAAAACGTGGCGGTTTCTTCGCTCCCACGCCCCAAGCAATAGATCTTGACCTTGGATGCCTGTTCGAGTTTAAGAACGGTCTGAAAGGCTCTGTCCAAGCCCTTGGAAACTCCTTTGGTAGCCTGACTGCTCCGCCCTATATTGCTTTGGACGGTGATGACAGAAGCGGCAGCTCCGCTAATGGCGAAAACCTCAGAGTCAACGGAAAGATGATTTCCCAGATTAAGAGAATTCTGGTTTACACCTTCATCTATGAAGGAGCTGCAAACTGGAGAGAAGCGAACGGCGTTGTAACCGTGAAATGCCCCGGCAGCCAGGAAATTATCGTCCGTATGGATGAGTATGGCTCCAATTTGCCTATGTGTGCAATCGCTCTGCTCGAGAACAACAACGATGAAACTTTCAGCGTAGAGAAGATAGTTCGTTTCTACCAGGGTCACAGATTCATGGACAGAGACTTTAATTGGGGGCTGAATTGGGTTCCCGGAAGGAAGTAACTTAGTCTCTTTCGAGCTCATCCCCAATAGTCAGAGAAATGAGGAAAAGGATATGAGTAAAGCGCTCCTTACAGACCTCGCGTCAGGAAAAGCATATCTTATTGATGGAAGTGCCACCATCGGGAGAAGCAACGATAACGATGTTGTTCTCGAAGATGATGCAGTATCTGGTCAGCATGCAAGCATTACAAGCTCGGGGAGCGCTTGGTACATTTCTGACAGTGGGTCAAAAAACGGCGTCGAAATGAACAACTTCCGTGTCCCTTCAGAGGGGAAGCTTGGATTACGGAATGGGTGCCAGCTAAAGCTTGGCAATACGCTGCTTCGTTTCACTACAGATACTGACGCGATTGATCAGTTCTTTGCCTCACAAAGCAGAGAAAAAGCAAGGCAAAACAATCAGTCCGGATCAGGTGTTGCAGATTCTAATACCGGAGGAAAAAAGAAGAGCAAGGGCGTCATCTTCACTGTGATTTCTTTTGCGGCTGTTCTTGTACTGCTCCTATCTTGGTGCTTAATAAACCATTCCAATGGTTCCAAAAGAATGGCTGAAGGAAACTACGCGGCTGCCGTATCCGCATATAAGAAAGACTTTCTCTTCAGTGGGACTCAACGCACAGAGGCTGCCCTTCTTGCAGGAGAAGCCGCCTATTCAGCGCAGGATTACTCTGGAGCAATTGATTTCTTCGCAGCAGCCGGCGCTGCAGGAAAAGAGCGGTGGGCTGACGCGGTATATGAACAAGCGCTGGTATTAATCAAAAACGGCGAACCTGACAACGCTATAAAGCTCCTAAATCAGATTTCTAGCGAATCTCGAGCGCAGGAGCAAATCGGAGTAGCCAGTCTCGCCAAGGCTAAGCAACAGTATGCTGACGGAGAGGTTGATACAGCGATCCGCACGGCCAGAGGTATTGAAAACACCAAGTATGCAGATGCAACGGCCTTTTTGGACATGGTATATCACAACACTGGAAACGAGCTTTTCGCTGGAAAAGACTATCAGGGGGCGAAAGAAGCTTATGAGAGGTGTGAAAAAGATTCCGAGGCAAAAATAAATGCTGAAATTCTCAAGAAGCTAACCGAAAAAGATTATTATCAAGCCGCTATTCTTGCAAATACGTCGATCATAAACGGAAGAACAGACTTGTCGAGGAAAGAATGGGCTGAAGCATTTGAGAGCTTCATTGGCGCACCCAGCACAACTGACCTCAGCAAAGCCTTAGCTGGGGAAGCTGCAAAAGCACTTGTCGCAGGAAATAGCGCATTTGGGAGCAGTACAGTACGAGATTCCTTCAGTAATGAGGCTCCAAAGGGTTCAATGATCGGAAGTTATAAAAGTTCGACTGAAGACGAATTTGTTATTAGCGATCTAACGTCTTTGTATGATCAGTGTGGGATAAACCCAACCGGGAAAATTCTGATAATCGCCCAGCGGCATACTTATTCCGACAGAGAAACAACCCAAGCAATTCTTCTCAATCTAATGAGACTATTACCAGGGGATTCTTATCCTTCTTCACTCGATGAAGTTGAATACGTCGTTCTTGTTGACTATGACTACAGAAAGGAAGGCAACTACATGTTTGTAACCGTTGCGCTGCAAGAGTATGCGGAAGTAACGGTATTCCGAGCAACAGACATGCAGCGACTTTATAGCTCTCCCAGAATTGATGGCAATTCTGCGCCGTCCTCATTTTCATATTCAGGAACCCCGCCCACATGGAAATCTGGTAATGCACCCAATATGGGAGAAGAAATCCATTCTGCATTATCTTCAATTATTGAGTAAAGGGTGAACTGCAAATGCTTATCCAGCGAGGTGTCAGAGACAAACTTAGCAATCACATCAATGATGGCAAACCATTTGATGTTCTGATGGAGGTTTCCGGAAATGCAGAGTACGATTTCTGCTGTTTCGGTGTCGATGGATCGGGAAAGCTCTCAGATGACCGCTATATGGTCTTCTATAATCAGACGAGTTCGCCTTCCCGCGAGATAGAGTACTCTTTGGCGGGAGGCAAGGCAAAGTTCACAATCAATCTCCCCAAACTCCCCCAGACGATTCAGAAGCTGGTGTTTACGGTAAGCATTGATGGCCCAGGAACAATGGGAGATATTCGCACCCATAAGCTGATCATCCGTCAAGGCCTCCATACTCCGATTGAAATGAGCTTATCAGGCAATGATTTTAGGCAAGAAAAAGCAATTATTTCAATCGAAATCTATCGCAAGGATATGTGGAGATTCGCAGCAGTAGCAAGCGGATTTAATGGCGGCTTGGGGGACTTGTTGAGAGCGTATGGCGGCGAGGAGGCAGCGCAGCCCAGTGCTCCGGCAAACGCACCTACGCCTAAAGCGGCACCCCCAAAAGTATCCCTGGAAAAGAAGCTTCAAAAGGACGCCCCACAATTAGTGTCGCTCGCAAAGCCGCTCAAGGTTGAACTTGAAAAGCGCAATCTTCAAGATACGATAGCTCGAGTTGCGCTTGTGCTTGATATATCAGGCTCAATGAGCGGTCGCTACAGTGATGGAACGGTGCAAGAAATCGTAAATAAGACGCTTCCCCTGGCCGTGCAATTTGACGATGATGGAGAACTTGATTTCTGGTATTACGGAAGTCGTCCAAAGAGGATGGCTTCCGTGAACATGAAAAACTACAAGTCGGCAGTCCCACGTGATTGGAACGATTTGATGAGAAGCCTTGGATATGGAAATGACGAGCCAAAGGTTATGCGAGAAGTGATTGATGAATATCGCAGAAGCAAACTCCCGGCATATGTGATTTTTGTTACCGACGGTGGTGTTGGAAGCGAAAGCCAGATTAAGAGCTTATTGATCGAAGCTTCAAGGGAACCAATTTTCTGGCAATTTGTCGGCGTTGGAGGATATGGCTACGGCGTCCTAGAACGCTTGGATACAATGTCCGGCAGATATGTTGATAATGCAAATTTTTTCGCACTAGATGATTTTAAATCTGTGAGCAACAGCGAACTTTACTCGCGTCTTTTAAACGAATTCCCTCAGTGGCTGAAAGAAATCCGAAAAAAAAGAATGATTTAAGTTCTTTTGGATGGTGGGTCAAATGAGTCTTATTCAGGAAGAATTTAATAGTTCCTCTGGCGACTTTATCCTTTCCCCGGGTGAATATGAAGGGCCGTTGCTTATAGATCGTCCCTGTGTGGTTGACGGGCAGCATTCTACAATTTGGGCTAATTGTGGGCCAGTTGTCATTGTCGATTCAGCTGCGGTTACGCTGAAAAACCTTCGAATTGAAGTTACAGGTAGTCAGGAGAAAGAACATCCTGCTGTCTCTTTAAAACTAAACCATCAAGGCACTAAACTTGAAAATGTTGAAATCAACGGTATTGCAGAAGGTTTGGCGGAAGAGGCAACGGCCTGGAGCATACCCGGAGTAATAGCCCTTGGGGAATTTGCTGCAAATAAGGAGAACAGTTTCTCAATTGAATTTGATGCACCCAGAGGTGCTGAGATTGTTCACAATCTCAAAGACGTGGTGATTACGCCTCAAAAGGTTAAATCTGGACGAAATGTGCTAAATATCACCACATCAAATATGCGGGATAACACCATTCTTTTCGGTGAGATGCTGATAAAAACAAGTGTCGCCAGAAGGATATACATAACAGGAAAAGCAAAGAAAGGAGCACCTGAGCATACTTCTGTTCCACCGGTTTCGGGAGAATTAACCATTTCAGCTCCGCTTCAAATGGACCCTCCGGACGAAGTTGTTGCTCCAATTGTTAATGACGACGAACAAGTGACGGTTGTTAGCAAAGGGCAAAGGTTATCACTTGGCCAAATGCAATCCCGGCCAATAAAGGTGGTTTATAGCCACAAAAACACAAACCGTACGCTTACAGTAGACCCATATGTCTTCATGCTAGGAAAGAACGGGAAAGTTCGTTCAGATAATGATTTGATTTTCTTTGGAAACGAAGAGTCGGAAAGTAAGGATGTTCGGGTACTGACTGATAACGGAAATGCATTTGCAACTATTGAGCTCTCAAAAACAAGTGAAAAAATAGAACGAATAGCCGTTTGCATGTCTATTTATGAGGATCAAAGCGGAGCTGATTTCAGTTGCATTGAAGAACCGATTATTCGCGTGTTTTCCGACGATAAGGAGCAATTTCGCTTTTTGCTTGACTACCTGAAACAGGAAAAGACTGTCGTAGCAGTTGAATTCTATAGGTATAAGGGCGAATGGAAGGTTAGCTTTGTCGGAGGTGGGTTCGCGCTTGGCCTCGATTCACTTTGCCGTGATTATGGGGTCGAAGTGGAATAAAAGAAGGGATTCATGAAGACCATGAATCCCAACGTACTTATGGTTTTTGGCTTTTTAACAATGATTTTTTAGAAAATCCGAAAATGGCATAGGAGAAGACGCAGCGGAAACCATAGACAAGTCATCGTCAGCCAATTCTCCATCGTCATAACGTGCGACTAATTCTGACATGTCATCGTTGGCGTTAGAAAAAGAATTCATCTCAGCCATAATCTCAAGAATAGATATCATTTCATAGTCCACAACTGTGAAAGCTCCCTTCGCCGGTATTCTTTCATTTGGTTATAAGCAAAACTGCACCTTTTGTTACACCCATCCCAAAAAGATTTTGAGGTAGCGACATGGTTAATCTATCGACCAGTACGCCGGTGTCTAAAAGCGAAACTGATATGATGCCATTCGAACAGGTATATGAACGGTATTATTTCGATGTTTTCCGTTTTTTTGTCAAGCGTACAGAGAATCACCAAGAAGCAGAAGATCTCACTGGAGAAGTGTTTCTATATTGCTACAAAAACTATAGTCGTTACGATTCTCAGAAAAGTGCTATCAGTACGTGGCTATTTCTGGTGGCAAAAAGCATGTTAAAAACCTACTATCGAGACAGGAAACAGCATTTAGATATTTCTGATTTTGAGGAATGGTTAATAACCGATGATGCAGATATATCAAGAGCTGTTTATCTGGAGCAACTGCGTAGCTTTTTGGCTGAACAGATAAAACAGCTATCTGAAAAACAACAGCAAGTCATAGTTATGAGATTCTTCCAAGAGAAAGACTTCGATGAAATAGCGATAGCATTGAATACTTCACAAGGCAACATAAGAGTAATTCTGACAAGAGCGGTCGCAAAACTTAAAGAATCCCTTGGCAATATAGAATGTGATTGGAGAGAATAACCATGGCTCAATTGTACAGAAAGTCCGCACTTGAAAAAATTTCTTCCCCTGAACAGTTAGATAAAGCGCTCACTGTTACATCATCAATGTCGTGGATCGCTTTGATAGCGATTACTCTGATTCTCGTTGTAACTATTATTTGGTCTATTATCGGTACGATACCGGTAACCGTTACTACAACAGGCATTGTTGCTTCACCAGTCAGTACCAATGCTGTTTATACGCCAGAATCTGGCTCCGTTACATCTGTACTTGTGTATCCTGGCTCAACGCTTCGAATTGGTGATCCAGTAGCCTCATACAAAACTGGTAATGGAGATGTAAAAACCATCTATTCCGATCAAGTCGGAACAGTGACCGAGGTTCTTGTAAAATCTGGAGATAATATTACTCAAGGAAATGAAATCATTAGGTTATCGCCAAAGGCAAATAGCGAGCAAGTGATCGTGTGCTATGTAAAGCTTAGCGATGCAAAGAAAATTGAACGAGGCATGCAAGTCAGCGTCTCATTAAGTTCAGCTGAGAGTCAGACCTACGGACACATGCTTGCCCGCGTCATTAATATTGATTCTTATGTTTCGTCTAGCAAAGGCATGTCTTATGTTTTGGGGACAGACAATAATTTGGCAGCAACATTTCAAAAAGATGGTGCCGCTGTTGTCGCTGTTACTTGTGAGCTATACCCAGACCCCAATACTACTAGCGGATACTATTGGTCGAACGATAAAGGAGCCAAACTGGATGTTACAAATGGCTCACTTGTATCTGCCAAGGTCGTTGTAGAGGAAGTTCGACCAATCACGAAGTTGTTCTCGAAGTTGAAGGAAATCTGGGGGGATTAAGCTTGAAAAGCTATGTGAAAACGCCCACCATCTATCAAATGGAAGCAACCGAATGCGGTGCAGCTTCCTTGTCCATGATATTTGGTTATTACGGCAAGTTTATCCCTCTGGAGCAGATGCGCATTGAAACCGGTGTATCCAGAGATGGCTGCAATGCGGCGAATATTATGCGCTGCGCAAAAAAATACGGGCTGGAGTGCCATGGATATCGCAGAGAGCCTGAGGCTCTACGGACGATTGAACTCCCTTGCATCATTCACTGGAATTTCAATCACTTTGTGGTATTCGAGGGCTTCAAAGGGAAATACGCCTACTTGAATGATCCAGCGATAGGTCGGCGACGCCTAACCCTGGAAGAATTGGATGAAGGATTCACCGGTATAGTCCTCACATTCAAACCCACAAACGCATTCCAGAAAGAAAAGAAAAAACGCACTTCCTTCGCGTTCATTAAAGCAAGACTTAAAGGGCAATACGGTGTATTGTTCAAGCTAATGTATATTGGCCTCCTTCTTGTCTTCCCTGGACTTGTCCTCCCGGTGCTCTCACAGATCTTTATGGACGACATCTTGGTTGGCGGCTATACCGACTGGATAACCAAGCTGCTGGTTTTCATGGGCGCATTGGTACTCCTGAAAATGGGTCTTACATACTACCGCAGCATGGTTCTTCAGCGGCTCCGTTCCAAAATGACCCTTGTTTCCGGGTATGGGTTTCTCCGACATATGCTGAGACTCCCCGTCAGTTTCTTCGACCAGCGCTATGCAGGTGATCTTGTGGAGCGTATGGAAAGCAACACGAATGTCAACCAGTTCCTTGCGGGGGACCTTGCGGAAACGGTGCTTAACATTTTTGTCGCCGCATTTTATCTCGTCGTCTTGATTTTCTACAGCCCGATTATGACGGCAGTCGGTATGATCGACATCCTCATCTGCCTTGCCGCAGTTTTTATCAGCAACAAGGTCATCTCTGGGACGACCATGAAGCTGCAGATCAGCGGCGGCAAATTGTATGGAGCGGTCTGCGCGGGTCTGAATATCACGGATACGATCAAAGCATCTGGTGCGGAAACAGAGTATACCTCAAGGATCCTAGGATACCAGGCAAAGCAGGCAAACTTGGAGCAGGAACTCAACAGATATCAGCAGATAGCTGGGGCCATTCCGACAGCTGCTGGAAAAATAACCAATGCGCTTCTGCTGATGGTCGGCGGTATTCTGGTGATTAACGGAGAAATGACGCTGGGTATGCTCCTGGCCTTTAACTCGCTGTTTGACTCCTTCTCTGAGCCTGTCAATCAGCTCGTGGGGTTCATCCAGAAAATCCAAACACTCAAAGCGGACCTGAACCGTGTCGAGGATATCAACAATTATACCCAGGATGAGCGATATTCGGAAAAAAAGCAAAGCGAGGGCTCACGGAAGAAGCTGAGCGGCGAAATTGAAATGAGGGACATCTCTTTCGGCTACAGCGCGCTGAAGCCGCCGCTTGTAGAAAACTTCAATTTTCACCTCAACAGCGGAGACTCCATTGCTTTCGTGGGGGCTTCTGGCTGCGGCAAATCTACGGTGTCAAAAATGGTCAGCGGACTCTATCGTCCGTGGACGGGAGAAATACTCGTTGACGGAAAGCGCATGACCGAAGTTCCCACCGAAGTACTGAACGCCAGTATTGCGACTGTCAGCCAGAACATTGTTTTGTTCGCAGGAACCATTCGCGACAACCTCACCATGTGGAATCCTGCGATCTTGGAAGAGGACATGATCGAGGCAGCTAAGGATGCCTGCATACATGATTTTATCATGCAGCAAAAAGACGGCTACGATTATCATCTTTCCGAGGGCGCGACCAATGTCTCTGGGGGGCAGCGTCAAAGGCTTGAAATCGCCAGAGCGCTGGCAACAAAGCCGACCATTCTGATTATGGATGAAGCGACAAGCGCACTTGACCCCATTGTCGAGAAACAGATCCTTGATAACATCAAGAAGCGTGGATGCACCTGCGTTATTGTTGCGCACAGGCTCAGCGCCATTCGCGACTGCAATCAGATCATTGTCATGAACCGGGGCAAAATCGTTCAGAGAGGAACCCACAGAACCCTTAAAGATGAGGAAGGTTATTATAGAACCTTCGTTCAGAATCTCTGAGGAGGTGACATATGGACAGCACCGAAGAAAAGATCCACCTTTACGGAACGGATAACTATATTACGGAAAATGCAGGTGAAGCCTTCCGCGTTGAAAGCGGTCCTGTATTTGTCTTTGTCGCTCCTTTGAAGAATGGGAAACCGAATCGCCGCCTGCTTCTGTGCGAAATAGATCCGGGGCATCTGATCCCGGCATTCTCTTTCCGTGATTCAGAATACGTCAATTGGAGGTTCATTCTTGTCCCCAAAGATGAAGCAGACCTGGTGCGCCTTCCCGGAAAAGTAACCAGCGTTCTATATCGCAAATTTGCAAAAACAGCCGGCCTTGAAAACTTCCAGCAGGAAGGATTTCCTCAAAGCGTCATTGAGTATTACAAACGAGAGTCACTGAAAGACGATGTTTACATAGGGCTTGGAAAGAAAAACAAGCCAAGTGTAGATATAGCGTCATATGGAGTGATTAAACAGGCTTTCGATTCGGGCGAGCAGCGAATCGCTGGCGATGATCCGCTTTATCGTGTCATGGCATATGCTTGCCGCGAAACGTCCATCCCTCTAATTGAGGCATCTAAGCTAACCAGCGTTTGCGGAGATTCCGTTTCGGTCTCCAATATTGCCCGTGCCTCCCGCTTCGCCTGTCGAAAGGTCGTTTTAGATCAAAATTGGCATAAAAAAGACTGCGGGACGATTATAGGAAAGATTCAGGAAAAGCCGGTTGCGTGCATCCCAAAAGGTCAGGGGAGCTATCTCATTTATTTCGGCGAGAGTGGAGAAAAATGTAAGCTTACTGATCAGATCGCTGAAACGATTTCTCCGGAAGCTTATGTTATCAGCCGTACTCTTCCAGGAAAAAAGCTGAACACAAAAGATATCATTCTCTTTGGCACAAAAAGTATCAGAAAAGTCGACATTGCCTATGTTGTTGTCCTTGGACTTGTGGGGGCTCTGATCGGCATACTGCTGCCTACTCTGAACCAAAAAATATACGACGAGTATATTCCTCTGGGTAATTACAGCCAGTTAATTCAGATTTGTGTCGTTATTGCGACATTTATGATCGGAAACTTGTTTTTTGACATGGTCAAAAAGCTTTCCGAGTTTAGAATAGGCAGTCATGTTGGCTATGATCTTCAGAATGCTGTTTACTACCGAATATTTCACCTTCCTGAGAGCTTTTTCCGCAGCCATGAAAGTGCGGATCTTGCCCAGCGGCTCGCTTACATTGCGGAACTAGCAAACACCTTTGTTTCATCTGTTCTGGTATCAGGGCTAGCGACGGTTTTCTCTCTCCTTTATCTGTACAGGATGTTCAAGTATTCCTCAAAGCTGTCTTGGATGGCGCTTCTGATGTTGCTCATTTACGGACTTATCGTCTATTTGGTCAGCAAATCAACGCTAAAGTATGACAAACAAATTGAGAAAACCAAAGGTGAAGCAAGTGCCAAACTGTATCAATTCCTGAACGGGATCGAGAAAATAAGAATGGCCGGCGTTGAAGACCGCGCTGCGTATGAGTATCTGCTACCCTTTGCAGAAAAGCAAACCTTTGAAATGTCAAAAAATCGTTTCGCAGCATACCGTCTTGTACTTTCCGGTTCTGTGAGCGTTATGTTTTCGATGGTATTTTATCTCGTTATCGTCCGAAGCAAGATTAACATTTCATCTGGTAGCTTTATGGCGTTCAACTCCGCCTTCGGATCTTTTTCTGCCGCTGTGTTGGGACTCGTTGATGGGGTACTCAACCTATATCAAATGAAGCCTAAGTATGAGCGCATCAAGCCGGTATTGGAGACAGCCCCTGAAGACGAAGGAGAAAAAGAAATCCCAGGGAAGCTCAGAGGAGAGGTTTCTCTAAACAATGTTAAGTTTTCGTATGAAAAAGACGGTTCAAATGTAATTAACGGAATTGATCTGAAAATTGCTCCTGGAGAATATATAGGGATTGTTGGCTCTTCCGGTTGCGGCAAATCAACCTTGCTCAAGCTTTTGCTAGGGTTCGAAGAACCAGATCAAGGGCAGGTTTGCTTTGATGGAAAGAACTTAAAGCAGCTTGATAAACGAGCAGTGAGGAAGAACCTCGGAGTTGTCCTCCAAAACGGAAAGTTAATTGCAGGAAGCATTTACGAAAACATTACAATAACAGCGCCAAATGCCACTCTGAAGGATGTTCAAGCGGTAATCGAAGCGGTTGGATTAAAATCCGATATTGAACAGATGCCTATGGGTGTGCATACGGTATTAAGCGAAAACTCTGGAACGATTTCTGGCGGTCAACAACAAAGGATCTTAATTGCGAGAGCGATCATTGCACATCCTTCTATTCTCATATTCGACGAGGCTACAAGTGCACTGGATAATGTCACACAAGCAGCGGTATGTGAAAGTCTCGATAAGATGAATGTTACGAGAATTGTGGTTGCACATCGCCTAAGTACAATTAAGAACTGCGACAGAATAATTGTTCTCCAGGACGGGAAAATTGTTGAACAGGGAACCTATTCTGCTTTGATGGATCAAAACGGCTTGTTCCATCAACTTGCAGCACGACAACTTGTAGATTGAGGTGTGATATGGCCTTAAAAAGAGAGTACTTTCAAGATGCTTGGTCACTGTGCGAAAATGGGCAGCCCATTGTTACTGTAAAGGAAACAATTGAGGATAATACTGTTCGAGTTGTAATATCTGGATCTCTCCGCAGTGACACAGAGCACTACTTTCAAGATGAATTAATAGCTCTGTCTACGGTTGGAAAAGATATCGTTGTGGACTGCAAAGAACTCCAGTATATGGCAAACTCTTGTCAGCTTGCCTTGCTGAACGTACAGCAGAAGATGGACAGTATGAACCGAGGCAGCTTAACGCTATGCAATGTTCCTCCCACTATCTATGCAGATTTTGAAAAAACAAATCTACATGAACTGTTGATGATTGAATAACTAGGAGGGGCTGTAAATGAAATGCTATAGCATTCCTTATGAGGGCAATCAAGAATATATCTTTTTCAGTTATTGCCATGATGATGCACCACTGGTTTATCCGATTATCGAGAGGCTGTCAATCGAAGGGTTTCGCGTTTGGTACGACAACGGAATACATCCCGGTGACAATTGGCCAGAAGTAATAGCTACTCATCTTAGCAAGGCAAAAGTTTGTATTGCTGCTATCTCTAAGGCGTCTGCGGAGTCTCATAATTGCAGAAATGAAGTGAGTTTTGCTGTTGCAAACAACAAACCATTTATTTCTATAGTTATTGAAGATTTCCCAATGCCACTGGGAATGCAGTTGCAGCTTAGTTCTTCGAACTACATAAAGAAAAACGACTACGCTCAAGAAAAGTTTTTCCAGGAAATCATCTCCGCGCCGACAATTGCTGATTGCAGAAAAGCAGGTGATTCTGCTTCTGCATCGGCAATTTTGGAATGGCAGAATCATGTAAAAGAATATGAGCAGGGGCCGATATCTACACCCGCCAAAGTTTCACAAGGGTTCATTATTGATCCTACTTGGTTTGAGGAACGCGAACGTTTGGAAGCTGAAATAGCAGCTCTCAGAAAGGAACAGGAAGAAGCAGAAAAAAGGCTCAAGCAAGAGAAAGAAAGGCTCCTTGCAGAGAAAGAAAAACGTCGCATAGAAGAGGAAAGAATCCAGCGGGAAAGATACAATGCGGAGCAAGAACGGCTGGCCAAGGAAGCCGAGGAGAAGCGCCGGGCCGAAGAGGAAGCTCATCGCAAGGCCGAGCAGGAGCGTCTCGATAAAAAAGCAGAAGCCAAGCGCCAGGCAGAGGAAGAGGCTCGCCACAAAGCCGAGCAGGAGCGTCTGGCACGGGTTGCCAGAGCAAAACGCCGAGCTGAAGAGGAAAACCGCCGTAGAGCCGAACAGGAACGAAGGGCACGAGAAAGTGGGACAGACAGCAATGCCGCCGGAAATAATAACGAGATTAGCGGCAAATCTGGTAATGACTCTGCACCTGATTCTGTTCATGCCATTCTAATCCGCATGAGGACTGGCGAGATCTTTACGATAAGCAAAGACCGCGTTCGAATTGGAAGGGGTAAGGATTCGGATATTGTTTTCTCCGGAAACATGGCAATTAGCCATTCTCATCTAGAAATAGTAAACGACGGCCAAGCCTACTCACTAAAAAACGTTTCCTCATCAGCGGCAGAAGTGGCAGGGAAGATCTTGCAGCCGGGATGTGAAGCTCCCATTGATGAATACGCAGAAATCTATATTTCTGATGAGCTGTGCTTTTTCGTATCCGGAAACGTATATAAACGTATCTTAGCAGAGCGAAAGCTGAAAATGCTTCGGTGCAAAGAAACGGGAGAGACACGGTTGTTTGTTGATGATGTGTTGCCGCTCAATCGATATCACAAATGGAAACATAACATTCTTGGCGATGAAAGAATCAGCCGGGAACATCATGCTGAGATATTTAGAAACGGATCCCAAACTATGCTTCGTGATGTTGGCTCATTGCACGGAACATTTCTAAATTCGAAGCGACTGAACGCAGGCGAGGAAGCGATTCTACATAATGGAGATACCATCGCCATAGTAGAAACTGAATTTATCTATTACGAATCCAGTATTGGATAAAGGAGTAAATAATGCACATTAAAAGAATGATTGCTTGCTTCCTGGTGGTTGTACTGGTTCTTTTGCTATCTGCTTGCGGAATGGGCAAGCCGGCACCTTCGTTGCCTCCGCTTGATTCAGAATCAGACCGGAGCAGCTCAGGAAGTGAAGAACAGACACCACATGAATCCCAACCCTCGTTATACGAGGAAGTTCTCCCAAATGGGCTAAAAATAACGGTTCTGACTGATGGTGTCCTCCTCTTAGAAAATGGGAATGTTGAAGAAAACCTTAAGACTCGGAATATATTCAGGGACTACGTTCCGAACATAACAACACTTAGACTTGGAGACGGCGTTGAGATTGTCGGCGAAAAATCATTTCAAGGCTGGGACAAACTTCAGAGGATTATCATAGGTGACTCAGTAAGAGAAATAGGTTATTCAGCTTTTTCCGGTTGCACTGCATTAACTGATGTTACGTTTGGGAAAAGTGTCGAAACCATTCAAGCCTATGCTTTTACCGGATGCACCGCACTGAAAGATGCAGTTCTCAGTGACTCTGTCACAACGGTTGGAGATTATGCGTTCTCTAAATGCACTTCGCTGCAAAACGCTAGCTTTGGCTCTCGCGTCGAAACCATGGGCAACTTAATATTCGATGGTTGCACAGCATTTACTGATTTTAGAACCGGATCTAATGTTTCAGCACATACATTTGAAGGGAACACCACATTGGTTAGCCTTTCAATGGATGAAACTGTTACTGAAATAGGAGAACGCGCTTTTTCTGGATGTACAAAACTTCAGTTTATTACTTGGTCACCTAACTTGCAGGCCATAAAAAGTTATGCATTTGCAGGCTGTACCACACTCAACGCAATATCAATCTATAGCAACAACGAGCTCACCATTGGCGATAATGCTTTTTCTAAGTGTTCCGGTGTTGTAACGATAGACCTGGGCGAGGGAGTAGCAGTAATTGGGGAGAAAGCTTTCGCAGAATGCACCGCTGTAGAAAAAATAATTCTTCCCAAATCGCTGACAAGAATTGAATACGGCGCTTTTCAGAATACAAGTGCGCTTAGAGTATTGGGGTATCGTGGAAGCAATAATGATTGGTGGAAAATCAAATTCGCGGATGGATGGAGCAAAGGCGCGGGAAAATCCTCTCCAAAATGCAATTATACGGAATGATTATCTTACAGTGTAACAAATTCCGGATTCATGCTTATATGCAGATGAAAACAACTTAAGGGTGGTGAGATGATGACAATTGAATCCCTTTTAAGCAACGAGCAGTTTCAAGAAAGGCTTTATCAGGCAAAGGATGTTGATGGGGTAAAAGCTCTCTTCGCCAGCGAAGGTGTTGATATCACCGAAGATCAATTGATGAGCATGATGTTGCCAGATGGTGAGAATCTCGATGAGAAAGACCTCGAAGACGTTTCTGGAGGCGGATCCGCTTTGAGTTGGCTTCGTAGCAGACTCGGAGGAGGCAGTGGTTCCTTCGGCGGCGGCGGCAAAATGGGCGGACGCTAACTATAACAGAAAAGGAGTTACACATGGAGATCAAAGAGCTTTTCAATGATGACAGCTTCAAAGACGCAGTAATCAAGGCAGAATCCATCGGAGAACTTGGTGTCATTCTGAAGACCCATGGAATAGATGTCGAGGAGGCGGAACTGGTATCCATGTTCTGTGATGCTCAGGAGGGAGAGTTGGATGAATCCTCGCTCGAAACTGTAGCCGGAGGAAGCTGGCTTTCATCGCTCAGAAACTTTATCAACGCGCTACGTTATAAAGCAGGGGGCGGTGGATTCAGTAGCGGTGGCGGTGGTGGCCACTCCTTTGGCGGCGGCGGCGGTGGAGGACGCTAACCATGTGCGAGTATACCTTCATCAATCGAGCGAATGTACCAGTTGTTCTTCAGCGCGTGCCACAGGAATGCGGAGCAGCAGCTCTATCGATGATCTTCTCCTTCTATGGCAAAGCCATACCGTGGCAAGAACTTCTTTCGGAGACAATTGATGAACAGGGTATTTGTTCCGCAGCATCTTTAGTGAGATCGGCAACAAAGCACGGGTTCGACGCCCACGGCTATAAGAAAGACATTGCAAATCTTCGTGGAATGGAAATGCCGTGTATCCTCCATTGGAATACCAATACATTTGTTGTCTTGGAAGGTTTCGAGGGAGAGAAGGTATTCATCATTGATCCAGCCATCGGAAGAAGTGAGTATTCTTTTGATAAACTGGAGACCTCATTTTCCGGCGTGGTTTTAACTTTTAAACCTTAGTTTTAGGTAATGATTTCAGAGAAGGAGTAACATATGAGTATCGAAGAATTGTTGCGGGACGATGAGTTTGTCAAAGATCTGGAAGCCGCTGAGCGAGATTCTGATGTTTTAGAGCTGTTCAATAGACACGGAATAGAAATTACAGAGGCGGATATCAAAGCTATTCGAATCGAGAATAGCAACGGGGAGTTATCTGAAGAAAACCTCGAAGAGGTTGCTGGCGGGATGCTCGGAATTCGGAGTCCTCGCCCCATCTCTCCAAAGAACCCCGTTGTGACTTGGATTATAAAAAAACTGTTTGGTCGTTAAGCCAATCAAGCAAATAACCATCAAAAAACCGTATTCCCTCAGAGCGAGGTCGCTCTGCATTTCATAAAACATTAGGAGGAAAACCAATGGAAGAAAGATTTGTAAAACTTGATGCTCTGCTCGAGGATGAGGTCAAGGCGTCGGAGGTGTTCAGCGGAAGCAAAGAAGAAGCCCGTGCAAAGCTCGCTGCGATGGGTATCGAATTCACCGACGAAGAGTTTACTGATTTCCTTGAGGGTGTAAAGCTCACTCTCAACAAGGGTGGCGAGCTTAATGAGGATGATCTAGAGCAGGTAGCTGGTGGCTGCTCTGCCTGCAAAAGCCATGGTCAGCGCGTTGGCGAGAAAGTTGGCCGTATTCTCAATATTGCAAAGTGGCTTATTGGTCTCTTTGCCTAACAGGAGGACATCATGAACGAAGAAAAAATCAAAAAGATCGTAGAAGTTGTAAGCGCCGACGATACTCTGAAGGCACAGCTTGAAAACAGTGAAACTGTCGAAGATATCGTTAAAAACCTGGCCGCGAATGGAATTGAAATCACGGCAGAAGAGGTTCTTTCTGGGATTAATACCGTAGATGAAGGCGCTGAGCTCGATGAGGGAACTCTCGAGCAGGTAGCTGGAGGCTATTGCTCCAAGGGACGCAATTGGAAGTGCTTCTGGTCCTTTATGAGCGGATACATCGATGGGATTGCCAAAGGCCTCGGGCTGAAATAACCGCCAATAAGATAATCCAAAGACGACGTATTTTTAATGCGTCGTCTTTGGATAATATTATGACTTAAGAGGTATTTCTTATGTTTTCGGCAAATTTCAACAGTCAGATGATTGCGGAAGCCCGCATTGGAAGAAAAGGGAAAAATCTGGTTCTTGAAATCATCAAATTTTGCTTGGTCTATTTTATTACGGAAGGATTTCTTTCGTTTTTGTTAGATGTCGCGCTTGATGCTTTCCTTACGGATAACACGAAACGATCCATTGCATTTTTGGCGATTGATCTTTTAGGCATCGCAATTGTCATAGTGTTTTGCTGGTTGGTTGAAAAACGTCCTCCTTCAAGTTTGGGATTGTCGAAGAACAGTATTATCAAAAAATACTCATTTGGCTTGATACTTGGTCTCGTGGTGTTTTCTGCCGTTTTTTGCGTGGGCTGGGTTTTAGGAGGATATCATCTCATAGGCATTCTTCCAAATTCGAGCCCCCTACTGCTTTTTGCTTTCTTGATAGCCTATATGATTCAGGGAATGTATGAAGAACTAATGTGTCGTGGCTTTTTGTTAGTCTCGATATCTAGAAAATACCCTGTAATTGTCGGTGTTATCGTAAGTTCTTTAGCATTTGTATTGATTCATATGTCAAATGAAGGGTTCGGTCTTATCCCGGCAATTAACCTCTTTTTATTCGGGCTTTTTACATCACTACTTTTCCTATATACCGACAACATATGGGTAGTGAGTGCATTTCACGCAATGTGGAATTTCGCAGAAGGAAATCTTTTCGGACTAACTGTTTCTGGAATGCTTATGCCTCAAAGGTTGCTTATAACAGAAATCACTGATAACACTGTAATTACTGGTGGAGAGTTTGGGCCGGAAGGAGGGGTGGCAGTAACAATCATCACAGTAATATGTATTATTTGCCTTCTTTTCCTCCAAAGTAGGAAGGAAAAGGCATAGTTTAACTGAGGTATAATAAAATTGCCGATAGTATTTGTTGAATGGAAGTGAGTCCAATGTGCATGATTGCAAAACTACTTCCCCGATATCCTCAACTTGCGCTGCCTGTAGTACCAAATGAAGAAGAAACCCCGGAGTATAGGAATGCTGTGCTCCGGGGCAAGCCCGTTTTCAAAGAACCGTGCTTTATTGGTTCAACAAAGGATAGTTTGGAAACCGTTGATACTCCGGTCGGGAAAGTTGAGATTTTGTTTTTAGCCAACCGAAAAGATTTTGAACATGCACTACAGGCACTTGCCTATCGCTGTGAGCCAGTAGAGATACCGGCATCTGTTGGCGCGAACACCATACGAGGCTTGATCAACTGGGAGAAAATCCACACACACAGAGCGGAGTATCTTGCTGCGGGTGGAACGAATTGGCGCGAAGAATTCAAAAGTTTTACGGCAGAAAAGAAGAATTATCTTGATACCATCATCCTATTGAGCGGCGGGGACTACAGCGCTGTTACGGCAAACTGGGTTGGGATATCAGAGAAGGAATGGAAGGAAAAATCCCTGATAATACGGAAGTACCATGAACTGACGCACTTTGTCTGCCGAACCATGTTCCCGGACGATATTGTCCCGATTCGCGATGAAGTAATCGCGGACATGATTGGTCTTGTAGCGGCTTTTGGGGATTACAACCCCCAATTGGCCAAGCGCTTTCTTGGCATCGAAGATATGCGTTTCCGTGATGGTGGAAGATTATCTCACTACATAGATGAAAGTGAAATTGATGTCGCAGTTGAAGACGCTTGCGAGATTATTGATCGCCTGACAATCCAAATCGGAAAAATGGATAAAAGCGACATCTTTACTCTGCTGCTAAATGTAATTAGAAAGGAAATTAAAGAGGCAAGCACATGATAATTCCGGATCCTCTTCTTCCATATAAGATCGGCGGACTGCTTTATACCCCTGCTCTTAATTCGCATATAGGGGAAAAAATTAAGAGCGGGTCAATCCGGTGCGTCACCTCAATAGCGCTTTGTCTTGAAGATTCAATTGAGGATGACGCCTTAAACCAAGCAGAATTGGAGCTATGCAAAACACTAACCCAGATTGAAGATTGCAAAGATCTCCCCATGGTGTTTGTGCGCGTTCGCACACCGCTTCATCTCAAAAAGGTTCATCAAATGCTCGGTAGTTTATCCGATTTGCTTTGCGGATATGTTTTGCCAAAGTTCGACCTGAGTAACGCAAACCGGTACTTCGATCTTCTGTGCGGTTTTAATTCCACCAGACAATCCAAGCTGTATTATATGCCGATCCTAGAGAGTGGTATGGTTGCCAACATCATCCACCGGAGAGAAAACCTTGTGCAGATTAAAGAAGTTATGGATGCAAACAAGGAGAGCGTTTTGAATGTTCGGGTCGGTGGAAATGACTTCTGTAATCTATTTGGTGTCCGGCGCCATGAGAACCAAACGATCTATGATATTGGCGTAATAAGAGATGTTCTCTCTGACATCATAAATGTGTTCGGAGCGGACTATATCGTTTCCGGGCCGGTATGGGAGTATTTTGGGGACGATCCGAATGCGGCATGGGCCAAAGGGTTAAAAAAAGAAATGGCGCTGGATGTTATTAACGGCTTTATAGGCAAGACAGCAATCCACCCCAGCCAACTTCCAATTATTACAGAATGTTTGAAGCCAAGCCGAGCAGATTATGAAGATGCAAAAAGAATCTTAGACTGGAAGTCCGATGGCAAAGCGGTTCAGAAAAGCGCCGATGGAACGCGAATGAACGAGCAAAAATGTCATACGCGCTGGGCTAATAAAATAGCGGCGCTTGCTGAGATTTATGGTATCGCAGAGGAGATAGACTAGATTGAGTGAGTATTACAAATACAGTGAACACGATCTCTTGCGCCTCGCCAGAAGAGTAAACAACCCCAAAAGATCATATTTGCTCGTGAACCCCCTGCAAGGGAAGCATATGCCGGTAGCTCCCGATCAGGCTTTGGCTATGATGACTATGCTTGGTAAAACTGTTAAGGAAAAACATGCTGGCGTTCCTCTGGTTATTGGTTTTTCAGAGACCGCGACAGCCATCGGTGCCGCCGTGGCTTCAGAAATCGGAAATCAGTGCCTGTATATGCAAACTACCCGCGAGGCAGACGAGGATGTGCATCACTGGATCTATTTCAGCGAGGAACATAGCCATGCAACTGAGCAAAAGCTGTGCGGAGATGACTTGGATGAGAGGATCTCGCATAGCGACTATATTCTCCTCGTCGATGACGAAATATCCACGGGAAATACCATTCTGAATATTGCGTCCGCAATCCGCAGAGCGTGCCCCGCGGCAATCCAAAAAGAATTTGTTGTTGCCTCTATTATTAACAGGGTTGATGATCAATATCTAATGAGGTTTTCCGAGCAGAAAATCTCGTTTGTTTTTCTTCTTCACCTTGATATTGAAAACTATGAGGAAAAAGTAAAGGGCTTCACGGTACGAGAAGCTGAACCGCCTAAAAAAGATAATACTCCCAAATGTAAATATGCTATCACGCAGCTAAGTGCTTTTCTTCCCGAACCTCGCCGCGGCGTAAGGATAGGACAATATAAGGCAGCGTGTCAGAAGATTGCGAAGGAAATACTTGAAAAAATAATTGACGTAGATAATAAACGCGTTCTTGTCTTAGGCACTGAGGAATTCATGCTTCCACCACTTCTGTTGGCGGAAGAGCTGGCCAAAACGGCGCTGACAGATTCGGTAAAATTCCATGCGACCACAAGAAGTCCGATTGGAGTATGCAGTGAAGATTCATATCCAATCACCAATGGAATTCGTATACATAGCTTTTATTCAAAGGATCGGGTTACCTATTTGTACGATATCGAAGCGTATGACTTAGTGATTATTTTTACCGATTCACAAGAAATAATTCCTGAAGCAATTGAAGACTTGGTGCAAGGTTTGGGAGAAAAGCATTGCCATAGAGCGTTGTTTTTCTACGGTGGCAATTATGTTTAGTTCATATAACCCGGGTGATGTCACAATTCTTCTAAAGGATATCACCGGTATGGTGGAGCCGCTGCCAACAAAAGCTCGAGAAAAACTAATTCAAAGCGGGGTGCATTATTCCGAGATGCTCCCCCTCGAATATGAACCATCCCCTGCTTACCTGGAAACCTACATGAGAGCAGTTGCCTTGTACTCCCGGCAGACGGCTGAAGCTGTGGCATCTGTAGCCAGAAAAATCAGAACGGATCGCCCCAATGAGGTCGTATTGGTTTCCCTGGCAAGAGCAGGGACTCCGATTGGCATTTTGATAAAGCATTATCTGGAGAATGCCTATGAAATAAATGTTCCTCATTACACTGTTTCCATCATTCGAGGGAAAGGCATAGACAAGAATGCAATGAGGACCATTTTAAAACAGCATGATCCCGCCGATATTCAGTTTGTTGACGGTTGGACCGGGAAAGGCGCTATTCAGAATCAGCTCAATATGGCCATGCTTGACTATCCGAATGTTGATGCTTCTCTGGCAGTCTTGTCAGATCCGGCTCATGTCGCCGGGAAAGCAGGGACGTTCAGTGATTTTTTAATCGCGAGCTCTTTGCTTAACTCTACAGTATCGGGATTGCTCAGCAGGACATTCTACAGAAGCGATATCATCGGGCCTGAGGATTATCATGGAGCAGCTTTCTACAGTAATTTAGCAGATAAAGACCTCACCTATCATTTCATCGGCAATGTAGAAAGATTCTTTGACTACTCCCATCAAACACACGAAGAAGAGCGGGAGAAATGGCATGGCGCTGGAATACTAGAAGTTCAAAAAATCGCAGCACAGTATTCTATAGATGATCTGAATCTAATCAAACCCAGCATTGGGGAAGCGACAAGGGTGTTACTGAGACGATTGCCTTGGAAGCTGCTTGTTCACAGTTTAGATGATCAGGACCATCTTGGTCATTTATATCAACTTGCTTCTGAAAAGGGAGTAACAGTTGAAGAGTACCCGCTGCAGAATTACAGAGCATGTGGAATTATTAAGAAACTTGCAGATACATGATGAAAGGATATCTTAACGATGATTGCATATAACCTCGATGATTCTGCTATCTATGACGGTGCAAATAACACTGATGCAACGACAGTTGGTATTCCAAATGACGTTCATTATTTGGAGGTAGAAATCTATGCAGATCTTAAAGACGAGTATTGTGAGCTCGACGATTATCAAGTAGACTTGTTCGCATTTTTTCTTGATTCTACGGGAAGATTACCTAACAATGCGTATGTGATGTTCTACAACAATAGTTACTTGTATGAAGTGCCTGAAGATCCTAAGAAAGAATACTATATTAACAAGCGATTGATTTGGGGGTTTCCTGACGCAATCTCGGAAGCTTACTATTTAGGCTTGGAGCTTATCCCCAAAGAAATTGAGAGTATTGTTTTTGTTTGTAGTCTTTATGATGCACAGACCTTGAAATATGATTTTGAGAAATGCAACTATATTCGAATTAGAGCTGGAAATAGTAGCCTCGGGAACAAAGAAGGTAGAATAGACAGCGAGGTTGAAAAGAAAGCAACACTTGCACAATGGGAGATCAATCGTAATCTGAAAAACGTTTCAGTACTTAATCTCGCTACCTTGCGCAGAACTAACAACGGATGGGAGCTCAATCGAAATGAAGGCCCACTTCATGATACTATCATTGAAATATGTGAAAAATATGGTGCAGACATTTAGCTATACAAATTTGACGAAAGAGACTTTGTAGATACTTGATAGCTGGTTATTGTTACGCACTGAACAATTAACTATGAAAATAATATGCGCTGTTAAAATATTTACAACATTTCTATGAAGGGAGACTCCTGATGAGAGTGTGGCTTAATCATTGGTTCAGCACAGCGTATTTCATTATCAACATGATGCGAGAAAACAACCCAGAATTCCAATTCATTGCTTCAAACGAAAACAAGGAATCACCCATTATGAAAGCCTGCGATGAATGGTATCAGGAGCCTGTCTTAAAGGGGAAGGAATACATAGATTTTTGCCTGGATTTTTGCAAAGCCCATAATATCGATGTATTTATGCCCAGACGGGGCATGGTAGAGATCAGCAAGTATAAGCGTCTATTTGAGGAAATCGGCACCAGAGTGATGGTGGATGAATACCCTTATGTGGCTTTGCTGAATGACAAGGCTGCAGCCTACGATCATTTCAGACAGGAAAAAATCGGTGAAGTACCGGACTACTTTATTGTCACAAATGTCGCGCAATTTGAGGATGCGTATTCTGCCCTTGCAGATAAATATGGTTGGGTTTGCTTCAAGTTCGTACACGATGAAGGCGGAAAAAGCTATCGTTTGATCGATAATTCCAGAAGAGGATATGCAGGCTTGTTCAAGAAAATCACTACAAGGCTCACTTATAACGAGGCAATAGATGCATTGTCAGAACGAGAGTCCTTTTCGCCCCTTATGGTTATGCCTTATCTGCCAGGGAATGAGATTAGCGTTGATTGCCTGACGACGTCTCGTGGAACTATCGCGATCCCACGGCTAAAAGATTACTCGCGAATTGAACGGGTCCAATATAACGATGAACTGTTGGAGACGTGTGAAAAGCTCCTGCAGAAGATTCCACTAGAATGCCCATGCAATATTCAATTCAAATACCTTGAGGACACGCCGTTTCTGCTTGAGGTCAATACCCGCATGTCCGGCGGAACGCATCTCTCATGTGCAGCAACAGGGGTTAATATCCCGGATATTGCGGTGAACAAATTGCTTGGCATAGAAAAGCCATGGCATTTGGATCGAAAAGAGGCAAGCGTTACCCATGTAGAGATGCCGATTGTTCTTTGAGGAAGAGACCGATAAGGAAGCGCACTCCATGCTTACACTGTTTCTTGATATTGACAACACGCTTATTTACTCTCACAGACACAGCCTTAACACGCCGAAACGAGTCGCCGAGTATTTGAACGGAAAAGCACAAAGTTATATCACAGAGAAAACATACAGTTTCCTTTCTGCTCGAAGGGATCTTCAGATAGTCCCTGTGACAACAAGAACGCTGTCACAATTTAGGCGTGTCGAAGCTTTGCTCGGCGAGTTGGGATGTTCCAAGGCTCTCATTTGCAACGGGGCAGTCCTGCTGCACTGCTGCACTGTCGACGATTGTTGGATGGATGAGTCATTGAGACTTTCGGAAGAAGAACGGACGGTGCTTCCACCAGCAACCCAATGGCTACAAAGAAGATGCGGAAAAGAAAAAACACATACGGCCTTTGATCTGTTCGTATATGCCGTAAGCGATGATCCAATCGGTGTTGCAGGAGAGTTGAAGCAAATTGTTGACCCTCAGAGAGCAGATGTTCTTTGTGATTCGAGAAAGGTTTACTGCATACCCAGAACTTTGAATAAGGGGACTGCCCTGCAACGCTTTGTTCATCGATTTGGCATTTCTCATCCAATTGTTGCCGGAGACAGCGATTTCGATGTCCCTATGTTGAATCTCGGAGAGTACGCTATTATCCCGCTTGATTTGGCAAACAAAGTTTGCAACGGCAGAAAACTTGTCGTCGATGAAAAAGAATGCTTCTCGGACGCGATCTGCGAATGCCTTGAAAAACTATCGAGGGATCACGGAATAAATAGAAATGGAGACGCAGTATGGAACAATCATTGAATGTGAAATTCGTTTTTATGCGCGCCAATGCCGAGATGAAGGCTGCGCAATCCGACTACCTGGGCGTGGAACACGCATTCCTTGGACTCCTCAAATTGGCTGAACTTACCGCTGACGAGATGTTCAATGCGCCGGATTTCGTAAAAAAAGAAGCTGATTTGGACATTAAAGAAGTCCAGCGGATTTTTGCTGACAATGATATCGATACTAGCCGTACTCGCGGGCATTTGAGATACATGATGTCAGGCGGCGCCACCGCAAACGACGTTCTCCTTGACAAATGCATGAAGCGAGCAGAGGAAATCTGCATAAGCGAACATCAGGGAAGAATGAGCGCCAAAAGTCTCCTCACCGCTATCATCGAGAATCCCTCGGATCTGATTCTACAGGTTTGCCCGATTGAGCGAAAGGAATCCTCGGCGCCTGAAGTTGACGAGATGAGTTTGGCCTTTTTGCCCGATCTGACAAATCGAATCCGGCATATGAGAGCAAAACTGTTGTCAACGGTCTATGGGCAGGATCATGTTGTTCATGCATTCGCTGAGGGTATGTTTGCGGCAGAAGTCCTGGCGGCAAGCGATGAGAAGCGTGTTCGGCCGAGAGCAATCTTTGTATTTGCTGGGCCTCCTGGCGTTGGGAAAACATTCCTTGCAGAGCAGGCAGCGATGGCACTGGCAATTCCGTTCAAACGCTTTGACATGACCAGTTATGCTGATCACCAATCGTATATGGGGCTGATTGGCTTTGAGAAAAGCTATCATGAGGCCAAAAAAGGGACCCTTACGGGATTCGTTCGTTCCAATCCCCACTGCATTCTGCTCTTTGATGAGATCGAAAAAGCTCATGCGAACACGATAAATCTGTTCTTGCAGATTCTTGATGCAGGCAGATTGAGTGATCGTTTCCTTGATGAAGACGTTTCTTTCAAAGATGCAATTATTATATTTACGACTAACGCAGGAAGCAGCCTATACGATGGAACTGCTCGAGAAAACACTGCAGGCATCTCTCGTAACATTATCCTCGGAGCGCTAAATACTGAAATCAATCCTTCAACCGGCAGACAATACTTTCCCCAAGCCATTACCAGCCGTATGGCTACGGGCTGGCCGCTCCTGTTTAATCATTTGCAGGCGCACCATCTCGAGAAGATAAGCTCAGGTGAACTGTCAAAACTATGTGGTCTATTCGAAAAGCAGTACGGAATAAAAGTCAAATACGATGACTCGGTGCCAACATCACTACTCTTACAGGAAGGCGGGATGGCTGATGCTCGCACGCTCCGAGCACAGACAGAACTTTTCTTCAAGAATGAAGTATTTAAAGTGTGCCGCCTTTGGGGTGAAGAGCATTTCACAAGCGCACTGAATCGCATTGAAGGTATAGCTATCATTTCCCAGATGCATGGCTTACCAGATAACGTTTCGGATTTGTTCAATGACAAGGGAAAGCCGGAGATGCTCCTTTATGCGCCACAGTCTTTGGCGGAGGATTTTAAGAAGAAGCATCCACAGTACATAATATATACAACACAGAACATTGACGAAGCCCTTTCCATCGCCGGCGAAAAGGATATCCGACTTGCACTAATCAATCTGACCGCAAAAAGCGTGACTACAAGTTCGTATCCTCTCCTCCAAAAACCGTACTTTAGCCTTGAGACGAGAACAGTATCTTTGCAGGAAACGGCAAATTTTGATTATTCTCCCATTACCGATTCAGCAATCTCAGATGGGAATAGGCTATTTAAGGCCCTTCGAGAACGTCTCCCGGACATGCCTCTCTATCTTCTTGAAACAACAGACTTTTCGATTGATCCTGAATTGGAACTGAGCTTTATTAGGGCTGGTGCAAGAGGAAAGTTGAAAATTCAAAACAGTGATTTTTCAGTAATTGACGATGAGTTGGCGTCCATATGCCGAGAACTGTATATCCAGAAAGTTGCTGCTCGACTGGCCAATGAGAGAAAAGTAGTATCTTTTGAAACCGTTCCTAGGCTTAGAAGTAGTGGGAAGGAGATCGAAATAAGACTAAGCAATTACGCTATAAAACGAGCCGTATCTGCCGAGGACAGCGGCAGTGTTCTTGATGATATCGAAAAACCGGATATCCGTTTTTCTGATGTCATCGGTGCGCAGCAGGCAAAAGATGAACTGCAATTCTTCATAGAATACATGAAGAATCCCAAACGCTTCTCCGCTCAGGGTCTAAAGCCACCCAAAGGAATACTGCTATATGGACCTCCGGGAACCGGAAAGACAATGCTTGCGAAAGCAATGGCTGGCGAGAGCGACGTTGCGTTTATTCCGGCAGTTGCGAGCTCGTTCGTCACAAAATGGCAAGGAAGCGGTTCTGAGGCTGTTCGGTCACTATTCCAGAAAGCTAGGAGATATGCCCCGTCCATTCTATTTATCGACGAGATAGACGCAATTGGAAGAAAACGCGGTCAAAGCAATTCAGGCCACGGTGAAGAAATGGCATTAAATGCGTTGCTTGCTGAGATGGATGGGTTCTCTGTTGACCCCAAGAGACCCGTGTTCGTATTGGCCGCAACAAACTTTGAAGTGGAAGAAGGGAAAAGCGGGATGGGGGTCATTGATCCTGCGCTTTCCAGGCGGTTCGATTGCAAAGTGCTGGTTGACCTTCCAAATGAAGAGGAGCGTGAAGCCTTCCTAAGGATGGCCTTGAGCAAGATAAAAATGCACTCCGTTACTGATGAAATGGTTAAGCGCATCGCTTCTCGTTCCGTCGGTGTGAGTCCTTCGTGGCTCTCTTCTGTTATGGAAATGGCAAATCGCATTGCAATAAAAGCGAATACCACGCTGGATGACAACGCTCTTGATGAAGCGTACGAGACTGTTGTACACGGGAGCAAGAAAGAGTGGGGTATCGAATATCTTGAGCGCGTTGCACGCCATGAAGCTGGACATGCTCTGATGAATTATTTGAGCGGTAATACACCAGTTTATCTCACGATTATTGCAAGGGGCGACCACGGCGGATACATGGAGCACTCAACAGAAGAGAGCGGTCCGCTTATGACAAAACGAGAATTGCTGAATCGCATTCGCACTGCGCTCGGCGGTCGAGCTGCCGAACTTGTGTATTACGGATCGGAGGAAGGCTTGTCCACTGGCGCAAGCGGCGATCTACGCGCCGCAACCCGTATTGCTATTGCTATGATTCAGAGTTATGGAATGGATGCAGACTATGGCCTCTATGTTGGCGAGAAGGAATCCGAGATCAGCAATTTGAAAGTAAAAGCGAAGATAACAGCCCTTCTCGCATCTGAACTGGATAGAGCAGTAGAGAGCATTGCGGCAAATCGGCAGAGGATTGACAGGCTCGTTGAGCAGTTGCTAAAGAAAAACAAATTGACTACGACTGAAATAGAAGCGTGTCTTCAGTAAAAAACGAGGAGGAATAGTCTATGAGAATCCTTGCTTTAGCGGCGATAGCACTCGTTTTGTGTTTACCGTTCGGCGTTCGCAAACAAACGCAATTTAGGAAAGAAAGAATTCGCCAATTGGCCGAGAGAATTGGGGTCAGCAACCTCTTCGATTAAACTATATTAACAGCATCTCAATCAGGTGGTGAGAAGTCTGACATATATTGTTGCAGATATTCATGGACGATCAGATAGATTTCATGAGATTCTCGACAAGATTCATTTCTCAGATGGCGATCAGTTGTATATCTTGGGTGATGTCATTGATCGCAATCCAGATGGCATAAAAGTTTTGCGCGAAATAATGTCTACCGAAAACATGCATATGCTCCTCGGAAACCACGAATACATGATGATTAATGCTATAGACGATCCTGGATACCATATTAATCAATGGTTCACCAATCTTGACTTGTGGTACCTGAATGGCGGAGCAGTTACGGAAATGGCTTACAATGAGCTAAATGCGGAGAAGCAGATTGAGATTATCGATTATATCAAAAAGCTACCACTGAATATCGAAATCACATGCAATAGTACGCGCTATCTGCTTGCTCACGGATCACCGGCTTCGATGTTTAAAGAAGGATCCAGCCAATATGTTGATAAGACTGAGTATGCGGTGTGGAACCGATTCGATTCACAGACAGACGAGTTTGATTCGGACATAACACTTATATGTGGTCACACTCCAACCATTCACTTATCACCTAAAGTGCCGATGGAGGTCTTTCGCTCGCGTAACGTCTGGTATATAGACTGTGGATGCGCCTATCCGAGCCATGAGGGTGGCAGGTTAGCATGTCTGTGCTTGGAAACAGGGTGTGTTTGTTACTCAACGCTATAAATACTTCATAATAAAGGGGGATATCATGAGCTGCAAATATTATTTTTGGGATGGTCATTATGCATGCATGAAAAAGCGTGAAGGTGACCGAAGAGTCGACGATGACTGGTACTACAAATACTGCCGCAACTATGATTACGATGATTGCCCAATCTACAAAGGCGATAGTGGATCCAGCGGAGCATGCTTCTTGACCTCTGCTTGTACAGAGGCAAAAGGGTTGCCTGATGACTGTGATGAACTAACAACACTTCGCCGATTCCGCGACTCCTATCTCAAAAACCGTGATGGCGGAGAGGCAGATATCAAAGAATACTATGATAAAGCCCCTATTATCGTGTCCGCAATCAAAGCGCGAGAAAACTCATTGGAATTGTTTGAAAAGATTTACGAAGAACTCATTCTCCCGTGCGTGAGAATGATTAAAAGCGGAAACAACGAAGGGGCATATAAGACTTACAAGGAATATGTAATTGCCCTAGAGAGACAGTATATTAGCTAGAATTGTTGGCTGCCTTTGTTTTAGAACTCATTTCAGAAAAACAGGTCTATGCAATAATGCGTGACCGAAATCACGGCCCATTTTTCTCGCCTTTACACCCCAACAGATGATTAGTGACAAGTGTGTGAGAGACCTGGTCGTAAAAGTAAACTCAGCCTTATTTAACAAGCTCGAAAATGACTTTTGAATTAGGAGAGGATCTAATGGGAACAATTTATAAAGGAACCGGTTGGGGACACTCGGCTATAGGAGAGACAAAGGACGGAACAATCTACAAGGGAACCGGCTGGGGAAAAGATGCTGTTGGTGAGTACAAAGACGGTACGATCTACAAAGGAACTGGTTGGGGGCGTACCGCCATAGGAGAGTACAAAGACGGCACCATCTACAAAGGAACCGGTTGGGGACACTCTGCGGTCGGTGAGTATAAAAACGGAACGATCTATAAGGGAACAGGTTGGGGAAAAGATGCCATCGGAGAATACGAAGGAGATCCTGCCGGCGCAGCGGCATTGTTGTTGCTGCAATATGAATTCCTATAATACAACATTGAATACACTATTGAGCGGAATCAATCTGCGTAATAATGGACAAATATACGAAGATATTGTTTCCAATGGAAGAGGTTACCAAGTGAAGAAGTGTTGTTTATAAAGTGACCACACGCTAAACCGGCAGTGAATTCACGACATTCAATGGAGACGTCTGCGCCAATGAGTAGACAACACATTTGAACGCTTTCATTCTAAGAAACGACTTGTAAATCACTGATTGCCAAGAAAACAGCATTAGACTTCAACTCCAATCCGTTGAACAGGGCGCTTTTTTCTGATAGAATAGTAGGCACAGAAAAAAGAGGACGAGGAGAAGCTAAATGGAAAGTGAAGGAAAACTGCGGCCACTATATCTTTTCAAGCTGCTCTATGAATTGACCGATGAGGATCACCCGTTATCTACCCAAGAGATAATCTCTCTGATGGACGAGAACTATGGGATTAAGGTACATAGAACACGTATCCCCATGGATGTGGAAGTGCTCGAGCAGTTCGGTTATGAGATCGGCGTGGTAAAGGGCAGAGCCACAAAATACTACTATGAACAGCAGACCTTTGAACTGCCGGAGCTTAAGCTCCTAATCGATGCTGTCGATTCGTCCATGTTCATCACGGAAAAGAAAAGTGCCGAGCTGATAGAAAAACTGGTTTCTTTGGCCAGCCCAATGAAAGCAGAAGCCTTAACACGTTCCGTTACGAAGAGTGGGCAAAAGAAACCGAGCAACGAGCAGATATACTATATCGTTGACGTCCTCAATAGAGCAATCATTCAGCAAAAGAAAGTATCTTTTCAGTATTTCACATATAACCTCTTCAAAGATCATGTGCTTCGGCAGGATGGCGAGCCTTATATTTTCAGCCCGTATGCGCTTCATTGGGACGGAGATTATTACTATGTGATCGGGTTCCTGGAGAAGCACCTCACCATCTCTAACATTCGCGTCGACAGGATCGCGCACACGCCGGAAATCCTTGACGAGAGTATCGTTCCCCTTCCTCCCGGCTTTGAAATGGATGCCTACCGTGCCAAGACCTTCCGAATGTATAACAGCCCGATGCAGACTGTCGAACTTGCCTGTGATGCCAGCGTGATGGATGCCATCGTTGATCGGTTCGGCGAAGGCGTCGATACAGGTCTCATTGCCGAAAACACTTTTTCGGCCACGGTGGAAGTTCCGATTAACCATCTTTTTTACAGCTGGATCTTCGGTTTTGGCGGCAAAGTCAGAATTCTTGAGCCGAGATCGGTTGTTGAAGAGTACGCGGATATGGTCTTGAAAGCGGCCAACACTTTAGTGAAGCAGGTAGAATAAAGAAAGTTGAATGGGCGTCAAATACCTTGTCAACACCCAAAATGTCCTGATCCGGCGACCTGTCGTGAAAACGCGACAGGTCGCCTTTCGCGTCAAAATGCTTGTTGCTTTTTTGTAATCATGTGTTATAATCCTAATTGTCAAACGGAATAGATTTATTCCATATTTTGAGGCGAGGTGTCGAAATGCAGTATAAGAAAGCAGAATACTTCGACGCAATTGAACAGTTCATCGACAAATACAAAGATCGCAACGGAGGCTCCACTCCCTCCACTACGGAGATTGCTGCCGGTGTAGGTTTGGCGCAGTCTACAGTTTCCAAGTACTTGAAGGTGATGCGCGAGCAGGGCATCGTTGACTGCAGCGGGTACAGAAATATCAGAACTCGGCGCTCCATACTTAACAAACAGAGTTATGCGCAGGTTCCCGTACTCGGAGATATTGCGTGCGGCATCCCGAAGTTTGCACAGGAAAACATTGAAGAGTACGTTAATCTGCCTACTTCCCTCTTCGGTAGCGGTGACTTCTTTTTTCTGCGAGCAAAAGGCTACTCTATGATTGATGCGGGGATTGATGTTGGCGACCTGATTTTGGTGCGACAGCAGAACACTGCAGATTATAATCAGATCGTAGTTGCGCTCATAGAGGATGAAGCAACGCTAAAAAGATACCGCCCTCATCCGGATGGCACGATACACCTGCATCCCGAGAATGCTGATATGGATGATATTATCGTTTATCCAGGTGAATGCTTGATTCAAGGAGTGGCTGTAAAAATCCTAAAAGATGTGAGGTGAGCCGATGTGAGTCCGGTAATACGGTATAAGCGGATCAACCTGGATGTGGATGTGAGATTCAAAAGCGACGGTACGCTCATCCCCCGGAAGGTCACTTACAAAGCACGACACTACGTAGTATCTCGTGTTCTCGGACAACGGCCCTTTATTCCAAGAGAAGTCAAGTGCAAGGAACCAATCGAGTACACAACTATCATTGATGGGAAAGAGAAGAAGCTTTACTACGAATATAGTACCAACACATGGTTCTCCATCAAACGGTACCTCTTTGCAGACACAATGGAAAACCGTTCGTTGTCGTGGTCATAAGCAGACGGAGGTTATTATGAACTCAGTAGCAAGCTGTGATTTGAAATGCCCCTTGTGCGGGGAGATTAACAAAAGAATCAACTTGGCAGAAACGAGAGGAACAATGGAATGCATTAATTGCCATGTGCTGGTTCATGTGAAAATGCAGCCTGACGGCAATATCGAGATAACGGGGTGTGACGGATATCCGTACCATTCCGACGATGATGAGGAGGATTTATGAATTGGAACAATACATCACTACCAAGCGGTACTGTGCCAGTTGCGGAGCCCTTATGGTCAGCATACGGCTGGCTGATCGCACAGCCAGATTTACCTGCAAAGCTTGTGGCGTCGAAGTGTTCAGCCGCATAAAGACTCGTAGAAGAGAAGATATCACCATCTTTGTTCCACCAGGGCAGGTTATTTTGGATGCCTGTTGACACAGAAAGAGAATAAGCGGTATACAGAAGGCATGGTCGGGCTGAAATAGCGCCATTGGTTAAATCCATGCAGCGGTCATATACCCGTTTCCCGACAGTTTTACCAGATATACGTGAGAGGCTGCCGGTGAGGTAGACGGAAGAAGTCTACCTTACCGGCAGCCTCTTTTTGCTTTCAAACAGAATATCGCAGCCCGAGTTGCAATAGGGCAAAGGATATTTCTCATACGGCCTCAGCAGAGATGAGCTCTGCAAAGAAGTCGTAGGAAATACCCTCGACCGTGTGCGCTCATTTTTCGGCTGCCGAGTTGAGAATCTCCATTCATGAAGTGTCCTTTGCCTCCCCGCCTCGGCAGAAAGGACACTTCATGAAAACCCACTGGGAATGCTATAGCGCACGATATCCGTGATCTCCGATTTCGTTTTCAACCAACGAAATCAAACAAAGGAGATCACAAATGAGCAGATTCAATTACGCCAGAGAAAAAGAAGCGTTTGATCGCAAATGGGCAATTCTCGAAAAAGAGTATCGAGCGGCTGGAATGTCTGAGACAGATATCCAAGAGATGCATGACTATGACCGTGGCATTTTCAGAAGACGGAGGAGCTGGGCAACCTATGAAACCCCTTTCGCAGAACTTCTTCCTGACGATGCTGGAGAAGATGAACTAAACATCGAGTCAACGACAATAGGCGAACGATTTTATCTGGAAGACACTTACCAAACGGAGGCATCGGATGTTCGGTTTAGCTGGTTGAATGAGATTACCGATCTTTTACTCTTGGATCGCTTGCACCAGCTGTCAGAGCAGGAGCTTACAATACTCACTCTATACGCTATTGAGGGGAAAAGCCAAAGAGAAATAGCAATTCAATATGGCTTTTCTCAGCAGAATCTCTCGCAAAAAATAGCTCGCATTAAAAAATTTCTCAAAAAATTTTAGAACGACTTGTGAAAACGATTTTCCCACTGCCTAGAAAGTGAGGGGGGAAACATCCTCTCCTGCACTTTGAAAACAGAATATACGAGATTCTGAGGTAAATCCCATTCAGTCCGAAAGGAAAGCCGCCGGGCAGGGGCGCCATGACCTCCGAGAGGAGTGAGCGATCCACCTTGTGTCGGACGGAGCAGTATTCAGCATTGCTCCGCAGGCGATGACCCTGGGTGGGGATAATGATACGCCCGCGAGAGCGGCCCGCCGGGAGGCGAGGCATGGTCATTTCAGGCTGGAAGCGATGCCCGTTATGCCATGCGTGATAACTCGACACCGTGAAAAAAGTCGTGGTGTGGATGCTGCGAGATACTCGGAATCTCCCCAGGAATCGCGGTGGGATAAGTCTACCCTTTTCCGAACGTCGGGGGCTGAGATAAATGCGACGAGGATGAAACAGAACAATTTCCGCCAACAAGATTTATGGCGGTGGAACTATTGCACACAGGCGGCAACCCCGCCTGTGTGTACCATTCTGCCGCCATCACATAGAGGAGAATATAATGTTTGAAATTACAAGAGAACACGACGATGCGCTCGAGTATTACATGAACGAGCGCATCGCTTATCCCAACGCCGAATATGACTTCACCTTTGAGGGACGGTTCCTCATTTATCACACCATGAACGGAAACAAGACCACCTATTATGCCATCGATATGAAGACCAACCTTAGTTCCGAGGTCTGCCATAGAACGGATGGCCTTTTTGACCGTGAGATCTTCAAGGAAATGATCCCTGCCATTTTAACCTCCATCAAATACACCGGCGACCGGAGGTATATACGAGGAATGGCTCCCAATCCCATGGAGCTGATTGATTCCATCTTTCGCTCCGTGCTTCCCGAATACGGCTATACGGTTCGAGAGACACAGATCGAGCTTTGCAAGAACATCTACTACGGCCTAACTCAGAAACGAGTATCTATCTGCGAGGCTGAAGTCGGCACCGGAAAGAGTCTTGCCTACCTTGTAGCTGCCGTATGCGCAAGGAAAGCGAAAGAAGTTTACTTCATGCCGTGGGAACCCATAACGATCACAACTTCCAACATTGAGCTTCAAAAGAGCCTGATTGAGAAGGACATCCCGCAGCTTTCTTCCATCCTTCTCGACTATGGAATCATTGATAAACCGCTGACGTCAGCCCTCAGAAAGGGCAAGGAGCATTACTTTTGCCCTCTAAGATACGATGCCTACATGAAGAACATCTCAGCTCACCCTGAGAAACATAGCGCTGATCTTGCTATTCTGAGAGACTCTCTCTTCTCCCAAGGCTTTGCGTGTGATTTGGACAAGATCAGCATTCCTCCAATGCTCAAATCTCGGATCTGTGCAAAGGACTCCTGTAAGAACTGCAAGTACATTCACGAATGCAAATATGCGCGATTCACTACGGCAGCGTTAAGCCGTGAACAGGGTCTTGACTTTCAGGTTACCAACCACAACCTGTATCTCATGTCCCTTCGAAAGAGCGGAATCCTCAAAAAGAGCACCTGTGTGATTGTCGATGAAGCGCATAAACTCAAAGCCGTTGCGCAGGAGATCTTCGGGGAAAGCATTTTAGATTCCTCTGTAGACAGTTTCCTCAACCTGATTAAAGTGCAATGCGAGAAGCCGGAGAACCGACTGTTATTCCTCAGTACAATGAAAAGCGCCGCGGATCTTAACGCTCACATCTTCAGTTTGCTTCGTAAGAGATGCTCGCGCAACATGGACGAACCAGGCACAGAAAAGAAGATCGTATTGGACAAGGAGATCATCTCCGGCATCCGAAAGCTCATTGCAGAGCTTCTGACTCTTGATTCGTTGAAGGGGCCAAACAAAGGCCGTGTGAAAATCAGTGGGAAGGAACTTGCGGATCGCTTCGAGCATTACCTCCGGCCTGACAAAGTGGTTACATGGATCAAGCTCGACAGCGCAGGTAGAGTGGAGCTCTTCTGCAGCCCCAAAAACCTCGGCAAGAAGATGACCGATTTCATTTGGCGCGATGGACAGAGCCATGTGCTGACTTCCGGCACCATGAGCGACGGTCGAGACTTCCGTTGGTTCAAGTGCGAGTACGGAATTGACCTCATTGCCCCGGAAGATACTTTTGAATCAACGACAAAGTCTCCTTTTGACTACAAGAACCATACACGCCTGTACATTGCCAACGATATGCCCGCCCCCGATGTTGACGATCCGAACTATGTTTCGGCTGTTTCTGACAGAATCGTTGAGCTGGTGGAGGCGACCAATGGCCATACAGCAATCCTGTTTACCTCCTACAAGCTTCTGCGCGCTGTGTATGATCAGACGAAAGACCGGCTGGGAAAATACCAGCTCTTCCAGATGTCCAAGAGTGGCAAGAGGGTCATCTCTGATTTCAAAAAGAGCCGGAACGGTGTGCTGTACGCCTCCGGAAGTATGTGGGAGGGCGTTGATTGCATAGGAGATACGCTTTCATCTGTCATTATCGTCAGGCTCCCGTTCCCAATCCGCACAGCAACAATGGAGGACAAAAAGCTGGAGAGTGACGGTGTCAGTGATTTCATCTCGAACTATGTCGTGCCTGAGATGCTCGTGAAGCTGCGCCAGGGAGCTGGACGCCTTGTCAGATCCGAATCGGATACCGGCGTCATCTCCATTCTCGACGCCAGAGCCGCACACGGAGCACCGTATGAGGTCGATGTGAGGATTGCCCTCCAGCAGTATCCCAAAGTGTGCTCTGTGGAGGAGATTGCGGATTTCATGCACAGCGTGAAGTCGGAAGAGTACTTCAACACATGATATGGTCTGGGCTGCGGCGTAGTCTGCAGCCCTCCATATACAACATATCAATCAATTCGGAGGATAAGAAAGTGAAAAAAGAATGCCCTGCCAACCTCAATCTGTTTGCCAGCCCTGACATTGATCTGGGTGCTGACATCATGGATGCTGAGACTGTGAACCTGTATCTTCACCGGACCACGGCGGTCGGTCTCATGGCTGAGATGACCGTCGAACAAATGGTGCGAACCATCGATGATCTCGCTTTCCTGACTACCCAGCTTACCGCGAAGCTGGTCGATGCCATCAAGAACTACGAGATCAACACGCAACACAATACGGTTGACGAGGTAGCCCTGCCCACCAGGCTCCTCAAGCTGGCTGAAATTCCTGACAGCGCGACTCTCGATGTAGAGATCAGCAAAGGAGCGATCCAGATCACCATGTCCGAGGACGAGGATGATGAGGAAAGCGGATTCGAGGATGATCTCCCGCTTCCGATTCAGAGCTATCTTGCTGGATGCGGTATTTCGGAGACGACCCTGCGAAACGCTCTCCGCAGCGACATTCGCATTCAGGTTTAAGGCAAAAGACGGGGGCTTTGGCAAAACCAAAGCCCCCACACGAAGGAGAACAATATGATTACTGAGAACCAGGCAAAGAGCGCAAACTTTCTTCGAATCATCGCAGTGCTGAAAGAACTGCGTGAGCAGAAAAAGATCACGGAGAAGGAATACTACAAAGCAAAGAGCTTTTATAGAACGCTCACTGGCGCAGATATCGCAGTAGTAGATTAGGGCTCGCATCTATCAGCAATTTCAACGAGAATTAGGACAGTTTTTCTCCCTCATTTCTCCTGAAATGTTGGAGTTTTCGATAGACTTGTGCCGTTGTTTCGGTATAATGCTTGTTGCAAAATAAAAAACGGAGAGAGGAGGACACCATGCCGGAAGTAAAGCAGATATCCGCAGCTTATAGCCGCAGCGGACAGAAAAAGCGGGTTGCCGCATATTGCAGGGTGTCCACCAACTCTGCGGATCAACAGAACTCTTACGCGAACCAAATTCGCACCTACACGAAAATGATCACCCAGAGGCCGGATTGGGAGCTGGTCGAAATCTTCGCCGATGAAGGCCTGAGCGGGATGAAGGCAAGCAACCGCAAAGAGTTCCAGCGTATGATCCGCATGTGTGAGCTTCGCCAAATCGACCTTATCATCACGAAATCCGTCTCCCGTTTCGGTCGGAATGTCATGGACAGCCTGAGCTACGCCAGAAAGCTGAAGCTTCTTGGGATCGGGATTCAATTCGAGGAAAACGGGATAAACACCCTGGCTCTCGGCGATGAGATGCTTCTCAGCACCTTTGCCGCAATCGCACAGGAGGAATCAAAAGCCATCTCGCAAAACCAGCGGCTCTCAATAGTCAAACGCATGGAGAGCGGAGAGTACGTTGACAGCAACGCTCCGTATGGATACAGGCTCCGAAACAAGCAATTAGAAATATACGAACCGGAGGCCGAGGTTGTTCGTTCCATTTATCAGCTTTACCTGAATGGATGGTCAACCGCGGAAATTGCAAGAGAATTGACAAGCAAAGGTGTCCCCACAAAGCTCGGGAACGAAACTTGGAAACCTTACCGAGTCTCCTACATCCTTTCAAACGAAAGGTATATTGGCGACAGCCTTTACCAGAAAACCTACAGAGATACCACAGTCCCCTTCAAGCAGTCTGTCAATCGCGGCCAGGAAGATATGTACTACGCGACGGGAACACATCCGTCGATTGTTGACCGCGAGACCTTTGAGAAAGTACAGGCGCTTCTCGTTAAGAGAAAAGAGCAGTTTGCAAAAACGGAAGCGCAAATCATATATCCACTTACGAGTCGCATTCGGTGTGCCGAATGCGGCTCGTTCTATCATCGGAAGATTTGCTCCGGCACGGTCAAATGGGTCTGCGCCCGACATGAGAAAGATGCGAAAGCCTGCGACTCCTCATACTACAGCGAGGAGCGGATCTACGATGGATTCCTGTCCATGGTCAACAAGCTCCGCTTCGGCGAAGAAGACATCTTGGGGCAGGTACTGTATAAGCTCGAGAATGCCACACGGCTTTACAAGCAGAACAACAAAAAGGCGCAAGAGATTAGCCAGCAGATTGCCGAGCTGAACGCCAAGCTCCTGATGCTGGAGCAGCTACGATCCAAGGGCTACCTCACAGCGGAGATCTTCCAAGCCCAATCAAAAGAGGCTCAGGCACAGATAGCGAGTCTGAAGGATGAGCGCCAGAGCAGCTTCGAGTCAAGGATTCTCGGAATGCTGGAGGACGTCCGAAAGCTGAAAGCCCTGTTGTCAGAGATTGAAGAACCGCTGGATGAATTCAACGAGACTCTCTTCCATGACATTGTGAAGGAGATACGGATCAACAACTGTGACGAGATGACGATCACCTTCCTCGGAGGCTTGGAGTTCAGCGAAGAAATATAGGAGTGATCCCATGAAGAAAACACGCTTTATCCCATACGGTTACACAATCCGCAACGGACAAACTATTATTGACCGTCGTGAGGCTGAGGTAATCAGAGCCATATTCAAGGAGTACATTACCGGCGCATCGTTGAAGGATATAGCCGGTGACCTTACGGAGCGAAAGATACCGTACACCGAGAAAACGGATAGCTGGGATAAAGCTCGTGTTGCCCGCATCATAGACAATGCCAAGTACCTCGGTCGCGGAGAGTATGACCCGATCATAGACGAAGACACCTTTGAAAGAGCCGCGGCATGCAAGGCCGTTCGGCAGAGAAATACAGTTGAGCGAGAATCCGAAGCGATAGCAATCCTGCGGGATCGGGTACGTTGCGAGAACTGCGGGTCTCCTATGATACGAAAGATCTGCTCAAAACGGCAGATCAAGGAGAGTTGGACGTGTACGAACGCCGATTGCGGATGCTGTGTGAGAATCAGTGACGGCGAGCTTCTGAGCAAATGCACCATCTTGCTGAATCGGATCATTGAGAATACAGAGCTTATGATCCCAAGGGGAAAGCCGAAGAAGTCAGAATCCATCTTAGTTCAGAGGTATCAGCAGGAGATAGATAACGAGCTTGAGCGTGAAAACCCGAGCGAGGAATACATCATTGCAAGGATCGGAGATATTGCTAGCCAACTATATAAAGAAACACAGGCCAAGGCAATGATCACGGCACAGATCGCCAGGAAAAGAGCCTTGCTCATGCATCCGCAGGAGAACTTCAACGGTGACTACTTCCAAGACCTGATTGCCTATATATCCATGGATAAGACAGGGCGTATCACCCTGCATACAAAAACAGAGACCGAGATTACCGAAGGAGAATGACTATGCCAGTAAGCGTAGAGAAACGCCCGAAAAAGCGAGTCAGCGTATTGGAGCCGAGACAGTCCTTCCTCGTGGACAAAGAAAAATACCGGCAGAAAAGAGTGGCCGCATATTGCCGAGTGTCCACAGATGATAAGGAACAGCTCACCTCGTACGAGAACCAGAAAAAGGTGTATACCGAGATGATCGCCTCAAATCCGGAATGGGAGTTTGCGGGCTTATATCCGGACGAAGGAATCTCAGGTACTCGCGCAGATAAACGACCGCAATTCAAGAAGATGATCTCTGCATGTCTGGCTGGAAAGATCGATTACATCATCACGAAATCAGTATCCCGCTTCGCACGGAATACGGTTGAATGCCTCGACTATGTGCGAATGCTCAAGGCCAGAGGGATCGGAATCTTCTTCGAGGAACAAAACATCGACACACTGAAATGCGACAGTGAGCTGTACCTTGTGATCTACGCCGGATTCGCTCAGGCCGAGTCCGAGAGCATCAGCAAGAATGTGACATGGAGCTTTCGGAAAAACTTCGAGGAAGGTAAATGCATCTTCATGTACAAAAAGCTTCTCGGGTATAAGAAGGGCGAAAACGGTGAGCCGGAGGTCGTACCGGCTGAAGCGCTGATCGTGGATCGCATCTTCCAAATGTACCTGTCAGGCATGACCATTGACGGAATTGCCAAGAAGCTGCAAAGCGAAGGTATTTCCTTCCCCGAAAAGAAACTGACCTTCAGCAAGCACATGATCCTTAATGTTCTTCGGAATGAGAAATACTGCGGAGACTGCATCCTCCAAAAGACGGTAACCGTTGACTGCATCTCCAAAACCCGCAAGAAGAACGAGGGTGAGGCTCCCATGTACATCGTAGAGAACAATCACGAAGCGATCATCTCACGGGAAGTGTTCAACCGTGTTCAGGAGGAGCTGGTGAGGAGAAAAACCATCGTCCCACAGTTCGAGAAAAAAGCTCTCACCGCAAGCGGGAAATACTCCAGATACGCCCTGACTGACGTTCTGATGTGCGGAGAGTGCGGAAGCCGCTATAAGCGGGTCACCTGGACCAACCGAGGGAAAAAGAAGATCGTTTGGCGCTGCATCAATCGTCTGGAAAACGGAACGAAATACTGCAAAGATTCCATCAGTGTGGATGAAGCCGCTCTCCACAGCGCTATCGTCCGAGCTATCAATCACTTCAACGAGGAGGATGAATCGACCTATCTGACGCTGATGAAGGCGACCATCGGGGATGCCATCGGCCTGAACGGAGGCTCCGATGAGGTAGACCTGCTGGAGCGCAGAATCGCTGTGCTTGATAAAAGAACCCTTGAATTGATCAACGAAAGCGTCTCTGCGGGAACGGACTTCGAATCGCATGAGGACGAGTTCCGAGAGATATCCGAAGAAAAACAGCAACTGGAGCGCCGCGTTGCTGTAATCCAGGAAAGCCTTGCCGATGACGAGAGCGTAAAACATCGCCTCTCTGAAATTGAGGCGACTATCGAAGAAAGAGCCAAAAACAAGGACTCCTATGATGATACCATCGTGAGACAGATGATTGAGTGTATCCGAGTCTACCACGATGGGAGACTGGAGATCATCTTCGGCGGTGGGCATGAGGTCGAAGAACACCTATAACAAGCTGTAAGAATTCCGACTGCACAAAGCAGTCGGTTTTTTATTTGGAGGAATGCGTATGAAAAAACAGTCTCATCAGGATCGCGGGGAAATGGCCTTCTTCATTAACCCTGAAACAAAGAGGATCGAATACAACAAGCTCTGTGCCAAGTGCGCCAACAAGTGCAAGCAGAGCTTCCGAGCGGAGCTCACTCAATGCCAGCTCTATCGAAAGCAGGCGAAAACAAAAGCCGGTCTTCGCCCATAGAAAGCGCTGTTTGCGACGATTCGGATGGGTAAGGCATGGACGCCACTCTTCGCTGTGAAAGCCGGCAGAGCGGAGGGAAAGCGCAGAAACACGGCGATTTGCCCCCTGCTTTCCAGAGGGTAAGCAAAAATAAGAAATGAGGAAGCAATCAAAATGAAACGACGAACAGACCTTGAACAAGTAAAGGCGGTAGCCATTGCGCTCCTGTTGACGGAGATTCATAAGACCGAGTTTAGCCTGGCGGTTGTGCAGCATCCCTTTACTTCTTCCGGCATTGTTCCTCTCCGTAAGGACGGCCAGATGCAAATTGCGGATATCACGCAGGATGAAAACGCGCTCAAGCAATGGCAAGACACTATGACGCAGATGATCAACGCGGCGAGAAAGCCCTTTGATATCTACATGATGGTGAACAAGCCGTATGCTTTGACATTCCTGAAATACTCCTCGCCTTATTTGACCGCTGCGGAGTTGGGGAAAATACTGGCGAGCGCTTGGATGCGCTCCGAGAATCCAAACATGGACCCGAATGTAAGTCAAAGCAAGCTGATTGCTCTCTTTAAGAAAGCCGATCCAAGATATCTCATGGACACGGAAGAGCAGCTCCAGCTTGCCGAATTATCTGATCCGGTGACGGTTTATCGCGGCGTCACCTCGGTCAACCGCAACAGAGTGCATGCCATGTCGTGGACCTTGAATCCTGAGACTGCGAAATGGTTTGCCCATCGCTTCGGAGAGAACGGAATCGTGTACGAAGCGAAGATTCAGACGGCACATATCCTTGCGCTGTTCAACGGCAGGAACGAGTCGGAGATCGTCGTAGACCCGTCCTTCTTGATGAACATCGAGGAAGTACAGGAGCAGAGCGAAGCACTGACCATGTCATAAAGTGGTCGAATTCGACCACTATAAATTTGAGGAAAGGAACGAAAGAAAATGCCCAGTGGCGAGAAGAAAGGCATCACCGTTAAAATCGATGCCGAACTGCACAACCAAATCCGTCAGTACCTGGAAGCTCACGACATGACGATGGCTGAGTTTGTGGCGCAGGCCGCTGAAAATGAGCTTCACCCTAAAAATCAGATGAAAGAAGGAGAACCCATGGCAAACACAAGAACTATCGCATTTCAGGTGCCGGAGGATCTGTTCCAGCGGATTAAGGAATACCTCCAGAGAAACAACATGACGCAGCGGCAGTTCCTCATCGGACTCATTGAAGAGGAACTGGAACGGGAGATGGTCGAGCGAGAATCGGAAGCCGAAGCAACAGAAGATGAGTTGGAGGAAGAAGACTCCGAGAGCGAGTCCTACACCGAAGAGGCTGACTATGATCAGGACTCCGAAGCCGAAATTGAGGAAGATGAAGCCGAGGACGAGGAGCAGGGCTTCACGATGTCCATGTGATCTCAGGAATTGTCCTTGGAACAAGAAAAGAGTACAATCGTCTAAAGAACATAAAACAATACTTCGCGGATAAATACCGCCTCGATAAGGAGAATAAACACTATGAAAAAACTGATTGCGATAATCGCGCTTTTCTCTCTGTGCGCTGCCATGCTGACCGGTTGCGCCTACCGTCCGGTGAGTGAGCCTCAGCCCGCGCCGGGAATCTATACGGAGGAAAAAGTACCGGAATTGATCCTCGCGCCGACAGACGATGCCGTCCCCTTCGAGAGCATGTCCATCCAGCCCAGCAACTATGGCTGGAGTTGGCCTAAGGAGAACGGAGAATACGGTGGTGTCGAAGCCTGCGGTTTTGGCCCGACCGATCCCGCCATCCTCACTTATCTTGAACCCATTGGCCTCAGTGAGCCGGTGACCGTCAAGCTCATTTGGCCGGGCTTTCCCGCTCAGAGCGTAAGCATCGTTTCGTGGGATATCGACGTCCTTGCCCTTCCTGCGGATGCGGAGCAGTCTCAGCAGGATGAGTTTCTGAGAGAAGTAACGCTCACCGAAGCAGAAGATTTCGAGCGAGGCTTGCTTCTGGAGCCTGACAGAGTATACGATATCTACGCCAACTGGCAGGAAGTGACCGGCAGCTCTTTCGGTAACGCACACTACTATGTAGTCACTAAATCAGCGGGCAATTCGAAAGAGCCTGAGCCCAATATCACCGGAGGCTGGCAGAACAGCGAGTCGCCGGACATTACTCCAGAACGCCGCGCTGTTTTCGACAAGGCCATGGATGGCTTTGTTGGCGTTGGCTATGAGCCGATTGCCTATCTCGGAAGCCAGGTCGTGGCCGGAACCAATCATGCTTTCTTCTGCAAGGCGCAGGTGATCTATCCGAACTCCCTGCCTTACTTCGCCATCGTTTACATCTACGAGGATTTGGAAGGGAAAGCCGAGATTGCGGAAATCGCAAGCATGACGGTTTACGGCGAGCTTGACGAAAACGCCAGCACTGCGGCGCAGCTCCCCGGAGGATGGTCCTTCGCAGAGCCTCAGGAGGACGGAATGGCCGCTTTCGAAAAGGCCTCCGAGTACCTGACAGGAGCTTCGTACACTCCGATCCGAGTGCTTTCCTCTCAGGTTGTGGCAGGCATGAACTATTGCATTTTGTGCCAGGCACAGGTCGTAGTTCCTGGGGCAAAGCCTTATTACACATTGGCTTTCGTCTATGAAGACCTGGACGGGAATACGGAATTCACGCAGTTTAAGGATCTGGATCTTGCTCAGATCCGAGTGCTTGCTGCGGACGCCACGTAAGCTGACAAACAATCAGAATGAAATGTGACGAGCCCTCGGTTTCGACCGAGGGCTCATTTCCATGTATAGCTAAATCTATAGGGTGATAGTGAGAATTCTCTGCTGCAAAAGAGTTTTGCGGATAAATCTGTAGTGCGTTTTCATCGCTATTATGCTATAATATCTATGTAATCGACAAAGAAATCTTTGTTTTTGCCGCCCTGAGGGTCGGGCCATGTAACCCTCTTTTGTTTACCCGGACATGGCCGCATTTAATTCGAGTGTGCTGAAATTCTGTAGAGCACAGCGTTAATGCGATGACAAGAGCGTATAAAACAACATACATTCGGGGAACAACATCAAGCACTATTCGTCGGTTGCTCAAAATCCAATAACAAACCATCATTGGTTCAGTGGACAAGCCAATCAAAACGGATTATTTGGAGTACTGAAATATGAAAAGCGAACAGACACTGATAGATCTTAAATCTAACAATGTTGAATTTGTAATGAACAGACCTGCTATTAGCGGTTTTAGAGATAGAATGTCTATCGGAGGAATTATAAAGGATGCATTCATTACTCCAAAGTTTTTCTTGCACAAGCACAATACCACTTGCACAGGGATTGGACAGATATATGAAGAGTATAAGGACAAAAATGTTATCTTCGTTGGTGAGGGTGGCTGCGGTAAAACCTCTGTCTTTTTGCGGTTGTACATGGGCATCGGCGATGATAATGAAGACTCGTTTGATAAAGATTTCTTTTATTGCTATGTACCAGATTTAGACTTATCGCAGGAGAAAAAATCAAAAAGTAAGTATTATGGCTATTATAAGGCATTAAAACGGATAGTTGACGCAGGGACAGGATTGAACGGAATCCTGCTTTTAGATGGCTTAGAAGAAGCTTATTTGGACAATAGTGAAAGAGCAAGCGCTCTTATCGCACAGTTAGGAGAATCGAATATACATTTTTGGGTATCGTGTAGGAGCAGTTATTACGGAAGGTTAGATGAGAATATTGACTCATACTTTGCCGAAAAAGTGGAAGTGCTTCCATGGAAGGATGATGAATATAAGGTTTTTATATCGCGATGCTTAGAGGACAACAACAAACGAAACGCAGTAATCAATCGAATCGACCGCATTGCTAAACCAATTAAATCGCTGTTGACCAGGCCGTTATTTGCAACAATGATCTTATTTGTAGCAGAAAGCGATGACCTTGAAAATGTTCACAATGAATACGAGTTGATCAGCCTATTTATAGATAAATGGCTTGAGAGAGAAAAACAAGAGAAGAAAGTGGTCTATGAAACTAGCTTTGAAGGAATAAGAAACGCTGCCCTAAGTCTCTATAAAAAAACAAGCGATCTTCCCAAGTATACAAAAGATTTACGAGCATTTCGCGATTTGTTGGTGTTGACAGGTGTGAATGGAGGTACTATCCACAAGTTCTATCATCAGGAACTCCAAATCTACTTCATTTCTAATGCAATGTTAGACGCGGCTTTAGAACACCCTGCGCTAATTGTAAAATGGTTTTCTCAGACGTTCTACGATGATATAACCAATATGATTAAGCCCGAGCTGTTACAATTAGGTAAGGAACAGTGCAAACAGATTTATGATAATCTTTTTGCTATTTACAAACGCTCGTATGAGGATAGCGACTCTATAGTGAAGGAATTAAAAGAGATTGAAGATGATTCATTCAATCCTGAAGAATCATTTCTAAGGCTAAGGGATGAGTTGATGTACTTCATCTTTAGGTTGCCACATATCGACCACAAGGAATTTGCCCAGTATGCATATACAAAGAGCAAGGATACCATGCTATTTTTAGGTATTGCATATGGGATGGCCAGGATTGATCCAAGTAATGCGTATACCATAGAGTTTGCAAAAAAGCTCACTCCGGGAAGTCAAGAAGACGTCAGAAACCGAGGATGGGGACTGTGCTTTTTTGGAGATGTCGAAGAAAACGGATATACATATGAGGATTCAGAAGGGAAACCTTGGAACAAGATCAGAGAAAACAGACTAAATCGCCTGAAGGATAATGCACATAATCATGTCGAAACGAGAGTTCTTGACATACCATTGTTGTATTGTTTTTATCATAGCCGGGGCTTCGCCGATTGCACATCTTATAGTGATTATAACATTATTAGACAGACTGATATTTCCCTTCCGTGCTTTGGCGCAGAACAGAAAGCGTTCATGGAGGAGCAAAAGCAAAAACTTGTTTCAAAATATCGGGAACTATTACTGCTTAAAGAGATTTGCAATAGGGCAGATTTGGTTTCCTCAATAGACAGGAAGTGTATAATAATGGATCGTGACGCTAACAAGATATACCTTGAAATAGATGATACACTTGCCCAGAAAATTCTAAAAATCTGTGAGCATAAGGACGCGGTTCTTAAGAACATGAAGGCATTCTGGGATGAAAAAGGTTCGAGGATTGTTGAGGCATATAAATCACAAATTGAGGAATTACCAAAGCACAAGAATCTCAAACAGCAAGATTTTAAAAAGCAAATACAGGGATGCAAAGTATTGATTATTACCGCAAATACTGTGGAAGGAGCAGTGGTTTCCAAAAGATTATTGCAAGCCAGCCAAACAGAAGAACCTGAGATGTTCGTCACCGAAGGATATTCCTTTCAGTTTGCTACTGTAGAGAGCGTACCTGTCCTTCATGTATGGCCTTCTAGCACTTCATCTTTCACACAATATGGTTCCTTTAATGCTATAAACACTGCATTAAAATACTTCACACCCCAATATGTCATATCGCTTGGCGTTGCATTCGGAATAAACCCTCTGGAACAGTCATTAGGGGATGTTTTGATTTCAAAAGAGCTAGTATTTTATGATAACTTCAACAAGGTAACGGACGGAATAGTAACTTTAAAAAAACACGAGGCATATTCGACAGACGTCAAGTTTCATGCTAGTGTCCGTCAACTGGAGTTCAATAACCCACCGAAGGAAGTCGGCGATTTCAAGTGGTACTATGATGCACTGCTAACGGGAGGCACTGTTCTTAGCGACACGGCAGAAAAGCTTAAGCTTTTGGAAGCCGCAGCAGATAGAGATTATTCAAATATTGTGGGTGGGGAAATGGAGGCAACTGGCATTTACTATGCTTGTCAAGTATATAAGGACAGAAGTATCCCATTCATAGTAATAAAGGGAATCTGTGACTGGGGAGCAGAAAAAAATGGATGGGAAAAAGTCGTTGGTAGTCAAACCAAGGAATATAGAATAAAAGATTGCGTCCAAGCCTATGCCTGCAACAATGCCTATGATACAATGAGTTTTGTTCTGTCGCAATTACCTTTCAGATAATAGCGCAACTTTGTAGCTACAGAGAATGGTTAAGCTTTCATCTATGAGCAATTATGCTCCTGTGGAGCATCCATCAATAATTCAAGTCGTATATGCGTTGGAAAATATGGATGGAGAGAATAAACATAGTGAAACCGGAAAATGAGGATGCCTGTTCAAGGTTATTTCTTATCGGGAACGGGTTTGATATAGCACATGGTTATCAGACTCGTTATTCGGATTTTGAGCGTTGGATAAAAGAACAGACCGTTTATGATGATTATTCTAGCCACTGGCCTTTTATTCCTGTCTATAGAAAAGATTCATTTGGGCAAGAAGAATCAGCACGAAATCAGTTAATGAAGCTTCTGCTACATATGTTTGAGCGCCTCGATCGAGAAAATGCGAAAGACAATTGGCAAAACTTTGAGGAAGCCTTGTTTTACTTGAATATAGAGATATATCATGATGCTCAAACAGAAGATATTATTACTGAAGAAGACGGCATTACACAAGAGTACATAATGGAATTATCCGAACATAATGCGGATAATCTATATACAGCAATAGAGCATATTCCTGTTCTTTTTTCAGAATGGATCGAATCAGTTAAACTTCCCTTTTCTCAAATATCGTTTGGGACGGATGTGATTTGCCAGAAGAAGGGTAGATGCAGAGCAGGAGATCTCTTTTTAACATTCAACTACACTGAGACATTGGAGCAAAACTATAATGTTCCGGCTAATCAAGTATTCCATATTCATGGCTTTAGAAAAGTCAAAAGCAAGTTAGTCGTTGGATATAGTGATTCAAAGAATAGGATAATAAAACTTAGTACATTCGGCGGTGATTATCAATACGCTCGAAAGCGGCTAAGCGAAGCGATGATACTTCTACAAAAAAACACAACGCGTGTCATTCAACACAATCAAGACCTTTGGCGCAGACTTGAGAATTTGAACATCCATGATATATATAGTTTTGGATTCTCTTTCTCCGAAATAGATTTGCCCTATATTGCGAAACTTTGTTCTTCATTGAAGGAACCGGAAAACTGTTGCTGGTGGTTAAGCTCTCGAGACAAGCCGAAAAGCGAGAGGATTAAAAAAGCAATAGTTAACAGCGGTTTTTCTGGACAATTTATGTATTACTAATATATACAGTTTTAAATAGCCTTTCAATCAATGGGCTTATGTCCATACAATACCTTTCCTAGCTGACCAAACACTTCGCCTGCGTGAAAAATGCTAATTCGAAGCTAAAACAAACAGATCAAAGGTGAAATCATTGGGAATTGAAGTCGGTATCATAAAAACAGCTTTAAAAATTGCGTGTGCCTTATTTGCTCCTAATCTTGTTGCTCAAGAAGCTTTCAGCGAGCTTATTGATGAGGCTTCTGACTACTATAGTACTACGCAAAATACATTGAGGAGCCAAATTGATCGAGTCGTTTTAGAAGAAACATCTGATAAACGCCTCGAGTCGCTTCAGGTTCCCTTAAAAATAAGACCATATATAGTCAGTGAAACAAAAAGATTGCTTGAAGAAGTATCTATTACAATTGAAAAAGTTGCTCTCAGCAAAAAAGATAATAATACACTAGCTGGCATACTGTTAAAACAATATGAAAAAGACTATATTACATATCCTTTAGAAGAGGCGGGATACATATCTCGTCTGCTTAGATCAATACTGCCTAGGCTAATAGAGTGTTTGGAGAATGACTCCTCGTTTTTGTTCAATGGTCTTCTTTCGCTTCAAGCCACCATAGATGAGTTACGAAAAGAAATAGAGCTAATAAAACACCAAGGAATTTTAACGCTCCCAAATGAATACCCAACGCTCTTATCTGATAGGCCGTATGATTTGACGGATAAATTTGCAGGAAGAGAGGCTCTAATTAATCAAATAATTGAACAATTAACCAACCAGACGTCAATAACACTTTCTGGTATTGGTGGTATTGGAAAGACCGAGATTGCGAAAGCAATAATCAAAAAAATTGAGAAAACCCCGTGCAAAAAACACGGGATATATAAAATCGCCTGGGTGTATTATGACAATCAAAATATATATTATAGCATTACAAAATCGTTTAGGGAGACAAGAGGAATAGCGGATTTTGATCAAGCATGGGACAAGGCTTACTCAATAATACAAACGCTTAGAAATAGTCTGCTTCTGGTAATAGACAATGTTGAAACACTTGAAGATGACAATCTGCTTCGTATAGCAGACTTGCCGTGTAGATTACTCATTACCAGCAGAGTAGAAAGTGTTTCATCTATCCAAACTGTAACCGTAGACTGTTTGCCTATGGAAGAATGCAAAGAATTATTCTTGTCTCATTACAAGCTGCAGCCTGCGCCACAGTATACTTTAGAAGAAATAATTGAACTTGCCGACCGACATACTGTTACCATCGAATTATTAGCTAAAATAGCACAAATTGAAGAATTCTCTTTGCAGGAGTTTTATCAAAAGCTTGTTTATTTAGGCTTCAATATGAGTAACGAAAGAGCCTCGGCAAAGCATGAGCGCCTGCAAAAAGAAGAAATATTAATTAAACAACTATCTTTACTATTTTCTGTTCAAAAGTTAGGTTCTGAGGAGACGAGTTTATTAGTTCCGGTTTCAGTAATACCTTCTCTTCCATTTAGTTATCAGCAAGCAAGGGAGTGGTTTGATCAAAAAGATAGGTCGATATTGATTAAGCTTTCTAAGTCTGGTTGGATACGCTCGAATCAAAAAAACAACCATACTTGTTATTCCATGCATTCAGTCATCGCTTCTGCTGTCCGTTTTCAGTATAAGGATACTTTATACTCTCGGTGTAGACCTTTTATTTGCTCGCTAACAAAGTTACTTCAGTATAAAGAAGATGAACATGGAGCAGCAAAAACTGATTTAATTCAGTTTAGTTGGTCAGTTAATGATCTGCTTGAGTCAGATTTGCATGAGGAAACAGACGCTGATTTCCTATATTATTTGGCACGTATTTACACTGACATAGGAAACTACCGCCAGGCGTTAAGATTGCTACGGCACAGTGTTAGGATTTACCGTGGGCAGAAAAGAATAAAGTTGCTAAGATTAGTGCATACATACAATTCCATAGGGCTGGTTTATAATGGGCTTTATTATCACAAATATGCTTTGACACAATATAAAAAAGCTATGTTACTTATGGAGAAAACAACTTCTACAGCCCTCGACTGGATACCCATTTACACAAATATTGGGACTACATATATGGCAATTGAAGGCACGAAATGTGATGGCTATGCCTATATGTTTCTTAGAGAAGCACTTGACCTCGCAAAAAACCAGTATGGGGAGGACGATTCGAGAACACAAAATATAAAATTTAACTTGGCCAACTGTATTTCAACAAGAAATCCTGAAGAAGCAAAGAAACTATTTCAAGAAGTGATAAATGCAGAGGAGTCAATTTACGGAATTAATCATTGGATGGTTGCAAATAAATATCAGGGCTATGGAAATTTCCTCTTCGATTTAGGAGAATTCCGTGAAGCGGAAGTGATGCTGGAAAAAGCACTTGATATTTTTATTGTTCAACTTGGAGAAAACCATCCAGCAACAGTGGACATAAAAAACTCTCTAGGCCTGATAAACCAACATATTGATCTTGGCAAAGCGCAGAGATATTTGCAAGAATACCTCAATTGTGTAGTCGACATATACGGAGAGAATAACCCTGCAACTGCAGCTGCTTGGAACAATCTTGGTTTATGTTTTTTTAACAGCGGAGAAATAAGTGAAGCTCGTACATGTTTTCAACATGCGATAGATATTGAAACCAAGCTTGGAGATTCCTCTCCGGATGACATGGGGACATATTATAGCAATCAAGCTCAATGCTATCATTCGCTTAAACTACACGATGCGGCACTTGACTACTATTTTCGAGCGCTCAAAGAGTATAACCGAAATGCAGAACTGTGTGCGGGAAACATAGCAACTCTCTATGGACGAATTGCAGATGTGTATTTTTATTTAGGCGACAAGGGAAATGCGCATAAGTATTTCCAGCTTGCCGAAAGCAGGGTCAAAAAGCTGTGGGGGAAAACTCATGTTTCCATAGCCTCTATTTACAACAATTATGCAATGCTTTTGGAAGAAGAGAAAGAATATGATATAGCCCTTGATAAACTTGAAGCCGCAAAAACACTATTAGAGAATGCCTATCAAGGGAAATCTGCATTAATCGCCATAGTAGAAGAAAACATACTTCGTATTAGGAAAGAAAAGGATGAAGGCAATTCTACCTGACATCTTTTTCGGTTCCAAATTGGCTTTCTTAAATGTTCATACTACCCGAACTGGAAAGCCCTGAAAACACCGACTTTTTTGTCTTGAGCGATTTCTCAAAAACCGCGCGACATCTTTTTTTGAATAGGTCCCCACTTTTGGACTCCCGTACTCCGGAAGTCTAAAAGTGGGGGATCTTTTTTATTGCGGCATATTTGCAAACTCCCGCTCTTTTTCTGCCGGAGTCAGCATGTTCAATGCCCGGTGCGGCCTTCTTTCATTATAGAACGCAATATAAGCGTCCATCGTGGCACTCAAATCCTCGGGCGTTTCATACAGATGGTGATAGATCGCCTCTTTTTTCAGCGTATGGAAAAACGATTCGCAGACTGCGTTGTCATAGGGCACGCCGGGCCTTGAGAAAGACTGCTTTACACGCAAATCTCGCAGTATCTCCCGAAAGACAAAGGAAGTGTACTGCGTCCCCTGGTCACTGTGGAACAGAAGGTCGGCCGGCCGCTTTCGTTTGGAAAAAGCAGATAAAAAAGTCTGTACCACCATAGTGGTGTCAATGCTGTCTGATAATCCATAGGAAAGCACCATTCGGGAGAACAAATCCAGAATCACACAAATGTAATAATACTTCGCCCCGACTTTTACATATGTGATATCGCTGACCCAAACCAGGTTCGGAGCAGTCTGGTCGTACTGCTGATCCAAGCGGTTGCGAAAATACGGATTGGGTATGGGCTTTTTGTGTTCTGCTTGGTACTTCGGCTTTGATACAAACAAGCCAAGTTCCTTCATGAGGCGGGCTATGCGTTTCTCGCTGGCATAGATGCCCTGATCTCGCAGCTTCTTTTGCATGGGCTTCCGGCCTAAAAGGTCCATGTTTTCATGAAACAGCTTTTCAAGGATCGGTTTTAATTCTTCATCGTTTGCCTCATAGGTGTTCAGTTGACCCTTTCGCCGCTTGCGGTTGTAATACGTTCCGCGGGAAAGGTGGAGTGCTTCGCATAAAACGTGGACGGAGTATTCGCCTTCCAACGCTTCGATGGCGGCGATCTTGTCATCTATTGACGCATAGATGCCGCAGGGGCATCGGGCAAGCACTTCCAGCTCCTGCTCGGTCTTTTTATTATGCGCCTGTGCATCTCGGAAGCGTTTTTTCTGGCCGGGGCCAGGTACGTAAAGAAAGTGCTCCTCATCATATTTGCGCTTCCAGTCGAAAAGCGTGGATTCTGAGATTCCGTATTTTGCTCGAGTCTCGGCAATCGTGTGATTCCGTTCATAGAATTGGACCACTTCTTTCTTGAATGCTTTCGGATAAGTCTTTTTCTGCATAACGTTTTTTCTCCTTATGCCTTATCCCAAAGTACAGCAGCCCAGCCGACATGGCAACTGTCTGCAGGTACTACAAGTACGCCGCCTGTTCGCCCGCGCCGTTGTATCAAAAGGCATCGCCATGTTTCTCCCTGCGAACATAGTGCTGCATTGTCCTCAATGAACTGTCGGTCCGCGATCATGTCTGTGATAAAGTTTTCATAGTCGATCCCAGATAGTTTTACGGTCTTTACGATCTCATAGGCGGTCTCCTGCTCGATTGGATTCGGCTCCATCAGATCGTCAATCTTTCGGGGGCTTTCTACGAAGTAGGCATAGCTGGTTTTCTTCATAAAATCACCTCGGCATGACCATACCACAAAATCGATCATTAGTACAGCTACAAGGACTAATTTCGCAAGGCCGCTTCCTATAATGAGTAGTACAGTTACAGGAACGGTGTGGTGATGGTATGCAGTTAAATGAGGCGGTCAGTGCCCGCTTGAAGGAGCTCCTACGCGAGCGGAATATGACGCAGTATCAGCTATATATAAAAAGCGGCGTGCCCAAGTCCTCCATTGGCAATATCATCAACTGCGCATACGATTCTGTGAAGCTGCGCGTGATTCATGAGATATGCCAGGGGCTGGGGATCAACATTTCCGATTTCTTTGCTTCCCCCTACTTTGAAGAAACCAATCTTGAGCCATAATTGTAAATGCCATCGCTCGAATCATTATCTGCCTTGCGCAAGAGTAATGATTCGGGCGTTTTTATTTCTTTCAGTTTGAGAGAGGGCACTAACGCTCTCCCCTTTACCACTCTCGGCTAATTTTTTATTTTTAATAAAATTAGCCGCAATTTCTGTTGACTTCCAGATACTATTCGGCTATAATAAGTTCAGAATTAAAATTAGCCGTAACCTACGCATTTAAGGTGGTGCCTTTATGGAATACATCAGCCGACATATGGAAAACCGTGTTTTGGAGCTGAGCAAGTCATATTCTGCGATCCTGCTGACCGGCCCCCGCCAGGCAGGTAAAACGACTATGCTCCGGGCGTTGGCAGAGAAAGAGAACATCGGCCGTAAATACGTAACATTAGACGATTTTGCCGAGCGCGACATGGCAAAGAATGATCCCGCACTGTTTCTGCAGCTTCACCAGCCCCCTGTACTGATCGATGAGGTGCAGTATGCGCCGGAGCTGTTCACCTATATCAAAATTCATGTCGACGAGCATCACACCCCTGGGGCCTTCTGGATGACCGGTTCGCAGATTTTCCGCCTGATGCGTGGCGTACAGGAGTCCCTGGCCGGACGCGTGGCACTGCTGCACATGTCGCCGCTGTCCCAGAGGGAAATAATCGGTGCGCCTTGCGCTCCGTTTACCCCGGATTTGGAGCGGCTTCTTGCCGAGCGAGATCAGATCAATCCGGTTACTACACCGGAGCTTTTCGCACGTCTGTGGCGAGGTTCCATGCCGGGACTCATCAGCGGCCCTGTGCTGGATCGGAATGTCTTCTATTCGTCCTATCTATCCACCTATGTGGAGCGCGATGTGCGGGAGCTCTCCGGCAGCGTGGACGCACTGAAGTTCAACCGCTTTGTTACCGCGGTTGCCGCCCGCTGCTCTCAGCTGCTGAACTATAACGCGCTCGCTGAAGATGCCGACATCGACATACAGACCTCAAAAGCCTGGATCAATATCCTGGAAACCCTGGGGATCATCTTCCTGCTGCATCCCTATTCCAATAATGTCCTTAAGCGCACAATCAAGACGCCGAAGGTCTACTTTTACGATACCGGTCTGGTCTGCTATCTGACACGCTGGTCCTCCCCTGAGGTAGCCGAAAGCGGGGCCATGAGCGGCGCTCTGCTGGAAAACTTCACGGTGTCGGAGATTATGAAGAGCTATCAGAACGCAGGCCTCGAGCCATACCTCTACTTTTACCGCGATCGTGACGCCAAAGAAATCGACGTCATCCTCGAGGGCGACGGCAAGCTCTGCCCGCTGGAGATCAAAAAGACCGCTACGCCGGACAGGCGCCTGACCCGCGTGTTCAACGTGATCGACAGATCACCGCTCCAACTCGGCACGGGCGCAGTTCTGTGCATGGCCGACAAGTTCAGCGCTTTCGACAGGGATAATCTGATCGTTCCGATTTGGATGATATGACGGCCGGGGCTTATCATGTGATGTTCTTACAGAGACAGTAGTCGCCCCGCATTTGATTTCGAGTTAATCGTATCTTTTTGGTGCATAGTCTCGATAGTACTAGGAGGAAGCAAACATGACTTACCTTGATAGAGCAATTAAAGACGGATATGCAATCATTACCGGCCCGGAGAACAAGCAGAAGATTATCTATGTCACGTCTGATAATCACACGGAAAACTATAACGATCCCGAGGAAAAAGTTCGGGCTGAATTCTGGGCAGAGCTGATTTATGCCTACGACTACCCGGCACACCGTATTAAAGTCGAGGTAACGATCCCGGATCGTATGCCGACCGATCGAGCGGATATCGTCATTTTCTCTGACGACGAATGCAAGAAGCCCTACGCAGTCGTGGAATGTAAACGTGACGGCGTTACTGATGCAGAATTCCTGCAGGCGATTGAACAGGGCGTTGGCAATGCTACCTGGGTAAAACTGCGAGCCAGCTATGTCGTCATTATCGCGGGCGCGACGCGCCGAGTTTTGGATTTCTCTAACGATAGCACCGGTATCTTCGAGCGTGAGAATAATATCATTGCTGACCTTCCCAAATCCTATGGGAAGCCGCAAGAGTACCGCTTTTACAAGGGCGGCGTATATACAGATTCTGATGGGAAGAAAAAAGATTGCCCCGACATTCAGCCTGTTGCCAGGGAAGATTTGATTGCGGCCATCAAGAAATGCCACAATACGCTTTGGGGGGGAGGCCGTCTTTCTCCTCCGACCGCCTTTGGCGAGCTCTGCAAGCTCATCTTTGTCAAAATCAGCGATGAGCAAAAGCCCCGGAAGAAAGGCGAGCCCTACCAGTTTCAAATTAAGACCCACGAACCCTCGTCCAAGCTGGCGGAGAGGATCAACGATCTCTACAATGAGCAGAAAGTAAAAGACCCGGAAGTGTTCACGGACTCCATCAAGGTCGATGATCGGGTGCTGCGCACGGTCGTATCTCATTTGGAGGCTATCAACCTGAGCAAAACCGACCTCGATGTAAAAGGCGTCGCATTTGAGCAGTTCATGGACGGCTTTTTCAAAGGAGATTTCGGCCAGTATTTCACGCCGCGCCCCATTATAGAGTTTGCGGTGAAAATGATGAAGCCGGAGCATGATTGGGACGTACTTGACCCGGCCTGCGGTTCCGGCGGCTTCCTTCTGCACGCGCTCGACTACATGCGGACGCAGGCAAGCGAATACTATGACGCCGGCACAGTGGACTATTTTAATTATTGGCATGATTTCGCTTCCAAGCATCTTTTCGGCATAGAGATCAACGATGAGATCGCCCGCGTTGCGAAAATGAATATGATCGTACATGATGACGGGCATACCAATGTCATCAGCTTCGACGCGCTTGACAGCATCGAGAAGATGCATGATCATAACCGCGGATTTGAAGAAGGCAAGTTTGATCTGATCCTGACGAATCCGCCCTTTGGCTCCACCATCAATCATGCAGAGAAACCGTATCTCGCAAACTATGAGCTTGGTAATTCTTATGACACGAAAGGAAAAGCCAAGCCCCGCAAGAATCAGAGCTCGGAGATTCTCTTTGTTGAGCGTATTTGGGATTTCCTCAAGCCGGGTATCGGAAAGGCCGCGATTGTCCTTCCCGACGGCGTATTAACCAACAGCTCTTCGCAATATGTACGTGATTTCATTTTGGAGAAGTTCCAGCTGCTTGCAGTTGTGAGCTTGCCGCAGCATGCCTTCGCACATTTCGGTGCTGGGGTGAAAGCGTCTGTTATCTTTGTGCGGAAGAGAAAAGCAACCGAGAAGCCAGATCCGGATGAAGCGATCTTCATGGCCGCTCCGGAACTAATCGGCTATGATGCTACCGGTCGAAAGACTGCCTCCCAGCTTGATGAGATCATAAAGAAGTACGAAGAGTTTCAGAAGGACGCATTACCTTTTTTCGCATGACCCCCGATGCGAACGACCTTTGCGTCTTCGCTGTCAAACGGGGGAGTATTGAAGGAAGAATCGATACATTTTACAATCACCCTAAATATGCGCAGGTTTTATCCGAACTGTCTTCGCGTACCTCATTAACCACTTTCGGATCGATTATTGAGAGTATTTCTGGTGGAGCAACACCATTAAGGGCTAATGAGGATCAATACAGCAGTAGCGGAATAAAGTTTCTTCGAATTCAGAACATTACTCCTAGAGGATTTGATTTTTCTGATGTGAAGTACATTACGGAAAACGTTCACAATGGTCTATTAAAGCGTTCTCAATTAGCAAGTGGGGATTTACTTTTAACAATTACTGGACGAATTGGAACGAGCGCTGTAGTTACCGAGTCCTGTCTGCCCGCAAACATCAACCAGCACATTGTTAGGATTAGATTAAAATCTGGGATGGATCCGTACTATTTGGCCGCTTTTCTTAACTCCAATATAGGCAGACTCCTTTCAAACAGAGGCGTTACAGGGACAACAAGAATCGCGTTAGATTACGAAAGTATAAAAAGGATTCCTATACCTGCTATAGACGACAAAGAATTACAGGCGGAGTTGGTGCAGCTGGAAAGAAATGCAATCAATCAATTTAATGGGAGAATAATTGATTCAAACAAGCTTCTTTCTGGAACAGCATCCTTTATGCTAACCAAGCTAGGATTATCATTTGATACCTCAGCAAATATGATTTCCTATCAGACACATCTTTCTGACATAGATGGACGAATTGATGCAGATTACTACTCTCCCAGATTTGTAAGTTTTAGAAAGCAGATTGAACAATCCTCTTACCCCAATGCGTCCATTGCACAGATTAGCGAAAAGATCGTCTCAGGATTTGCCGCTGGAAAGCAAGACCAAGCAGATGACTTGCCCAGCGATCAGCGCGTGCCCCATCTTCGCCCGTTTAGCATTACGCCTGAAGGTGAGTTGTCATTTGATACCCAGAAATATGTGCCGAAGAGCAGATTGAAACCGGAAGACTATTGTCGCAAAAACGAGGTTATCTTCAACAATACAAATTCTCCGGATCTCGTAGGAAAAACAACCGTGTTCGATTCCGATGTTCTATGCGCTGCGTCAAATCACATGACAAGAATTACTGTAAAAGAAGGCGTGAACCCGTATTACGTGGCTGCTTTTTTCAATGTGCTTCTAAGCATTGGCTACTGGAAGCTGCTTTGTACGAACTTCAACAATCAAGCCGGTGTAAACACGGACACGCTAAAGAAAGTAAAGATCCCGCTTCCTCCCAAGGAGGTGCAGGATCAGATTGCAGTCGAGCTGATGCAGCGTCGCAGTCAGGCTAATGATCTTCGCAAACAGGCTATCAGGGAATGGGCGGAGGCCAAAGCGCAGTTTGGAAAAGAGTTGTTGGGAGAATAGATAATGAATTCATTATTCAAGAACATGCAGATAAATCAGCTTTCGGGACGACTCCGACAGATTGCAGGTACTCCTAATGTGCTGAGTATGCAGTTTTCGGCTGTTGATGTCGCCGGTATTCGTGAGAGCATCATTACAATAGCGGATGCGTGCAAAGCAGATGATCCTCAAATTGCCCGACAATTGCGCGCAGCAAAGGATATTCTGTTCGCCTCTAACCAATTCGGGCAAACCTTCATCAATCCATACGCTATCGGGGAAATCCTCTTCGGACTGGATTATCTTGCGGCCAAAGGCCAGGCACCATCTGCAGAGAAACAAACGCCTGCTGACCTTTGGTCCTACATACATCCGCTAATCCAGAAATCTTCAAAGAAACTTTATGAGGACGGACATTTTGCAAACGCGGCAGAGGATGCTTTTATTGAGATCAATGCGCGTGTAAAAAACTTGTTTTCAATTGTGAATCCAGGAAGCAAGGCGCCAGACGGGGACGCAGCTATGACTACCGTTTTCTCGACCAACAATCCGCTTGTTGAATTCTGTGATCGAAGCACAGAAACCGGATTTAACAAGCAAAAGGGGTATATGCAAATGCTTGCTGGAGCCATGTCAGCTCTCCGAAATCCTAAGGCTCACTCAAATAATGAAACATTATCTGCTGAAGAAGCCTATCGTCGCCTTGCCACCGCCAGCATGCTCATGTATGCAATTGATGACGCTGTAAAGCATTCGGGGATTACAGAATAAGAAAGGATAACGCCATGGTTAAGCTGAGTGGGATATTAGAGTACTCAATGGGTGGATTCCTTTGCCTTCGCGGGTTTGCGTCGTATAAAATGCTCAGCCATATCTCACAACCTAACCCAGCTGTTCAGCGAGATCTGATCGAAGAGCATAAAGGGGAGATGGCCGACTTTCTTAACAAAGGAGAGTATAGGTTTTTTCCGGAAGTCATCCTCTCTTTACATCTGACTGATGGCAAAACAGGGTTCGATTTACTCGAGTACATGCATTCCGAGTTACAAGAGGGAAAGACTTGGAATAAGTGGATAAACGGTTTCCAGTTCAGTATCTCCCAAAATAAGACAAAAAATGTAATTGGACCATATTCACCACTTCCTGCAATTGAACGAATCAATATCGCACATATTAGATTTGACGAAAAGGAGCATATTTTAACACGAATTGATGGAAACCACCGATTAAGTGCATCTGATGATGTGATTAGCGATTTTGCTACACCGTTTTGTTTGTTGCTTTTCCGCAATCCGCAAGAGAATGAGCAGTTTTCACGTGCGATTTTTCATAACATAAATGCAAAACAAATCCCTTTGATGCTTGAAGACAACCTGAAAGTGATACTTACGAGCCCAGAAGTGTTTCCCGATTCAAAGCTCATTAGTGATCCCTCTTTTGGTTGGCAATACTATCTGGCTCGTAAAATAATCAGCGAAATTGATCTTACGTATTTCCCTATGGTCAATTCTTTTATCAGCAAATCGCAATATAGCTTTTTTGTCGAGTTGTTTGATTTTTTGATTCGAAATGGACGAGTGGAAAAAAGCGACGAAGCTGTGACCATAGTCAAGACTGAACTAACAAATATAGAGCAAGCATTAGTTGAATCTGAAATATCAGCAACAACGAAAAATGTTGCTGTAATTGGTGCGCTTGCATATTACAAACTGACAAATCCATCAAAATATCGGGGCTTCCTCTCTTGGGTCAAGCGAAATAACATTGGCAATGTGGACAAGCTCCATATCAGTGATACAATTAGCTTGTATGACGAAATATATGAACACGTTCCTCAAAAAGCATTTCTTGCTCGATGGTATCCAAGTGCTGAACGTGACGGAGAGCCTGAGGCGAGTAGGGCAAATCATCGTATAGAAGCACTAAAAGCCGTGGCAAAAGAGCTCAATTTAGAACTAACTGACTTGGGAACCAAAGAGACCGGAACCTTTGACATCCGAGAAGTCATGTATAGAGATATCCGAGACTGCGATATTTTCATAGCTGATCTTACTGGTGCTCGCCATAATGTGATGATTGAAGTAGGATACGCTTTGAAACATGTTGGAACAGGAAGAATGCTGTTTTATTTCCAGAAAGGTAGCGCTTGCGAAAGTGTTCCTTTTGATGTGAACCATCTCAACTATGTGCCAATTGTAGATTCTGGAGACATAAGAACAACAGTCAAAGATCGCATCAAAACAATCCTGACGCAGGCAAAAAACGGAGAAATATAGAACGGTTATGATTTGGAGGCCTCTAAATGGATAAATCTGGCGTGATCTACATACTAACCAACCCATCTTTCCCCGAATATGTGAAAATCGGATATGCGGACGATATCGCTAAGCGGCTGCAGCAGCTGAACCGGAGCGAGTGCATTCCCTTTGCCTTCCGGGTTTATGCAACATATGAGGTCAACTCTAGGCTCTCTGATCTGAAGATCCACAGTATCATTGACAAACTGAATCCCAACCTGCGCTCCATTGAAAACTTCAACGGGAAGCAGCGCGTGCGTGAATTCTATGCTATGTCGCCGGAGGACGCCTATTCCATCCTGGAGGCGATTGCAGAGATCCATGGTCGCGCGGACAAGCTGAAACGGATCGCTATGGACGAGGCGCAAAAGCAGGCCGAGGAAACTGCCCAGGAGATTGACGCAGAGCATAAAGAGCGCTTGGCTCCGTTCCGCTTTTCCATGTGCAATATCGCCCCCGGGGATGAGATCGAGTATTGCTATAACCCTGAGATCAAATGCACGGTCGTGGATGACAAACAGGTGGAATACCAGGGGCAGAAGTACTCTCTGTCGGCCCTGGCCCAGATTCTGACCGGCAGCAAGTGGTCAGTCGCTGGCCCGCGATACTTCAAATACAAGGGCGAATGGCTGAATGATATCCGGCACCGCCTTGAAGAGTGAATTGTAAGGATATTTGATTTACAAGCATACATACTGCTGTACAGAGTAGGTTTGCATGGGAAACACGTCCCTTTTACTATTCCCAGGAGAAGGTTAGAGATAGATGAGAATATACAAATCATTTCGACCAAATCACAAAGTAACTTTGCTCAATGGTGACTGCATGGATCTTTTGCGAGACATGCCAGATGAATCTGTTGATCTTGTAGTGACTTCTCCTCCATACTGTATTGGAAAGGCATATGAAGACCCGCATAATGATATACGGGCATTTCGAGATCAACATGAAGAAATCTTTCATGATTTGTACCGGGTTTTGAAAACAGGCGGAAGTATATGCTGGCAGGTTGGCTATCATATTACAGAGGCTTGCGTAGTTCCTCTGGATTATATTGTGTATGATATTTTTACTACATTAAGCGAAGGACTTGAAAACCCACTAGTGTTGCGGAATCGAATTATTTGGACCTTTGGGCACGGGCTTAATAGCACGAAAAGATTTAGTGGAAGACATGAGGTTATCCTCTGGTTTTCAAAGGGAGAGCCGAAGGAGTTTAATCTCGACGAGGTTCGCGTTCCGCAGAAATACCCAGGAAAAAGAGCCTATCGCGGGCCACACAAGGGACAGCTCAGCGGAAACCCTTTGGGGAAAAACCCGTCAGATGTTTGGGACATCCCAAATGTTAATGCCAAGCATATTGAAAAGACCGGACATCCTTGTCAGTTCCCTGTCGCAGTTCCACAAAGGCTTATTAAAGCACTGACACAGCCAGGAGATTTAGTCCTTGATCCATTTGCTGGGTCATGTACGACTGGAGTCGCCGCGATTATGCTAGATAGGAGATTTGCCGGTGCAGAAGTCGTAAGAGAATACTACAATATTTCCCGCAAACGATTGAAGAGCGCAGAGGATGGCACCCTTAAAATACGTGAAGATAAACCGCCGATCGAACCAAATCCAAATTTAGCGGTATCGCAGCTACCAGAAGAGTTTAAAAAAGCTCGTGAGGAGAATAGTGATGAGGGCTAGACAGAAAAAAGCGCCGCCTACTCCTGAACAGAGGCTCAAGCAGCAGCAAACTGCGCATAAACGGAACATAAGGAACACATTTACAGGTGCGGGCTTCAAATACATACCAACAAATAACAGGCAGATCCATATTGGATTCAGAGATGTTGAGATCGATTCCTTGTTTATCTATGAAAACATATGGCTAATTTGCGAGGACACGGTCAAAACCAGCAATGTCACAGAGCACATTCAGACGAAGAACGAGGCAATGGGAATAATTAACGCGAATATGCCGAGTTTTGTCCAAAAGCTTTGCGAATTGTTCCCTGAACAACAGCCTTTATTCACAAAATACCAGTCTGATCGTATCAAGCCATTTGGCCTGTATATTCCCTTTAATGATCCAAATCTGTCTGCAGAGGACTATCAACGCTTTAGTAACCTTGTTTTTGTTTTGCCACAAACTCTTAATTATTTCAAATGGATTGTAAGCTGTATAAAGTGCTCTGCGAGGAATGAGATTTTTCGATTCTTAAGCCTGAAATCCAATCAAATTGGCATGCGTACAAGTTCTGGCGAGATAAAAAACATCGTTGCTCCCATCATTTATCCAAGAGAGTTTACAGGTATTTCAGATAAAGTCCGAATTGTTTCATTCTTGATGTCTGCTGAAGATCTCTTGGATACATGCTATGTTTTGAGAAAAGATAATTGGGAGGATTCCATCTGGCTTTATCAGCGCTTGATAAAAAAGGGAAAAATTAAGCAAATACGAGATTTTCTGTATAAAAAAGGTGAAGCATTCTATAACAATATTATCGTTGCACTCCCTGACAATGTAATGTTCAGAGACATGGCCGATGCGATGGTAAGCATTGACAAAATCAATGATCTGGAGGGCAACTGTGAGATGATCATCCCCAAAGAGATGAACAGCATTTGTGTAATTGATGGGCAACACCGCATATTTGCTCATTATGAAAGCGGAGTTGAATCAAGACAGGAACAACGGATTTCCGAACTCAGAAAACAACTACATATGTTAGTTACGGGGTTGGTTTTTGACAAATCAGTTCGTCCTGAGGAACGCGCAAAGATTCAAAGTGAGATTTTTCATGATATTAATTCGAATGCGACTAAAGTCCCCCGCACGGTTCTGACGCAGATTAAGCGCATTAAAAACCCGATTGATGATGAAAGCTTGGCCCAGTCTGTGATTGAGAAACTAAATAAAGAAGGCGTCTTTCATAATCTTTTGCAAATATCCACGCTTGACCCTGGACCGATAAAAACGGCATCCATTGTGAGATTTGCACTTAGGTACCTTGTCACAACCAAGCCGGCGGAAGGAAAGCAAAGCCTATTTACATACTGGACCGGAGATAAAGAAAAATTGCTATCGGTTGATGATAGTTCTATTCATGCCTACGTAGAATACTGTGCCTCCGTATTGAGAAAATACTTTGGGGCCATAAAAAAGAATCTAAGGAAAGAATGGGACGATAAAGACTCTAAGCTGCTTTCTGTTATTTCTTTAAACGGCTTTATTATCGCATTTACGAGGCAACTCAGTGTTAACGGTGTAAATGAGTTTGAATACTATGATGAGCTGTTTAAAGGTTGGTCGTTTAATTTTTCCAAAGAAGGCTTTCCCTATACTTCAAGTCAATATCGTAAATTTTCCACCGAGATTCTCAAGCAAGTCTTTAAAATCCCAGAAGACACTGTCGAAACACTGTAATATTCTATTTTCAGATAAAGGGATTCCGTGCTAGTATCCCTTTATCTTGGCTTGGGCCGAAACACTTTTTCTATTTTAACGGGCGTAATGATTATTCCTTCACTCAACAGGGCATCTCTCAGCTTTGCTGTATAAAGCCCCGGTTCATCACGCGCTTCTTCACAAAAAATGTCTGATGCAACGTGCTCAACATACTCATAGTCAAAGGAATGTATATTTCCAGTGAACAGAAACAGCCTCCCGCTAGCATTAATAGCATACAGCATAACAAGCCCTCCTTTTCATGATAGTATATGAAAACAGAGGACCAGCAATTAGACGTTTTTAACTGAAGACATTATATCAAGGGGACGGGAAGAAATCTCGCCTTTGAAGAAAATGTATATGAAAACGGCAAAAATGTAATCGCAGAAACCCCGCGAAATCAACGAAAGCAGTGAGTATTCTAGCTTTTCTACATTCGCCAAAAATGTTTCGGATTTATGAACAACCATAGTTTTTCACTCCCGAGTGATCTGGCCCTGTCTCTAAGAAGTAGTGGAACCACGAAGATATCTTTTTTGGTCACACTCTAAAACCACGGCCGGGAAACAAAAAAGTCCCTTTTTCGTTGAAAAACGGAGCTTTTTCCCGATCCCGTCTCAGGAGATATCTTTTTTGGTCACACAAGACACCATTGGGGTACAAAAAAGATATGTGCCCCAGAAACCCAGGAATCTCAACGGTTCCTGGGTTTTTTCACGCCCATTTTTACAGTGGAAATAAAAAGATATGTCGAAGTGTCGGTAGGGATTTGAACTACCAACACCCAGTTTTGGAGGCGGGATTTGCGAGTTTTTCGCAGATCCCGCCTTTTTTTGTTGCCCTGGAATTGTAAACTTTTTGTGTTGTCGGAGGTTTCAACCAAAATGTGGTTGAAACCTCTTTCCCCTGATAATTGAAAGAAACCTTTGTTTTTTCAGAGTAAATGAGGCGAAAAAACAAGATATTCATTTTGGAGGTGGTGCCAGATGGCCTGATTCACAACAAAAAAACAGAAAAATGAGAAAAACAGTGAAAAAAGAGGAGGAACAAAGATGAATGATTGGGAGCGCCTGAGCCGACAGGCGCAGCGATACAAAGATAGCTATCCCCCCGGCACAAGAGTAATGCTCCTCAGCATGGAAGATCCGTGGGCTCCTGTTCCCTCCGGAACGAGAGGAACTGTTGAGGCTGTCGACGACATAGGCCAACTCCACATGAAGTGGGATAACGGCAGAACGCTCGCCCTTGTCCCTGGCGAAGACAGCTTCCGTAAGCTGACAGACGCAGAGCTTCGTGAAGAACAGAGCGAGAGCATCGCAGAGGCTGAAGAAGGCCCTACTTTGGACATGTGAAATATGGAACCTATCACCATGGGAAGCCTGTTCGATGGGATCGGAGGCTTCCCGCTTGCTGCTGTCCGAAATGGGATCGAGCCGTTATGGGCCAGTGAGATTGAAGCCTTTCCAATCGAGGTCACCAAGACTCACTTCCCCAACATGCTTCACGTTGGTGATGTCAAAAAGCTGGACGGCGCGAAACTCCCTCCCGTGGACATTATCTGCGGCGGCAGCCCGTGCCAGGATCTGAGTGTGGCCGGCGCAAGAGCAGGCTTGGCGGGAGAACGATCCGGTCTGTTCATGGAGCAAATACGAGTAATCAGGGAGATGAGAAATGCTGATCGAGAACGAGGACGGACAGGTAATGCTGTTCGACCCAGATTTGGATGCTGGGAAAATGTGCCCGGTGCTTTCAGTTCGGCCGCCGGGGATGACTTCCAAGCGGTCCTCGAGGAGTTCCTCCACATTGAAGAACCACAGCTTTATGTTGTTAGACCTCCGACCGGGCGCTGGGAATATGCTGGGGCCGTGCTGGGAAATCAATCCTGTGTGGCTTGGACCACCTGGGACGCTCAATACTTCGGAGTGCCCCAAAGGCGCCGTAGAATCTTCCTTGTCGCAGATTTTAGTGGCTACAGCCCCATCCAGATATTATTTAAGCCAAGCGGCATGCCTCGGAATCCTCCGCCGAGCTGAAGAGCGAGGCAAGGAGCTGCCATGGCAGTTGGAACAGGCACTGCGGATTCAAGCCGGGATATCTGCGGAGTGCTCAATATCGAGTGATTTGCCCAGCGCCTTTGCGCTCAACCAGCGGCGCGAGGCTCGTGATCTGAAGGATCGATCTACTGCACTGACCTCTTCCTCCGGAACTGAAATGCAGACCTACATCACGCAGGCGGCTGCCGGGTTTCTGCCGGAGTCTTCGTCAACGGCGAGAGACATTGGCTTTCAGGAGGAGTGCGCTCCTACACTGAAGGCGGGAGGAAAATCCAGCGCTGTCATGCTGCCTACGCTTTGCCTGAACGATCAAGGAGGTCAAGCGATGGACTACAGCGAAGAAGTCTCTGGAACTCTCAGGGCGCAGGAACATGGCCACCAGCCGCTTGTGTTCGAGAATCACGGAATCGATGCAAGGTACACCGGCCCCTATGATGTCGCGCCGACGATGGCCGCTCGGTATGGAACCGGAGGAAACAATACACCGCTGGTAGCTCGTGACACATCCTTTTGCATCACAGGGAACGCCATTGACCGAAAGCCAGAAAATGGCGGGAACGGTCTGGGCATCGATGAAGATGTGGCGTTCACACTGACCGCTACAGATCATCACGCCGTATTTGCCAGACAAAGGACAGATGTGTTCCGAGAGGATGAAGTGGCCAGCACGGAGAGCGCCCGGCAGCATAAGGATGCCACCGACCTCGTCTTGGAGGCGCAGGATGAAATCAAGCCAACTCAGCTCATCCGCAGATTGATGCCCATCGAATGAGTTCCTTGCTTGGGTGTTGTCGCTAGCAACGAAGATAGAATACTGAATCCGAATTCAGTGAATTTCGATTCAGCAAAAGATGGCCGGAGGTACCGCATGAAACAGATTACGAACAAGGAATATGAAAAGTATCAACAATACAAGACTGACAAGATAAATGGTCGCATACTGACACCAGATGGCCTACGTGTCATTTGCGCCGGCTTTAATAATGAGCCTGAGAAGATCGGAATCCATATGCTGGAGATGCTTACAAAGTTCACTAATGAAGGAATCTTCGACAATAGACCTGAAGAAGGATAAGATAACGAATCGTGGTGCATCTCAAGTTTTTGAAGTCTTGACCAAGAAGTCAGCAAACCTGACCAATGGTTTATGTACATTTCCAGTGGCTTAGTGTACACTGTTGCCTGCGATCTGCAGAGGAAGACTATCGCTATGTATACAGAGAATTGCACTATACAAACCAGCGACAGAAAAATAGAAAAGTTATGGGAGCAGTTTGAAGACGTACCAATGAATCCTGATACAGAGTGCATGGATGCATCGTTTCTTGGTTTTCCTGCAGGAACACATCGGGAAGAAATATGGCACTGGTTTGATGAACAGCACTCAAAAGGCGTCGCATATCTTCTATACAACTCGTTTTGAAATAGAGCTTTGCCAATGCAACCGTTGTGTGAGCTGCAGACTACTCAGCGGAGAGGCGTATCAATAGCTAATTGACCACGAAACTGCGCGTGGGATAGTCAAACCCGTGGGTGCACAGAAAGCCAGGATATGAGTAGAGCGGCCTGGAGGAAAGGGGCGCCAAAGGCAAAGCTCGGGTTTCTAATCAATCGACAAATTTCTTTATCAGGCACTGTCAGAGTTGAAGCGCGATACAAGCAATGCCAATTACACCCTCTCGCAGGCGGCTATTTTTGGCGTTTCTCGAGTTACGCCAAAAGGTTGATTTGGCAGATTAAAGCCCGCTTTGTGACACCTTGGGAAGATCACAAAGCGGGCGGAATCTATTTAGCCCCAATTTGGTATTTACCTTTACAGTTTATAATAGGAGAAACTTATATTGGAAACAAGTTTGTGACGTTACTTCGTTCCGGTGAGCGCCACACCGTTGATATACAGCGTGTAGCCGTTGGAGATGATGTTGGCTGCGTCGCCGTTGAACTCGGTCACATAGCTGTCACCGGTCAGCGTCCAGGTGCTGGCGGCGTCCAAGGTCACGGAGACGGTGCCGACCTCTGTGGACACAGTTTCGCCTTTGGCGTTGGTGATGGCCCCGTCAATGCAGCCTTCGAAGGTAGAGCCGCCGGTCAGCTCCAGGGTCAGGCTGGAATCGCTGCCAACCTTGATCGCGCCAACGAGCTTCTGGGCAATGGCCTTAAGCGTCGCGATGTTGCTGCCGCCGCTCCAGCCGTCCGCGCAGACGGAGAGCAGGATGTTTTCCTCGTCCTCGTTGACGATCTCCACGCCCTCCAGGGTGATGACCGCGCTGGTGTTGGTCACATGGAAGACGTGGCCGTTTTTGCTGGTGAGGCTGCCGCCCCGCATTGTGAAGCTCGAGGTGCCGCTGGCCGCGTCGCCGGACATGGACTGGTAAATCATGATGGTATCCAGAAAGGTGGCGTTGCCGTTGCACTGGGTGTTGTTGGCTGTCAGATCGCAGTCGTTGAGAGTGATGGAGTTGAGGCCCTCGATGCACACGCCCTCGGAGAGATTGGAAGTCAGCATGGCATTGGAGACCGTGATATCCGCCGTGGAGTAAATAGCAGGCGAGCCGAGGCCGTTGCTGGTGTAGCTGCCACCATCTACCACGACAGTCCCGCCGCCACGATCCGTGCGAATAGGAGCGGAAGACTGGCCGGAGGTCTCGACCGTCAGGTTATAGGCGTACGTCACACCGCCGCCTGTGGTCATGATGCCGCCCGATCCGTTTCCGGTGGTCGTGATGGCGGTATCGTAGATGTACAGCGTGGTGCCATCTCCCGACGCGCCGTTCTGTCCGCCATTGCCGCCGTAGCAGAACACACCGTTGGCACCCTCGGCGTCAGACGTGATCACGCCGCCGGTGATGGTGGTCGTGGTGCCGTCCTTCACCAGAACAGCCGCGTTCAGACCGTAGAAGTTGCAGTTGTCGCCGCCGTCGGAATCGCCGGACTTGGTGACGGTGGGATCGGTGATCGACACGTCATCGGAGGTGCTGATCAAAAGGGCGCTTTCGTCGGAAGTGCTGCTGGTATAAGTCTGGCCGCTCTGGCTGTCTGCGGATGTGATTTCCACCGCGCCGGAGTAGTCGATGTCCGCGCTGCTGCTTGAGCTGGGTGCGCCGCCGGGCATCCCACCGCCAGGTGCACCGTCGGGAGGATCGCCGGGAGGCGTGCCCATTCCCTCGCCGGGCGCGCCGTCAGGCGGATCGCCGGGCATCTCGCCGGAGGGGGCTTCCCCTGCCGGAGCCTGTTCGGTCACTTCCGCGGTCTCGGTGGAAACTGCGTTTGTTTCAGCTTCGGTCACTGCTGCGCTTTCGGTCGCGGTGCTTCCGCAGGCACAGAGACCGAAAACCATGATCAGAGATAAAAGAATGCAAAGTATCTTTTTCATAAGAAATCCCTCTCTTTCCTAGTGTGATTGCAGAATATCCCGGTTACCTTAATCTTACCTTAAGAAGAATAATCGAGACAATATTTTTTTGATAACATTGTTCCGACCCCAGTTTTTGTAGCCATGTTTTCGTACTCCGTAGTGTGAATACTATGGAGGTGCCAACGATGAAAAAAGAAAAAGAAGTTCCGACTGTTAAATGCGCGGTTTTGGCTTTCTGCTTTTCGATCCTTACGCTGATGTCCGCCTGCGCGGCCGCTCCGGCGGAGGCATCGGGGTTGCAGACGGAACAGATTGCGGCAATGGAAACAACAACGAAAAACGAGAAGGCGGATACACACGTCGCTGAAGTGGAAGAAACAGTGACCTCTGAAGAAGCAGAAGAACCTGCCGCTCTCGTATACGACACTTCAATGCAATATAATGCTGCTGTCCTGGCCGATGGCGACGAGATTCTGGGCGGCACCTATATTGCCGAGGGGGACGATGAGAGTGTTCTGGAGGCCTCTGGAAGCGTTCAGGCCAGTGTGACCGGTGCTGTTTTGCAAAAAATCGGGGGCAGCGCTTCCAGTGCCGACGCCAGCAGCTTTCGCGGCGTGAATGCCGGTGTGCGGGTATATGGGAATGCTGTTGTCAGCCTGACCGACTGTGAGATCCTGGCCACAGCGCCAAACGCCACAGGCGTGTTTGCCTATGAGGACGGCGTTATTGATATGGATAACTGCACGGTCAACGTGACCGGAGGCGGTGCGGGTGGCGTCCAGGTGGCCGGGGGCGGTACGCTCATTGGCCAAAATTTGACCGTGACGAGTGCCAGCAAGGCTGCGATCCGCTCCGACCGGGGCGGCGGCACGCTGATCCTGGACGGAGGTTCCTATACCTCCACCGGTTCCAACGGCTGCCCGGCGATCTATTCCACAGCGGACATCACCGTGCGGAACGCCGACTGTATCTCGGAAAATTCTCGGGCCGTCATCATTGAGGGGAAGAACAGTGTGACGCTGGAAAACTGCACCCTGATCGGCAATGACCAGTCCACCAAGGAGGGCAGCATCAAGGCCAACGTCCTGCTGTATCAGAGTGCGTCGGGCGACGCCAGCGTGGGTACAAGTGTGTTCTCCATGACCGGCGGCAGCACAACCTGCCGGAGCGGCGCCATGTTCTACTGCACCAATACGGCCAGCAAGGTCTACCTGAAAGACGCCGAATTGATCCTCTCTGAGGACGGCACGCTGCTCATCGTCTCGGCCGGGCGCTGGGGTAAGGACGGCCGCAACGGCGGAAATTGTGAGCTTTATGCTGTGGATCAGACACTGGAGGGGGATATCCTTGTGGATTCCATTTCCACGCTGGCTCTTGACCTCACGAACAGCAGCTACACCGGTGCGATTCAGGGAGAAGGCTCCGTTTCCGTCACCATGGACGCCGCCAGTACCTGGACGCTGACCGGTGACAGCTATATTTCTTCACTCAGCGGTGATCTGAGCGGATTGGATCTGAACGGCTTTGCACTGTATGTAAACGGCGCAGTCTTCAATAACTGAATTGTCTGCCATACGGAGGCGCTCTTACGGATGCCTCTGTATGGCAGTTTTTATGCTTGCTTTTGTCGATTCATCAGAATTGTGCTGCCAAGAATGAATGCGGCGCCGATGATTTGGAGCGGAAGCAGGGATTCATGGAGGCTCATAAAGGAAAACAGGATGGCAGATACCGGCTCCAGATAGCCGCAGATCGCAACCGTCTGTGCAGGCAGAGCGCTGATAGAAGAAAAATAGAAAAAGCAGCCCAGCCCGGTGTTGACAAAGCCTATCCACAGCACGGGCAAGAGACTTCCCGAAGGAATATGGATATGCAAGCCCTGTCTGTAGGCAACATACAGTAAAACGACAACGCAGGTGGAAAGAAGCTGTAAGGTTGCGTTCTGCGTGCCGGTAATGCTCTTTGACATTTTATTTAGGAGGATCATCGCAGCGTAGGCGAAAGCGGAAATGATTGCCAGCAGCAGTCCAAGTCTGTCGATCCCGCTTTGAATCCCCTGCCAGCTGATCAGAACAGCGCCGACCAAAGCCGCCAAGAGAGCGAGAATGGTTTTCGCGGTGATCTTTTCCGCAAAGAGGATCGCCGAGAACACAATTACAAGGATCGGACCGCAGTAGTTGATGATCATACCGAGGCTGACGCCGATCCTTGCATATGCCTCAAACAGCAGAAGCCAGTCCGCAGCCATAGCGGCGCCGGAAAGGATCACAAATATTGCGTCACGCATATGTTTCCGAAAAGCAAACTTCCCTCCGGTTAGGAAGAAGATCGCCAGCAAAAGCAGACTTCCAAGGGCAGAGCGGAGCAGCACGATCTCCTGACTCTGTAGGTCAATAAAACTGGCTATTACGCCATTGGAGCCAAACAGGAGAAGCCCCAGAATGTATTTCAGGAAGTCGCGCTTCACCGTGAATCACCTCGCATTATATAACGCTGAAGCTGTGCCCCGTCGCAGGAAGGAAGCGGTCTGTTATATCGGATGTTTTGATTTTCATGTAGCCGGTAGTGGTGCCGTCGCTGCATCCATAGTATTCTTCCTGCAATACATCTTTATCAATAACCAGGTGCACGTCTTTCGCCGAGGTTAACAGGGTGCTGAATATTGTAGCTGCACCAATATTTGTTCCAAGCAGCATATGCATGGATTCCTCTGGAGCGAAAGAAACGCGGGAAGTATTCAGCTCCTGCGAGAACCATTTGGAGTCAAACCGCTTATTACCGGCGGTCACAAATAGATATAGTTTCTGCTGGTGACGGGTACAGAGGAAAAGCGTCTTTACCATGTTCATTTGTAACCGCTCATTGACGGCAGCGCAGTCCTCCATTGTGATGACCTCATCGGTTTCTACTCGCTGATATGGAATATGCAGTTCATTCAAGGTCTTATATACAAGAAACTGCAGCTCATTTCTGTAATGGACAGGAGAATCTGTCATGGGTTCGCTGACGTGGATCATGGCGCTCATTCCTTTCGTGCGGTCTTGCGATATATTAACACATCTGATATAATGAAAAAAGAGAATTTTTTTCATTATCAAAATCGCAAAAAGGAATGATGGGCGTGGATAGCAATCTTCAAAAATACCAGGCGCTGCTGAAGACGGTGGAGTGTGGCAGCTTTACAAAGGCGGCAGCGACATTGGGCTATACCCAGTCTTCCGTCAGCAAGATGATTGCCGATCTTGAACAGGAATGGCATGTCAGCCTCTTGGAGCGGAACCGCGGGGGCGTTCAAATCACGGCGGAGGGGCTGGAGCTGCTCCCTTACGCACAGACTCTTGTTAACGATTACCGGCTTTTGCAGGAGCGGGTTGCGGATCTGAACGGGCTGCAGCAGGGTCTGATTCGGATCGGGGTCTTCTCCAGTGTGGCAACCCATTGGATGCCGAAAATCATTCAGGCCTTTCAGCGCGACTATCCGGGCATCCAGTACGAACTTCTGCTCGGCGACTATGAGGAGATTGAAAACTGGATCTCGGGCGGTCGGGTGGAATGCGGCTTTTTGCGCCTGCCGACGAGACAGGATTTTGAGACGATTGCACTGGAAAAGGATGAACTGGTACTGGTATTACCGAAAGGGCATCCGTTGGCGGAGCAGGATCGTGTCGAGCCTTCCGCGCTTTCCGGACAACCGTTCATGCTTCTGGAGCACGGAGGAAAAACGGAAGTGTCTGAGTTTTTGGAGTTGCACAAAGTGAAGCCATCCGTTCAATTCACAACATGGGACGATTATGCAATCATGTCCATGGTGGAAAGCGGACTGGGCCTTGCCATTCTTCCCAGGCTGATCCTGCAGCGTATTCCGTATGAGGTGGAAATCCACCCTTTTACTGAACCGTTTTACAGGGAAATCGCGCTGGCGCTGCCCGGGAGAAAAAACACCTCAGGGGCAGTAAAGCGTTTTGTCGAGTATTTGAAGTATCGTTGAACCATACGATGATAGAAATCAAAAGTGGGGATGAGAAAATGCTTCTCATGACCCCACTTTTTCCTGTTCTGCCTCCGTATTGATAAGTGAAAAGGCAAGAAGCCAAAAACCAAGGAGGTTATGAATATGAAGAAAAAGATGTTAGCAGCGCTGCTGGTCGTAGTCCTGGCATTTTCCATGTTGGGTGCGACGGCCTTCGCGCAGACGGACGTGGATCTCAGTCAGCAGGAAGGAAAGCTGCTGATCACCGAGCCGGGCAGCTATGTGCTGCAGGGTAAGCTCACCGGTTGTGTCACTGTCGACCCCGGTCAGGGCGAGGTAGAGCTGATCCTCGACGGCGTGGATATCGACGGCAGAACCGGCGCGGGTATCGTGGCCCTCAGCGGCGACAAGCTGACCGTGACGCTGCCCGAGGGCTCCGTCAACCGGGTGATTGACGGCGGTGCGGACACACAGTTCGACGCCGCGATCTACAGCACAGTAGACACCGTGTTCGAAGGAAACGGCGCACTCTACGTGACCGGCAGCTTCCAGAACGGTATCCGCGCCGAAAAGGCCGATCTGACCTTCAACGGCGGCAGTTTCGCCATCAAAGCGCAGAACTTCGGGATCAGCGCCCGGAACCTCACCGTCAATGACGGACATTTCAGCATTCAGGCTCCCAGCAGCATTGACCCGGCGGCCAATCTCGTGATGAACGGCGGTTTTCTGGATGAGGTCGCTCCCGTGAACAAAGCCCCTGCCGCTTCTGCGGAAATCGCACAGAGCATGGATGCCGTATTCACCCAGGATACGCAGCCGCCCGAGATGCCCTCCGGCGACTTTGACGGTCAGCAGCCGCCCGAGATGCCTTCCGGCAGTTTCGATGGACAGCAGCCGCCTGAGATGCCCTCCAGCGACTTCGACGGTCAGCAGCCCCCGGAGATGCCCTCCGGCGGTTTCGATGGCCAGCAGCCCCCGGAGATGCCCGGTGAAATGCAGCAGCCCGGAGCGCAGACCGCGCTGAGCTCCGCGGATTCCGCCTCCGAGGTGGTATCCGGCACCATGACCAACAGCGCCGCCTCTCTGGAAGCTGATTACGCCAACCCGACCTATATCACCGTGACCGATGACGACAGCCAGGTCACCATCAAGTCCTCCGGTACCTATGTGATCACCGGCAGCAGCTCCGACGGCAACATCACCGTCAAGAAGGGCACCACCGGCGTAGTCCTCGTGCTGGACGATCTGGATCTGACCAGCACCACTGGCGCGACTGTCTCCGTCAACAAGGAGGCCGAGGTCAAGATCATTATCTCCGGCACGGTCACGCTCACCGACAACGAGAATCCCGATGACGAGAACTCCACGGACGAAGCGGTAGCCGATGCTTTCGACGGCGCAGCCCTCAAGGCCAAGGCCAATTCCCAGGTCTATGTGACAGGCGACGGCACCCTGATCATCCATGGCAATGCCAAGAACGGCATCAAGGCCGGGGATGATTCCAGCCTGATCTTCGACGGCGTGACTGTCAACATCGACGCGGTCAACGACGGCATCAACGGCAACTACGATGTGTCTCTGCTCAGCGGCAGCTTCACGATTGCGGCGGGCGACGACGCTATCCACGCCGATCATATCCTCTCCATCGGCAACACCGACGGCACGGGACCGACCATCCGCGTGACCGAGTCCAACGAGGGACTGGAGGGCACGGTCGTCAACATCTACGGCGGCGACATCTCCGTTGTCTCCTCCGATGACGCCATCAATGCGGCCAACGGCGACGGCCTGTACGAGGGCGTGCTGGACTACTCCTTCAACATGATGGGCGGTCGGCTTGTCATCAACAGTCAGGGCGACGGTATCGATTCCAACGGCAACGTGAACCTGATCGGCGGCCGTGCGGAGATCCACAGCGGCGCTGTTGGCGGTGAGGCTGGAATCGACTACGACGGGCAGCTTTACGTCGGCCCAGACTTTCAGATGAATAACCAGAGCGGAACAGCCGGCCCCGACGGTATGGGCGGCATGCCTGGTGAGTTTGGCGGACAGATGCCCGGTCAGATGGGTGGACAGCAGCCCGGCATGGGCGGGCAGATGCCTGGCGGCGGTTTTTCGAATATGCCCTAAGCGAAGAAATCTCTTTCAGTTAATTTTAAGGTACGTTTGATAAAGTGGGATCGTAGATAACTGCGACCCCACTTTTTCTTTCCCCTTTTTCGTATTCCTAAGTGAAAGAGAGCGGGCCGCACACAGTAAGGTGGTGACCCGAAATGACCGAAGCCATGAACCGATTGGCAATGGCTGCCGCATCCGATGAACGGAAGCGGGAAGAGCTGATTTGCAGCAATGAACAGACGATCCTGCGCACGGCCTCCTCGGCCTGCCGTCGGTTCGTGAGCAAGAGCGACGACGAATGGTCGGTGGCTCTCGGCGCCTTCTCAAAAGCGGTGGATGTTTATACGGCTGAGAAGGGCGATTTTCTCCCTTTTGCCCAAATGCTTATCAAGCGGGAGCTGATCGACTACTACCGTTCACAGAAGAATACGCTCCGGGAAGTGACCGTTGCTCCGCATGTGCTGGAGGGCGGCGGTGAGCCGGAGGAGGATACCTCGGGTGTGTACCTGGCTGTTATCAAAAGCAGCCAGGAGGCAAGCGACCGCAGTCTGCGGGATGAAATCCTTGCGGCAAATGAGCTTCTATCCGCCTACGGCTTCCGTTTCTTCGATCTGACAGAGTGCTCCCCGCAACAGGATAAGACGCGGAAGGAATGCGCCGTGGCGATTCGCTTCATGCTGACGGATTCCGCCCTGTTCGCGGCCCTGGAGAAAACCCACAAGCTGCCGGTCAAGGCGCTTGCCGCAGCTTCCGGAGTGAGCCGGAAAACGCTGGATCGCTACCGGAAGTATATCATTATGGCTGTCCTGATCCTGGACGGCGACTATCCGCAGCTTGCGGAGTATTTGAAGTTTGTAAAGGAGGCGCAGGCATGAACGCCGTAATCGTGGATATCCGCAAAAAGCAGGCGGCAGCCCTTGATGAGACCGGCCGTGTTTTGCGTATCCCCAACGCGAATTATGAAATCGGCCAGACGATCGAGCTGCATGAGGTCAAGCCTGTCCGTACGCCGACAATGCTCAAGCGTCTCAGCACCGGTGTGGCCGCCGCGGTTCTCATCGCTATGATCGGAACAGGCACCGCTTACGCCATGCCCTACGGTACTGTTACGCTGGATGGCGACGCCTCCCTCGAATACACCATCAACTGTTTTGACTATGTACTTGACATCAAAGGGACAAACGAAGAGGGCGAAGCGCTGCTTGCGGAGATGGATACAAGGAAGCTCCGTCATCACCGGATCGACAGTGCCGTTGCGGCGACAATGGAGCGCATGGAGTATCCTGCTTCTGCCGATCTTCCGGAGGCAGGACCCCGAATCGTCGCAGATACCGGAAATGATCATCATACCGAGCGTCTCCAACAGGAACTGGAACCACTGATCGAGCGCGAGCCGCCCGCCGTGCCGACAGACGATCACGCGCCTCAGCCGGCGGCTCCGGGCAACGAAGAACCGCTGCCGGTTCCCGGGCAAGAGAGCCCGTATGCTTCTGCTGCGAACGGCGAGCAAAACGCCGAGGGTCCTGAACAGCCGAACGAGGGACCATTGCAGGAATCGGAAAGCTTTGGAGAAGGATTCGCAAGGCCGGAGGAATTCCCGGAGCGTCACGATGAACATGACCCTTCGGAGACTTTTGACCACACCGATCCAGAACCCTCAATGGACGCGCCTTCCGAGCAGATGGACAGGCAAATGCCTCCCACGATCGCCGGATAACGACTTATCGGGAAGAAGACGCCAGCCCTGAAATCAGGGAATTGAAGCAGGAAGTCGAGTCAAAAAAGGCTGTGCTGCAGAAGCGGCGCGCACGGTTTCCCAAGCTATAAAAGGCGTAGCAGAGTAGTGATGAGGAAATAGGAGCAGTGATATTACCTGCAGCAGATTGAGTAAAACAAGATGTCGGCCAGAATCTCGGAGCAATTCTTATATAAGAATGTTCACAAATTGTTCACGTGAAAATTAGCACTCTCGGCTTGACAGTGCTAAAAATAGTGCTATAATCATAATCGAACAGAGGAACGAAGATCGAATAGATGACCTCCATCCCCCTTGCTCAGGTAACAAACAAAATGATTGCAGTATCGAAGGAGGCATGACTTATGTTACCGAGTATTTTTGGAGAGAGTTTGTTTGATGACTGGATGGGCTTCCCGTTCAGAGGCTTTGAATCCGATGTGGATCGCAAGCTGTATGGCAAACATGCGGCTCATGTGATGAAGACCGATTTGAAGGAACACGATGAAGGCTATGAGCTGAAGGTGGACCTGCCGGGCTTCAAAAAGGATCAGATCGATTTGCAGCTGCAGAATGGCTACCTGACGATTACCGCTTCCAAGGGCCTCGAAGAAGAAGGCAAGGATAAGAAGGGCAAGATCGTCCATCAGGAACGCTACGAAGGCTCTATGACCAGAAGCTTCTACATCGGCGAGAATGTCAAGGAAGAAGATGTCCAGGCCAAGTTTGAGGATGGCGTCCTGACGCTTGACTTCCCAAAGGAGAAGCCGGTGGCGCTTCCGGAACGCAAGACCATTCAGATCCAAGGCTAATCATTACTACTCCAGCGCCCTGCCAACCGCGGGGCGCTTTCTATTTCAGAGGAGATGTTTGAAATGAAAGAAAACTTGATTCTTGTGAACTATAAAGTTGAGAGCGAGGCTTATCAGGCGCTGTCAGAGTTGAAGCGTGAGACGAGCAATGCCAACTACACCATTTCGCAGGCGGCCATTGTGAAGAAAGAAAATGGCACGCTCAATATCATGGACGGCTTTGTCAATGGCGGCACAACCGGTGATGACACTTGGAAAGGCAGCCTGATCGGCAGTCTGGTCGGTATCCTCGGCGGCCCGCTTGGCGTATTGCTGGGCGGCAGTATGGGTATGCTGATCGGAGGCGCGGTGGATGCCAATGACATGGCGGAAAACGCATCCCTCCTGGAAAAAGCCGGGGACAGTATTCTTGATGGAGAGACGGCAATCATCCTGCTGGCCCAGGAGGAATATGAAACCGCGCTGACAGCAAAGCTCAATAACTTCGACGTGTCGATCACCAGATTTGATGCTGCGGAAGTCGCGGCGGAAGTCGAGCATGCCCGTGAAGTTGAAAAGCAGATGGCCAAAGAGGCCAGAGAAAAACTCCGTGCGGAAAGATCCGAAACATTTAAAGAGACCGTTGCCAAGAAGAGTGAAGAGTTGAAAAACTGGTTCTCCAACTTGGGGAAATAAGAGGTCTGCCGTACTGACCATCCTCATTATACCAGTTTCCTTTTGCCTAATCTCTGGTTATTGAAAATCATAGATAAAAATGAAGTTTTCATAGATGCACCTGAACGGCTGGGAGCAAAAAAGCACTGATATTCCTTGACTTTTAGAGGCACCAGATTTGTTACGGATTTATGACCAGAATTAATTTGGCAAAGGCTTGCTTTCATGGAGGACAATCGGTTCTGACCGAGAGTCATATGCGTGACCTCAGTAGAAACAGAGAAGTCATTTGATATCTTTTTCGGGCGAACTCAAAAAATGCGCTTGAATAAGAAAAAAGCCTCGTTTTTTCGTTGAAAACGAGGGGGAAAAAGGCATACTCGACGGATATCTTTTTTGGTCACACAAGACAAAAAAGTAGCCGCTTTTGTCTACCAAGATAAAGACGGCTACTTTTGCTGTTTGGGCATAAACGCGGCATTTTCCAAGAAAAACGGGGCTCCGAGTGACTTCACGGCTGTTAAGAGACCTGATATTCCCATTTTCAGAGAAAAAACTGGTGTGCTTTTGCTTGTACCTTACGGAGTTTTAGTACGCCTAGAAGGCAGGGATGGAAGGATTTGAACTGTTCAAAGACCATGATACTCGATTGCTTCTTCATACTATTCTCTCGGAATCGCTTTTTTACCTCTAAGCATTTCCATTGTTTGAGAATGCGCCTCCATTCGATGGTGCTCCATCTGATTCTATTTTTCTACCTGCATGATGACGCCGAAAAACTCGTATTTTCGGTACAGCCCTTCAGCGATGATTTCAGCTTCTTCTCTGCTTCTGATACCTTGGTACAATTCCAGAGGTCCTGTGCTTTCCACAGTGACTTTCCAACTTTCTGGCGTTTGTTTGTAGATTTTTACGGCCAGACCATTCTGCATAGATCTATCCGTAAACAGAGTATTGTTAGTTTGCTCTCTGTGAAATAACAACATAACTATCGTCCTTTCTCCTATCGTTTGATTCTTTTTCGTTCCATGCTACGCCAGATCATCATCTGGCATATTTCCGAGATCGACTTGTTGGGATACCGGGTTTCTTTCAGCGTACGCAGCTCTTCCATCAGTTCTTCCGGAATTATTGTGGATAACGAAATCCATGGAACCATCTCCATCTGTGAAGCTGGGTTTGTTGCTGCAAATGTAATACTACAATAGCTACTAACATCATGCCTGCTGTTATGTTTGATTAAACAAAAATCTTGCCCATGACAGGTAATTTCCCGCAGAAAAGATCATAATCGGAGATTAATGCAAACAATACATGAGCGCAAGTGCCTCAATTCAATTTCTCTGAATCACACGAAAAAGGCGTCTCCTTTTTGCCTACATAGAAAAGACCTTGCTTGACAGAATGTTTCAAATCGAATATACTGTATCATAAATTGAGACATATTGTCCGAGGTGTGCTTTATGGCAGATTCCAATTCCAAGCTGTCCAAATCGATTATCGAAGCGGCGGTCAGGCTGTTTAAAAAGAACGGATTTGAGAGTGTTTCTGTCAATGATGTCTGCGTAGAAGCTGGGATCGCCCGCTCCTCTTTCTATCGCGTTTTTTCTGGGAAAAGAGAGATAATCAGCACGATTCTGGAAGACGCACGCAGCATCCAAAATGTGATTGTAGACGATCTTTTGGACGCGGAGAATGACTTTGAGAGAATGTGGGTGCTGTGTGAACGGAATCTTGCAATCGTGACGGATTTTGGTCCGGAGTTGACCGGCTCGCTTTTGAGCTTGGAACTCAGCGAGCCTATTGGAATCGTAGACATTCTGCATGGGATGGACGCATGGCTGATCAAATTGACCCGCAATGCTCAAAAGGCAGGAATTATTCTCAATCCAGAGCCGCCAGAGGTTCTGGCTCCGATGGTAACCGATCTGATGTATCAGGTCGCTTACGATTGGTGCCGCAGCAAAGGCGCTTACTCAATCCGCAAAAGAGCGAGAACATTGGCGGAAGTGGCATTTTACATAGCACCAGAGTATCGATGGAAACCATAATGCAGTGAAAACAGCAATGAAATTCCGGGCATCTTTTTAGAGAATAACAGCTGCTTGCTGAACTGCATTTTTCCTACCCTTTGGGTGTACTTTTCAAAACAAAAAAGAGACGCTTTACGCGTCTCTTTTTTGTCCGATTCAGAAACCGGGCGTTTTTTTCGTATTGTGAGTTGGCCGCTCATTCCTGATAAAGGCCGACGAAGTCCCTTCCGAAGCTTCCCTCCGGTGTGTCCACGATCATATAGAACAATCTTCTGACAACCGTCCTCTCTTTCAGAAAAGCGATCGCACTCGCCTTGTCGGGACCGGTGTAGACCTCATAGGTGCTGATACCGTCATTTCCTTTTATCGTCTCACTGTACCGGACAAGAGCGGCGTTCCCTCCTTCCGCAGGCGAATCGGCGGATATGCGGGGCACATTGCGGATCTTGCATCTGCCGTGATGACCGGAGAAGACCGTTTCCGCAAAGAACAGTTCCGCTGCCGTCAGATCGCTGCCGGTGACCATCACTTCATACTGTCCCGTGCGTACGCCTCTATGCTTTGTCTCATAGCAGCCGAAGGTCATCATCCGGTCGCAGATGAGCTTTCCGGAGTCTGCCGCCTTATGGAAAAACGGCAGCTCGAGCATGGCTTTCTCCGCCGCATCCGCGGAGGAAAACGTGAACAGCGTGAACGGCTGTTCCTTTGAAAGTCCCGGACGTTCCTTCTTCCAGTAGGCGATCGCCTGGGCCATGGTCTCCTGCCTGGTTCCCACATTGTCCTGCTCATAATACAGCTTTCCCGCGGAAGAGGCGGTCCTTCCCGTAGCCTCTGTTTTGAATGTCCCCAAATGCTTTCCGGATCCTCTTCTGTAATCAGTAAAAAGGCGCATCGCAGATTCTCCTTCCCGGCCGTCTTTTCTTTATGATCACATTATAGACCAGTGTTTTCCGCGATTTGTCTGCAAAGCGCATACAAATAAGGGAGGTACGAAAAATTTTTCCGTACCTCCCTTATGATTCCTTTTCAGTTCTCCGCGAAATAGTCTTTCAGAAGATAATAGGATTCCTTCAGTCTCTCCTCCGTCTCCGGCCGCCCCCAGTTATCCCAGGTATACAGCTGCATGGGCACCGTCTCGCTGCTGCCGGCGCGGCACACGCCGATCCGGATCCCGTCCGTCGTCAGCGGAACGATGGCGTTGCTTGCATAATGGTCCCCTCTCACCAGCTTCGAGGACGGGTCCATAAAGCCGATCAGCATCCAGGGCAGGCGGATCTCCGCAAAGCCGTCCCCGAAACGGAAGTCGGCCCGCGAATCATAGGCCGGATCGTTCGGGTCGGCCGTACCGTAGCGCAGATGCCCCGTCTCCACCCGGACGAACTCCGTTACTTCCCCGGTCTCCGGGATTTTCATGGGCGCATTTAGCGCCATCCATACCGGCCCGAAGCGGCCGGAGCCTTTCTCGTACTGGCCCTCCCGGACCGGGAAGAAGGCGTTCCTGTGGGCATAGGAAAAATAGAAGACGTCATAATAGGCGTCCGTCAGCAGGCGCGTGTCCTTCCTGCCGTGGAGCCGCAGCAGAAACTCGGCGTCATCCGAAAAGTTCATGCCCTCTCCCCGGCTGCTGCCGAGACCGGGCACCACGCTGAGCGGGATGCAGATCTCCTCATTCTCCAGATCCATGCCCGGCGCCTTTACCAGCAGATACAGATAGCCCGCGTCCGACCGGGCGCAGACGGTGATGCCCTCGTTTTCCACAAGGGGCTCGACGCCCTTCCAGTCCTTGTTCTTGCCGTCCACGACGATCCCGCCCCCGGTGGTGAAGGCCAGCAGGCCGAAGCATTCCTCCGGGCTCTGGGGATTGTACCAGGCGGGCGCGCGGTCGGGCAGCTCCAGGTCATAGCTGTTCCACGTCTGCTTGAACCATTCATCCTGCCAGGAAAAGATCAGTGCGCCGGCACAGCCCGCCTCCCGGATGTCCCGGTTCAGGCGTATGATCCACTCCCCCTGCTGCTTCTCGGTGGCCTGTCCCTGCGCCATCCCCGTCACATCGTTGATATGGGCGATCCCGCGGGAGGAGGGAATGCCGTATTCCGTTATGAACACGGGCATGCTGTGATAGGCGTTCAGCTCCTGCAGATACGCAAGATAGGGATCCGGGTCGTAGCCCTCGACGTATTTTGTGTCGTAGCTGAGAAACTCGGGATAATAGGGATAGACATGGTAGGAGGCGAAAAAGCCGGCCTTGAACGCATCTGTCGCCCGGATGTGTTCGGTATCGACCGATACGGAATCCTCCCCGGGGATGGGCTCGTTCGGGTGATCCAGCGGATCGGTGGAAGACCAGTTGCACAGGGCCACGGGCCGCTGCGTGCTGTAGGTCTCGATTTCCCGTGCGATCAGCGTCTCTGCGGCTTCGGCGAGAAACACCTCGAAGGGCGAGGCGTCCTCCGTGCGGACATAGGTCCCGTCAAAGGCTGTTTTATCCCGGTTGGCATGATTGGTCCCGTTCACGAAATCCGCCGTCCACTCTACCCCAAGGACCCATCCGATCACCCAGGGGGATACATCGGACCCGTAGCTGCCCCAGGCATTGCTGCGGACCCTCTCGATCTCGACACCGCCGTGGATCATGTCGACGGTGCTTTGTATATCCGCGAAAAACTGCGAACGGAAGGCGTCACCACCGCCGTAGGCGTCCGGGATCTCCCGCATCATGTCCTCATCGCAGTATACGCCCTGGATCAGATACAGAGGCTTTTTCGCCTTGGCGTTGTATTCCGCCAACGCGTCGTAAAAGTCCGGCATCTGCCCCGTATAGACGCGGATGACCTGCACGTTCATGTCCGAGATGGACCGGAACCAGCGGAGATAGGTCTCTTTCGGGATGGCAAAATCGCCGGGAAAGTTCCCGAGCGTCGCGGCGCCGATGTTGACTCCGTTGAGGAATACGGTCTCGTAGCCTCCGTCCTTATAGCGCAGGCGGAACTCCTTTCCCCGGATCACCGCGGGCATGCCGCTGTCCAGCGCCTTTGCGCTTTTTGCCCCTGCGGAGGAAGCGGAGCAGCCGGAAAGCAGCACGGCAAAAAGAAGGACCAGAGCGATCCGTTTTCTCCAGTTACGCATGGCTGCCTCCCTTCCTCTAAAGATCCCGGTGCCTTCCGCTCCGGAAAGCACCGGTTAAAACAGTTTTTTATTTCAGCGCGGCTCTCCCGCTGTCCGATCCGCCGACACGCACTTTCCACAGCCTTCCGCCGTCCTCCTCATTCTCAAAGAGGATCCAGCTTCCAGCCACCTGGAAAGCCCCGGTGGGGGCGGGAACGACCGTATAGCGTGTCCGGCCGTTCAGGGACATCCACTCCAGTGTCCGGCCGCTGCCGGAAACATAGAACACGCCGCCGTCCGAGACGTTCGGGAAAAAGGCCGGCATGGCCGTCAGCTTTTCGGGATTGCCTCCGTTCAGATCCATGCGGATCAGGCCGTTTGCCGTTCCGGCATAGATCTTTCCGTCATATACACAGATGCTTTCATAGGAGCTGCTGCTGATCAGTTTCACATCTCCCCCGTCCGCATCGCTGCAGCAGATTCCGTTTCCTCTGGCCGGATCGATGTAATAGAGCTTCCCGTCGGCCACGTTCAGGCAGCGGTATTCCGTCGCCCCGCTGATCTGCGTCAGCTTTTTGCCCGACTTGGCGACCCGGTAGAGATACTGTGTCTCGAGACTGTCATACAGAAAAAAGACATCGTCGAGTATATAGAAGCGCCCGCCGAGAGATTCGCAGAAATGCTCCTCCCTGCCCGTAACCGGATCGATCCGGAGGATCTGGGTGGGCGTGCAGACGTAAAGGCTACCCTCGTAGTATTGGAGGCTGTAGGCCCCGCTCACTTTTCCGATGTTCTCCGCCTGTCCCGTGACAGCGTCCATCCGGATGATCTCATCGTCCAGCAGGTAGAAAACATTCTTTTCATTATAGGTGGCGATCGGCCCGTCACCGGCGGCATAATTCCCCGGAAGGCTGCCGTTGCGGCTGTTGAAGGAAGGCGCGTTCACCGTGATCCCCGGCGCGTCGGAAGCGCCGCGTTCAAAACCTTCCTCATAACCCGGCCCATAACCGGCCGTGTCCCCCGTCTTCGTGCCGCTTGCTCCGCCCGCCAGCCATGCGGCATAGATCAGGGCTGCCAGCGCCGCGGCGTACAGGACATACAGGAGAAAATGAAGCGCTTTTTTTCCGGCCCGCATCTCACGCTTCACCGCATTGTGAAGAGAGCTGACGTCCTCGAAGCGGTTCATGGGATCGAAGGCCGTACAGCGTCTGATAAGAGACAGCAGCCTGGGGTCATCAAGCGAGATCTCCGCCTCTGATTTCTTTTCCTGCCCCGTAGCCATGTGCAGCATGAGCATTCCCAGCGCATATACCTTATCACTCTGCGAGGTCAGCTCCGCGCGGTTCTGCTCGGGTGGCAGATAGGCCGCGATCTCCGAAAACCCGGCTTCCGGCTCCGACACACGCACATCTCCGTATTCATCCACGAACACGGAGGACGGGTAAATGAGCAGATATCCGGTATTCTTTTCTGGATCTTCAAACATCCCGCAAAGCCTCCCGATGATCGGCAGGATCGCTTCGGCGCGCATCGGTCCGTCTTCCGTGATCATTCCGGATATGCTGCGTTCGGTTTCCCCGTTCCATCTGAATCGTTTCTTTTTCCGCATATCCGTCACCCCTCCGGGCGTACCGGATGGTCGTTGGCTCCGTCGAGCCGGACTGACCACAGGCTGCCCCCGTCATCCTTGTTGTGATAATAGATCCATGATCCCGCAATATTAAAGTCTCCGGCGCGGTTGCCCGTGATCCGTTCACGGATCCGTCCGTCAAAGGAGCAGCGGATAATGGTCTCTCCGGACTGATCGATATAGTAGACGCCGTCTTCCGTAACATGGAGCATCCGCGCCTGCACTTCAAGAAGCTCCGTCACAGCTCCCGTCAGGGGATCGATCCGGACAAGACGTTCCGTCCCGTTCTCGTTCATGGCGCAGAACAGCTTGCCGTTATACAGGCATATGCTCCGGAAGGCACCGCCGGTCAGTTTTTCGGGCACTGTTTCCTCGCCCTTCCATCTGTACAGTCCGTGGTCCGACCTGCTGACAAAATACATCTCCGATTCGCCGATACTCAAGAACTCACATCCGGCCAGTTCCTTCTGCTCTGTAGCTCTGCCGGTCGTATAATCAAGCAGATACACGCCGCTGTCCGAGAGGATGTACAGACTGTCTTCCCGTACATACAGCCTGCCCGACATTCCCTTGTACAGGACATCCGACTCCGGCGTATAAAGATTCTTCTGCAGGATCCGGTCCCCGGAGGAATAGTACAGCCAGTCGTTCCAGCAGCTGATGGCGGCAGCGTTTTCATCCTCCGCCATCCGGACGGGTTCCGTTCCGTTCGCGTTCACGCGCCAGACAGCGCCATCTGCAATATAGAACGTCAGTCCTCCGCTCTGGACAGCAAAGGCGCCTCCCGGAACCGCCATGTTCGCGGGATCGGTCCCGGTGTTCATTGGACCCGCGCCGTCGTTCCGGAGGAAGACCGGAACCGATCTGTATCCGTCCGTGTATCCTTCCTCATAACCGAGGTCGTATCCCCGTTCGATGGATGCGTTTCTTTCGGTCCTGAAGCTCATCCAGTAGGAAAGTCCCCCCAGAACGGCAGCCGCGCCGAGCATGGCCGCTGCCGTAACGAAGATCCTTCTGCCCCTGTTCTTCTGCCGTCTGCTTCCGCGAAGGATGTAGCGGCGGATCTCTTCCGCGCTCTGTATCCTCATTTTCGGATTGAAATCGATGCATTGCCCGATCAGATTCCGGAGGCGGTTGCTGACAATCTGCGCTTCCAGGTCGGAGCGGATCGTGCGGCCGGTCGCAAGGAACAGCAGCACAACGCCCAGGGAATAGATATCCGAGAGCGGCGTGGTCTGCTCAAAGCCGAACTGCTCAGGGGATGCATAGTCGAGGGTCAGGATGACGGACGTGTCGCGCTCCCGCTGCTGCTTATGCACACGCGCGATGCCGAAATCGATCAGATGGATGCTTCCGTCCCGCCCCACAACGATGTTCTGCGGTTTGATATCCCGGTGGATGACCGGCGGATTCTGCCCGTGGAGATAGCAGAGGATGTCCGCAAGCTTCAGCCCGATGTCGAAGATGTCGTCCGTGCCCAGGCTTCCGCCGGCCGAAACGATATCCGAAAGCGTACGGCCCTCAATATACTCCCGGACAAGATATTTCTTTCCGTTCCTCTCCATGAAGCCGTAGACCTTGGGGATGCCCGGATGATCGAGTTTCTGCAGGAGCATGGCCTCCTCCAGGGCGTCCTCGTCCGGATTGTCGTCGGTCACGCGGAGCAGCGCCATGGCGCCGTCCGTCTTCCGGCGAAGCAGATACAGCTCCTTCTTCCCGTCCTGGTCTTTCCGGATGCAGCTTTCAAAGCTGTAATCCTCCAGCAGCTCCGCGGGCATGTCATCCTCCGGAAGGGAGCTCCGGAGCATCTCCTCGTAAGCGGACAGGAACTGCTCTTCCGAGAGGCACGCCGAATAGGGTTCACTTTCCGTCACATAGGGCGAGAGCAGGCTTTCGCTGCGCATTCCCCGCGTGCTCGCCGGGGTCTTTTCTTTATGCTTGATCATACGTCTTGCTCCCGTCTGCCCGGTCTCCGCCTTTTTCCCGCCAAGGCCCGCAAAGAGCTGCGGTGTCAGCAGGATCGGGACCAGGACGATTCCGAACAGGATATAGCCATAGGTAAACACGGTCGCCAGCTCGAGGCCCTTCCGGGTGAGCAGATAGATTCCCCGGTCAAGGCACAGGAAGGAGATGGCGATGAACATCGGGTTCTTTTTGAAAAAGTCCAGCAGGATCTTCAGTCCGTCCCGGAACCTGTATTCCAGCTGGTCCACGTTGGTGGAGGGGAAGGGCCTGTTTATCTTTTTGATCTTGTTCACCAGATACCGGCAGGATCCGATGAAGATGGAGTAGGAATGGCCCAGGAAGGACAGTGAGATCAGAAGGGAGTGCCATATGCCTTCGTGCTCCTCCGGCTGCAGGCGCCTCGTCAGAACGCTCCGCGACAGCGGCGCAACGACAAAGCACAGCATACAAAGGAGGAAGCCGGCCCACAGAAGATGGATGTTGCCGAAGTAGTTTTCCAGCAGAACCGTGGGGAACAGAAGCGTCTGGTTGACCACGGAGAAGAAGTACAGCAGCATGTAGAAGATATCGCAGGGACGGGCCTGTTTCCGCGAGATCGTCCCGTCGAAGATCATTTCGAAAAGGCCGTAGGCGTAGCGCCGCTGCTTGTTGGTCTCTTCCGTGAAGGTGCGGCTGGCAGACTCGGAGAATTCCAGTCCCCTCAGCTGGGCGTATTTGCCGTGATAGCCGTTTCCGTAAAGACGGATGGCCATGTCATAGTCCTCGGAGACCCGGTCCTCCGCCCAGAGCCCGCACTTTTCCAGCATGCTCTTGCGCAGGAACACATTGTGGCCGACCAGCGGCACGAAAAATCCCTGAAGCGCCTTGCAGGGCCAGATGTTGTGGAACAGGTTGTTGGTCTGGTGTCCTGTGGAGGAGCTGTAGTAGTTTTCGTAGAGGTTGTCCGTCTTGGTGGCGCACTGCACGTAGGCCAGCTTGTCGTCCACGGCGAACTCCGGAAGGATCGCCTCGATGATGCGGTCCTTTATGCCGGAATCCTTGTCCAGCAGAAGAATGACCTCATAGACGGTGACGGAACCTTCCGCATAGCCGCCTTCAAAGGCACCTCCCTCATCGAACACGTTCTCCGTTACCAGTCCGCCGGGAGCCACCTTGCTCAGGCGCAGCGTATAGTTGAGATTGGATGCCTTCTTGAACAGGCCGGCGCGGCCCTGCGCGGGCCTCGCCACGAAAGCGATCCCGTTGTCTCTGTAAAAGCGGATGCGCTCCGCGGCCATCTGCTCCTGCGGCGTGAGGCTGCCGTCGTTGGCCTCCAGGGCCTTCAGGATCCGCTCCGCCGTTTCTTTACTGCAGGATCCGCCCAGCAGAGGAGCGAGGCCGTCGTCCGACACCACCACGTTGGCATTTGCGCCGCTGAACTCGCGGTAGCGCCGCACCGCTTCGAGGCTTTTCCGGAAAGTCTCGAAAATGATGTCGTTGCTCTCCTTATAGACGGGAATGCTGATCGTCACCGGAAGGAGCGCGTCCCGCGCGATCTCCTTCTGTACCGAGTTCATATAGTATTTCCGATTGATCGCGATCTCCCCCGAAAGGATCCTCCGGATCGAGGGGTGGAGCGACCAGAGCACGTCCGCCAGATAGCACAGCGGATAAATAAAGAACATGAAGGAGAAGAACAGCCGGAGCAGGCTCTGCACCGTCATCCCATAGGAAAAGAAAAGGACCATGTGCGCGACGGCGTTGACGGCAAGGACCATGATATAAAGCCACACCCCGCAGGCCCGGTTGCCGAGCGCTTCGGGGATCTGTCTTCTTTTGTGCTCGTGTCTTGCCTTCATAATCAGCTCCAACCTCAATGCGATCATTCAGCGGACTGTATCCGCCTTTGTCTCCGCGGTCTGCGCGGACAGCGTATTATGCGGGAACTCCTTGTTTTTGCGAACGGGCAGCGGATGCTCTCCGCTGTTCAGGCTGCACTGAAATCGAAAGGATTCACTCCCAGCTGTGCGAACGCCAGCCAGCCCGTCGCGCCGATGCTCTGCTCATTGTTGTATTCCCAGAGTATATTCGAGCCTGCAATGACAAAGCCGGTGGAAAGACCGTCTCTGTCTGCAGCTGGTATGCTTCCGTCCTTGTCTGTCTGGGTCTCCAGATAGGCCATGATACTGTCGTATTTCTCGGTGTTGCCGAGCAGACAATAACACAAAGCCATCTGCGCGGTACCTTCATTCCATATGCCATCCAGATCTCCTGCACTGAAATCATACCCGTCGCCCACCGTCATCCACTCATCCACAAAAGAGAGGACCTGCTCGGGATCCGTCAGTTCGTCTCCCAGCGCGAGCACAGCAAGGCTGTTCGTATTCAGAGGGATCACGCCGTCGCTGACGGTTTTCCCGTTATTTTCCGTACCTGTGTAAAAACAGTGCAGCTTGGCGTCATACATGGAAAGAACAAATACTTTTGCGTATTCCGCGGCGTTTTTGTATTCCGCGGCCTTTACCGAATCCGTCGCGGACAGAGCGTCTGAGAGAGCGGAAAAGGCACAATAAAGGCCGATATTGTGCTCCGTGGACTGATACGTGAGCTTGGTCTGCGCGTCATCCCAGCCTTCATATCCGGCCATGAATCCGCCGTTTTCCGATTTAAGCGTGAGAACAAAATCCGCGGCGTGCCCGGCGGCCTCCAGATACTCCGCCCGTTTTTCCTCCGAAGCGTTTTTCGCAGTGGCGCACAAAGCAAGAATCGTCCAGGCCATATTGCCCGTGGCGGTCGACACCGTGTATTCATCCTCCTGCCAACGCCCGTTCTGCCAGAATCCGGGAATGCGGATCGTCACTTTTCCGGCCGCGATGGATCGCCCGGAGTCGCTCTTGGGATCTCCGCTGTTGTATGTATTCCGGAGTCTTCCGTCCTGGAAGGTCCGGTCATGGGTCTGTGCAAACACAATCGCATCTGAGATGGTCTCCGCATGCTCCTGCGCTCCGGCACGGGCCAGCACCACCGCAGCGACCGCGTTGTCATAAAGGTATGCGTAGTCGGAGGCCTTTTCTCTCTGTGCGTCGCTTGAAATAAAGCCCCCGCTCTCTTCTACCTTTGCAGCGAGAAATCCCGCTGCACTCGAAACGGCAGATACTTTCTCAGATAGGGATGTGATCTTTTTTGTGCCGCAGCCGCCCGCCAGCAGTGAAACCACGATCAGCAGAGCGATCAGCGCCTTTGCATATCTGTTCCTTCCTGTCATATGAACCTCCGATACTATCATACCGCTTTCGGCCTTTCTGTCTTTGAGCGTATCATAACACAGATACGGCCGGCGTTTGTATGCTCATTGCTTACACTTTCCGATTATCCGTTTTCCACTCCGTCATCAAGCGGAGCAAGGTCAAGAGAAGACATGAACGAGTAAGTCTGCAGGATATCATATCCGTGATTGATCGCAAAAATGACTGCGGCGTCCCGTTTGATCAGCGGATGCAGAGAGCCGCACTGCGTGACCGAGAGCATTCTCTGCGTGGTTTTCAGATCCAGAGACATGGCCAGTGCGATCAGAAGATAATAATCGCGTTTTCCTCTCCTTCGCCCTTCCATAAGCTGGTAACCGTACGTGCGGGACAGGTTTGCCTTCCGGATGATGTCTCCTTTTTTCTGTCCTGTCTCTTCCAGGAGAGTATCAAAAAACTTTCTGATATCTTCATCCAGGAATTCTTCCCAGTCCTGCGGGAACGAGTCTCCCTTCAGTCTGTTCTGCATATAGATCGTATCCGGCGATTTCTTTTTCTCGTTCTCTTTTGAATCACTCACGATCTCCAACTCCTCCCGACTGTTTTACTGAGCACATAATCCCACTGCAAACAAAAACGTCTGTATAATAAAGAAAGTATATATGAAAACTCTGAGAGTAGCAATAGTATCCGGTCTTGCTGAAGCGGCTTTTTTCCATGTTGCAGCCTATAGACTTTGAGATTGCAAATACCAGGGCAGAACGGTATAATCAGGAGAAGATACCCGTTTCTCCATATCAGAAACAGCATATACTACTCTAACTTTATCCGGCAGATGTGCCTCACGGCGGATAAAAGATGCAAATGAAGGTTGAACTATGAGACTGTTTATTGCAATTGATCTCTCAGATGAAATGAAAGACAGCCTGGTCGCCGCGCAGAATGCGATGTATGACCAGGGTGTCCGGGGCAATTTCACATCGGATGAAAACATGCATCTGACATTGGCCTTTATCGGGGAATATCCGGATGCAGAGGCTGTACTTGACGCTCTTTCAGTCCTTTCTTTTTCACCTTTTGATATCTCTCTGGAGGGTCTTGGATGCTTCGGTGACCTGTGGTGGGCAGGCATAAGTGAGTCTGCACCGCTATTTTCTGTTGTGCGCAGAGTCCGCAGAGTTTTGGCGGAAAGTGACATTCCATTCGACAGAAAACATTTTTCTCCGCATATCACGCTTATACGCAGAGCCTCCGGGAATATGCCGGATATACGGATTCCGCCGGCATCCATGACTGTCGGTACTGTATCGCTCATGCGCTCTGACAGAGGCAGGAGCGGGATGATATACACAGAGTTGGGGACTGTAGAAGCATCATTCTGACCCACGGTCAAAAAAAGAGACTCACCATGCAGGTGGGTCTCTTTTTTTATCAAAGGGGATCACAGCTTCTGCGCATAGCGGTCGAGGCAGGCGAAGCACTCCTCCATCATGCGGTCCATGATCTCCTGCACGGGCAGGATATCATGAAGGATGCCGTTCACCTGGCCGATGGTCAGGACACCGTCCTCCAGATCGCCCGTCTCAAAGGCCTTTTTCAGCCTGCGTCCGGAGGCCAGAGGTGCAATCTCCTCAAAGGGGGCTCCGGAGCGCTCGAGCTCGGCGACCTTGACGGCAAGGCCGTTGTTCAGGACACGGGTGGTGTTGGTGAAGCGGCGGAGCACCAGCGTCGTGCTCATCTCGTCCGCCATTTCGGCGACCATCTCCTTGCCCTTGCGCAGGGCTGGCGCCTCCTCGGAGAGGAAGAAGCGCGTGCCGACCGTGGCGCCCTCGCAGCCCAGCATCAGAGCCGCGGCGAGCCCTCTCCCGTCGCCCACGCCGCCGCAGGCGATCACCGGGATGTCCAGCGCATCGACCGCCGCCGGCCACAGCACCATGGAGCCGATATCGTTCTCCCCCACGTGCCCGGCCGCTTCGGTGCCGTCCATGATGACGGCGTCGCAGCCGATGGCCTGCGCCTTCAGAGCATGCTTTACGATGGTGCATTTATGGATGACCGTCATGCCCGCGGACTTGAAGTAGGGCATGAAGACTTCCGGGGCGCGGCCGGAGGTCTCCATGATGCGGATGCCCTCCTCGATGCAGACCTTGACATAGGACGGGTAATCCGGCGGGGCAAGCGAAGGCATCAGCGTCAGGTTGACGGCAAAGGGCTTATCGGTCAGTTCCCGGCATCTGCGTATTTCGGCGCGCAGCTCCTCGGCATTCGGGAAGGTGGCGGAGGACATGACGCCCAGGCCGCCGGCATTCGACACCGCGGCGACGAGCTCCGCCTTGGCGAGCCACTGCATCGCGCCGCTGAGAATCGGGCGCTCGATGCCGAGCATCTCCGTGATGCGGGTGTTCAGCTTTCTTTCCATCTTCTTTTCCTCACTCTCTGATATTGCGGACGCGGAGGCCCTGGGCTTCCGCCTGACGGATCAGTTCCTCGCGGAAGTCCGGATGCGCGACGGAGATGAGCGCCTCGGCGCGCTCCCAGGTGGTCTTGGCGCGGAGATCCGCGATCCCGTATTCGGTGATGACGAACTGGTTGTAGCTACGCGGAACGGTCACGATCTGGCAGGGTCCCAGATGCGGCAGGATGCGGGAGTGCACGGTTCCGTCCTTCTCGGTATAGGTCGAGGAGAGGCAGATCAGTCCCTTGCCGTTTTTCGAGCGCGCCGCGGCCTGGATGAAGTCCAGCTGACCGCCGGTGCCGGAAATCTGGCGCGGACCCGAGGTCTCGGACGCGACCTGCCCGTATAGGTCGACCTCGATGGCGTTATTCAGGCAGACCATGTTGTCGTTTTTGGCGATGATATACGGATCGTTGGTATAATCCACGGGGGCAAGCATGCAGTCCGGGTTGCCGTCGAGGAAGTCATAGAGCTTCTTCGTGCCCATGGCGAAGGTATAGACGATCTTTCCGGGATCGGTGGTCTTATATTTGCCCGTGATGCAGCCCGCCTCGGCCATGGCCACATAGGCATCGCAGAGCATCTCGGTATGGACGCCGATGTCCTTCAGACCCGACTGTGCGATCAGCTCGCCGACCGCATTCGGCATGCTGCCGATGCCGAGCTGCAGGCAGGCGCCGTCCTGAACAAGGCTCACGACGAGCTCCGCGATCTTCTCATCCACCTTTGTGGGCGGCGGGGTCGGCGCTTCGATCAGCGGACGGTTCGGCCCCTGCACAAAGCAGTCGATCTGCGAAACATGCACACGGCTCGCCTCGTCGCAGAAGGTGCGCGGGACGCTTTCGTTCACCTCGGCGATGATGTACCGGGCGTTCTGAATATAGGTAGGCGTGATCGACGAGGAGGTGCCGAGGCTGACATAGCCGTTCTCATCGGGAGGAGACACCATCAGCATGGCGACGTCGATCCGCTTTATCAAGCCGCGGCGTATGGTCTCGGGCCCGGCATGGTAGTTCATCGGTATATAGCGGCAGAGTCCTGCATCACAGAGCTTGCGGCTGGCCGGTGAAAAATGCCAGTCGTTATACATCACATGCTCCAGCTTCGGGTCTGCCAGAACCGCCTTCGGCGGGAAGAGGCAGGTGGTGGAACGCAGGATGATGTCATGCAGCTGCGGCACACGGGCGGCAAAGGCCGCATCAAGGAACATGGAGGCCATCGCAAATTCGCCGTAGGCCACCTGGTCGCCGTCCTTGACAACGGAGACCGCCTCTTCCGCCGTTTTCAGTTTTGCCTCATACTCTTCTTTCCAGCTCAAGATCAGTCCCTCTTTATTTTCCCTTGAATTTCGGTTTGCGGTGCTCCAGCGCAGCGGTGAGGCCTTCGCGGCAGTCGTCCGTCTGGGAGGCGAAAATCTGGCTGACGGCCTCATAATCGCGATTCTGTTCAAAAGTGGTGGTAACGGCGTTGCGCAAGACGCGCTTCTGCAGCATCAGGGCCAGCGCTGGACCCTTTGCGATGCGTCCGGCGATCTTTCCGGCTGTGGGAAGCAGTTCCTCGTGGGGGACGACCGAATTCACCAGGCCGAGCAGCAGCAGTTCCTCGGCGCCGAGCGTCTTGGCGGAGAAGAGGATCTCACAGGCTTTGTAATAGCCCACGCGCCTGGTGAGGAACCAGGTGGTCCCGCTGTCCGGGCAGAAGCCGAGGCCGGTAAAGGAGAATCCGAACTGCGCACGGTCGGACGCGATGAGGATGTCACAGGCCATGGCCAGCGCGATGCCGGCCCCGTAGGCGGGACCGTTTACGGCGGCGATGACCGGCTTTTTTACGTTGTACAGCAGACGCACCATGTCGGCCGTGGAATCCACATCGTAGATCGCGCGTTTGCGGTCCTGATTCATGGCAGCAAGCTCCTGCAGGTTGCCGCCGGAGGTGAAGCCGCGTCCCTCGCCCGTGAGCAGGAGCACGCGCACTTCGTCATCAGCATCCGCACGGATGATGGCGTCCTCTATCTCATGGACGAAGTCCGGCGTGAAGGAGTTGAGCGTTTCGGGACGGTTCATCGTGATGGCAGCCACGCTGCCCTCCACGCGGTAAAGCGGAGTACGTTCTTTCTCTTCCATTCCGGACACCTCTCAGACCAGCGCGGCTTTTGCACGCAGGGTCTCTTCGCAGACGGCCATGGTGTCGTCGATGATTGCCTTGCAGGATTTGATCTCGTGGATGCGGCCTATGCTCTGGCCGAAGAGGAAGGCCGCGCCTTCGGTATCGCCCTCGCGGAGGGCGGCAAGCAGCTTCTTGCCGGAGACCGCACGCACGATCTCGGAGGGCTCGGCACCGTTCTTTTCAAGCTCGTTGACCTTTGCCAGCACGCTGTTCTTCACACCGCGCGCCTGCAGGGTGGTATGGCAGAAGAGGTCGGTATCCGTCTCGTTGAGCTGAACGATCCAGTTCTTGATATTGTCGTGCACCCAGCACTCCTCGGAAGCAAGGAAGCGCGTGGCCATCATGATGCCGTCCGCTCCGAGGCAGAGAGCAGCAGCCATGGACTTGCCGTCCACCATGCCGCCTGTCGCCAGGATGGGGATGTTCACGCTCTCGGCCACCTTGGGCAGCAGCACGGAGGTGGCGACGTTATCGGAAAGCGGATGGCCTCCCTCCTCCACGCCGGCGACGATGACCGCATCGTAGCCCAGGCGCTCGATCTTCATGGCATGGCGGACCGCGCCGACCTTATGGGTGATCCGCACGCCGGCCGCGTGCAGCATGGGGATGAAGTCCGTGGCAAAGAGGCCGGAGACCTCGATGTTCGCCACCTTTTCCTCGGCGCAGACCTTGAAGAAGTCCATAAAGGTCTCTTCGGTGATGCGGAAGCTCTTCATCAGCGTGATGTTCACGCCGAAGGGCTTGTCCGTGAGGGCCTTGACCTCGCGGATGGCTTCGCGCAGTTCATTGCCGCTCAGATACTGGTCCGCGGTGATGCAGCCGAGACCGCCCGCCTCGGAGATCGCCGCGCAGAGTTTTGGGTCCGTGACCCAAAGCATTCCGCCGCATATGATGGGATGCTCAATGCCGAACAGTTCGGTGATCCTGGTTTTCATCGTATTGCTCCTCCTGTGCTTTATTCAATCATTTCAAAGATGCCTGCCGCGCCCATGCCGCCGCCGATGCACATGGACACCAGACCGCGGGTCTGTCCGCGGCGCCGGAGTTCGCCGATCAGCTTGATGGTCAGATAGGCGCCGGTGCAGCCCAGCGGATGGCCGAAGGCGATGCCGCCGCCGTTCACGTTGACGATGTCCGTGTTCAGGCCGAGCTGATCGATGCAGGCAAGGGACTGGGAGGCGAAAGCCTCGTTGAGTTCTATGAGCTGGATATCGTCCAGCGTCATTCCGGCAATATCCAGCGCACGCGGGATCGCCTCAATGGGGCCGAGGCCCATATACGCCGGATGCACGCCGCGGACGGCAAAGCTCACAAAGCGCGCGATCGGCTTGAGGCCCTGCTCGCGGGCGAATTCCTCCTCCATCAGCACCACGAAAGCCGCGGCGTCGTTCATCTGGGAGGAGTTGCCCGCGGTCACGCTGCCGCCCATTCGGAAGAGGGGCTTGAGCTTTGCAAGACCCTCGAGCGTGGTATCCGGGCGGACACATTCATCGGTATCGAAGGTGAAGGTCTCAAAGCCGGGGGTACCGTCTTCCTTCTTTACGGAGCGCTTGGCCTGCACGGGGATGATTTCCTCTCTGAACTTGCCGGTGGCAATTGCAGCGGCCGCACGGCGGTGGCTCTCGCAGGCGAAGGCGTCCTGCCGCTCGCGGGAGATGCCGCACTTTTCGGCGACGTTCTCAGCGGTGATGCCCATGGTATCGAAATTGTCCGGATAGGAGCCGAAGCTCACGGCGTCCGGGATGATGGCGACGCGGTGCATCTGCACCTTGCTCATGTTCTCAAGGCCGCCAGCCACGATGCATTTGGCCTGTCCCGCCATGATGGCGTTGGCGGCGCTTGCGATGGACTGCAGGCCCGAAGAGCAGAAGCGGTTGACCGTCTGCCCGGCGGTGGAGAGCAGGAAGCCGGAGCTGTCCGCCAGAAGGCGGCCGATGTTCAGGCCCTGCTCCGCCTCGGGAATGGCGCAGCCGCAGATCAGGTCCTCGGCGAGGGCCGGGTCGAAGCCGGGATTCTTTGCAAGGATGCCCTTCAAGACCTGGGATCCGAAGTCCACGCAGCCCGTATAGCGGAGACTGCCCTTGATCGCCTTGGCGATGGCGCTGCGGCCGTAGGCGACGATAACGGCGTTTTTACGTTCCATGATCAGCCCTCCTCAGTTGCGCACGGGTTTGCCCGTTGCGACCATACCCTTTATGCGCTCCAGTGTCTTTTCGTTGCGGCAGAGTTCCATAAAGGCCTTTCTCTCTTCAAAGAGGATGTCCTCTTCCGTGACCTGCTCTCCCGCGAGAGCATCGCCTCCGGAGAAGATGCGCGCCAGCTTTTCGACGATGACCGCATCGTAGGACGTCATCATCCGGCCGGAGAGCATGACGTTCACCGTGGCCATCAGATGCGTATAGCCGCTCTCACCGGCTGCGGTGACCGTACCCTTGACCGGGGGCCTCCAGCACGCGTCGGCGAGGCGGATGGCCTCGGCCTTTGCCTGAGCGAGCAGGGCGTCCGCTTTCGCGATAATGAGGTCGCCCCGGCGCAGGTAGCCGTTTCTCAGAGCCTCTTCGGCGCTCATGCTGAATTTTGCCTGCGCGATCGGAAGGACAAGGGCATCGATCTCCGAAATGATGCGGGCCATCTGGCCGTACTGCAGGCCCTGCGTGGCGCGGAAGAGAAGCTCCGCACAGCCGCCGCCCGAAGGCACAAGGCCGACGCCCATCTCGACGAGGCCGGCATACAGCTCGTGATGCGCGACCACACAGCCGGCATGGAGCATCAGCTCGGCGCTGCCGCCGAGGGCCTGGCCCTTGGCCGCGACAACGACAGGTTTTTTGAGATATTTCAGGCGGAGGTTCGCTTTCTGGAATTCCTCCACGCTTTTTTCGAGCAGTTCAAACTGTCCGCCTTCGATGGCCGCGGCGACTTCATAGAGGTTTGCGCCTGCGCCGAGATTGGCGCCGGGGTTGCAGACCACCATGGCCTTGAAGGCCTCGCTGCGCTCCACCTCCTCCGCCGTGGCAAGCATCAGCTCGGCCGCCGGAGTCGTGTATGTATTGGCCTTGGTGCGAAGCGTGAACAGGGCGATCCCGTCGCCGAGGTCGCACAGGGCCGCGTCCTTGTTCTCCATAATGACGGCTCCGCTGTCCTCGAGCCGGAGATACGCCGCGGCACGGGGAGCCGCTCCCGCATAGAAGGCACCATCTTTTTCGACCTTCTCCTTTGCCCACGCGGGAGGAACGAGTCCCTGCTGCTCCATGAGGGCGAGGACATCCTTCGCGCCGAGCAGGTCGCAGAGCTCGAAGGGTCCCTTCAGCCAGTTGTAGCCGCCGCGCATGGCGGCATCTATATCGCGGAAGTCATAGCTGATCTCGTCCGCGTTCATCATAGCAAGCCACAGCGGCTCGAGCACCACGCGGCGGAGGAAAGGCGTCTCGGGATAATCCCCGGCCAACAGGCCGCGCAGACGCGCAGCCTTGTCCCGGACCTCGTCCAGCGAGGCCGGCTCAGGACGCGACAGAGGTACATATTCGCCTTTTTCATAATCCCAGACAAAACGCTCAGTCCCCTTCGCGCCTTTGCGCTTCAGATAGAAGCCGGAGCCCGTCTTGTTGCCGAGATAGCCGCGGGAGGTTATGTCGTACAGCACGGGCGGGCGGTTGCGGAAGGGCTTCTCGTAGTCCGGGATGTCCGCCCCGGCCATGTAATCCACCGTGTGCACGCTGATGTCGAGACCGACGAGGTCCAGCAGCTTGAAAGCCCCCTGCTTCGGACGGAAGATCACGTCTCCGGTCAGGGCATCCGCGGCCGCAAAGCCGTAACCCGCGTCCACCGTGGCGTTCATGATGGAGGTAAGGGCCATGGAGCCGATGCGGTTGGCGATGAAACCCGGAGAATCCTTGCAGCGAATGGGCGTCTTGCCGAAGCGGTCGTTTATGAGCGTTTCGACGCGCTTGAGGATGGCCTCGTCAGTTTTGCCGCTGCTGATCAGCTCCACCAGGTCCATATAGCGGACGGGGTTGAAGAAGTGGATGCCGAGGAAGCGGCGCTGCCTTTCCTCGCTCATCCCCTCGGCTATGGAAGCGATGGAGATGTTGGAGGTGTTGGTACCGATGATCGTTTCGTTTCCGGCGTTATCAAAGAGAAAGGCGGCCGTGCTCTGCTTGATGGCAAGGTCCTCGGCAACCGCCTCGATGATCAGGTTGCAGTCCTTCAGGCAGGCGGTATCCGTCTGCATGTCCGCGCAGAAGACGCCGGCACGGATGCGCGCTTCGTCCGAGCCCTTCATCTCGCCGGTCTTCAGGATGGCTTCCACCGCCTTTGACGCGCGGTCACGCCCGGTCTCGCTGCCCTTGCCGCGGACCATCAGGACCACGTCCAGCCCGGCACGCGCACCGCAGGCGGCGATGGCGGCACCCATCGTTCCGGCACCGATGACCGCCAGTTTTCTGATGCTTTTATCCATAAATTCTCCTTTCGACTGCCCGGAAGTGAGCTTTTTTCCGGGCGACAGACTGGGATATTCTTTACAAATCAGGCGCTCGGCCCATGCTGACGCCAGCGCTGGACCGACCAGCATTTTTATTATAGCATGCGCCCCATTTCAATGCAAGAAGCAATTCCGTCATTTTGACTGAAAGCTCACACAAAATCCTCGATTTTTCCTTGCACTTTTGTGCAACATGGTATATACTCAAGCTTGTATCCCGTGATCGGACAGCAAATTAACTGATTAAGCATTTATTGACAGAAGAGGGAGACGCCCGCCCGCTTGGTCGGACCACATCGAACGGCATGGAGATCGGCATCATCGAAGTCCCCACAAAAAAAGATCTTTTCGTACAGAAAATGGAGGAGAGCATCCTCTCCGGCAAGCTCAGGGCCGGGGACAGTCTCCCCTCTGAGCGCCAGCTGCAGGAGGAGACCCGCATCAGCAAAACGATGATCCATCAGGGTCTCGGTGAGCTGGTGCAGAAGGGCTTTATCGAAGTGACTCCCCGCCGCGGCGCCGTTGTTGCCAATTATGAGGAAACCGGCACCATGGAAACGCTGAACGCACTGATCCGCATGAACGGCGGCAACATGACCCGGAAGCAGACCCACAGCTTCATGGAGGCGCGCATCGCCATCGAGGGCTCGGCGCTCCGGCGCCTTGCCGAAAACCACACAGACGAGGACATCGCGTATCTGGAGGATATCCTTACCCGGGCGGACGCCCTTCTGGAGAAGAGCGAACGCAATGACGCGGCGCTTGCGGAGCTGCTGTTCCGGTATCACAGAGGGATCTGCGTAAGGAGCAGGAACGAGTTCTTCCCGCTGCTCCTGAATGAGTTCAAGCCGATCATCATGGAATTCTGGCTGCGCTCCATCGCCATGTTCGGCGGAGAGTCGAACGTGCATCTTGCCAAGCGCTACCTCGACTTTATCCGCGCAAGGGATGCGGAGGGCGCCTTCCGGCGTCTGCAGCGCAGCGTGAACGAGTACCTGAACTGCCTTGACGAGCAGTTAAGATAGACAAAAAAACAGAAGATACAAAAAAGGAGGCTAACACATGCAAGATTACCTGAAAGTACTGGATGAAGCCGCCGCCAAGAACGCGGAGCTGGCCCGCAAACAGTATGACCCGGAGATCCCCGAGAAGATCGAGTATGAGGAAAAGCCCTGCAAGTGGTGGTTCAACCACTGGGCAGAGACCAACCCGAAGAAGCCCTACGCGATCCTCGGTGACCTCGTTCTCCCCTATGCCTACTGCAATGACGTGGCCCGCCGTCTGGCGAACGCGTTCCTCGACCTGGGCGTGAAGAAGGGCGACCGCGTTGCAATCATGGCACCCAACGTCCCGCAGTATCTGCTGGCGATGCACGCCGTGTGGAAGATCGGCGCGATCGAAGTCCCGGCGAACCCCCTGTACACCGTGCCCGAGCTGACCGGCCAGTTCAACGACAGCGGCGCGGAGACCGTCGTCGTGATGGCGGCTTTTGCCCCGAAGGCGATCGCCATGCTGCAGAACCCGGAATGCGCCGTAAAGCGCGTTATAGCCTTCCAGCTCCCCTCCGGCGCTGTTGAGCTGCCGCAGGTGGACGGCCTGTATGACTTCAACGCACTCGTCGGCACCCATGCGAACACCGAGCCCGACATCGAGGTCGGCATGGACGACCCCATCCGCCTGCAGTATACCGGCGGCACCACGGGCATCCCCAAGGGCTGCGTGCTCACCAACCGCATGGTCTATTCCATGGGCTACCGCACCGCGCTCTGGACCACCAGGAACTACACGATCGTCGGCAAGGATGAGGTCGTCACCCTGGCGGCCATTCCTCTGAACCATGTTTACGGCTTCAACGCCAACGTCGGCATCACGCTCACGAACGGCGGCACGATCATCGTTGTCCCGCAGCCGAAGCCGGATGCCCTGCTGGCGGAGATCGTAAAGAACAAGCCCAACATCTTCGCGGCTGTTCCCGCGATGCTCATCGGCCTGCTGAATACGCCGCAGGTCCAGGCAGGAGAGGCGGACATCTCTTCGCTGAAGGGCATCTTCTGCGGCTCGGCACCGTGCCCGGTCGCTGTCATGGAGCAGCTTGAAGCCAAGACCGGCGCCACCATCGTTGAGGGCTACGGCATGTCCGAGACCTCCAACATCCTGACCATCAACCCGATGCACGTCCGCAAGGCGGGCTCCGTCGGCGTTGCCGTGCCCGATACGGATCTGGTGGTCGTCGACGCTGTGGACGGCAAGACCCCCGTGCCTCTGGGTGAGACCGGTGAGCTCATTTGCCGCGGACCGCAGGTCATGGAGAAGTACTGGGAGAACCCGGAGGCTACCGAGGCGACCATCCGCGACGGCTGGCTCTACACCGCAGACGTCGTGCTCATGGACGAGGACGGCTTCATCTTCATCAAGGACCGCAAAAAGGATATGATCATCGTCAACGGCTTCAACGTGTTCCCGCGTGAGATCGATGAGGCCATGTTCGCCAACCCGAAGGTCAAGGAAGCCTGCGCTGTCGGCATCAACCACCCGAAGAAGGGCGAGGCGCCTGTCCTGTACACCGTTTTGAAGGAAGGCGAAACGATGACCGCAGAGGAGGCTGAGCAGTATCTGCGCCAGTCTCTCGCTCCCTACAAGATCCCCATTGCCTACGAGTTCATCAGCGAGCTGCCGCGCACTGCCGCCGGCAAGGCCGACCGCAAGGCGCTGAGTGCTATGTTCAAGGAGAAGCTCGGACTGTAAGCTTCGCGCCTGAGACAGGCACGAGAATGCAGACGGAGGTAACAACACATGTTTGAAGGAAAGTATTTTCTGTTCACACTGGAAAAGGGCATAGGCGTGCTGACGCTGAACCGCCCTCCGTATAACATCTTCGAGGCGGGCTTCTATGTGGAGCTCGGCGAGGTGGAGGACGTCATTGCGAAGACCGAGGGCATACGCTGCCTTGTCATAAAGGCCAACGGCAAATGCTTCTCGGCCGGCATCGACCTGAATTACCTGCAGGGCGTCAGCTCCGACTATGTGCTGGAGAAGCTGCCCTGGCTGCAGAAGATCTACGGCTTCTGGCAGGAGCAGAACTATCCCGTCATCGCTGCCGTGCAGGGGCTCTGCACCGGCTCGGGACTGGAATTCATCCTCGGGGCGGATATACGCGTCGCTTCGGAGGACGCGCGCTTCTCCCTGCCGGAGGTCCAGCTCGGACTCTCGCCGGATATGGGCGGCACCTCACGCCTTACGAGGCTGGTGGGCGTCGGCCAGGCCAAGCGCATGATCCTCACGGGCGAGGAAGTGGACGCGCAGGAGGCTCTGCGCATCGGTCTTGTGGAAGCGGTCGTGCCGCTTGAGGAGCTTGAAGCCCGCGCCATGAAGATGGCCAAGACCATCGCCCGCAGTCCCGCAGCCGCAGTGCGCTTTGCCAAGAAGGGCGTGAACCTCACCGACGAGGGCGGCGTCCACGTCGGCGCGCTGTTTGAACAGGCGCAGTCCACCTACTGCTGCGGCACGGAAGATCTGCAGAACGCGATCGCCGCCTACAAGGCGATGCTCGCCGCACGCAGCAAAAAATGATCAAAGGACGGGCCGCGTTTGGCGGTCCGCCCGTTATTATTCATCAAAAAAAGGAGGAATGTTCAAATGCCCAAATATGACATCGTCGTCGTAGGCGCCGGCAACGCCGGCATGTCCGCGGCGCTGCAATGTCAGCAGGCAGGGAAAAAGACTCTGCTGATCGAAAAGCACAACGTCCCCGGCGGCGCCGCAACCAGCTTTGTACGCGGCCGCTTTGAGATCGAACCCTCTCTGCACGAGCTGTGCGACTTCGGTCCCGACGACAATCCGGGCGATACCCGCAAGATCCTCGAAGGCTACGGTGTTAAGCTGAAATGGTTCGAAGTAAAAGACTGCTTCCGCATCATCTCCAAGTATTCCGACGGAAGCCCCATGGACGTGACCATGCCCGCCGGGATCGACAACTTCATCGACAAGATGGAGGAATACGTTCCCGGCTCCCGCGAGAAGATGACCAAGCTCTTCGATCTCTTTCAGGAGGTCCTGGACGGCATCGCCTACATCACCGCCTCAAAGGGCAACCCGGATTCCAAGGTGCTTCAGGCGGAGTATCCCGACATGCTCCGCTGCGGAGCCTACAGCACCCAGAAGGTATTCGACGCCCTGAAGCTCCCGCGGAAGTGCCAGGATATCCTCTCCACCTACTGGAGCTATCTGGGTGTGGACATGGAGCACCTCGCCTTCATCCACTATGCAGCCATGGTGCACAAATATGTGCAGCGCAGCGCTTATATTCCGGAGCACACCTCACATCAGATGTCTACCGCCATGATCGAGCGCTTCCGTGAACTCGGCGGCGAGGTCTGGTTCAACTGCCGTGCGGAGGAATTCCTCTTCAACGGCGACAGGCTCTGCGGCGTCCGCACGAACCTCGGCGACATCGAATGCGACTATGCCCTTGCCAACATCAATCCGGACATCATCTACGGAAAGATGGTTCCGAAAGAACTGATCCCCGAGCGTGAAAAGAAGCTCTCCGCAGCACGCGGCCGCATTATGGGCGGACGCATGTATACCGCCTATTTCTGCTGCGACGCGACGCCCGAGGAACTCGGGATCACCGACTACAGCTACTTCCTGCCCAGCACCGCCAACTCCGTTGAAGAATACAAGCGTATCCAGGGCGGCATGAAGACCAATGATTATTCCATCTTCCTCTGCTACAACATCGTCCAGCCCGAGTTCTCGCCTCCCGGGACCTGCGTATGTTCGTTCACCACCTTCGGTGCGCCGGATGAATGGGGCGAGCTGAAGCAGGAGGATTACTTCCGCTTCAAAAACGAAGGTGTGAAGAAGATGCTGAAGAATCTCAAGGAGAAGACCGGTATCGATCTCAGCGGCCACATTGAAGAGATGGAAGTCGCCTCTCCCTGGACCTTTGCAAGGTTCCTCGGTGTGCCGGAAGGCTCGGTATACGGGTATGAGGCCCGCGACTGGGACGGCATGATGGCCCGTATGCAGATGATCGGAAGCGACTACCCGATCAAGGGCCTGCGTCCGATCGGCGCGGCAGGCCCGCGCAGCGACGGCTATTCCGCCACGATCGTCTGCGGACAGATGCTGGCAGGCGCAGCGCTCAGAGATCTGAAAGCATGGAGTGAAGGAGGGAACAAGTAATGCCTGATCTGAATGTAAAAGTCGGACTGATCGGCAAGTTCGACATGCTCAAGTTCAAGAACATGAAGAAGGTCCGCGAAAAGGCCATCCAGGCAGCACCCGCCGATGAGATCAGCGGTGTCTTCCCGGTAAACGAGAATGCGAAGGCTCTGCATCCGGACTTTCTGGAGCTGGTGATCGACCACATCATCGACCGCGGCGGTGCCCAGGCAAAGACCTTTGTTCTGAAGCGTCCCGACGGTTCTCCGCTGCCCTATTTCCGCGCCGGTCAGTATATTTCTCTCAAGTTGCCGCTGGACGGAAGCTTTGTGACCCGTTCCTATTCGCTCTGCTCCTCCCCGAAGGAAGCACTGAAGGGAGAGTATTCCATCACGGTTCGCGCCAACCCCGGCGGATTCGTTGCAGACCGCCTGCTGGAAGAGAAGAAGCCGGGCGACACGGTGATCTCCTCCGGCCCGCAGGGATTCTTCTATTATGAAGACCTACGCGACGAGAAGAACATCATCGGTCTTGCCGGCGGCTCGGGCATCACGCCCTTCCTTTCCATGGCCAGGGCGCTTGCTGACGGTGTGGAGGATTTCAATCTGACGCTGCTCTTCGGTTCCCGCGATGAGAACAATATCCTCTTCCGCGGTGAGCTGGATGAGATCGCCCGCGTCTGCCCGAAGTTCAAGGTGATCCACGTTCTCTCCGAAGAGGAGAAGGAGGGCTTTGAGCACGGATTCATCACGGCGGAACTCATCAGAAAGTATGCCCCCGAAGGAGAAGCTTTCTCCGTATTCCTCTGCGGTCCGGAAGCCATGTACAAGTTCCTCCGGCCGGAGATCGACAAGCTCGGTCTGCCCGAGAGGCTCTTCCGCCGCAAACTCATCGACGTCACCAAGACGCCGTGGGAGTGCGAAGGCTATCCGCAGGAGATGAGGGGCCAGCAGTTCTCCATCGTTGTGAAGCAGGGCCCGCAAGAGTGGACCATCCCCGCCTCGGCCGACGAGCCGGTGCTCGTAGCTGTCGAGCGCGCCGGAATCAAGGCTCCGTCCCGCTGCCGTGCGGGCGAGTGCGGCTGGTGCCGTTCACGTCTGTTGGAGGGCACGGTGTTCATCCCGCAGGAAAACGAGATGCGCCGCTGGGCGGACGTACACTACGGATACATCCATCCCTGCTGCAGCTTCCCGACGAGCGATCTGAAGCTGGAGGTCCCGGGCGAATTCTTCTGATCTCCTGTCAGTTCTTTACGAATGCATTAAAGAAACCTGAATAAACAAGAGACGCCTTGCGCGTTTCTTGTTTATTTTTATTAACTAATGAACCTATTTCGGGCCATTATCCTTTCTTTTAGCGCATTACTTCGTTAAATTGTTGAAAAGAGATTTCTAACTGCAGGAGCTTTCTTGTCAAGTCAGACAAACTTTGCAAAGGCTGTTGACAAGCGTGCCATCAAACTTATATAATCCGAACAAATTCAATCAGCAATAGAGGTTGCGAGCCTGATCAGTAGCTCTGTCTCAGACAGTGCAGTCGCCTAAGGGCAGAGGGAAAGGCAGTCTCGCCGAAACCATGGTCTCCGCACAGGGAACGTGAGTTGGGATGCAGCCGAACAGGCTGCAGACTCCTACAGATGATGTAGAGGAGCTATTGACTCAAACGACGTTTTTGGGCAGTGGTTCTGGCCACTGCCCTTTACATCTGTTTGCCGAACCCCTCTCTTTTGCTGGTTAAGTGAAAGAGAGGGTTTTCTCATGATCGAATTCCTGAACAAGCTCGACGGTTTTCTCTGGGGTCTTCCCCTCATCATCCTCATGGTGGTGACCGGCCTTTACTTCACGATCCGCTCGGGATTCTTCCAGTTCCGCCATTTCGGCAGGATCTGGAATCACACCATCGGAACACTTTTCCGCAAAGCCTCCGGTACCGACGGTGAACGGGAAGGCATGCTCAGTCCGTTCCAGGCGATCGCTACAGCCATCGGCGGAACGGTCGGATTCGGCAACATTGCCGGCGTTGCAACGGCTATCGCGGCAGGCGGCCCCGGCGCCGTGTTCTGGATGTGGGCCACGGCCGCTCTCGGCATGATCCTGAAGCAGGTTGAGGTCACGCTCGGCCTTTACTACCGCAAGCACAAAGCCAACGGCGATACCTACGGCGGACCCACCTACTACATGGAGCAGGGTCTCGGCGAGAAGCACCGCTGGGGCAAGCTGTGGCTGATCCCCGGCATCATCTTTGCCATCGGCATTTTCTCCACCTTCTTTGTGACCTCCTCGACGCTCACCGCCTCCCAGGTCGTCTCAGGAGCGCTGAATCTCGGTGATCTGCACATAGGCAGCCTCACTATTGAAGGAATCATCATCGTAGGCGTTGCCATGTCCGTCCTCACGTTCTTCATCACCGGCGGCGGCACCAAGGGCATCGCCAAGACTTTCACCAAGCTCGTTCCCGTGATGAGCGCTCTGTACATCCTCATGGGCATCGTCATGATCCTGGTGAACATCACAAGGGTCCCTGCGGCAATCGGCTCCATCTTCGTCAATGCCTTCACCGGAACCGCAGCGATCGGCGGATTCGCCGGATGCGCCGTAAGCCAGATGGTCCGTGTCGGCATGGCCCGTGCGGTCTACTCCAATGAAGCAGGCTGGGGCACATCCCCCATGATCCACTCCTCGGCAAAGACCGTGCACCCCGTGGAGCAGGGTCTCTGGGGCTCCTTTGAAGTATTCTTCGACACCTTTGTAATCTGCTCCATCACCGCTCTCTCCGTGATTCTCAGCGGCGCCTGGACAGACGGCACCAACGGCGGAACTCTCGCACTCACCTCCTTCGCACAGGGCTTCGGCCACATCGGCGCCTATCTGCTCGCGCTGGTCATGATCATCTTCACCGTGACCACCTCCGGCGGCTGGTTCACCTACTACCTCGCCATCCTGGAGCACATCGGCAAGGACGACACACGCTGGAAGAAGATCCTCATGAAGGTGTTCTACGCCTGCCGTGTCCTGCCCGGTCTGCTCTGGCTCATCTACCTTGTAAAGACAAACAACCAGGGCTTCATCTGGACCGTCGTCGACATTACTTCCGCTATACCGACCTTTGTGAACGTGGCGGTGATCCTGATTCTCTCAGGGGATTACTTCCGCCTGCTCAAGGACTACAAGGCGCGTTATATGAATATCGGTAAAGTCGATGAGAACGCCGTTCTGTTCTATGAGGAAGAGAACGAGGCAGCAACGGAACTATGAGGACCTTTTTCCATAACGGCAGGGTATATACCGGTGAACTGCCCCTGCACAGCGCCTTTGCCGTAGAGGACGGACGCTTTGTGAGCGTGGGCTATGAGCAGCTGCTCGTCGATGCACGCGAGGGAGACAGGATCGTCGATCTGGATGGTCGCTTCGTCTGCGCGGGATTCAACGATTCCCACATGCATCTGCTGAACTTTGGTCAGTCCCTGCATGCGGCACAGCTTGCTCCGCATACGGAGAGCCTTTCGGATATGCTCGCCTGCCTGCGTGCTTTTCTTGAGGCCCATCCCGTCCGCGAAGGCCAGTGGCTCACCGGGCGCGGCTGGAACCAGGACTATTTCCGGGACGTCTCCCGCATGCCGGACCGCCACGATCTCGACAGCATCTCCGCAGAAATTCCCATCCTGATCACCCGCACCTGCGGCCACTGCTGCGTCGTCAATACCCGCGTGCTGGAGCTTGCGGGCATCGGTCCGGACACTCCCTCCCCCGAAGGCGGGGATATCGGCCGTGAGGCTGACGGCACACCCGACGGACGCCTCTTTGACAACGCCATCGATCTGATCCGTCCGGTATATCCCCTTCCGGATAAAGAGGGGCTCAAGGAGATGATCCGTCTCGCCTGCGGAGCACTTAACCGCTACGGTGTTACAAGCTCCCAGACAGACGACTACTGCGTGTTCCGCGTCATCCCCTTTGAAACGGTCAACGAGGCCTACCGGGAGCTTGAACAGAGCGGGGAGCTTACCGTCCGGGTATATGAGCAGGCGAACATCACCGAGCTTGACGAGCTGGAGCGCTTTGTGGCGGAAGGAAACGTCACCGGCGCGGGCTCCGATCTGTTCCGCATAGGACCGCTCAAGCTTCTAGGAGACGGTGCCCTGGGCAGCAGGACCGCCCATCTGAGCCGCCCTTATCTGGGAACGGCAGACGAATACGGTTTTGACCTGTTCAGCGATGACCACATGAACGCCATGGTCTCTTATGCGAACGCACACAATATGCAGGTCGCTATACACGCCATCGGTGACGCGTGTCTGGACCAGGTGCTGAATGCAGTCGGAAAAGCCCTTGCGGAAAACCCCCGTTCCGACCATCGGCACGGCGTGGTACACTGCCAGGTCTCACGCCCCGACCAGCTGGAGCGTATTGCCGAGCTCGGTATGCATGTCTATGCGCAGTCCATCTTCCTCGACTACGACAACCATATCGTGAACAGGCTGCTGGAGCCGGAACTCGCTGCAAGCAGCTATAGCTGGAAGACGCTGATGCAGAGCGGCGTATCCGTCTCAAACGGCTCTGACTGCCCGGTCGAGCTTCCGGATGTAATGGAGGGGATCCAGTGTGCTGTTACGCGTACTTCCATGGACGGCACCGGCCCTTATCTTCCGGACGAGGCGTTCACCGTTCAGGAGGCTATCGACAGCTTTACCATCCGCAGCGCGGAGGCAAGCTTTGAGGAGAACTCGAAGGGTCTGATCCGTGAGGGCTATATTGCCGACTTTGTTGTGCTTGGAGCCGACCCGTTTGTGACCGCGCCGGAGGCGATCCACAGCATCCCCGTGCTGTCCACATGGCTGGGCGGCAGATGCGTCTACAGTGCGGAGGAGAGCTGAGCATGGCTGAACTGAGTTTCCGCCGCGCAGCAAGGGAAGATACGCCGCTGATCCTTTCCTTCATCCGGCAGCTGGCGGAATATGAGCAGATGGCCGATCAGGTGGTGGCGACGGAAGCGCTTCTTGAGCAGGAGATCTTTGACCGGCACGGCGCGGAAGTGGTCTTTGCGCTGGCGGACGGACTGGAGATCGGCTTTGCGCTGTACTTCTACAACTTCTCCACATTTCTCGGCCGTGCGGGACTGTATCTTGAGGACCTGTTCGTCAGGCCGGAATACCGCGGGAAAGGCTGCGGCAAGGCACTCCTGCAGCATCTGGCACACATCGCCTGTGAACGCGGCTGCGGCAGGATGGAATGGTGGTGCCTTGACTGGAACCTCCCCAGCATCGACTTCTATCTTTCTCTGGGCGCCGAAGCCATGTCCGACTGGACCGTATACAGACTCAGCGGAGATACCCTCTCCGGCATGGGCGCTCACGGATGAGCTTCTTCTGATCAGAAAACCTTCGAGCGGGTGCAGCAAGACGCCGCACCCGCTCGAATCCATGTTGTTATGTCCGTTCCTCTGCCGCTTTCCGATTGACTTGATTAAGGTAAACCGTTAATATGTACCCGTTGAGAAAGTGCTGCCGAACAGCGGGCTGCCGTGCAGACGCATAAACTCCGGGAAACAGGTCCTGCGTATTATGAAAAAGAAAACAATATTCCTGAAGTGGCTGCAGATCGCAGCCGGTCTGCTTGTATTTGCCTTCGGCGTGCATCTGACCATCTTTGCAAACATCGGTCTCGCTCCGTGGGACTGCCTCGGCATGGGCATATCCTACCACACGCCCCTGAACTACGGATTGTCCATGACATCCGTGGCCGTGACGGTCCTGCTCATCGACCTGCTGATGCATGAGCGCATCGGATACGGCACCATCATCGATGCCCTTCTGACGGGGAACTTTGTCCAGATGTATAACGATCTCAATCCGTTTGCGGAGAACCATAATATGTTGGCCGGCATCGCCATCATGCTGACCGGCTTTGTATTCATGGCGCTGGGCATGTGGATCTACATGCGCGCAGCCCAGGGCTGCGGCCCGAGAGACGCCATGCTCGTCGGTCTGGGGAAAAGGATGCCGAAGGTGCCGATCGGAATCGTAGAGATCATTCTCTGGTCCGCGGTCACGCTCGCCGGATGGCTGCTGGGCGGGCCTGTCGGCATCGGTACCCTGATAAGCACGTTCGGTGCCGGACTTGTCATGCAGTTCGTCTACAACTTGCTGCTCTTTGACCCCAGGGATATCGTCCATATGGATGTTTTCGAGACGACAAAGATACTGATCAAGAAAAAGGATGCCGGCTGAGTGTGTTCCCGATCAGCAGTTGCTGATCTCCTGAAAAGCCATGTCGTTGCAATTTGCGCTCTGCCGTGCTAAACTGAACTATCTTTTTCAGACAAGAGGCAAACATGATCGATGTCCTTCCCGTCACGATCCCCGCGCTGACCGGAGACGGATCGCGCCGCGCATATGTTTATGTTCCTGCGGCAGCATCTTATGAAAATCGGCGCTTTCCTGTGCTGTATATGTTCGACGGGCACAACGTGTTCTTCGATGAGGACGCCACTTACGGCAAGAGCTGGGGCATGGGTGAATACCTGGACCGGACCGGAACGCCCCTCATCGTTGCGGCGGTGGAATGCAACCGCGCACCCGACTACAGCCGCCTGTCCGAGTACTCACCCTATGACTTTTCCTCGGAACGATTCGGTGATATAAAAGGCCGCGGCCCGCTCACCATGGACTGGCTCCTGAACAGCTTCAAGCCGTTTGTAGACCGCCGTTATCCTACACTGCCGGACCGTGGCAACACCTTCATAGCCGGAAGTTCCATGGGCGGACTTATGAGTCTCTATGCGGTCTGCTGCTTCAACGGGACCTTTTCCCGCGCCGCTGCGCTTTCCCCCTCACTGGGTTTCGGCGCGGATGTGCTGGAAGAGATGATACGGAATGCAGATCTTGGAGACGATACCGTGCTGTATATGGACATCGGTGAGACGGAACTGAACTGGCCAGGCGCAGGCCGGAACTTTCGGCATTTCTGCGGTCTGCTTCAGGAAAAGCATGTTCTGCTCACATCACGCATCGTGCCCGGCGGCATGCACTGTGAAGCGAGCTGGGAGAGGCAGATCCCCTTTTTTGTGCCCGCGCTTTTATACTGACCGGAGGACAGCATATGGATATACATTATGAAAAATGGTACAGCCCGTCACTAGGCAGGGATATGGAACTGAAAGTATACGGCAGGGGCGGCAAACCCGTGCTTTATATTCCCTGTCAGGACGGGCGCTTCTTCGATTTTGAAGGTTTCAGGCTGACCGACACCTGGGCTCCCTGGCTGGAAAGCGGACAGGTGACCGTCTTTTCCGTCGATACGATGGATAAGGAGACCTGGTCCGATAAGAACGGCGATCCGTATTGGCGCATCCGCCGTCATGAGGGATGGATCAGCTACCTGACCAGCGAGGTGGTTCCGTTCATCCGCTCTTTCTGCCGCGGTTACGGCTGGCAGGTCGATCCCGGTGTGATGACATTCGGCTGTTCGCTCGGCGCTACCCATGCGGTGAATCTCTATTTCCGCTTCCCGCAGCTGTTCGACGAGGTCCTGGCGCTCAGCGGTGTATATGACATCGCCTATGGTTTCGACGGCTATATGGACGACGCGGTCTATATGAATGCTCCGGTTCTCTATCTTGCAAATATGCCTTCCGATCATCCCTATCTTGAGCTTTACCGCCGGAACCGCGCCGTGATCTGTGTGGGTCAGGGCCCGTGGGAAATGCCGGATGACACAAGAACCCTGCACCGTGTCCTCGTGGAGAAGGGCATTCCCGCCTGGGTGGATTACTGGGGCTATGATGTGAATCATGACTGGCCGTGGTGGTATAAGCAGGCCGCCTACTTTCTGCCGGAGCTTCTGAAATAACCACATTCTGAAGGAAAGAGAAATCTGTGATGAAAAACGTTATTTTTATTTCCCCCAACTTCCCCGTGAATTACTGGCAGTTCTGCCACGAACTGCAATACGACGGGGTCAATGTTCTCGGTATAGGCGACCAGCCGTATGATGAACTCAGCTTTCAGCTCAAGAGCAGCCTGACCGAGTACTATAAGGTCTCCACCCTGGAAGATTATGATCAGGTCTACCGCGCCGTGGCTTTTTTTGCCTTTAAATACGGGCGCATTGATTTTCTTGAATCGAACAACGAGTACTGGTTGGAGCAGGATGCGCATCTGCGCACGGATTTCAATATTCCGGGCGGTTTCCGCGTGAGCGATGTACCGCGTATAAAGTATAAATCCGGCATGAAGGAATACTACCGCCGCGCCGGGATCCCCACCGCGCGCTTCCACATGGTCGGCGATGAGGAGGGCTGCCGCGCTTTCATAAAGGAAGTCGGCTGGCCCGTCATCGTTAAGCCGGATAACGGCGTAGGCGCCGTGGCCACCTATAAGCTTGAAAACGAAGAGCAGCTTAGCGCTTTCCTTGCTGAGCGGGACGGCCACATCCCGTATATTATGGAGGAGTTTATCTATGGGCAGATCAACTCTTACGATGCTATTATCGACTCCCATGGAGAGCCCCTGTTTGAGACCGGCAACATCACCGGCATTGCGATCATGGACATCGTAAATAACCACGACAATTCCATCTATCACATACTCAAGGAGCTTCCCGAGGACACCCGCGCCTTCGGCAGAGCCGCAGTGAAGAGTTTCGGCGTCACGAGCAGATTCGTCCATTTTGAATTTTTCCGTCTGACGAAAGATCAGTATATTGGGAAAAAAGGCCAGCTTGCCGCGTTAGAGGTCAACATGCGTCCGAGCGGTGGCTACACTCCCGACATGATCAATTATGCACACAGTACTAATGTGTATAAGATTTGGGCAGACATGGTTGCCTTTGACCGTTCCGAGATGCCCGTTGGCGAGCACAAATACTGTGCCTGTGTCGGCCGCAGAGATGGGAAGAAATTCCGCTTCAGCCATTCCGAGCTTGCAAGACGTTATAAAGACGAGATGCGTATGATGGAGCGGCTCGATGAGACTCTTGCCGAAGCAATGGGCAACCAGCTTTTCCTCGCCGTGTTCGATACGCAGGAGGAACTGGATGCGTTCTATCGCGATGCCCTGGAATGCGTATGAGCCGGCTAGCCGTTATTTTTCCCGGGATAGGATACACGGCGGATAAACCGCTGCTCTATTACAGCAGGAAACTCGCCGAGAGAGCCGGGTACGAGATCAGGACTATCCCATTTCACGATTTCCCGAAGAAAGCAAAAGGAGACGCTGAGAAACTGCGCAGGTCCTGTGAACTTGCCTGCAAACAGGCTGCAGAATACCTGAAGGATACCGACCTCGAATCATACGATGACGTGCTGTTTATAGGCAAAAGCATCGGCACCGTTGCAGCGGCTGACATTGCCGCCCACTGCAGTCCTTCTGCACATATCCGCTTTGTCCTGTATACCCCTCTGGAGGAAACTTTTTCGTACTCTATTTCGGATGCCGTTTTGTTCACCGGCTCCGCAGACCCGTGGACAGGCGGAAAGAAAAGCAGGATCGCAAAACTCTGCGCTCAGCACACCATCCCTTGCGTTGTGATACCGGATGCAAACCACTCCCTGGAGACTGCAGATCCAGTGAAAGATATTCATAATTTGCAGCAGATAATGGAACAGACAGACTCTTTCATACATGAAGAACAGCTCCGCAGGATCACTTACTATGAGAAACTTCTGCAGGACCTTCTCTTTTTTCTTTCAAAACCCGATGTATCAGATGAAGAGCTGACAGCACTCCGCCAGACTGTCGATGTCTTGGCAGGATATTATGGAAGCGAGGATTGGAAAAGAGACTTTGCCGATGACGAAGCCGGCCGGCTTCCGTCCGATCTGAAGCGCGGTGTGCTGTCTGAGGACGGCATTTATAATGCGCTGGAAAGGTACGCCGAACTCACCGGATACCAGCCGAATCGGGATGGCTGATTCTAAATCTTCGTTTCCGAACATATAAAGGCAGATGTCCCATTATGGGATATCTGCCTTTATTTCTCTATCTGTCTGCTTTTTTCTCGTATCGACCCTGCTTTATCAGGCTTTGTGACATTTCCGCACGATATATCGTTTTCAATTCGCGTTATAAATTAAAACCACGCGTTCTCCGCGTGGTTTTAATAATTAAGCATTTTCTGTTTTATTTCTTCGTGATCTCGACCGTATCGCTCCATGCTCTCTCGCCTGCAGAGTCTGTAATCACGCAGCGGTATGTGCCGAATGCGGCATCGGTGAGTCCTGTGGCATAGACCTTGGATGTGTAGGTGTTGGCACCCTCCGCCTCCTTGCTCACCTCAAGCTGGAGACCGTACGTAGTGTTGCGGCTGTTGTCTCCCGAATCGAAGTCGATATTAATCCAGGCATCTCCTGATTTCTTCTGCCAGTTGAACGAACCGGTTCCAAGCCCGCTCCCGGACGCCGTAACGCTGAACACCAGAACCAGGCCGTCATTTCCGCGGCCAACCACAGTGTTGGCAGACGTGGGCTGTTTCGTAATCGTAATGTATTTGGAGTTCGTTTCAGCAGCGACCTGTGCTGAGAGATCCAGCACGTCTTCGATTTTGGCAAGTTTTTCCAGAACCTGTGAATTTGTGCTGATGACTGAATCCATCTGGCTGTACAATGTCTTGATATCGCTGTTGACAGACTTTTTCACGCCTACAGAGGAGATGATGGCAATAAGGGAAAGAACAATGCTGATTGCCACGACAACAGACAAGACCGCATTGGATCCGATCCCCTTTCCAAACCCGGAGAATGATGGAATCTTCAGTTTAGAAGAATCCTTTTTAGAAGGCTTCTCACTATAATCGTCCTTATATTCATCCTCATAGTCATCATCGAATCCGTCGTCAACATCCTGATAGTATGCATCCGACTGAGTATAATCATCCGCATCATCGCTGTATTCAGGGACAGGATCTGCCTCATAGCTGTTATCAGCGGCGCTTGAATCAAGCTCCGGAAGATCAAGCGAATCCTCTTCCTGAGGTTCGTCCAGCGTATAATCGTTCAGAAAATCTTCAAAGTTAGCCATGTATAATACCTCCGTATTATGTGCTTTTGGAACAGATAAAATGCCTTTTTAGCATCATTTACGGTCGCATTATACACTAGGATTCAAAAGATGTCAATACAGTTACAAAAATTTTTCAATAATTTTTCAATAATTTTCTTTTTAATTCATTTGGTGTCTATGCGGTATCACTTATACGTGTCCGCAATTGATCTCAAATGCTCTGAGAACATGTTTCTTACGCTTTCCGGTGAAAGGATCTCTGCATTGGTGCCGAATGCAGAAAGCCATGCGAAGAACTGACGGCTGACCACTATGTCAAGCGTCACCGTGAAACTGCCTTTCCCATCAGGCACGAGTATCGGTCCCGTTCCGAACCTGTCAATGACCGTGTCGACCAGTTCATCTGCAAACCTGAGTCTTATTTTCGTCTCCTCTCCGGTAAACATATGAAAGACCTTGGTCGTATATGTGGACATATCGGTCTTTTTGAACTGCTCTTTGCCCAGCCGCGGGCCTGCCGTGCTGCCAAGCTCCGTCATCCTGTCCACCCTGAAGTGGCGCATTTCTGAGGCATCATGGTTGTATCCGAGAAGATAGTAGTTCTGATCGACCCAGATCAGCGCAAAAGGACTCACCGTGTGGATCTTTCCGCCGTTCCTCAGTTCCTTCTTCTTATGGATATTGTACCTGAAGTATCTGAAAGTGAGGATCCGGTCGTCAGAAATAGCATCGGATATGCTGTCCACGTTCCGGTAGACGCTCTCGTTCATGGTCTTTACACGGTTGCGGACGTAGACATTCTTATTGAGGAGCCTTCCCTCAAATGTGCTGGTAAGGCCTTCAAGCTTTTTGATCAGTTCATTCGTCTTCTTAACGGTAATGAAATTGGACGACTGGACCATGTCTACCAGAAGTCTGATCTCTTCTGTTGAAAAGTCGCGTTCTCCGACGAAGTAGTTTCTTCCTGTCCTGATCAGATCCATACCGTAACCTTCCGTCCCGAGAAGGCGCAGATCATCGTATATGGTCTTCCGCTCGACGGATAATCCCAGCTTTTCGAGCGCTTCGATCATCTGCGGGACAGATACCGGGTGCTCCTCATCGGTGTTGTGAAGCAGATAATCCCGCAGATAGAGCAGCCTCAACTTGTTGTTTTCTGTCTTTGGCATAGTGTTTCCCATCCATATAGCCGCAGGGCGGCTCTCGGTTATTCAGTCCGTTCTTCCTCTCATTTTTGCGGAATACTCTGCGAAACTCATGAGTTCCAGATCCTTATCGCTTATGATCAGGTTATCAGATCCTCCGATAAGTCCCAACGGCCAGTCTATCCCTATTTCAGGATCGTTGTACATAATGCCTGCGTCACCAGGCCCATAGAACACCTCGGCAGCCTTGTAACTCATAACAGCGTCCTCAAGAACCAGATAACCCTGTCCGAAGCCTGCCGGAACAAGCAGACAGACGGGATCCTCTCCGCTGAGTTCAAAACTCAGCCACTTGCCGTATGTCTGTGAATCCGGTCTCAGATCGACAATCACATGGTAGACGCGGCCGCTGATGCAGCGCATAAGCTTCGGCTGCGGTTTTTCGAGCTGAAAATGGATGGCTCTGATGACGCCACGCTTCGAGTAAGTATAAAACGTCTCCTTCAGCTCATACTCGATGCCCGCTTCTCTGAAGGTATCGATATTATAATCCTTTATCAATCCTCCGCGTTTATCCTGTGCATGAAACGGTCTTATATAATATGCGTCCTTCAGCTCCAGCTCCTGAAAATCGAAACCACGGATCTTCATATGCTCTTCTCCAGTTCATCACTTACTTCCAAGGCTCTCAGAATCACCTGATCCATGTTGTAGTACTTGAATTCCGCAAGCCTCCCGCACAGCGTCAGTCCTGTGAACTTCCGCGCATAATCGCGGTAACGCTCATAGGCTGCTTTGCTCTCTTCGGTCAGCACGGGATAATAAGGCTCGTTTCCCTTTTCCGCTCGGATGTCATACGGCACCGGATACTCATAGGCCACACATGTCCAGCCGCCGCCATTCTGATACGGCATTTTGGAATATTCTGTGATCCTCGTGAATCCCGGCTCCTGCGGATAGGCGACTATTGCTGTGTTCTGAAAGCTTTCACATTGCAGGGATCGGAAATCGAAATACAGGGATCTGTACGGAAGCACCCCAAACCGGTATCCGAACAGTTCATCTACGGCACCGGTATAGATCAACCTGCATTCTTTTCCTTCGAAAAGTACAGTGCTTTCGGTATCATCCAGCTTGATGAGCTTCAGAGCATCTTCTCCGCATCTTACTTCTATGTTGGGATGGTCGAGGATGCTTCGAGCGAGTTCTTCAAAACCGTCCTTCGGGATGAACTCATATCTGTCATAGAAGTACGTATCCCCATATGAGAAGACTACGGGCACCCGCTTCAGCACCGACGGATCGATCTCAGAGGGATCCAGGGCCCATTGTTTGGCGGTGTATGGTCTGTAATCGTTTTCAAACAGGAACTCGGCGAAGCCCCTTATAGCTTCGTCCTCCGCCTCAAGCAGTTCAACCACCGTTACAGATGGCCTGCCGTCATAGTATGACAGAAGTCTTTTCTTGAGTGCTTCGGCCGTATCCGCATCGTAAAACTGATCTATAGTCTTGAAATTGAACGGTGAAGGCGTTGAGGTCCCGTTCAGCACCGCTTCACATTTTGTCCTGTAATCCACGGGTTCGCAGAACCTGGAGATAAACCTGCAGACTTCTTCGCTGTTCGTATGGATCACGTGCGGTCCGTACTTCTGCACGCGTATGCCGCGTTCATTCCGGAAATCGTAGGTATTTCCGCCAATATGTTCCCGTCTTTCGAGGATCAGTATTTTTTTATCTTTATCCTCCGCAAGCCTTCTTGCAATTATGCTGCCGGACAGGCCCGCCCCGACAGCGATATAATCATATTCTCTCATATCTGTTACAAAACGCTCTGTGTACGCCGGGCTTCTATCGTTTTCCTCAGCCCTTCCGAAAATGATGTGCTCACATATTCTCCGATGCAATCCACCAGTTCTTCGATATCGAACATATCTTTTGAATAAACAATACCATCATCCGGTCGAACACCTATTCTGATCAGTTCTTCCTTTTCCGTGAACCTGCCGGTCTCGAGCAGGTAATCCTTCAGAAGGCGCGGACTGCCCGAACCGATGAAATATGCGTTTTTCTCCGTTTTCATCGTTCCGAGCCTGAATGCAGCCTCGATAAGATCATCGGAATAGATAAAATCGTAAGGCTGCTGTGCAGGTCCGAAGGTCGCCTCTTTTCCAGACAGCAACTGATCGAGAGTATAGCTTATCAGATTTCCGGTATTGTTGCGGGGGCCGTAGATATTTGAAAACTGCATCCAGACAAAGTCCAGACCGATGTTCCTGCAATATGCCTCGAGCATGATATGTGCACAGTGTTTGGCTGTTCCGTACAGCATTCCTACGGATGTATGTGTCAGATGCGGGAGGCTCTCGACCGCACGCTCTGCTATAGTTCCCGCACAAAGAAACTTTTCTGCTCCCAGTTCTTTTGCAGCGCATGCGCATGCCAGCGCAGTTTTTATATTGTCTGTCTGAACCGCCGGATCCGCCTTTTTCGGTCCGTTGACTCCCCTCCAAGCCAGATGGTAGAAAGCGCTATACGTACCGGCGGGGATCGCTCTGATCAGTGATCCGGCGTCTTCTATAGAGGTCTCTATCCTTGTAACGAGAGGATCGTCAGGGAAAGCATCTCCGAAAGAATGAGAAACGGCAGCGACTTCAATGCCGCTGTCGATAAATCTCCCGGTCAATTCACTGCCGACGAATCCGCCCGCCCCTGTAATGATGACTCTATTCATCCGAAAACATCTCCATATCAATCACCGGCTATTCTGTCCGGTATTCATGGCTGAATGTGGTTACTTTTTTACTGTTTTGCAGACAGATACTCCGCGATCTGGGCATCCATGACCCTGCGCACATCTTCTCCTGCAATCCAGGCCTTGCTCCATTCCACTGTTTTATCAACTGCAGCGGCAAGATTCCAGCGCGGACTCCAGCCAAAGGTGTTCTTAAGTTTTGAACAGTCAAGCTTCAGGAAGTTTGCCTCGTGGGGACCATAATCCTTTTTGCCCGTCCAGCTTGCCCCTTCTCCCCAGCAGCTGCAGAACAGATCCACCAGATCTCCGGTACGGAAGCAGTCACGTTCATCCGGTCCGACATTATAACTCGAAGCATATGCGATGTCTTCATACTGTTTGCCGGCTATCATCAGATAGGCGTAAACAGGCTCCAGAACATGCTGGTAGGGGCGGGTCGAGCCGGGGTTGCGGACAGTTATGGTCTCCCCGTTCATTGCAGCCCTGACACAGTCGGGTATGATCCGGTCTCTGGCAAAGTCCCCACCGCCTATGACATTGCCTGCTCTGGCTGTCGATACAGCCACCTTTCCGTCGGTAAAAAACGACCTCTTATAAGAGCGGGTAACAAGTTCGGAGCAGGATTTAGAATTTGAATAGGGATCGAATCCGTCAAGAACTTCATTCTCCCTGTATCCCCATTCCCATTCCTTGTTCTCATACACTTTATCAGTGGTCACATTGAGAAATGATTTGACCCCGGCGGTCCTGCGCACAGACTCACAGATGTTCACCGTGCCCATCACATTCGTTCCGTAAGTTCCGACGGGATCATCATAACTTTCTCTCACTATGGTCTGTGCGGCCATATGAATCACAATCTCCGGCCTGTACTCGTCGAATACGGCAAGAAGATGATCAAGATCTCTGATGTCTCCCTTAACATGCGTGATCTGGTCCCTGACGCCGCAAAGATCGAACAGGTTCACGCCGGACTTCGAGCAGCTAGAGTATCCGATGACATCTGCTCCGCTTTCAGCGAGCATCACAGTCATCCATGCGCCCTTGAAGCCGGTGTGTCCCGTTATAAGGACTTTTTTCCCTTTATAAAAATTCAGATCCAGTTCCACTGCATCACTCCCATAGTTTCCAGGGTGCATTTCCGGAGTCCCAGAGTCTTTCTATCTGCTGTTTCTCTCTGAGAGTATCCATGCACTGCCAATATCCCCTGTGCACATAACCTACGAGTTCCTTGTCTTTTACAAGCAACGGCAATGCTCCGCTCTCAAAGACAGTCTCATCTCCTTCAATATAGTCAAATATTTTAGGTTCGAGGGCCATGAATCCGATGTTGATAAGATCTCCGTCCGCATCAGATTTTTCTCTGAATGCCTCTATCAGACCATTGCTTCCGACTTCGACCACGCCTTTATTCTGGCCGAAGTTGTACATTGAAATAGTTGCAGTCTTTCCATGGGATTTATGGAAACGGAGAAGCTCGGGAACATCTATGTCACCCACGGCGTCTCCGTAAGTCAGCATGAACGTGTCGTTTCCAATATAATCCTTGATCCGCTTTACCCTTCCGCCGGTCTGGGTATTCAGTCCGGTGTCAACTATCGTGACCCTCCAGGGCTCTACCTTTTTATTATGGACTATCACCTCGCCGTTGCCCGATGTGTAGTCAAAGGTTATATCTGAGGTGTGAAGGAAATAGTCAGCGAACCATTCCTTTATGACATGCTGCTTGTATCCGGCACAGATGATGAACTCGTTGAATCCGTAATGGGAATAGATCTTCATTATGTGCCAGAGTATCGGCATGCTGCCTATTTCAATCATCGGCTTCGGACGCAGTTGGGATTCTTCGGAGATCCTCGTTCCGAACCCGCCTGCCAGAATAACTACTTTCATTTTGCTGCCCTCTGTAAGGTTTTATTTTTTCATCATGATCCTGTACAGAAAAACAGGATACAGATACGCATGGACTATGCCCAGTCCCCACGCGGTAAGCGCTTTAGGCATCTTTGAATATACAAGATAGGCCAGCCTGCTGATCATTCCTCTTCCGTGCTCCCATAAGGGCTCATCCTTCAGCACAGTTTCCTCCTTAATTTGGAGATAGCGGTCATTATACGGATGGACACAGTCCTTTATCCACGGGCGCGCCTGTATGATCTGGTTTTTGGTGAAATGGATTACCACCGGATACTTTCTGGCAGTCATGAATTCCTCTTCTGAATAGACAGTCGAAGGTCTCCTGTAAAGGAGCATGTTTTTGTAATCGAACAGGAAAAGAGCGGTGGTACAGTTGAATCTTGGAGGGATGGTCTTTATCTTCCCCTCAAGAGCAGCATTCAGTTCGTCCTGCACTTCATAAAAGAACTTTGACTTTCCCTCTTCTATTACATCTCGGATCCTGTCCCCGAAACCGATCATTCTCAGTTCATCCAGATTGAACAGCAACACTCCGCTGTTATGGTACACCGAATCGACCTTAAGACCAAGCTTCCGCTTATACCATTTGCTCTGGCAGTCATCGGATGCGGCAAGACACCAGCCCGTAAGATCTATGGAATATAGCTCCTTAAGAGAATCTGCAACGATGCAGTCTCCTTCAAGCAGAAGCGCTTTGTCCACGGTATCCGGAAGGATCTCGTGCAGGAAGCAATAGCTGTAAACCACCGGATCAGTCCTGGAAAGGCCCTTGATTTTTTTCAACTCCTCAGGTAAGCGATAAAAGATGATCCTGCGGCCGAAGCTTTCTGCCAATTTGCTGAGCATCTTTTTATTATCTTCGCTGATGCCGTTTTCGATATAGTGGATGGTAATATCGTCCGCATCGGTATTGTTTATCAGCAGGGATCTTATTGTTATCAGAGCGGGATGACTGTACAAGTCGCTTGTGGCCATCACAATGTTCATATTATCAACTCCAGTCAGTGTTTCAGCCATTTTCTCCTGAGTGAATACTCCGGTTATGACGCTGTTCAGGGCTACTGGTTCACTATCCCGCAGACTTCGAATCCGTCACCAAGATCCATAACGAGTATACGGTATGTACCGCTTACATAGTTTTTCTCCCTGCCGGCATAAGTTGCTTCAATATCATACTTGAAATCTATACTATATGCATTGTCAGCCCATTTAATCATCGGCGACTCCGTCAGCTCGTTAAAAACATATGCGCTCCAACACGGAGCAAGTTTAAACGCATCCAAAGTACTGTAAATATAATCATATGCCTGTGAATTTTTTCTGCAAAGTCTTGCCGCAGCACCAGCATTCGCCTGGGTATCATAGTAACCATACATACCATATTTTATAAATGCATCAAAAAAAGCTCTGGCTGTTTTTCTGATATCATCATATTCCGCTATACTAACGCTCAGCACAGGTAAGCCATTATCATCGATTATATCTGTTCCAGCAGGAGGTACCACTGAAAGAACAGGCGTCACAGCCTGCCCTGTCACTTTCCAGGTAAGTACCTGCACCGGTTCAACAAGTTCATATCCGTATTCATTTTGCATGAAGAAAGCGCTTTCAGTCGTTGTGCAATATGATTCATCAAGTTCAATCCCGTTGCACAGTATTTGGCATCCGGAAGGAGCAGTCAGCTGTGCGCTCTCAGTTCCATGCAGGCGCATGCTTGCAGAAACGACCTGCCAGTTTCCGGAATCGTCTTTTCTGAGTGAAAAATCCGCAATAGAGCCTTCACTGTTCTCCACCACATACATAGGCATGTCATCTGTATAATTTTTAGCTCTGGCATAAGAAACGCCGTTCGAAAGCATCTCCTCCATTCTGACAAGCAGATCTCCTCTGGAATCCATACTTTCGGGGTTGGCATCAAACCACAGATCCGTCCAGTCACCATAGCTCATTTTCTCAACATAGTTTTCAAATGCCGCCTGCGAATCTATCCACTCACTGCTGCTCTCCGACTCAACTGATTGCTGAAAGCTTTTCAGAAAGAACCAGACAGCAATCAAAAAGGCAATTACAAGTAGAAGAAGGATAAGAACAAATATCCCATATTTTCTCCCGAAACCGGGTCTCCTTTTCTCAGTCATCTGTCCATCCCTCCGGCATAACAACAAAGGCATTCGGAACAGCTCTGTTCTCCAACTGTACTCCTGCGCCGATTGCAACCTTGGTAACCTGTTTGCCCTCATAAACCATTATAGAAGAACGGCCACTGTCCAGATTTATTGCATTGATGCATCCCTGCTCTTCCATGAAATCTGCAAGGTCATCATATGTTGCGCCAAGACTGCTGACCATTCTTCCTTCTATCATCACAAGTATGATCGTTCCATCCGCGCATTGCCCTATAGCGGCCCGTGGATTGTATCCGCCTCCCAAAGCCGTATTCTTTATTCCATTCTCAATCAAACGAGGCTGCCAGCAGAGTCCTTCCACAATTCCTCTGTCAAGTGCTTCCTGCTCCGTAAATTTACCGACTACCAGCTCATGATCCGCAGTAAGTCCAACGAATGATCTTGACAGTTTTTTTGTACTGTCATTTGGAACAATTACTTTACCGTTTTTAATTATAAACCCGGACGGTCTGCCGGTTTCCAGATAAAAGCCGCCTGCTGTAATACCTCCAACCGCACCATATAATTCACAGAACTCTTCTACCTGCATAAGCTCACCAAATCCGTAAACACCTTTTTCTTCCATAGCTTTCGGGATAGCGAGCCGCACAAGCGAAGGGTCTCTGACAACAATCATCTTTCCATGCCAACTTGTTCCTTTGATATCCACAAGTTCAACCGCCTTCTCGTTTTCCGGTACAGGTTCAAAAACAACCTCGGTAACGGCGGCTTCTTTTTCAAGCTGGTATTTTTTAGCCCCCTCTGCATTTACAGGGTTGACAAGCTCTGACACCTCTTCCTCGGACATAAAGATCTCCGGTACCCACTTCAGAGTGCCTGTATCCTTGAATGTCCTGACAAACAGGATCTTTGCCTGCTCTGAAGGTCCGTGAGTCACGAGCAGGACAGTCCCCAGTCCCGCTACGCAGCCAAAAACAAACAGCGTAAATAAGACCAGCAGGATCTTTCCGGCAACATGACGCCTTTTCGGCTTTTTTACTGATGAGGCTCTGATTTCCTGTACTTCTTCCTGATTATACTCAGGAACAGATGCTTCAGCTTCTATGATCTCCGTCTTTTTCTCTCTGACCGAAACCGTCTCTTTTCTGTCTTTTCTGCCTCCGTTACCCGGTGCTATATGTGAACCTTTAGCGTTTGGCATGTCTTTCCTCCGAAGATGTATTATCTGTTACAAGTATATCTCTGAATATCTCTTTTAAAGCTTCCGTTGATCTTTCCACGCTGAAACTCTCAACAGATGGTGAACAGTGTTCAGATAGTTTTTTTCTCGTTTCCGTATTATAAAGATTCTTAATCTTTTCCGCAAAATCATGGCTGTCATCAGGATCGGCCAGGAAGCCGTTGTATCCGTCTTTTATATAATCGACTATGCCGTGCACTCCGGACGCCACAACAGGCAGCCCGGAAGCAAGCATCTCAATTCCCGCCAGTCCCAGCCCTTCTCTTTTTGACGGCAGCACCCCGATATCCGCGCATCTGCTTATTTCCGGAATATCATCCCTGAATCCGGTCAGAATGAGCTTAACGTTTTTCTTTTCAGCTTCTTCCAGAAGAACCTTAGAGGTATCGTCCTCTGTCACCGCTCTGCCGCATATCACAAACACGGCATCCGAAAGCGCACATTCGCCAAGCGCGTCAACGATCACTGCATGATTCTTTCTGCTTGAAAGTTCTCCGACCGCAAGCACTACGAAGGCATTTTCCGGAATGCCGAGCGAGCGCCTGTATTCCGTCCTGTCTATCGTGCAGTTTCTGTATCTTTTCAGATCTACCCCCATGCCAGGCAGATAATATACTTTCCCGCACCTCATTTTTTCTGCCGCAGTAAAGTCTTCTCTGTTTATGGTAATGATAGCATCCGTATACCGGGCCATGAAACTCTCAATCGTTTTATAAACTAGTCTGGTTTTTAAAGATGAGCCTTTATGAAAATAAAATCCATGCGTGGTATAAATCACCTTGAGGCCGTCTTTGCGGTACCTTGCGGCAGCGGCTCTTCCTATAACACCTGGGATAGGCGTGTGGAGGAAGAGCACATCAAATCTCTCTTTATCCAGCAGTTCTTTAAACTGTCGGTAACAGTACAGGGAGCTTAATGAAAACGGTCTGTTGGAGGAAAAGCCTATCTCATGAAACTCCGTGCCCTGCTCCTTCAGAAACCTGATGATATCCGTTTCGAAGGAACGTCCGTTTCCCGCGCAATGGACCTCATATCCCATATCCTGCAGTATTTGAATATCCTTTACCAGAAATGCTCTGATAAAATCCGCAAACGCGGTGACGATCAGTGCTTTTTTCATCTCTGCCTTTTCCGCCGGCAGATTCTGCCGATCAATAGAACATATGATAAATATCTCTCATATCACGATACGGTTGCAATTGCTTCCAGTGTTTTGCATACTTGTCAGGCACTCCGACTGTTATGAAGCAGTTGGTATCCGGCAATGCGTTTTTGATCCATTCAATATCTTCCTCCGGCAGGTCATAATTCTGATACCAGAGCCACTCAAGGAATCCGAACTTGGCCAATACTTCTCTGTCATAAACGACATTCTGCGTAATGTTTAAAAACCGGAGATTCTTGCATTTCAAAAGCGGCGTCAGATCACTGATATTATTAAATGCCATCTCAAAGTAATAAAGATTATCAAGTTCAGATACCGCCGAAATATCTGTAATATAGCAACATGATACAACAAGATATCTGAGCTGTTTCATATCCCGCACGAAATCCAGATTGGTATACCACATGTGTCCCAGGTCCATAGCAACCATATCGGTGCAATACTTCAGCGGCTGTATCTCTTCATCAGAAAGGCACACTGCACTGTAGCCGGCGTTGGGCCTGTCAGACGCGCAGAAATAGGTTACATCAGTCCTCAACGGATAGTATCTTGTTACATAAACTGTCCATACAAATCTTACTCCGGCATATGTATGGTTCAATTTGTCCATCGTTTCATCCGGGAGCCCGCAATCCGACATAATCACTTTGCTCAGATTCGGCATCGCAGCCGTTATCAGATCAAACGAGCTGATATCAATATTCTTCCTCCCCGAAAAATCCAGTTCTGTTTCACTTGTTGATATGGTCCTGCCCAGGAACTGATACTTACAATTTACTTCAGCCCCGTTAAAAAGATTTCGTAAATCACATATATCTTCCAGATTTAGTATGCTGTTCCCGAAATCAATCCGTTCTACCTTATTCAGCAATGCGGCACAGTCCTTTAATTCGGATAATTCTTCTTTTGAAGGATTGCCCAGGCTCAATTCCTTTGTACCGCTGTCATACTTTTTCCCTAAAAGCTTGACATCCCAATAAAAAGCTACATCCGGATATCTCTGCAGCAGATCCAACTGTTCATCGACGGAAAAACCGCAATCTGTGACAGTCACCTCTTTTACCTGAGGCGATTCTTCCATCATTATATTAAACTCATCAACCGATAACCCTATTCCGTCAAGTTGAAGGCTTGCCGCAGGCGATTGATACTCCCTGTCGTCAATCCTTTCATTGCAAACGACATCACACTCCGGGAATGCATTTCTTATTGTGAGTAAAACTTCGTCTGAAACATGTGCATTACTGAAATCAACAACAGTCAACTGTTTTAAATATTTCAAAAGCTCTATATCCGCATCTGTGAATGAATCTGGCATCAATTTTTCGGTCATATTACTGTAAGAGCCGGAGGAAAGCGGAACGTCCCATCTAATATCACAGTCTGGAAACTTTTCCTGAAGGGTCTCATATTGCTCTACTGTAATCGGATCGCCCTGCAAATCGATGATCTCCGGATCTTTCAATTTCATCAGATTAGAAATATCCGTTATACCTGAATCTCTCAAGTCTAATACTTTTTCGCTGCGGTATACGTATTTCCCGTCAAGATTCGTAATGAGAGAACTCACAACTAAAAAGGCGGCAAAAACTGCGGCAATACTGATAATTACAGTTACCACAATCACCACCGGTCTGCTTCTTTTTTTGACACCTTTATTCATCGTTGAATACATGCCTATCCTATTGCCTTATTTTTTAATAATCAGGTCATAAGCCTTAATAAATGCTTTTCTACCCAGCAGAGAAATGGTGACTGCTGCGCGGGCTTTCGGTCTCCCCTCCGGGTCGGACAGCACACCTGCCCTGAGTTCCTTTATCCTGTTCCAGCACTTTTCCGCTAGTTCCGCATCATTACAGTGCACAGCTCCAGCATATGATTGGAAATAAACACTCAAGACCCTGCTGTTCACTGCTTTTTCAAGCTCCGGCCTCTGTTTGCTGATATCAGCTTTCAGCCGACCCGCAATTTCAAAGCTGTCACGGAACCTTTTTACGTTGCGTTTTTTCCCCATAATGCTGTCATTTCGCTGCAGATAGTAATAGAGCTTTTCTCTGTTAAAGGAGACTTTGTCAGCTTTCAGAAACAATTTATAGATTGAATCAAGATCCTCATTATACAGGCCAAAAGGAAACATAAAACCTTCCAACAAAGACGCTCTGTACATTTTTGCCCAGGCTTCCGTATCGAACAGCACCTGTCTAAACATCTTTTCGAGAGCTCTGTCTGCATCAAAAAGCATGTTTTCTTCTTTTTCCGGTTTTGCCGGAGAGAATACCTCGTTTCCGGAAGAATCCAGCGAAAAAGCTCGGATCCCGCAGATGGAGATATCCACTTCTCCGTTCTCGAACGGAAGCAAAAGCTTTTCTATATAGGACTCCGAGACAAAATCGTCACTGTCAACGAAGGTGATGAAATCGCCGGAAGTTGTAGAGAGCCCTGCATTCCTGGCATCGGATAATCCCCCGTTCTCCTTATGGATGACTTTTATCCTGCCATCCCGTTCTGCAAAGCTGTCACACATAGCCCCGCAGTTATCAGGGGACCCGTCGTCCACAAGTATGATCTCAATATTGCCATACCTCTGTGAAAGCAAGGAATCAACGCACTTGCACAAGTATTTCTCCACATTATAAACCGGAACGATAACGCTGACCAAAGGGTTGATTCTCATATCAGAATGATCACATGGCTCCTTTTCTCTGAAACAGGACCAGAATAGTTTTAAACAATATCTTCAAATCTAGACTCAGCCTGAAATTGCAGATATACTCTGTGTCAAGTCTGACAACCTCTTCAAAATCTGTGATCTCACTTCTTCCGCTCACCTGCCACATGCCCGTGATACCTGGCTTGATAGCAAGTCTTGCCCTGTGGTGATACTGATACTTCTCCCACTCGTCAAGTGTCGGAGGTCTTGTCCCAACAAGGCTCATATCGCCTTTTAACACATTGAAAAACTGCGGGAATTCATCCAGACTGGTCTTACGAATAAACTCGCCTATGCCTGTCTTTTTCGTTCCATCCGGAAGGATCCTGTTGCCAATTATACGCGGATCGAAATCAAGCTTGAACATCATACCGTCACTGATGCGGTTCTGAGCCATGTATTCTTTTTTGCGCTCCTCCGCATCCGGGTACATGGAGCGGAATTTCAGTATCTTAAAGGGTTTGCCGTTTTTGCCGACCCTGATCTGTTTGAACAGGATCGGGCCGGGAGAGTTTATATAGATGATCGGGGCGATAACGATCCCTATAAGGATCGTTATAATGCTTCCGACTATTCCTCCGGCAATATCCGCCAGCCTTTTGATGGCAGCCTGATACGGTGCGATATAGTTGAAAGCTGTGGTAAGCACGGTCCGGCTTCCGACTTCCTCAATGAACTGCTTGTTACGGTCCACGTTTCTAAGATTGATCACATTATGGACCGTTACTCCCATTTCGGCACATTCTTCGACTACATTCTCCGGCAGCACACCGTTTTTGGGGAAATAGAGCAGTACCTCATCGACCCATTCCCTGCAGATATAGTCAGAGATTTCCGACACATCCGTTACGACCGGCGTTCCGTCCACTTCCTCAGTTCCGTTCCCGTCAGTCAGAATGACACCGCTTATCCTATATTGGCTTATAGGATCATTTTTTATCTCTTTCAGGATCTCTGCCGCATCCTCTGGAGCATTTGATACTACAAGAAGAGATTTGGTCTTTTTGGGATTGAGAAGTCCTTTCCTGACGATCAGTGTTTTCAGTGCAGTCCTGCAGATATTGTCCAGAGCTGCATATATAGCAACTGTGTAATAGACTATCAGTCGTGAATAGACCAAAGATCTGTGAAGAGCAAAGAGATAGACGGATGTAAGCGCGAGAAGCGCCAATGACTGGATCCCCACACTTATGATCTCTGAGGTCAGATTTCTTTTGAAAATCAAATTGTGGTTGTTCAGTATCAGCGTAAGCAGCAGAAGACCCAGCGCCAGCACAACTGCGAGAGAAAAGTATTCCGAGTTATTGTAAGGCAGGGCAAGTTTTCTGTTCCTGATGCAGTATGCAAATATAAACGCCAGCTGAAGGCAGATAGTATCGAGCAGGATAAACTCGATATGCAGTTTCCCGTCTGTGCGCGAATGTTGATACATGGCATTTCACTCCGTTGATATTGACAGCCTTCTTCTTTTTCTATAATGATAATGCTCCTCTTCACAGAAAGCCGAACAGAAACAGTGCTTTACAAAAAAGGTTGTCGGTCAAGTCCTTTCTCACAATCTCTTTTGATCTGACCAGCGAGAACCTTGCTGAGAAGGACTTCTTATAATCGCACAATCTGTCAAGGATCTCCCGGTTCTTTTCGGGAATACTGTCCGAATAGATTCTTCTGACAATGTCGGCAAACGCGAGCCTGCTTTTGAGGTCTTCAAGCAAATGTCCTCTGAACAGCTTTTCTGCCCTGCGCTTGTAGCTAACACCGGCCCCCACAGCATTCGACCTGTGCTGACGGTAAAGCACATAGCCCTTTTCATCTTGATACACTTTCCCGTCAACAGCAAGTATAATCCGCAGCATATCCCAGTCATGGATGCATATACACTCGGCGGGAAGCATGAGAAAGAGCTCTTTTGCTTTTCTGCTGAAAACGAACGTACAGCCCGATACTCGGTTTTCAAGAAGAGCGGATCCGAATGATACCGGCGCATAAAGATCCCTAACATCCAACGGTCTGAGTTCGGAATCGACCGGTATTGTCCTGCATGTGTACAAAAGCGGAGTCTCATCCGCGCTGCAGCCGAATGACTCCAATGCATTTATCGCAGTAATCAATTTGTTTGGAAGCCAGATGTCGTCCTGATCGGCAAAAGCATAGTATGGCGACTCAGGTGCCTGCTTCAACGCTTCATAGAACGACCTTCCAGCACCGATATTTTTCCCCGCCAAGAAACATATATTCTCATGATTTGCTGCATATTCCCTAATAATTTTCTGGGTACCATCACAAGATCCGTCGTCACGGACGAAGAGTTTTATATCGACATTCTTCTGGCAGAGAATGCTGTCGATCTGCTCTTTTAAATATTTCTCTCCGTTATATGTCGACATGACTGCGGTTACGGTCATTATTCCCTCACGAAACAATTCATATAATTAACCAATATTAGATTATAGTCTATCGGGTTCATTATGTCAAAGATATGATTTATCTGTTCGTTTATACGCGAGTCGCTTTCTAACCAAAACTCAATGTTCTTCGGACGGATTATATAAAAAGCATAAATCAAAACCACTAGGTTACTAGTGGTTTTGATTGTATTCAATCTAATTACACTATTTGCGAATCCAAAAATCCATAATACCACTGGATCGATCACAGAATACGAAAGGCCATATTTCTGTCCAGTCTATTTGATCTTTTATGCTTTCTCTAAAAGTTGAAATAGATAAAAACGCTTTCTCTTGTCATACACAAAAGCGCAGTCGAGAAAAACAACGATGCCGTCAGCAAAGTCTTTGTGTTGACCGTGAACCGCCCCAGCAGATCTGCACTGTTTTTAAATCTGAATACAACAACAAACAAAGCCGACACAAGTCCAAAGATATATACACAGTCGATAATCAGCGGAAAATTCAGAAAGGCCGACCGGCCGACAACCGTATCCAGTTGGGCTATTCCGATATTTCCGAATGAGAGCATTCCTTTATAGACTTCGACTGCCTGCTGAACCCCCTCGGCCCGAAACAGCACCCACAGAGCATTTACTATTAGAAAGGTTACTAAAACACGGATGGCTCCTGGTATGGCCTTGAGCCTCTCTCCCGCGATCCTTTCCGCAACTGCGAAGGTTCCGTGAAGTGCACCCCACAGAACAAATGTCCATGCGGCTCCGTGCCAGAGTCCGCTGATCAAAAATGTCAGAAACAGATTGATGCATGTGCGCGCGAGGCCTTTCCGGTTTCCGCCGAGAGGTTTATAGACATAAGTGCTCAATGCCCTCCCAAGCGTGATATGCCACCTTCTCCAGAACTCCGTTATACTCTCCGAGCGATATGGAGAAAGGAAATTAAAGGGCAGTTCGATATTGAACATCCGGCCTAGTCCCACTGCCATATCGGAATAGCCGGAAAAATCAAAATAGATCTGCAAAGTATAACTCAAGGATGTCATCCATCCTGCAGCCAGACTGAGACCGGTCATGCCGAAACCATTATCGGCAAAAAAGGCAAGGGTATCCGCTAAGACCACTTTTTTGAAAAGTCCTATGGAAAACAGATAGATACCCGCAGCAAAGCTGTCCGCATTGAAATATCTGCGGCTCTCATCCTTGAACTGCGGGATCATCTCACTGTACAACACGATCGGGCCGGCAACCAGCTGTGGGAAAAACGTTACGAACATGCAGTAATCACGCAGCCGCTCGACTTTTTCCTCCCCGTGGTAGACGGAGACGAGAAATGATAGCTGCTGGAATGTAAAGAAGCTGATGCCGAGCGGCAGGAGAATATGCTTCAATGTGAAACTGCTTCCGAATACTGCGTTGATATTTTCTATAAAAAAATCATAATATTTGAAATAGCCGATCAGCGCTACATTAAAAACAATTCCGGTTATCAGAAAAAACTTGCTCAGTCTGTCATGTGCTTTTTGGATTCCAATGGCAACAGTATAGTTGACTGCTATTGATGCGATAATCAGGATCAAATACTTAATATTGTAATATCCATAGAAGAAAAGCGATGCTAAAATAAGGAACACTCTCTGGTATATGCCGTTTTTTACATGGGAAAGCGCATAATACAGAATAAGCACTACCGGCAGAAAGGCAAGGGTAAACACATAAGAAGAGAAGACCATAACGATACTGTCTCCCGGATGAAAAAGAATTCACAAGCGGGCATGTCCAAAAAAGCATTTATATGGAATGTCCTTGTCACATGGCATGATACATTGTCTGTCAGAAGTACACTGGCTTCGCCCCAAAGCATAGTGAACAGTAATGCACTTCAGGCAACAAAAAAGCAGTTGCCTATTTAAACAACTCCTCATTTTCACTACGGAAAGTGTTTGTGTTTTCTATCAGTTTTTCCTGAAATATGCTGCGGTTTTCTTCTGTTAGCAGGTATTCTCCGCCAGCAAAGCATTTTACCATCCAATCGTTTATCTCATGAGTAAAATGAGTAGTATCTTTGTAATTATCCAGATCAACCGTAAAATCAGCGCATTGAAAATCATAAACATCTGTACCGAACTCATTCGCTCTTTCAAAAAAATACTGTTTTGCCTGAAGATAAGCATCAAAGTATTTTCCGTCCTGAGCATTGCACCAGTACAGAGATGAATACGGGGGAAAGAAAAACGTATAGCTGCCTTTTTCGAAATCCAGCTTCATAAAATAATCGTCGATATTGGCGGTCATTCTTTCATAAGAATAATCCGTCTCAACGTCCGAAATCCTGTTTTTTTCATCCTTATAACTGCTGATTGCCGCCTCCCTGCCAAAAGATGACGGGGGATAGTCCAGCTGCCAGTCATCAAGCCTGTCAATGCTTTTGCTGTATGAGAATTTGTACGGGAGTTTTACCCGCAAACGATCCAGCAGCAAAAAGCTCACATCGACGGGAATATACCGGAACCAGACTTCATAACCGAGCAGATAGTGCAGTCTTGATAACAGGTCGCTTCTCAGCAGGTGCTCGGGAATACGGCATTCCGAATTATTGGCAAATGCCCACAGGTCCACGCAGATATAGAAGTTTTCAGCCCTTCCCGCATTATATGCCACATCCATGAGCTGCTTGATCTCAGATGCTCTCATTGCTCCAAGCCCGACATGAAGCGGTTTTACGCCCAGTTCATTTCTGAAAACATCCATGTCAAAATTCTGTATCATGGAAGATCCGATGATCAAAGTATCATAATCATAGTTTTTAATCAGTCCGCTGCCGACAAATATCGCGCTGAGCATGTAGGAGTTGTCCCTGACTCTGAACTGAAAAAATGGATCAATGATATACGCTATTACAGAAAGCAACAGCACTACTGCAAGAACAATTGCAAAAAAAGAAACAATCCATTTCTTTGAATTTGCCGCGATCATCACGTCCTCCTCAAAAAATGAAGACACAAAAGAATCATACACAATATCATCGAATGCTGATGAATACAAATAGCTACTCGCCGGCTTATTCTTTTCTATACTACTATTATTGAAAGAAACCTTATATACTCGATGAAAAAGACCACAAATCTTTAACGCTCTCCATTTGTTAACAGCAGGAAACCATTTGCTGTTTTCCTTTTCGATCGTTGTTTTATAGGACGTTCCAAATATGAATCGTCAACACAAAGCCGGACAAGACATTGCACATGTCTTTTTTTATGCCGCAAACCAATGGGTTTTACGCCATTATTCAGTTGGTTTCCGATAATCAAACCAACTGATTCCCATATCAAATCTCTCTAACCAGGCATCCATCAGATAGTATTCACACAATTCTTCATAGTTATCTTCGTTAAAGGGCGAATCAATAAAATCTGCCAGATCCCGATAATCATCTACTCCTAAAACAAAAGTGTTATTTGGATTATATATCTTGAAATCAACGATGCTCTTCATATTTGTAATAAGCTTTTTTTTACTTAAAAGAGCCTCTATAGGTCTGCGCGTGAGTCCTGCCTGCCCTTCAGATACCAAGTCCAAGACCGCCTTTGATGATGCTACTCTTGAAAGCACATCACGGTATTGCAGAGGCTCTTTATACTGTATACCACCATCATTTTTTGATCCTTTATATCTTACGAGGTGAAAATCATATAGAATCCCTTTTTCATCAAATAATGATGCCAGTTCCTTGAGCATTTCCGATCTGTTTTTATCTGTCCCGATAAAGAAAACATCCGTATGATTTGAATAGTCTGTCTTGAAATACTTGATATCCTCTCTAATAAAAAACTGTGTATTATATCTCAAACCATACTGTTTGCAATCCGATGGATCGAACGACCAGATTTCCGCGCCGAGATCCGTCATCTCTTTTGTAATCGGAACTGTTTTTTTTACCGGATTTCTATACCAGATTATTACTTTTTTCTCAGGAAAGTATTTTCTAATCCATTTAACTACTCCAATGACATTCCCAGTTTCAAATACTATTACTGCATCAGATTCTTTAACGCGCTCTATCCATTTATTGAAAGCTAATTTTTTCCCCGGCAAATCCGAGGTCAATACGAATTTCCTTACCGCTCTATTTAAAAAGCTGTTTGAACGGTATAGTTGCATCAAGTTACAACAGCTGCATTCGGTCGGATAAAAGCCATCTGCAGATGTCTTGCCTACTAATACCAGTTTTTTTGTCTCATTTTTTTCCATATGTTATTAATTCCAAAGATGTCCAAACAGGTTAAGGCGCAGTCGTCTCAGTCCTCGTCAAGCATATTTAAAAACCGCTCCAAAGCCCATATAAGCCACTTCTGATCTCCCGTCATATTATCCGTCGAATGAGGGATAAACTCTGGCCGTGTAGGGCCTGTCCAAGAGGAAAACCACTCTTTTACAGGGCGCGGCATAGGAATTTTAGCCGGGATTTCTTCGCCGGGATATAGAGACTTAAACAACTCACGTATGATATATTTTGTATCTCCCGAACGGATTCTGGCATAATCGATCGGTACGTCCAGATATGTCAGAGAATAAGGACCGACAAATGAAATTCCTGCGGTTTCACAGGCGTTCGTATAGGTTCCGAGGGCTTCCTGGCGGAAATATGTGTTGATGAAGTCGTGGCCATCTATATGCCCATCTGCTTCAAAACTGTTAAAGGGTTCCAACAGAAGTTTTGGATTCCGCAGCACCTTATACGGCATCACATATGTGTAACGATCCACAAATTCGGAATACAACCAGTCTTTTGCGAGGAGACCGTCCATTCCTCCATATATGATGTCCGCGTTTTCTCCAAAGATCAACTTTGTCATCCCCGCCTTGGCTGCTTTTTGTGCAGCGATTTGAATCTGGGCTTCAATGGAGTGGATGGGCGCCCCTTTATGGCGCATACAGTTATCTGCCGCAGACACGATGTCTTCCCATGTAATGTCAATAATCTCGTGATCTAATTGATTGATTGTTGCCCAGTGCCTTGCTGCAGAAGACTCATCAAGAACCCGAATGCCCGGAACGACACACCGAAATGTATAGGCTTTTGTCCCAGGCGGAACAAGCCTGGCCAGAATCGCGGAGTCGATTCCCCCGCTCAAAGCGAGAGCGGCATCTCCATCCGCACATGCCTGCTCTGTAACCATTTTCAAGGCGGAAAAGAGAGAGTTGCAATCACGAACTGGAATCCGGCTAAAATCAAGACTGACCTGTCTGCATGGAACATGTTCTTTAAAACAGTATTTCGGATCATACACATAGCGGAACATGAGGTAAGAACTCATGCAAAATTCTCTGTCAACCATTATTCAGCCTCCATTAATATGATTCTTCGGTCCTACTGGCTTTGCTTCCTCAAGAGTCCACCCTCTTACTGCACGAAGTGCCTCGGAGATCTTTGTGGAAGAAACCCCCTTTGTATACGGGAAATAGACGATGCTTATTCCTTCCTTAGCAAATTCTTCCTCATATTTTTCCCATTTCTCAGTTCCATACCAGTCATCTCCAACAAACAGGATAGTTGCTCCAAGCTTTTTACAGGCCTCCAGTTTATCCATATCATACTGTGGCACAGCTGCGTCAACATACTTGATACTGCGAACAATTTCAATACGATCTTCAAACGGGATCATGGGCTTCTTTCCTTTGTATTGAACGAGATCGTCCACCGTGACACCAACGATCAGTTTGTCACACATCCCTTTAGCATTTTTCAGGAGAGTCAGATGACCAATATGAAAAAGATCAAAAACTCCCGCAGTATAACCGATAATCATGGAAAAGACCTCTCAATATAGTTTAAATATGAATTCTCCAGATCAATCACCACCGGAGGATGAATGGAAATCCGCTTATTTTCAGGCGGCAGAACCATATAATCTCCAAAATCTTTCCTGAGATAGCGATCATAACCGATCGGAACGGGAATCTCAGTATCTTCAAATGCCACCAAAAGACACTCTTTGAAGATCTCATATGAAAAGAGGCTTCTTTTGGGACGGCGCCACGTAAAGAATATGCACCCCGGTGATTTGCTATAAAACTGATTATTCTTCTTCACTATTTGCTCTATTTTTAATGAGAAATAGTTAAAAGGCTTATTACGATAAAAAGGTCGCATAATCACCTGTAAAAGTTTTATTTTAGGTGAGACTTCATCACAACGGAAGAAACGCCTACATACATTTAGTTGTTTATAATAATTGATTATTAGTATCTTTAACTTAGAAACAACATTATCATCCCAGCATGCAATTGGCATAATATCAATAAAAACACCCATACAGCTGTCCGGATTATTGTTTCTTTCCTCAATATAAGTGGTATTCCTGTCAAACAGTTTAAGAAACTGATAGCCGCATTTTTCGTGCTCTTCATAATCGTGAATCTGATACTGCGGAGCCAGGGATGACGGAGCAACTTCCCTGAATCTGTTATAATCTTCGAGCGGCATAGCAACATCCAGATCATCGTCCCAGGGAATAAACCCCTTGTGCCGGATCGCCCCGATGCATGTTCCTCCGATTGCAAAATACTTCAGATCATTATCGCGGCAGATCCGATCGAATTCTTTGAATATTTCCAGTATTTTCGATTGCAATTCATTCATTATATCAATAATCGCTCATTTTCATAATAATGAGCATCCTTGTCCCTGTAATACGATCATTCAGCATGCCAGATCTACTGATTATCCGCATCCATCGTGTCAGTCGATTTTTCGAGGATCTCATATGCGAGATAACCAGCCTCAGTTTCCGTTACGATCAGTTTAATGTGGTTTACAGTTGTAATATATCCTCTTGTTCCAAGGCAGTCGACATTGTAGGTTATATCGCACAAATACAAACTGTTCCCCAGGTTGAGTATCCTGTGTATCAGGATATCTTTCAGAATATTGGAACGATATGATCCAAACATAAGGCTGTCTGCCGAATTATACGTCCGTACCTGTATGTCGCTTCCCTTGAGCATGTATTTTTCCAGAGCATAGTAGTTGGTTCTGTAGTCATACTTGGAGCTTCCTGTGAAAGCAACGTATTTATCAATAAACTCCGGTATGAAAGCAACAACCTCCGCTTTCTTTGCATCGTCACAGTATCGGTCGAGATACTCCTCCTGAACATTATCGTTATACGCTTCCGTTGGAGTCCCGGTCTCATCCAGTACTTCTATATCTATTTCAGAAAGGAACTCCCCTATCTGATATGTGCAAAGATACGGCAGTTCATAATCCATTCCGTAATAGTCTTTGAGATAGTCGAATTTTATATCATCTTGTATTATATACGAGTTGTCCAAAGGAAATCCGTTGCAACAGACCTTGTAATCTTCCGGGACCGTTATCGGATTGCAGGTTTCCAGCAGGAAGGAGAAATCAAATTCCTCTTTTGACACATGCCATGGCCGGAGTCCGAAAGCGGTCTCCTCCGATTGCTGCAATTCAAAGGAGCCGATCACCGTATCATTGCATTTGAGCACATAGCTCAGCTTTTCATTGGTAGAATGTGCAGGATCCTTGATTTCTTTTACTCCAGGCTCAAGATACTCCTTTATAATTGCAAAAGAGACGTTCGGAGGCTGGATGTTCGTATCCAGAGAAAGCAAAAAGTCCATTTCTGCTTCTTTGATATGATCAACATCAAACGACGCCATATACTGCTCCACCGCGCGCTCCGGGCGTGTCCTTTCATATTCGTCCAGAAAACGGAACAGTATGATCAGACCTATAGCTGCCGTACAAAGGAAAAAAACCGCATATGCAAGGAGTCCCTTCATGAAGGAGGTCTTTTTTTTATATACTCTGCTCATGGAAGCACTCCCTCCTTCAAAACCAGGAAGGTGGAAGGAACAGGCCTTTTTCCTATGACCGATGCACAGTTGTTGATATACTCACCGTTATACCACATCAATGTGGAAGAGCCGCCGTCCAGATTGCAGGCGTTCACAGCACCGTATCTTACCATTATCTCGGCTATATCTTTGAATGTTGCCCCTAGGCTGATGACCTGTCTGCCGTCTATTACAAGCATGAGGATAGCTCCGTCTGAGCGCTGGCCGATGGCCGTTCTGGGATTGAGTCCACTGCTGAGTGATCCCTCCGGAGTTATTTCCCCATTGGATACAAGCACAGGCCCGAAGCATACGCCGTACTGAATGTTCGCGGCGGTGACTTCATCCAGCGATTTAAGACCGACATGGAGAATGTATTGGTCATCGATGCCGACAAATCCGCTTCCCATCCCATTGAAAGCAAAGTAAGGCTTTCCTTTGAATACGATAAGGCTGTCAGGTCTGCTTCCATTGCCTCTTCCGTCTGGATCTTCAAATCCCCCGGCGTTGATGGCAGCAACAGCGTCATAATACGCTGCCATCTGGGCAACAGTATAGCCTCTGTGTCCGAGACTTTCCGGCACACAGCCCATTATTACTCTCGATGGATCATGGACCACCATCATATAGCCGGAATAGCCTTTCCCGTGTATTTCTTCTAGGATTATCCCGTCTCCGTCATCATCCGTCAGACCCCATGCATCGCCCTGCGGTCCGGTCTCAGGATCTGCCTCTGGAGTCGTGCTAATTATAATCAGAGAGGTATCAATCGGAGCATAATAGACTTCTTCGTTTTTTGATGCCTCTATCTGCTCAATCTCGTCCTCTGAGAGGAACCAGTTAGCCAGAAAGCCAATTGCAGATGTTTCCCTTACTGACAGGACAAAAAGATCCCGCGCTGATTCAGAAGGGCCTTTTGTCAGCATGAACATAACGGCATAGAGTACTAGAGCCACAAGCAGTACCGTCTCAACTGCGACCGCAAGAATCTTCAGCATTGAAACGATTATCCTGCCGAAAATGCTTTTCTTTTTATTCTCTTTTCCGTTTGCTGTATTTCTTTTCGCTGCCATCTGACATGCTCCATATCTATAATAACAGAATCGAGAGCCTCTGTTCTGATCACATTTTTATCGGTTTACCGGGAAATGAGATGCACCGCTGTATGCACAGAACGCATTTGGAATTCCTCATGTTCCTGCTGCCTAGGATATCCGAATTGCTTTCCCCACGGTTGGCAGTTACCACTTATCCAGATCTACTGCCTGCCAAGTGAAATAATATGCCCCTCCCAGAGCATCTCTCATCTTAAAGTAGGAAGGATGCGTTCTCCAATAATTGTTGTAAATCTTCCACCCGGCTTCTACCAATTTCTCGGTATTCGGAAGAAACTCGTCACTGAGTACATAATCCCGGTCACTCGAATAGTAGGTCCACCTGCCAAACAAATAGCACCGCTCCAACCAGGTCATCTGCGAGAGGACCGGCCGGAGGGATTCCTGTGTGGGGCATTCGCAGATATTAAGATGTCTGAGTGCCTTACACTCAAGCAGCGGGGACAAGTCAGAAATTGAAGATACCTGCAGTTCCAGATAATATAGCTCTTTGCATTCTGAAAGCCCCGAGATATCATGGATAGGAGTGCCTGCCGCTATAAAGAATCTCAGCTTCGGCATATATCTGCAGAAATCACAGTGCGTTAAAAGGTTGTGGCCGAGATCCAGAGCCTCCATGTCCGTGCAGTACTTCAACGGCTCCAAATCGTTATCGTAAAGTTTATATGCGTTCTCTTCTCCGAGTTGAAGCGATGAAATAAAGAAAGTTGCATCGGTTCTGAGCTTGTAGGTAGTCGTTCCGGTTTTTCCTTTTCCCAATGTAACAGTCCAGACGAACCTAACGTTATCATGTCTCTTGTTCAGTGCATCCATTTCTTCGTTTCCGATGCCACAGAATGACATGTCCACTTTTTTCAGCTTCTTGAAATAAGGAAGAGCATCTTCGATCTCGGACGTGTCCGAGATCTGTATCTCCGAAAAGTCTATCTCTTCGTCCAGACTGGAGACCTCTTTCCCGTATATCTCGAACTGCCAGCAGATATCCGTTTCCGGATATGCCTGCATTACTTCATACATTTCATCGTTCGAGTATCCGCATCCTGTGAAATCGATCAATTTAACACTTCTGAACAATGGTGCAATCTGGATAAGCCGGGATATATCTATACTGTCATTATTTGAAAAATCAAGAGTCTCCGCCGTGGTCAGATATCTCCCGCCGAACTCCTCTGCTGTAAACCGGAACAAAACATCCGGATATTTTTCCTGCACGTAAAGCATCTCGTCAGTCGAGAGCCCGTCATTCTGAAGTAGCACTCTATCCAGTTTCGTGAAAGCAGCCAGTTTTTCGTTTAATTCCCGGATGTCAACCGCTTCTTTCAAATCCAATTCCTCTATTTCAGCAGAATAAAACTTGCCGTTCATTGTGACCCCCCAGCTGATCTCGACCTCCGGATATCGTTTTTCAAGTTCGGAGAGGATTTCCCATTCAGAAACACCCTCTGCGTGAACTGTTTCCAAATTATCGAAATATGCAAACAGCGGAAGATCGGACTCGCTGATCGAACTCAAGGTCAGTTCGCTGCTCCTGCTGCTCACCGGGCCAGAGCTCAGAGGCACGCTCCATATGATCTCACAATCAGGGAATGCATCTCTGATTCTGTCAAATTCCTCCGCGCTTACTCCGCAGTTTTCTATCTTGATGTACTCCGGAGACTTGAGCCGGAGCAGCTTTGATGCATCGACTCTCCTGCCGGACAGATCAACTTCCGGGGATTCTCTCGGGACCAGCATGCCTGAAACAAACACATACCTCGGCAAAATCATCACAGCACATATGAGCACCAATATGAGAAAGCCAGCTGCTATTGCCATGACTGTTTTTTGTTTTCTCGACATATTTTTCATTTATTTTCCTCATTATAATATGATTCAAGCATTTCAACCTGATTTTCTTGAACCATGGTCAACTGAATAAACAGGAACAATGCACATTTTTCCCGTTGCCGTATATTACCCGTAGATATAATCTATTACCGGTTTGAGAACAACATCCATGGAAAAATGCTCTGAAGCATATTGCATTATTGCTTTTCTTACTTCTTCCCTTTTTCTTCCGTTATCGGTCACATCGTTATAAAAAACAATCAGTTTATTGAAATCGACCGGAGAATCATCCGCAGGAATCCTATAATAGTATTCGAATGAGTCATCATTATCCAGCTCTGTTTTCACACCTGAGACGATTACCAGACCGTATGCACAGTATTCCTTTCCCTTCAGAGAACTGTTATAAAAAACGCCCGACCTGTGGCGTCCCATGCTGTCAAGGCCAATATCGCTTTTCGCATAGACATCAGCCAAAGCATCCCCTAAAAGCCTGCCGTGAAACCTTACGTATTCCTGAAGTCCGTATTGTTCAACGAGCTCTTTATATGCGGTGACCATTGGTCCGTCACCTACCATTTCGAGTTCGACTTTTTTATCAGATCCCGGATCCCGGATATAACTGTGCAGGCCTTCGATGGCACGGTCATACCCGTGCCAGAAATCAAATCTTGCACAAGCCATAATACGGATTGTTCCGTCTTTAGGACGGATTATTCCTGTCAACGCATCTGAAGCCGCTCTTGTATCAACACCGTTGCTTAAATTGATCGTTTTTATTCCGAATATCTCTTTGTCGTCCGAGAAAGTCAGGATAACATCAACATACCGATAAAGTCGCTTTCTTGCATATCTGTCTTTTATCAGGTACATCTTCTGAAATATACCCTTGATCTCATTGTCGTAAGGATATGTGGGCACTTCCATAAGGATCTTTATTTTCGGATTCTCTTTTCTGATTCTTCTGAGCAGATCAACAAGCCCCATGTTCATCATGAGCGGTTTTCTTACATAGATAAAATCTGTTTCGGCTGCCATTTCACTGTTCAATTTGTATCTGTCCCTGTAAAAAGGCAGTCTGCTGATGTACTTATGGAACCTGCCTTTTTTTGCTTCATCGCCCGCATAATAATAGTAAAGATCGATCCCGTGTTTTCTGAAAAACTCGACCTGTCTCCGGATTTTTTCTTTAATCCCGGGAAGAGCATTATCGGTATCGTCCTCAATATTGCATATAGTTGTGAAATAGATGCCCTTCATACTCATTTTCTCTCCAGATAATCAAACCAGCTGCTTTCCAAATCAAATCTCTCAAGCCAGGCTTCCATCAGATAAAACTCACACAGAGAATCATAGTTCTTTTCATCAAACGGTGAATGAATGAATGCAGGGAGATCTTTCATGTTATCAACACCTAGAATAAACACATTATTCGGATTGTATATCTTAAAAGCGGATATACCTTTCATATCGGTTATCAGCTTTTTCTTGTACAGCAGTGCTTCAATGGGCCTGATGGTAAGTCCGCTCTGTTCCTCGGAAACAAGGTCGATTATTGCTTTTGACGATATGATATTAAACAGAACATCGCGGTATTTCATTAATTCCTTATATTGAAATAACTGATTGTTATCTGAGTTATTATATTGAACAAGATGAAAACTGTATGTAATATCGTTCTCATCAAATACCTGTTTTAGCCCGTACAGAATCTTGGCCCTGTCTCTATCCTGTCCGACATAGAAAACATCCTTTTTTTCTGTATAATTGTCAGAAGCGTCAAGCAAGTTTTCCCTCATATAAAACTGAGTATTGTATCTGAGTCCGTATTTTTTACAATCCTCAGGATCAAATGACCATAGTTCCGCAGTTGTTTTTTTAGTCTTGCTGATCGGGATAGAAATAGAAACAGGATTCCAATACCATAGTATTGCTTTCTTTTCCGGAAATCGTTTTTTGATCCATCTTATCAGTTCTACTGCGTTGCCTGTATCGAAAACAATGACCTCATCATTCTTATCCAATTCATATATCCACTTGTTCAGCACGAATCTTTTGCCGGGAAGATCCAACGAAAGAATGACTTTTCTGGCAAGCCTGTTTATAAAAGAATTTGAATAGTACAAATCCATAAAACTACAACAGCTGCATTGCTTCGGGCAGTAGTCTGTTTTTGTTTCCTTATTAATCAATACCAGTCTGTTCATTATCTGCTCATCCGGTCTATTATTTCAAATCAGTTTATTGTCGTGAGCAATTTTATACATGTATATGAATCTCATTTTCGTTGCAATTAAATACTTTAATTGCAACTTAAGGGGAAGCTGCTGCAACCTGATTTGTTTTCTATAAGAGTTTGCCTGCGATCTGATATTATCGAACTGCGTATTGCTGGGTATTTTTTGTAATTGCATTACTATAGCGACTCTTTTTGAATTAATAACATAATCAGCCTTTAAAAAAAACACTATTGATACCATCAGCATCCAGCATTTTGATTTCTCTCCCGATAGCATCAAAATATGACAGTTTATTCAAACTGAACTTTCTGTTTACTGCACTTTCGGAATGTATCACATAATGATACAGTCGCTTGTTAGTATAGGAATACTTCAGCGCCTGATTATGGTGAAATATCTCATAATTAAATAAACCATCTTCTGCTATAGATATTTTAGGATCAAAGGAAATAAAACCATCCGGCTTATTATAAATTGAACTCCTCGAATACAGTTTGTTGCATGCATATCCGGAAATACTTGTAATGAAATAAGCGTATTCTGGGTAATTGTTTTTTTCGAAGGTAAAATCCGCACGACTAAAAGTGTGCAGAATATTGCCCTGCCGATCTTCATAATACAGGTTGCAGATCGCTATATCACTGCCATCCTCCATTATTTTTCCAATCAGCAAACCATACATTTCTTTTTCCAGATAATCATCAGCATCAACAAACGATATATAATCGCCGGAAGCAATACTCAAACCCGCATTTCTTGCGGAAGAAACACCTCCGTTTTCCTTATGGATCACCTTTATTCTGTATACTCGTTGCATATTTCCAATGACTCGTCTGTCGATCCGTCATCAATCAGTATTATCTCTAGATTTGAGTAAGTCTGTCTTATAATACTGTCAATGCATTTACCCAACATTCTCTGGGCATTAAATACCGGTATAATTATTCTTATCAAAGCACTGTCCATTTTTCTTCTCATTCTTCATTGAAAAAGCTGCCAGTTTTTTCTTATCACGAAACGCTAAACATTCTTTTTAATAAATCAGTTGCGGTATCTTTTTACAAGATCTTCCACGTTTTAGCCACTGCCATATCTATTGGTTGCTCTCGGTCAGGTTTCCAACAATGCATCTAAATGCAAATCCGATCTTTTTCGAATTTATTCTTTTGTCACGATAATCTCTCACAGGATGTCTAGAAAACAATAAGATTTAATTGTCTTTCTTTATTAAAGTTCACCCATATTGATTCATGAGCCTACTAAAAACTGTTCCCTTCTCTCCCCACTTTCCATAGCCGCTGGTGGGTGTAAAGTCATCTCTCCGAACAGGATCTTTCCCGAAAGATTGTATATGTCTACCCGGACATAACGGAACTCCTTACTCAACACTCTGGCGATATGAAGCATTTCGTCCAGCTTTTCCGGTTTTTCCGGAAGAGTTTCATAGCTGTCATATGTATGATACATTAAATTGACCGGATTCCAGTTGAGGTCAAAAAAATGCTTCCTTTGCCGTATGATGCGCCAGCTCGCGGCTCCCGATTACCTGAACAATTTTGGGTTCCCCTTTGAAACAATGAATTTTGAAATCCAGCAGATCTTCATCCATTTGCTCAATATACTCTTCTGCAATGATCTTTCTCGGGATATCTTTATACTGCAATTCAAAACCGTTCTGAAACGCAAAATTTATTGCCATCCATCGGTCAAACTTGTTTTTTGCTTCTGCCCAGTCAAAAGATTTTTTGTCCTTAACAACCAAGTTCATTCCACTTCCGTGGTTGCATTTGAGCACAAAGCGATCCGGTAATTCATCGAAATTGATGTCATCAAAGCAATCCCAAACGCCCAGCAACGGAACGAGATACTGTTCCCCGATTTTGTCCGCGACCCATTCTCGAACAAGGTATTTGTCTGCTAACTTCGTCATTAGGGGCGTGACGTCATGCAGTTTTATCCATTGGATTTTCTCATTATATGAACCGGGATTGTCTATATCTAGATTGCCTCTCCCGTGTAATTTGTTCCATTCTTTCAGAAGTCTGGGATACTCCACCGGGACTACATTTTCCATTAAATGATTACAATACTGGGTATACTGATATCGCCCAGTTTATTTGTCGGAAACTTTCAAAGCAAGCGCCCAAATCCGTTAAATTGTATTATTACATTACCCTTTTGCGGTTTCTTTATTGCTCAGAGTTTTCCGAATCTTTCTGTACAATCCCCCCAGCAGCCATCCCAAGAACAGGCTGTAAGTTGAAAGGCGCTCTTGCTTTGAAAGAGTATGAAAAACTCTTGCCCGTTTCAGTGTATCTCTTGCTTCCTTTTGAATCGCGTAAGCAACGCTCAAATCTTCTCTGATTGCTTCCCTATATACATTACATATCCCACCGCCAACGCATTCGGCAATGTATCCTTCTAACAACTCCTTTTCATATTTATTATGAGGTTTTTGAAGGCAAATATCAATCAAACGGTTGAGCCCGACGATTCTCCCATGTGCGGAAGCTCGAAAAGCTTTACTCGTCACAGTGGAACCGGGACGAAGTCTTCGTTGATAAAGCCGATCTCCGATGCACTCCACACGCTCAGAATAAAGATATGTTAGAAAGCAAAAATTCACATCCTCATGAATAATCCCCTCATCGAATCGTATGCCCTTCTCTCGAAGATAATCCGTGCGATACAGGCGTGACACCGGCCCTGGAAAATACTCCCGAGACTCCAACGCACATTTGAGGCTCTCGGCCCCTGTTTTTACAATGCCGTTCTGAGCGATAAGCCGTCCTCGATTATAGTCTGTTTGTCGCTCTAATCCATCCACGAACTCCGTATAGCCAAAAATCAATAATTGCGTTTGATTCTTCTCCGCCTCTGCACATAAAACTTCCAAAGTCTGCGGAAGCCAATAGTCGTCGCTATCCAGGAAAATGGTATATTCCCCATTAGTCAAACCCATAGCAATATTACGTGCACGACCTTGGCCCCCATTTTCCAGATGAACCACAGATACCCGGGAATCCTGTGCAGCATATTCATCGCATATTGCGCCGCAGTTGTCCGGCGAACCGTCGTCCACGAGAATCAGCTCAAAATCTGTGAAGGACTGATTCAAAACGCTGTCCACACACTGATGTATATATGGTTCGACCTTATAGACAGGGACAATAATTGATACTTTTGGCATAGGAAAACACTTCTTCTAATAGTATTGTAGATTGGATATTAATCTGAAAGAGTTTGCTCATGCTTGTATTAACGAATTTCTGGTTGAATCTCTGAAAGATATGCAACAATTTCATTTAGGAATACTAATGCTGACTTTTTGAAGCAGACTTTATACTAAAACTCTCTGCTGTAATTTGTTTTTTATTTTAACATGTTAGATTTCCTATAGCAAGTCGGCCATTATGAAAGCCTTAAATAGACTGTTGAATCGTTCTCTTTTTTATTCATATTTATTATTCATATTAGCGCAGCTTATTGTGGTGCCTTATTACTTCTCCTTCATCAAGGGGTTCCTCTCTATTGAATGACTGGATAGATTATATCACTGGGAATCCTGTGAGTGTTTCTATTACGCAATAATGGGGAAAGAAATGGTCACATATACCATAAATGCTTGAACAGAACAGGTGATTATGGTAGTATTTTTTATGATAAATAATGTAAATAAGTATAGAAAAACTTCTCACACAAGGAGAAGTAAAGGAGCGATAACGACAAAGCAATGGACGTGGATAGGGGAAAAATAACAGCGGTCATAACGACCTATAATAGACCTCCTGAGATCGTTGACCGGGCATTAAAGTCGATAGAATCACAGACCTTCCCCGTTACCGAGATCATCGTTGTGGACGATAATCCGTTCAGTTCTTCTGATCTCAGCAACAGCATCAGATCCGTGTGTGCAGACCGCGCTGTTTATATTAAGCAACCCAAAGGTAACGCAGGAGCAGCTGCAGCACGGAATCTGGGAATAAAAAACGCTCACGGGAGCTATATTGCCTTCTTGGATGACGATGATGAGTGGTTACCGCAGAAGATTGAAAAAGAGATGGCTCTGTTTGAAGATGGGGTCGGTCTTGTGTTTTGCGGGGGTATCTGTCATGTGCTCTCCGGGGACTCATGGGGTAGCGTACTGGAAGAATATGATTATTTCAATCTCCGAAACTTTAACAGAGAACCAAGCCATAACAATCTGCTTCTAGACGATTGTATAGGGTCCACATCACAGCCCGTGATGCGTATGGATGTATTCCAGAAAGCCGGAATGTTTGATGAAGAAATGCCTGCCGGAGAGGATTATGATTTGTGGCTCCGCATTTCCAAGCATTATAGAATTGCTGGAGTTCCGGAAAAGCTCTTTATCCACAATCTCCATGAAAATGGACAGCTTTCAAAAAACAGGGATCGGGCCTACAGAGCATACAAGAGACTGTTTGAAAAATACAAGGATGAGTATAACCAAAACAGGCTCGCATGGCTGGACATCCATGTTATGATTGAAAAAAACCATGACGGAATCCTCGGATCTTCCATGTTATTTTATTACAGAATGCTTCGTAAAATATACAGAATAATTGGGCATTAGAATGATTGGAGAAAGGATGGAGAAAAAGAGGGGAATACGGGCCAACAGTAAGGAAGGTGCTCATCCCAGGAGAACACTTCAACAAGAATGGTGCACATTCTTGTTTGACCTATACCATGTGGCAAACAATAAAGACCTTATTACTTCAGTTCATAATATCGTCAATTGACGTTTTCCTGTTTTGCACGTCGCTTCACTAAAGCAATTAACAAAGCTTTAATATCATTTACGAACGCATGCTTTCGTAAGACTAATACACCGAAGTAAGCTAATACACTGACTGTTACCGCAACGAACATGCAGAGAATAGTGTTTTCAATAAAGTGTTTTGCGGTTTCACAAACAACAATAATAGGAATGCATCCCAGAACCGCAGAGAAAATGGTCCTTTTTTGTACATGTATCTTGGTCTGCTTATTTGATTCGTGAAGCAAAATACAAAACATAACGATCTCCGATAGCAATGTTGTGACCGCAGCCCCTAAATGACCGATTATTGGCAGCAGCATAAAATTCAGACCTATGTTCAGGACTGCGCTGATAATCGTTGCAAATAGAAACAGTTTTTCTTTTCTTCTTGGAAGCAAAACTCCTTGGGCATGCACATTCGCAAGCACTGCAAACGGAAGGGCAAGCGACAGCACGAACAGAGTCATCCCGCCCTCACTATATTGCGATCCGCCAACAAAAACCATGGCATGGCTACGCATTTCAAACAGACCAATCATAGACGGGATCACAAGCACAAGCACATAATCGACCATTTTTTCAATCAGCGTATTAAAATGATCGTCATCTTTCACACCTGTATAATATGACAGCCTCGGGATGGTCACGGAAACCACAGAATTCGAAATTTGTTTTACCATAGCATAAATTGTGGCAGCTACCGAGTACACCGCGACCGCTTCTTTATTCACGAGAATTCCCAGGAGAGTTACATCAGAATTCAGGTATATTTTTGAAGCAACGTCGCTGAAAAAAATCAAAAAAATAGGACTTAAGTGCTTCTTGAAATCATCCACGGCCGCAAATCCAATATGTGCGTACCGATGTGACCGAATGCAGTTCAGACAAGAGAAAAAACAGGTGAGTGAGTTCACCAACAGAAAATACAGAATATAATCACTCTCTGCCCGAACAAAAATAAAGATCAGCGCCGTTGTTATAAGCGCAGCGGCCAAATGCCGCACTGTCACATAGAAATAATCCTCATAAACGGTATTGATCCAATCCCGTCCTATCACGGAAAACGCGATTGGTGCAGCCCCAATAATATATAGCAACGGATCGACACTCTTTTTAAAAAAAACAAGAAAAATAGTTAGCAACAATAGTGCAGTTGCCGTCGACAAAAAAACGATCGTAAAAATCTCATTGGAAAAAGCTTGAAACTTTTGTCTGTTATCACGTATCTTTGCGCCCTCACGTGCAGCATATCCAATAATCCCCAAGGAAGCAATCATAGAGAAATAACTGATGACTGAACGGACATATTGGATTTCTCCATAGTTTTGCTTACCGATCGTGCGGATCACATATATACTTGTAACAAGCGGGTAGAGGAAACTGACCGCTTCCCCTACCATCTTCAAGGTCATATTGACCTTTATGGACTTAGATACCCTACTCATTTTGATGAATCTCCCCCTCGTGCTCTTTCAAAAAAACTATAAACTTTCGGAGTGATTCTGTATAATGAGTTTTTTTGAATTCCCATTTCTTAATTACTGCATTTCCAGTTAATGTTTCTGTCGAAATACCTTCTTTATGATAGATTTCAATATCAGGAGTATAGAGAGTGTGCAAATGATTCAGCATCAAGTTTACTATTAAAAATTCTTCCTCATAGTATAGGAAAGTAGATTCGTTGAAACCTGATAAACAAGTAAAGAATACTGGCGTAAAAATCAAACAACACCCGGAAACAATTAAATCCACCGTATCCTCTGTATACTTTAGATCCTTTGGTGCATAGGGGTCAACACCTTTCCATTTGATTAATACTCTTTGATATAGTTTCCTGCTCAACGGATTCCGGTCTATTCTTCGAAGCAGGAAGCATTTTATTTTCCATTTTATTAGTTTTATTCTATATTGAATATAAGTCTCTGTCTGCCGCTGATGCAAAGTCTTTTCATACTCTTCAACAGTCTGAAGGGTATGATAAAACTCATTCACTTCGCCTTTTGCATCTATAATTTTAGGCCCGATAACAGCAGGCTTGTACAGCCGGTATTTTTCTCGGATAACAGCAAAAAAGTTATCTGACAGCAGTTCTGCATCATCGTTTATACAGCAGATAAAAGAGGCAGCTTCTTTGCGCGCCATGGCGATCCCTACATTGTTGCCCCGTGCAAAGCCGATATTCTCCGGAAGCTGAACGATTCTGATGATCGAATCATCCTTATACTTTCTTCTCAAGATTTCGCCGGCACCGTTTGGTGAAGCATTATCCACGATCAGTATTTTATAATTATTTGTATCAATATGTTTTCTGATCGACTCCACGCAGGCAGCCGTTTCTTCATGGAGATTATAATTCAGTATAACAAAATAGATATCAATCATGACGTTTTCTTTCTTTTTCTTATCAATTTATTGTAATTGGGAGTCCTCCGGAAATGATTAACATTGCCCGTTTGAGAAAAATGCCCAATGTTTACTGCAATTCTGTTCGCTCATAGGAAAGAAATAGTTCTCCGAGATCAACGCTTGAAGTTTTTCTTCGCTCCGGATAGTGCTTGTTTCGCATCAGGCACATAACAAATGTATCTTTCCGGGCAGCACATGGCAGTTTTCTTCCATTCATAACGGACTCATCCCGGCAAAACAATAAACAGGCAAAAGAAGACCCCTTGGTATTGTAAGCGGAATTGTATTGAAAAGCAACACAAAGCATCCAGTATTATCTCAAAGGTGCCGTTTTATCTGCACAAACTGGGGGCTTCTATTAAAATCTCCCTGTATTTTCAGAAATGCTGACCACGCATCTGGATAACGAATATTATCAACAGAAGTCATCCCTTTCCCACGGACTACCTAGCGACGGAAATAGGATCCGGCGTGAACTGCGGTTCAAACAGGGGCCGGATTTGACATGCACCGACATATTATTCACGTTCTCGCACGTTCAAATCCAAGCGGAGCACATCAAAACAAAAAGCACCCCAACGGGGTGCTTTTTGTTTCTGGCAGCGGGAGAAGGATTCGAACCCTCACATACGGAGTCAGAGTCCGCTGTGCTACCTTTACACAATCCCGCTAAAGGCATAGATTATTATACGCAGATTCAGAACAATGTCAAGGATTATTTGCCGCTTTCGCAGCCTCAAGGTAATAATTGACCAGCAGATCCACGCATGCTCCATAGCTTTTTAAGCCGAGATCCTGATCATAGCTGTACAGAAAACTCTCATACACGGTATTGCTGGCCTTCTGCACCGGGGTTTCAAAACGCTGCCAGTATTCCCTGTTCGCTCTGAGATCGGCAAGAACTTCTTCGTTCAATCCCGAACAGATCTCCTTCCACCTTTCATAATCGGCATCATACAATGCATTACCGAGATGGGTGAAGGCAAGCACGGCAGCTGAGTATACATAGTCAGGAGCACCATATTCGAGGGATGCAAGCACCGCCACAAAGTTCGCCTCCTGCTCCTTGGCCACTCCCCTCTGATGGGCAAGTTCGTGGGCCACAGTGGATGCGAAATACGCTGATGGCGTTTCAACATTCACATTGGCCTCGGCCGTGAACGGAAAGAAAAAGCCTGTAAAATCCAAATAGCTCATGATCCTTGAGCATACCACGCCCTTTGCTTTCACCGCAGGACCTTCGAGGCAGGGATGGTCCTTTTCAATTTTACCGTATACTTCGTCGGACCCTGATAGAACCGCTTTATAATCGACAATGTAGACGCCGCTTGTGTCTCTAGTAATCTTTGAGGAATACTCGTTTGCCATAACAGCAAAGTATTCCGTTACCTCAGCGAGTTCATCAATGGATACTTTTTCGTTTTTCAATCCGCTGACCGTTATGAAATCATCGCCGTAGTAATAGACTCCCCAAAGCATGCAAAATCCTGCGTATATCACGAGTCCGGCGGCAACAAAGGATATAAGGGTCCTGTACAGACGTTTGAGCTTTTCCGGCTTTCTGATCAGAGCAATGATCTGGAAAACAAGATATACTGTGGCAAGGATGACAAACAGTGCTATCAACAGTTCCGCCACAGAGAAAGGCACATGAGATGTCCATATTGCCAGAGTCCTGTGTATCGGGCGGATGAGATGCTTTGAGATCCATATCATCTGCAGCCTTCCTGACCTTGTCAGCAGATGGAGCAGGATGATGACCGCACTCAGTGCAACAAGAACATGTCTGACAGGGCATATCCTCAGAAATAAGGATATACCCTTATTCTTTTCATCATGCATCCGGAGCACTTATCCTCTCGTTACGTTCCATGGCTCTCACAAGATCGTGCACGGTCTGCACGGTGTCGTAGTCCGGATACATAACATATGCATGCCCGCCGGTTTCATCATAAACAGATAGGGAGAAGCAAAAATCTGAACCTCCATATCCGGATACTCTATACTTAACGATTTCCCATGAAGGATTACTCTCCAATTGTTCTTTCACTATTCTGGAAATCAGATCATAGGGAACCGAAGTGTCAAAGCTGTCGGAAACGGCATCAAGCACGTCATTGTAATTATAGATTATATCCGTGGACAGGACCTGATCAATGACAGCACTGATCATATTCATATGCCTATCCCCGCGAGTTACTTCTCCTCCAATCGAATGCCTGTCGCGTGCTATCAGGAGCGCATCCTCCCCGTCCAGATGAACTTTCGGATAACCGTCCCAGATTGCTACGTCCAAGCCCCCAAGAGCATTGACAACATCTACAAAGCCGCTGAAATTGATTCTGAAATAATAATCGACGTCACAGTCATAAAGATTAGCCAGAGTCCCCATACTGCATTCGGGACCATAAAGGCCGGCATGCGTCAGTTTGTCGCGCTGGTCTCTGGATACAGTAGTATGGACATAGTAGTCTCTCGGAGTACTCACAAGGAAAATCTGGTGCGTTTTATCATTGATGAACGCAAGGACGTTGACATCGCTTCTGCTCTTCACATTGACCGCTCCGAAAGAATCTATGCCGGAAACATATATGCAGAACGTATGATCCTCATATCCCTGCTCAACAGGCGTCACCTCTTCTTTCTTCAGCGGGCTGTCGCCGAGATCGCCGAATTCATACGACGATATGCCCGAGGAAGAGCTTTCGACCTCATATTGCCCGACAAGGCGAACGAGTTCAGCAATCTCCGTATACTCGGAATCCTCCATCGAAGCGAGCATTTCGATATGATAAGTCTCCACCACAGCAGCCTGCACCTGATGCTTATACAGAGCCGAAATGAGCTTAATTACGTTATCATATTCCGCAACATAGATCGTAAGATCAAGGTCTGCCGCAATATCCAGCAGCGCCTTGTTTGCATCATCCCTGTCCTGCGTCTTGAGCACTCCGAATGTATATCCGCCGAGGTCTGCAATAGTGGTCGCCTTATCATCTGCATTCACATATACGCCAACCTCTGCCATCGTTACCGAAGACGCCGTCACTTTCTGGGCTGTATCCCATGCTTTTTTCATTGCAAAGCTGCCGATCACAAGCCCTGCGAGCATGACGATCGTAAAGAACACCCCCACTGCAAAACGCACGGGTTTTTTTGTGCTCCATGTAAGCGCAACGCAGATGAATGCCAATCCTGCCAGAATCAGTCCTGCTGCGATAATCAGATTCGAAGGCAGAACATTGAGCTTTATGACCATAAGGATAAAAAAGGCCATTGTGGCAATCAGAAGTGCGCAAATCAACAATGCTGGTATGGAAGGTGTGCTCCCTTTTGAGCCTTTCTCTGTCTTTTTCTCGTCGTTATTCTTTTTATTGCTTTTTACGCTTTTCCCGGGATTGTCTGCATCATTATTTACTCTCTCACCGGTATTTTTGCTTTTTTGCCCATTTGAAACGGCTTCTTTTTTTTCTGCCGCTGTATCAGTTTCTGCCGGTGCAGTCCTATTCGCTTCCTTCATGGGCTTTGAAACCGGGTTTTCCTCCGCTTTCTTTTCAACCGGTTCAGGCTTCACGGAAGCATTCCTTCTCTGCTTTTCATCGGGAGCATTATCGGATGAAACACTCGCTTTATCGATGACCTCTTCTTCAGAGGCATCGTTCTTCTTTGCGGAGTTTTTCTCAGACTGTTCTTTTTTCTCTGCCGTCTGAATCACTTCATGCTTTTCCTCCGCAGACGCCGGAACAGTTCCGTCCGGGGCAGGCTCTGTCTGCTTCTCATCGGAAGGAACCGATTCCGAAATGGTTTTCTCAGCGTCTGCCGAAGTTTTCTTTGATTTTTCCTCAACAGGCGCCGTATTGTCAAGAACTGGCATTTCATCCGGCTCTGCAGTCGGTGCTACATCAGGAACGCTTTCATCTATTATGACGCGCTCCTGTTTTGCCTTCTTTACATGTTCAACAGAATGTCTGCCTACAGGTTTCTTTTTTCCAAACATATCGTCTCTCCGAAACGCTTTTTACAGATATGGGATTATATCCGCATTTGCCGGTCAAGTCAAACAGGGAGGCGGATATAGATCGCATTGTTTACAAAATCTGCGATTTTTTTAGATATGTTTCAAGGAATCGGGTGAGAGCGTCCTGCCAGGTGGGCAGATACGCGAATCCTGATTCCGTGAGTTTCGATTTGTCGAGCCGGCTGTTGAATGGTCTCTTTGCCTTGCTCAGACCGTATTCCGCAGTAGTGACCGGGATCACCTTCGTGCTCAGACCGGCAAGTTTGTATATTTCGCATGTGAAATCATACCAGGAGATGAAGCCGCCTTCGTTTGTTGCATGATAATAGCCATATTTTTCCGTGACTATCATATCCGCTAAGAGTACGGCCAGATCCGGCGTAAAGGTGGGAGTCCCGATCTGATCATTTACCACTCTGACTGTGTCATGCGTCTTTGCAACATTCAGCATGGTTTTCACAAAGTTTTTCCCATTGAGTCCGAATACCCACGCAATGCGCACTATATAATACTTCTCCAAGGTATCTGCAACAGCGAGCTCTCCGCAGAGCTTGCTCTCTCCGTATACATTCAGAGGCCTGTAGTCTCTGCAGTCCGGCTTCCAAGGATCTTCACCCTCTCCGGAAAAAACATAGTCCGTTGAGATGTAAAGCATTTTGCAGTCGAGCATTTTGCATACCTTAGCAATGTTCCCGGTCCCTTTGGAATTGACCGCAAAGACCTTCTCCCTGTTTTCCTCATCTTCCGCTGCATCCACAGCAGTCCACGCAGCGCAGTGAATAACGGCATCCGGTGATATTTCTCCAAGCACTGCACTTACCGAATCGGCATCCGTTATATCCATGTCCGCCGATCCCAGTCCGAATACTTCATGGCCACGTTTTTTCAGTTCGGTCACAACATCCGACCCAAGCTGACCGGTAGCGCCGGTAACTGCGATCCTCATCTTATCTGTTTCCGTACATTCTTTCATAGTAGGTCATGTATTCCCCGCTGATGATGTTCTCCCACCAGTCTGTATTCTTCAGGTACCAGTCGATTGTCAGGTCTATGCCGTCCGCGAATCTCGTTTCCGGGAGCCACCCGAGTTCATTATGGATCTTGGTCGGGTCGATGGCATATCGAAGATCGTGGCCCTTTCTGTCGGTGACAAAACGGATCAGTGATTCTGGCTTGTTGAGCTTTTTACAGATAAGCTTCACAATGTCGATGTTCTTCATCTCATTGTGTCCGCCGATGTTATACACTTCACCGACAGTGCCGTTATGTATGATTAGGTCGATCGCCTTGCAGTGATCCTCGACATAAAGCCAGTCGCGCACGTTCTCCCCCTTGCCGTAGACAGGCAGCGGCCTGTCATTGAGAGCATTGGCTATCATGAGGGGAATGAGCTTTTCGGGGAAATGGTACGGCCCGTAATTGTTGGAGCAGCGGCTTATCGTGGTGGGCAGATCATATGTGCGGTTGTAGGCCATGACCAGAAGATCCGCAGAGGCCTTGGAGGCGCTGTAAGGACTGGAAGTATGGATCGGCGTTTCCTCCGTGAAGAAGAGGTCCGGCCTGTCAAGAGGCAGGTCGCCGTATACCTCGTCGGTGGATACCTGATGATATCTCTTTATACCGTATTCGCGGCAGGCGTCCATCATCACCTGTGTACCGAGGATATTGGTGCGAAGGAATATCTCCGGGCCTTCGATTGATCTGTCCACATGGCTCTCCGCTGCGAAGTTCACCACAATGTCCGGCTTTTCCTTCGCAAATATCTCATAGATGCCCTCGCGGTCACAGATATTCGTTTTATAGAAAACGAAGTTCGGATTCTTCAACGCGTTTTCAAGTGTTGAGAGATTCCCCGCATAGGTAAGGCAGTCTACACAGATTATCCTGTAATCAGGGTATTTTTCGAGCATATAATAGACGAAGTTTGAGCCGATGAATCCGGCTCCTCCGGTTACCAGAACAGTCATATTATTCCTCCGTGAAAACCATTTTTGACTCCGCAAGGGTCGGAAGCCTGCAGTCTTTTTCGCTTAGTATAATTCCTTCTGTATCCGGCCATTCGATGCCTATATCCGGATCATTCCAAACGATGCCGCCTTCATCCTCCGGATGATACACGTCATCACATTTATAGGCAAACTCCGCATATTCGGACAGAACGAGGAATCCGTGCGCGAACCCGCGCGGGATCATAAACTGTCTGTGATTCGCAGCGGACAGCACTGCGCCAATCCATTTGCCGTATGTCTCGCTGTTTTCTCTCAAATCGACCACGACATCGAAGACTTCCCCGCTCAATACGCGGACAAGCTTCGCCTGCGGATGCTTTTTCTGGAAATGGAGCCCTCTGAGCACGCCGCGCCTGCTGCTCGACTGATTGTCCTGCACAAAGCAGTAATTCAGTCCGGCCGCTCTGAAGTCCGACTCCTTATATGTCTCCATGAAATACCCGCGTTCGTCCCCATAGGATTTCACGTCAATTACATAAACGCCTTTTATATCAGTTTCATGAAAAGTGAAATTGCCCATCAGTAAAGGATCCTCCCTTCGGCAACGGCCTTGAGATGAGCTCCGTATGGAGATTTTCCGTAGTTCCCGGCAGCTTCGAGGAGCCTGTCCCTGTCAATCCATCCAAATTTATAAGCTATCTCTTCAGGCGCAGAAATGACAATGCTCTGCCTTTTCTGCACCATCCTCACAAACTCCGAAGCCTCCAGAAGCGAGTCCATTGTTCCCGTATCCAGCCAGGCGAATCCTCTTCCGAGAATCTGCACATCAAGTATCCCTTCTTTGAGATACATTTCGTTGAGAGTCGTGATCTCCAGTTCGCCTCTGGCTGACGGTTTTATCGTATCTGCTTTATCTGACACTCCAGCGGGATAGAAATACAGTCCTGTAACGGCATAGTTCGATTTCGGTTCTGCCGGTTTTTCTTCGATGGATACCGCTTTACCATTTGCATCAAACTCCACCACGCCAAACCTTTCCGGATCGGGTACATAATAACCGAAGACCGTGGCTCTCCCATTTTCAGCATCAAACGAAGCTTTTTTCAGCAGTTTGCTGAAACCATTCCCGTAAAAGATATTGTCTCCGAGAATCATGGCTCCCGGTTCTCCCGAGAGAAACTCCCTGCCGAGGATGAATGCCTGTGCCAGGCCGTCAGGTGAGGGTTGGGCCACATAGGACAGTTTCAGTCCGAACTGGCTCCCGTCTCCCAAAAGACGCTCGAAGTTCGGAAGATCATCTGGAGTGGAGATAATCAGGATCTCCCTTATTCCGGCAAGCATCAGCGTCGACAGAGGGTAAAAAACCATCGGCTTATCATAGACCGGCAGAAGCTGTTTCGATGTGACCTTTGTGAGGGGGTAAAGTCTGGTGCCTGCCCCGCCCGCGAGTATTATTCCCTTCATTTTACCGTACTTCCTGTCTTTTTTTCTTCGCCGAAAGAATCGCAAAAGGCCTTGCACAACCGTATATGAGTGCGAGGTGCACCGCTCTTTTCAGCAGTGTATAGGAACATTTAAAACTGCCTTTCCCGTAATACATGCGCATATCTGCCGAATAGATCGCAAACCTTTTCATTGCAGCGTCTTCAGTCGGTTTCTCCATACCGGAAAAACTCTGTTCGCAAGTAACCGGGACCACACTGATCTTTCTGCCGCGTTTTTTCATTTCAGTAAGGAAGGCCACATCCACGCAGTCAAGAAAAAGTTTCTCATCATATCTGTAATCGCTAAAGACATCAAGTTTGATCGTCATTCCCGAATTGAATGCAAGCAGGTTTTTTTCATGTTCTGCCGCGCATTCCTCATATGATTTGAAGTATGTCCTTCCTTTTTCTCTCCAGGGAGAGAGAATCTTACCGTTTTGCAAGAGTACAGGCAGAAAGATGTCTGCACAGCTGCCCTTCACAGTGGATTTCATGTCCGCAATGAAAGATTCTTTAAGGCAAGTATCATCATCAAGAATGCAAAGGAATCCCCCGGCTTCTTCCGCATCCAGAAGGTCGAGCGCGCTGTTGTATGCCGCGGAGAGCCCGCGGTTCCCGCTGCCGCCCAGACAGGTCCAGCCGTGCTCTTCGCATTGCGTCCGGATTCCGAAGTCGGAATCGCTGTTGTCGTACAGCAGCACACGAAAGTCCTGATCCGCCTGAGCCAGCAGGCTCCTGCAGGCCGCGCTTTCATCGCAGGTCCTGTTTCTTATGACCACAAGCGCATAAAATCTGCATTCAGACATTTTTCCGTTACTCATGGGCAATCTCTCTGCCTATTTTTTCATTCATGGCCTTGCGCTCCTTATCCACGAACCAGCCGTATTTATTGAAATACCTGCAGGCGGAAACAACGTGGGCTTTCAGCATCTCCCGGTCGGAATACGATGCGCGGGTCTGCTTATGCACGATGGTGACTTCGGGATAATACAGCGTCTTTCCGACTCTGTGCAGGCGCCGGATCAGGTCGAAGTCCTCGCAGTACATGAAGAACCTCTCGTCAAAGCTCAAATCATGCTTCTTCAGGGTCTCTGTCCGCATGAACATGAAACATCCCGAAAGGCACGGGGGATCGATGATCCGGTCATATCCGAAGGATGCGAGGACATACCGCTCGTTGTTTTTCCGGATGATCCCCTTATCCGGGAAAAAGCGGCGGAGAATAAGGTCGGCGGGCGTCGGAAGAAGCTTGCACAGATGCTGCACGGTCCCGGCCTCGTCAACGATCTTCGGGAGGATATATACGATATCCGGATCCGAGTCCGCAAACGCTGCAAGGCTGTCAATGATTTCCGGATCGAAGCGCAGGTCGGGATTCATCACGATATGGTAATCCGAGCCCGCTTCCAAGGCTTTTTTTATTCCTATGTTGTTTGCTTTCCCGTATCCGAGATTTTCCCCGTTGAAGATATACTCCACGTGAGGCAGCTTTTTGAGAGGCTCAAGCGTGCTGTCGTACTCCGGAGAATTGTCCAGCAGGAAAAGCTTTCTGTCCGCGCCCGGCGCAAAGCTTTTCAGAACGGTATCCACTTCATAAAAAGGCGTTTTATACAAAACGACCGATGCCGTGATCACGTTTGATCTCCTCTCAGCCGAGTTTCTTTTTCAGCGCTCTGGTTATCGGTTTTTCCAACAGATAGAACGATGCGATCCCGATGGCTATGTTGATCAGCACCACGATGAGTTCGGTCCATCTGGAGGCGAAGTTGATCCCCAGATGAAACACGTCGTTGACGGCCGACAGCAGCACGTTGAATTCCATGTGCCAGATGTATATGCCGAACGAGATCTGTCCGAGGAATCCGAAGAGCCTGCGGTCAAGCAACTTCTGTGCCGGCCCGGACTCAAACAGCACCACTATCGCGGGATAGTAAATGAAGATCAGCATGTAGAGCACGCCGTATTCCATGATGTCGTATTTGAAGACCATCAGCAGGGTGAAGCACGCCACCGTGAAGAAGCTGATCAGGGTACCTGCTGTATTCGGCCTGTGTTCGGCAAGCACGGAAGCGATCAGCACGCCCATGAAGAAAGACATATATCCGCAGGCGGCGGCAAAGCCGACGAACGGCATATAGTACCAATCCTCGATGCCGCTGATCGAAGCGCCGAAAACCACCATGAAGAAGCAGGCATATCTCCAGTTGATATTCAGTTTCTGGCTGAGTCTGATCGCGGCAAAGAACACGGCATAGCACAGCAGCAGAACGCTCAGATACCACAGATGGGAGTTTACGAACATCTCATAGAAGGGCCCGCCCGCATTCGCGCCGACTGCGGTCACGATGATCTTCCAGACCGAGAAGTCGACTCCGCGCCTTGTTATGTAGGTCATGATGCCATACAAAACGGTACTTATGGCAGCCAGCGGAACAAGCCGGATGACCCTTGAGGAAAAATACCGGTTGAAGCTTTGGCCGTCGCGGATCCTTTTTATGCTGTTATAGGCAAAATAACCCGATACGATGAAGAACAGTTCGTTTACGATGCCCATATACACTTTCCCGTAGGCAAAGCTCATTCTCGGAAAATGTACGCCGAACTGCGCCTCGTAGTGCGTCAGCACAAAGATTATGGCGCATATGAATTTGAGAAGATCCAGCGCGTAATCACGTTTTTTGTTTTCCATGTCAATGATTTCCCTGTTTATGATGCAGCCGCGGCGGAACCGACCTGCGCCGGAACCCGGTCTGTTTTCTTTTTTATGAATCTGTTCAAAGGCCTTTCCAGAATGAAGTAGGAAGCAAAGCCTATCGCAATATTGAGCAGTACGATGACGAACTCGGTCAGTCTGGAATCGAATCTTACGCTCAGGTCAAACGCGTCATCGAATATCTGTGCAAACACATTGAATTCCAGATGCCAGACATAGATCCCGTAGGAGATCTGTCCGAGGATGCCGAATGCTTTTCTGTTCAGCAGCCTCTGTGTAAGCGGCGCCTCCGCAAGAACGATAACGGCCGGATAATAGATAAAGATCATCATATAGTTCAGTCCGTATTCCATGATCTCGAAGCGGAACACGATGAGCGCCGTAAGGCCCGCGATCACGGAAAGACTGATCCATCCTGCTGCCCTGCCCGGTCTGTGCGCTGCCAGTACGGATGAAAGCAGTACCCCCGTGAAAAACGCCATGTATCCGCGGCAGGCGGCATGTCTGAGAAACGGGATGTTTTCAGCCCGGGTATATGCCGACAGCCCAACGATCACCATGAAAAAGCAGGCATATCTCCAGTTTATCCTCAGCCGCTGGCTGAGACGCACTGCCATAAAGAAGAACGCATAGCATATGAGCAGGACGCTCGTATACCACAGATGCGAGTTGATGAACATCTCGTTGAAAGGTCCGCCCGCATTCGCTCCGAGGCATGTGATGATCACCTGCCAAAGCGAGAACTCGTCGGCCGGCCAGGTCACGCGATGCATAAGCGCATACAGCACGGTGCTCAGCGCGGCGATCGGCAGCAGACGCAGTACCTTTGCGGAAAAGAACCGGTCAAAGCTCAAGCCGTTCTCGATCTTCCGGATGCTGTGGAAGGCCAGATAGCCCGAGAGCACGAAAAACATCTCGTTGACAAGTCCGAAGTAAAACCTGCCGCCGTTGAACCGGATCCCGCTGAAGCTGAGACCGAATATACCCTCATAGTGCGTGAGCACCATCAGTATGGCGCATATGAACCTAAGAAGATCAAGTACATGATCCCGTTTCCTGTTTTCCATAGATCTGTTTCCTGTAAAGACCGAAAAGAATCAGGCCCGTATCTTTTTTGTCAGTTTCGTGACGGGTCTTTCAATTAAATAGAAGGAGATGACGCCCACCACTGTAATCAGCAGCAGAACGATAAGCTCTGCTTTCCGGGTGGTGAAATCGATCCCGAGCTTAAAGATGTCATTTGCCACGGCGCAGAAGGTATTGAAGTCAAAATGCCAGATATACACATTGAAGGCTATCTGCGCCATCGTTCCCAGAATCCTGTGATCGAGCGCTTTCTGCAGCGGAGCCGTTTCAAAGAGCACGATCAGTGCCGGGAAGAACACAAATACCAGAATAAACCGCAGACCGTATTCCATGATCTCGAAACGGAAAATAATCAGCAGAACCGTGATCACCACTGCCGCAAAACTCACGATAAGGGCAGGCATGCCCGGCCTGTGTTCTTTTATGGTCACGGCAAGCAGGGATCCGGTGAAAAACGCCATATATCCTCTCGCAGCGAACTCATTGAGATATGGCAGATCCCAGGACGCTGAACAGATGGAAGCGCCGAGGAGGATCATGAAGAAAGCGCCGTATCTCCAGTCGATCTGCAGCCTCTGCCCCGTCCGGACGATGAGGAAGAAGAAGCCATAGCAGATGAGCAGGACACTGAGATACCACAGATGGGAATTGACAAGGAATTCGTTAAAGGGTCCGCCCTGCTGGACGCACAGTGCCGTCACGATGACCTTGAAAAGCGAAAAGTCCTTCGTTCCCCAAACAATGACGAACATCGCCGCGAAAACAAATGTGCTGAGCGCCGCCAGCGGCAGCAGACGCAGCACCTTCCCGGAAAAATACCGGTCAAAGCTCAGCCCGTTCTGAATCTTCTGTACGGAAAAGAAAGCGACGAAGCCGGAGATCATAAAGAACAGTTCAACGGCATACCCGAAGTAAAACCTGCCGTTTCCGAAATTCAGCGTTTCAAAATGCAGGCCGAAGGCGCGCTCGTAATGGTGAAGGACTATTACGAGCGTCGCGACTGTTTTCAGGAAATCAAGTGCGTGGTCACGTCTTTGGGTATCCATATAATTGTATCCAAGAATTATGTTTTATATTCAAAATGATTCCCAGAGTGCTTTTTTACTGTGAGTGGAGAAATCCAGCTTACCTTCCTGTTCACTGTAATAGTTCTGCTTTTTGTTTTTCTTCAATCATTTTTACCAGGTTATTTTTTACACTGTTTACATCCGGATCAGGGGTTTCCACAACATCGTTTAAATAATACTTATCCACTTCGTTGCAGTATTTACAGTAACAGTTTATAAGATCTATCCATTGTTCAAAGGACATCAGTAACTTTTTATTCAGTGGCAGAATATCAACGTAATCCTTACAATACTGCTTTATTCCTGCCATTGTTTCACAATATCTCTGTTCACGGTTCAGCTCTACTTTCTGGTCAAAAACGGCTTTACCACTATTGTCCAATCCAATTATCGATTCTTCCGGTGAAGTCAGAAGTAACTCTGAAAATTTAATCGCAAGATCATCTTTTGCCTCAAGTTTCCTACCGCAGAAAGATTCATAAGGAGCCTCAGCAACACTGCCCGCATACACACCAGTAAATAACCCCAAAAGTGTTTTTTCAGATAAGACTGTTTTGGCCCCGTGGAGAGATGAAAACTGTTTTGTCACCATATCAACTACGCCGATAGTATCTGTGTTACCCATTGTACAGAGAATATGATTCCTTAAGACCTCTCTGTTATTCTCTTTCCATTTATCAATGGGAATTTGATTCTTCCTATACTCTCTGATATTCAATTCATAGTCTTCAGAAGGAATAATCGACGGAATCTCTTTTTGTGCCAGCTTAAGTGTGTAATACAGATACTTTGGATCTTCAGGGATTCCATCCAGTACTCCCAGTACAACATTTCGGTTCAAATATACATATGAGCAAGGAATACCATACTGATCAAAAAAGAACTCTCTGTATAAATCCAGCAAGGAAAAACCGTCTCTTGCCACAAATATCAGATGCTCTACACCATTGCTTTCAGCTTCTTCACATACAAAGTTCAAGTATGACAAGGCAAGGCATCCACCCAGCGCATAACCCAGTATAGTGTAAAATGGAGTCCTGGGATCAACTTCTGAAAGGAAATTTGAAATCTGAGAAATATAGATTGAAACTGCCATTTCATCATCGTGTCTAGTCAGAAACTCTTTATATTTTATATTTGCCGGGGAGTTTATAAAACTATCAATTACCCGATGAGTCTGATATGCATCTATACCGAATTTCTTTGCGCAAACCACGTCTGCTTCAAAGTTATCTCCAAAGTGTACGATTTCTGTCTTCAAGCACTTTGAATAATCAAGAATTTCCGCATAAAGTTCACCGGTATTTTTATTATGATTATTCACCGATGACACAAAAACTTCTTCAATTCCAATATAGCCATTTTTTACCAAAAGGGCTTTAATAAAATCCTTTGAAAGATACATATCCGACGATGTGACTATTCTTTTCCCGCTTTTTCGCACTAGGTCGAAAACAGGCTTGATTCTCGGGTTGGCTGTAATCAGAGTTTTTTCAGTATCCAACTCAATCTCTTTTATTCTTCTGAATTTTGGTAGGATAACTGCATATATATCCTCGATAGTGACTTCTTCACCTCTGAAACCTATCTTGTTGATTTTACGTGCGGTTTTTTCCGCCTCTATGCGGGCCTGCGCAAAACCAGGTAGATTATAAACCTCTTCGATATATTTAAACATATCGGTCGCTCTATAAAACGGTCTGATCAGCAAAGTGTCAAATACATCAAAACTTACTATTTTTTTACTATCAGCATACAGATTGTAATTGTCGGAGCAGATTCTAAATAAACCATTATCCTTTCTATGCTTTAAATCTCTTGTAATTATTCTATATAGATCCATGTTACGCTCTCGAACTGAGAGAAGGATTCTACCAATGGTTTTCTGACAGTCCGGTCCTAAGCTTCCATCAACAAGATTAATGTTCACTAACGGAAATCCATTTTCTATTTTCTGTATGAACTGATCTAAACAGGCACAAGCTGTTTCGTCCGTTTCACTTGTTGTAGTAATCAGATACTCTGAATTGAACTTTGAATTCAGTTCATTGATAAACTCTTTATCTAAATTGCCCGGCGTTTCCCAAAAAGTCAGTTTTTCCGGAACTCGATCAAAAAAAGCCGAAAAATGACTATCTTTCAGGACTTTTTCCTTTAGCACAAAAAAGCTGGAATGCAGTTTGTACTTCGGATCTGATAAACTCCAATAATCGCAGCTTTTCTGTCTCATTTGCATGAATAGTTCTTCAAAGCCGTCAACCGGTCCAAAAGATCCGTCATCAACAAGAACAAGCTCATCCAGTTCAGATAGCAGCTCTGAAGCGGATAAGTATTTTATTCCTGTTTTCCATAAACCGAATTCAAATGATCTGTGTTTTGAAAACTCCGCATAAAAGATGTATTTCCTGATTTTTTCAATTTCATCGATCGATTCTATTTTGTTATCGGCGATAAAGACGATTCCATCAACCACCTTACTGAGTTTCTCAAGAAAGTATACTACATATTCAGGAATCGTCTGATCAAATGCAGAGGTGACAAAAATAGCACAAGTTTTTATTTCTGTTGGAGGATCTGTTTGATAAATATAATCAAATCCCCCCTGTGTTTCATACCCTTTATGCTCAATTGGAAAGACAGTCTGCCTGCCCTCTTTTTTCCCATATTTTTCATAATGAAGCAAGGGGTTTATTCCGTTTTCAAACACATCCTTATAGTGGCTCAGATATCCCTTGGTAGAAAAACGCAGTGACGGATCAAACCCAAGTTTCCATCCATCATTCAGGTAATGCTTCGCACTATCAACATTGTCATCTATCCCATAAAATGCTTTATACCACACAGGTTCAAAAAAAGATGATTCTCTTATATATCTTAAGCCTGTTTTTGTTACTGCCGATAGTTTGAGAGCATTAATGATCGTGCTCATTTTATCTCCATTCCAAGTACTATCATTGTCTATATCTAATCTGTGATTTGCTGTTTTGCCTAGTTGTTATTCACTTAACAGCGTCTTTTTAATTATTTTTTTCCCGAATCCCAAACATCGTCTCAAAAAATGCTTGAGTTTGAGCCATAATAACCACAGGTCAAATCTTCTTACAGTTCCTCCGGACGCATCCGAATCGCATCTGCAAAGGGACTTATAGTAGTTTTCTGCGACTGTTTTAATTGAGTAGATAGTTTCAGCTTCTTTCAGGCATTGATTTCGCATTTTTTCAAGCAGTTCCGGGTTATCTATCAGACTTGCTATTGCCTTATACCACGCATCTGCAGTATTCTCACATAATATACCGTTCTCCCAATCTCTCACGGCTCTTGTATATGGAATTACCTTCGAATATACCCCTACTATTCCGTAGGATGCATATTCTACATATTTATTGTAATGCTTGCAGCTGCTGAATTCCGTTGGGATCATTGGGGCAAGACCTATATCGAATCCCTGTCCGCTCATAATGGCCATATAATCCGAATAATCTCTTACGTATTCAATATATCTCAATCCGCATTCGTCTATAATGGCAGGCTTTGCTCCGAAAAACGTTACCGTTATTCTGTTTCCGTATTCTTTTATCAGTCTGCGGATAACATCGGAGATCAGTTCTTCAAGATCTTTCGTGCGGTCGAGAGATCCCGCAAAACAAATGTTTATCTTCCCGCTTTTGTTTTTAAATGGATGCCCGCTGTATAGTGCCGGTTCTTCAATAAGCTCAGTCTCTTTGAACTGTCCTCCGTACTTTTCAATCAGTTTCAGTGAAGGTGAAGCAAAGCAATCGCAAGTTTTCATGATTTCCTGAATCATTTTTTTAGTCTTCCTGCTGTTATAGAACGGCGCACTCACTAAATGGTTAGGAACGTTCAACAGATCATCATCAAGAACATATATGAGCCTTTTTCCTGCCTCTTTTGCCAGCTTTGCAATAAACAGGTCCATTTCCATGGCGCCACGGACGATGATGATTACATTTGACCACGAAATCAATTCCGCCGTGACGGAGAACACACGTGTGTGCCTATATTCAATTTTGTTATGCTCATCAAGCCAGCCGAGCTGCACATGACCGCACAGAACTGCTGAAGGTATCAGTTCCTGATATACAAGAAGAATGTGCTCCATATATATCCCTTTAGTAATATAAATAACAACATAAAGATATTGTATATTTACAACTCAAAATGCATTATCGCCTCACAAGTTTAGGAAAGCGGTTAAATAAACATAGTATTATGATTTATAGTATCGTGTATTTAATCTATGCCAAATATAGTGAAACAGAATTATTTGTTATAGTACACAGCAAATTCATTAAACTCCTTCATAAATCTTTCGACAACACGTTTATATCTTTTGCCTTTAGGCGAAAGATGTCTTAATCGTATAGCCGCGATCCTTATTGACAGCCATTTTTTAGTTGGGAAAACCGCAAGTTTTTGCATCATCTCAACAGTATTAAGGTTGTTTCCTGAATTGTTTATAGAAAATGAATCAGGAAGTGAATACTTGACAGAATCTCTTATTACCCTAATCTGCATTTCATCTGGAACAACAGCACTCCGATTATCCCACTTGCCGTCGATATAATTTAAAGACATACGTCTCGTAAATTCACCTGTCTTTTTTTCTTTTAATACTAAGGCAGTCATCAGTGCATAGTGCTCCATACCGTCTATATAAGGAAGCATAAAAGTGGGAATACACGAATGACAATCATAAGAAAAAAGAATCTGGCCTGGAACCGGAAACCAGTCAGGGCAAGTCATGTAATAGATTGTAGATATCCCCAGTTTCCTGAACATATCTGTCCTGCGATATCCTAATCCATCTTCGAATAGCCTTCCGGAATAAGAAAACGGCAGTTTGGTGTCTTCTATTGCCCTTACTAAAGTAGAAATATGATCTTTAAACCAAACCTCTTCCGATCGCATATTAATGAAATAACTATGTTCAATCTTTTGATAAATATCATCTAAAGCCTCCGCATCCGTCATTCTTCGGGAGGATTTGAAATCAAACAACGATAAAGGAATAACATCTACAGCATATAGTTCTCTTTTGCAGTATTGTTCCACCTCACAAACAATACTTATATCCGCAGCTACTGCCAGTTCAATATTCCTATAGTATTGTCGCCTAATATTCTCTATTACTGGTTTTAGCAGACGCTTTGCGGAATCAATATCCTGTGTATTCAAAACAAAAGTTGCTAAAACTGTTTTTTCCTCATTATGTGCAAACAGATACTTTTTTGTTATTTCAAGCCGCTTTGTATGATTCGACACAATGTTTCTTATTTGATAATCCAGCGCGAACTTTTCTAAGAAAACTTCCTGTGCACGTTTTGCTATTTTTAGTGCTTCGTCTTTATGACTGATGATCCATTGATACTTTTCCATAAGCTGATTGAATGTATCTTGAGGGTCATTTTTATTGTATCTGATAAAAAGTGCAGCATCTTTAAAATATTTCAACATGAATGGATTATCATCCGATATAATGACCGCTCCAGCAGCACAAGCTTCATATGTCCTGTTTGTTGCTGACCCCGCCCTGCGATGTATATCAGAAGAGAGCACAAGGCAGATACCGCAGTCATTTATTTCTTCAAGTATGGAAAAACCATCAAAAGGGATAGAATACTGATAGCACTGGTATCCCTCCCATGGCCGTATTCCCCCCCATGCTTCATTTTTTTCTGGACCAAAGAATTTTACCTTCTCCGTTTTATCAAGAAGTTTAAACAGTCCTTCATGCCTGTTCGATTTGTTCACTACGCATTCCCAATTCATGCCGCAGTAAAACATCTTTGGATCTTCAAGCTTTGGTTCTAGAATTCTGCTTTTAGGAAATGACGCTGTTAAGGAGGATGCATCACTTATATCTCGAGGTTTATTCATAAGAATACACCTCAAATGATTTGACATTCCTCCATTATCGTAAATAAGATAATCCTCGTTCATTAGGTAATTATCTGTCACGCGCCCGGAATAATCGACAAGATTAAGAGGAATTTCGGGTGGATTCCATAATGTGTGATAGTAAAAAGAATCTACACTTTTATGAGAATCATAATGCGTTGAAATAACAAAGTCTAAGTCTTCTGGATTAACATAGTTTTCTGTCTGTTCCTGAGTATCTGGATTCAGAACATGGCCATAATTTGATAGCATAGTCATTTTCACACCTGCATCTGCACAACCGACTCTCATTCTAGACAGCACTTCTGACTCGGCAGACATGCTTCCAGGCCATGGATTAATAATACCAATACTCCAACTGCCTCTGTGATTTATTGGATAATAATCATTGTTTTTTTTGAGATAAAGACTCTGAAAATAATCAAGGTCATAATTAGAGATATAATTGTCTAAATAATCTACTATGGCATCAAGCAAAAAATTCTTGTCAACCCTATTGGAGAAAGTAGTCCTTATTATAGAATCAAAAACATGAATACCTTTTTCAATCGATTCGGCCACTCCATTGAAGGTGTCATGTATTCCCATCATTATTTCCGATATCCATGGATGAGAATCAAATAATTCTGTTTTTTCACCAATCTTCGGAAGAACAGAAATGTATTTAAAGCCAATTTCTTCCCAATAGTTAGAAAACTCCCCGAAAGCAAGTTGCAACAACTTACAATACTCCTCTGCTGTTTCAACATCGTGTTTTCTTATAATTGATAAAAACTGAGAGTTTTTAAGTATTATGTTGTTAGACATTATTCTTTCTCCAATATCTGATTAAAGTAAATATTATGGTGATTCAAATTCTTTATCCGAAAAAATGAATCTCCAGCATTTGACACCAACAGTGATATATCGGTAGATGAAGTTCTTGAATCCTATATGTCTCAGTTTCCGGAACAACAACAGCGACATCTGCTACCTTTGCCAACTCACCGCCTGTATTCCCTGTAAGCGCTAATACGCCAATATCTAATGCTTTTGCCACTATTGTTGCATATAGAATATTTCTGCTATTACCGGAAGTGGATATTCCAAGAAAAACATCTCCGCTGCGACCATACCCATATAATTGCTGAGCAAAAACTCCTAAACCATCGACATCATTAATATAAGCAGTTGTTAACGCCTCATGTGCCACAAGCGGAATCGCCATCAACGGCTGTTCCAGATTGTTTACCAATGATGCTCCCAACACCGGATCAACAGCCATAATTTTCTCTGATAGTTTTCTCGGGATTCTCCTCGGAATTCTAAATCTTTTCATCAGCTCACCAGCAATATGCTCACAGTCGGCAGCTGAACCTCCATTTCCTGCTATAAGTATTTTCCCATTTTTTTCATATGCTCGTTCCAGCAATAGATATCCATCAATAACAGAACTTTTTATTCCGTTGAGTTTTGGATAACGTTCAATTAACTCCTCTATGCATCCTTTTAACCTATTATCCATCATATTATTTTCCTCAACAATTGGCCCAACGAATCGCCAGTAAGGTCCTGTCCGAAATCTCCAGTACCAATTAAGGCAGTCTTACATCCAGCATTTTTCCCTGCTTCAATGTCAGTTTTGCTGTCTCCTATCATCCAGCTATTAGTAATATCAATATTAAAATCATCTGCTGCTTTTAGAATCATCCCCGGCTTTGGCTTTCTGCAATCACAGTCAATTTTTAATTCCGCTATTTCTCCTTCAAATCCTCTATCAGGATGGTGTGGACAATAATACAATGCGTCAATATATGCTCCATTCTCGCCAAGGATGGTTTCCATTTTTTTATGAATCTCATCAAGTCCTTCTTCCGTGATTTCTCCTCTTGCAACCACAGGTTGATTTGTTATTACTATCACAAGATAGCTGGACTCGTTTATTTGCTTTATTGCTTCTGCAATGCCATCAATGACTTGAAAGTCTTCAATATCACTTATAAAGCCGCGATGTTCATTAATAGTTCCATCGCGATCTAAAAAAACTGCTCTTTGCTTTCTCTTGAATGTTCGCTGATAAATGACCCCTGCCTCATATTCTTCACAAACCTGCTTATATCTGTCTGGTGTTCCCATATCCCTTACGTACTCAGGACTATGATAAGCAGAAATACTTTTCTTTCCCGCTAGTGGCATCAAAATCTGCCTATCTAAATCCACTTTCTCACCTTGTGGTTTGATACAAAGAATATCAGAAGACAAAACATGAATCCCCGCATTGACAACATTGTGATAATAAATCGGTTTCGGAGATTCCTTTGAAATCCATTTATCTACAAACCCATCTTTGTTTACAACTAGCAAAGCACTGTCATATGGATGAGTATTAGGGTGAGTCATTATTGTTGCTAGCGTTTTTCTTTTTTTATGATACTCTACCATTCTATGCACATCGACATTAAACATAACATCTGCATTCAGTAGCAAAAAAGTATCTGATAATCTGTCTTTTATCTTAAAAAGCGCACCAGCATTGCCTAGAGGTTCTTTTTCATAATAGTATTCTATATTTACTCCAAGTTTACTGCCATCTCCGAAATACTCCGTTATTATTTCTCCTAAATGACTCACAGTAATAATAAAATCCAGATAGCCCTGATCTCGAAGACATATTATTCCATGTTCCAAAACTGGTTTATTACCAATCTTTATCATCGGTTTAGGAACTGTACAATCAACTGGAGCAATACGAGTCCCCCTTCCGCCAGCCATAAAAACACATTTCATAAATGAATCTCCACACTTTTAATCATAGATATCTTTTAGACCGTTTTCCAATTCGACCCCTATACTGTACATCGACACAAGTATAGTATCTTCAACAAACAAAAATTCATGCATGATCAGAGGATCAATTCTAAAATAATCCCCTTCTTTAAACTCCTCGATTTCCTCTTTTTCTGCCATACTTGCTTTAACAACACAGTATCCTTGAACAATGTAAAATGCCTCTGAATTTAACTTATGAAAATGGCCTCCTCGGGTAACACCTTTCTTGGAAAAAATAACGTTTACCTGTGAATATCCTTTATGAAAAAGCTGAGTAAGCGTTCCTCGCATATCTTTATACTCAAAGTCAGCTTTAAGCCTTTCAATTAGCATAGTATACCAACCTGTTATCTAGTCAGATAACTGCCTTTCCTAACTTTTTCTCTCCAATAATTAAGCAAGTCTTCCATTGTCTTTTCATAAGGAATCATTGGTTCCCAACCTGTGTGTTTTTTAAATTTTCTGCAATCAGGTACTTGGAGATCTGCATCAATTGGGCGTAATCTTGCCGGGTCTTCTACTATTTCTATGTCATTTTTCTTTGTTGAAAGTGAAATCAACTTGTTCAGTGTATCTCCGACTTCGCATGTGAATGATCCACCAATATTATAATACTCGCCAGGAATAGGGCTACAGGTCACCAGCATATAGTATGCTCTTACAGCATCCCTTACATCTGCATACGTCCGAAGAGAATGAAGATTTCCAACTTTTACTATCGGAGGAATCATATCTGCTTCAATCATAGCAATCTGTTTTGCAAATGATGATTCATGAAAAACATCTCCACGTCGAGGCCCTGTATGCGTAAACATTCGGGTCGTCATCACAGTAATCCCATATGCTTCAGCATAATATCGTCCCAACAAGTCTGTTCCGACCTTTGATATTGCATATGGAGATGCAGGATGAAATGGGCATTCTTCACTAATTCCTTCTTCAGGCTTTTTACTTGCTGGGATTCTCCCGAACACTTCAGAAGAAGCACAGACATGAACAATAGGCTTATAAGATGAATCATTATCCATTATCATCTTAACGCTTTCCATCAACCTGCAGGTCCCTAGAATATTAGTATTAATAGTTTCAATTGGCGATGAGAAACTTGTTAGCGGGTAACTCTGTGCTGCAAGATGAAAAATAAAGTTTGGTTTCACTCTCTGCAGTACATTTATCAAAGATATCTGATCATTTAAATCTGCATACTCAAAGAATAGCCGATCATTTCTGTTTACTCGATCAACTAAGTGCTCTAAGTTTTCCAATGGACTTCTCCATCTACAAATGCCATATACATCCCAATCTGTATTTTCGAGAAGATAGTCGCAAAGATGAGATCCTACCATTCCACTGATCCCTGTTATTAACGCTTTTATCATTTTCAATCCTTCTTTCATTTGTTCAGCAAATATTTACCCAAAATTAAGAATATATCAGTCATTTGCTTCTTTTCGATTATAATCCTCAGCTTGAAAGTAAATAACTTTCGTCCCTTCGTTTTCAAATTTAAATGGTATATATAGCAAATCCTTTAGAGTTTTTCGAACATGTGCTTGTCTTTCTTTTTCAACATAAAGCAAAATAAAACCTCCTCCACCTGCACCAAGGAGTTTTCCGCCTAAAGCGCCGGCATCAAGCGCCTTTTTGTATATGCTATCAATTGATTCATTTGTTATTGCTTTAGTAAGTCCCCTTTTTAGTTTCCATGTATAATCAAGCAATAATCCGAACTCATTAAGACTTGTTTCATTAGAAACTAATACTCTATACGCCTCATCAACAAGGTTTTGCATTTCTTTTAGTTCAGAATAATTGGCTTTAATACTTTTTTCCTGAACTGATGCGATTTCACTCGAAAAACGTGAAAAACCTGTGAAGAAAAGCATAAGGCTATCATTCAGTATTCTTTTTCTCTCAGAAGAAATGATAATGGGGCAAACATTATACCCACCATCATAAAAATCTATTCTATTCAGTCCTCCAAAGGCAGCCGCAATCTGATCCTGAATACCGCCGCTCTCTCCGCAAAGAACCCGTTCAAGATATATTGCATCATCTGCAAGCTTTCTTTTATCAACATATCGTCCTTTAAGAGCATAGAAAGCACTTAAGAGTCCAACTGCAAAAGAACTGCTCGTGCCTAATCCGGATCTTGCGGGCAAATCTGCTTCGTAGTCTATTCTCAATTCATGCATATCAAGATACTTCATTGCATTCCTCACAGCCGGATGTTCTATTTCCTCAACAGTCTTTGTCCTTTCAATCTTGCTATATGTTAATTGATTAGAATAATCAAAGAATCTTGGCAAATGTCCAACTGAGACCATGCAATACTTATCAAATGTTGAAGAGATTACAGATCCACCGTTTTCTTTGAAAAAGCCTTCATAGTCAGTGCCTCCGCCAAAAAAAGACATTCTGAATGGCGTCTTTGTTATTATCATTTTTTAACTCCTTAATCCTCTCCCATTCGGTTAATCAATTCTATAAAGAAAACTTTATTTCTTTCAAACCTAATGTTTTTTTCAAAAGAGAATTGTCCATTAGCGTTGTTTGAGCTCTACTCGTCTTAAATATCTGTTCATCACTTATAACACTAATCGGTCGTACCAACGCTCTGTCGACATGAAGCTTATCCGCCAGAATAAGTCCAATATCATATTTTGACAAACTATCGTCTCCGCAAATATTGATAGTTTTTGGAGTTAGGTGAGAATATTTTTCCATGAGATCTATCAGTAAAGCAGCTGCAGTATCAAAATTAAGAGAAGATCTATAGGAATCCATTAGCATTCTTATTTCACTACCATTTATAAGACTATTATTTAACTCATCATAGAAATGTTTCTTCGTCGGCGATAGACTAGGCGCAATGAGGAAAGGAAATCTAACCGTATTATAACCATACCACAAGACTACCGATTCGGCTGCACATTTCTGTTTCCCATATGTATTTACAGGATTAAGCTTGTCATCCTCCTTAAACTTATATCCATCAATACTGTTTCCATACACGCTATCAGTTGATGGATAAAAAAGGCATTTTACATCAGAAACCTTGTTGATAAAATAGGATAATGATGTTACATTGATATGCCACGCAAATTGCGGATTCTTTTCTACTAAATCCGGATTGTGGTAAGCTGCCAGATATATAATTTTCTTATTATGAGTATTCTCTAAAGCGTCAGATAAACTATCTACATCAGTTTTTTGGGTAATATCGCAACTCACCCAGCTAATCCTGGGGCTTACCAAAACATTGTTAATGTTTCTTGCGATTGCAACAATCGTATCATCTGTCTTTTCCAAAATGTTTTTTAAGACATATGATCCGAGGAATCCGTTTGCTCCAACAACTAAATACATATTCTTTCCTCATTTTTTCATATTAATCGGTTTTTTGAGCAATCCGCAGCTGCTCATTATTCTGTCAGACCGCGCTCATACGCGCTGCACACTTCTTCCGTGGGCCCGAGCATTATTTTTTTACCGTGCTCGATCCAAAGCACTCTGTTACTGAGTTTCTTAATCTGATCTATAGAATGGGAAACGAAAAGCACTGTCGTTCCCCCGCCCATGAGTTCCATCATTCTTGCATGGCTTTTCTCCTGAAAATCTGAGTCGCCGACAGACAGAATCTCATCGACGATCAATATTTCCGGATCGACCACGGAAGCAACGGAAAAAGCCAGTCTTGCCAACATTCCCGAAGAATAGGTGCGCAGCGGTGCCTCTATAAACTGTCCGAGTTCTGAAAATGCGACGATCTCGTCAAACTTTTCTTTAAGAAAGCTTTCGCTGTATCCCAGAATAGCCCCGTTAAGGAATATATTTTCCCTTCCCGTAAGCTCCATATCGAATCCGGAGCCAAGTTCGAGCATCGGAACAACATTCCCATAAACCTTGACGCTTCCTTCGGACGGCTTCAGAATCCCGGAAATCAGCTTAAGAGTGGTGCTTTTCCCGGCTCCGTTATGCCCGATAATTCCGAGAGTTTCGCCTTTATCCACTGTAAATGATAAGCCATCTACCGCTGTGAAGTCCGTATATTTTACCTTGCCGCGAAGCGCTTTGGTCACATACTCCTTGATGGATCTTATCCTCTCGGTATTCATATGGAAACGCATGGTGACATTGTCGACTTCTATCATTATGCTCATGGCAGATACCTTACAAATAAAGAATGAATTTATCCTGGCCTTTTTTAAAGACCAGTGAGCCTACGAGCAGTGCCAGCACAGCGGCAACAGCGCTTTTCAGAAATGTTCCCGGGAGCGGCACAACCTCGTACATGACGCAGCACCGGATGCTGGAAATGAAAATATACATCGGATTCAGCTCGAAGATCTTCCGCAGCGGTCCGGTTATAATATCTATCGAATAGAATACCGGTGTGAAATACATCCAGATCGTGACGAGAATTCCCCATAGAAACTGTGTGTCGCGGAAAAAAACCATGGCACAGCTCAGGAGCATGCCCACCCCGAGACTGAACAGAAACAGGCAGAAGAAAAAGTAGGGGGAAATGAGAACCGCGAGCGTAAATCTAACGCCTGTTATGAGGCAGACGATCAGCATCGGAACCAGAGAAATGGCTAGATTCACGAGTGAAGAGATCGTTCTCGAAAGCGGATAAATATACTTCGGCATATATACCTTTGTAATGAGTCCGGCATTGCCGACGATCGAATTGAGCGTCAAGCTGCAGGCTTCATTGAAAAAGGAGAAGCAGATATTACCGATTATCAGATAGGCGGCAAAATGCGGAATAGAGTTCTTAAACAGTGTTGAAAACACGATATACTGTACGAGCATCATGAGCAGCGGATTGAAAAAGCTCCAAAGAACGCCGAGAACGGATCTGAGATACTTTGTCCTGAAGTCGCGCTTCACGAGCTGGCGCAGCAGAAAACCATACTTATGCAGTGCTTCCACAGCCGTATAGATATAGCTTTTTCTCCCCTTGTGCACTCTGATGACAACTATGAAGAAAAACAAAGCCATCAAAATCGATACGGTCAAGAGAATATACCAGAAGTACTCCCCGAAAAGCCCCTGACCCCACTGCTCGCCTGCAATCAGGCGGCAGATTATAAAAAAGAGAACAAAAATAAGGAGAAAACACAAAAGAACCTTTATCAGTCGTTTTTCAGGCTCTGAAACTTTGAGCATAGTATTGCCTCTCAAATCTATGTAATTGCTTAAAGGGCATAGTAACGCATAATAATTCAATTAATTATATCAGCCAAGTAGACATAATTCAATAAAAACGCAACCAATACAACAGCAAACGGAACACATGCATCCGTTCATTTTCACTCTCTCCGTGATTATGATTTCAAAATGAGACAAAACAAATACACCAGAGTATAAATGCCCGTTTTTTGTTTCCAAGAACAATCCTGCAAAAAAGGTGCACAAAGCTTATGTATAATGCTTTTTCTGTTGTAAATATGGACTTTCAGATGCTTAAGTAGTAATATGTTACAAGAGTTTTTTCGGAGGTCCTGTATATGGAATGGATCGAGGTCTGTGTTCAGACCCCATCAGAAGATATGGACAAACGCTGTGAGGAAATGGCTGCAATGGGAGCAGAAGGGTTCGTGATAGAGGACGAAGCGGATTTTCACAGCTTTCTCGAAAACAACAGACAATACTGGGATTATGTAGATGCAGATCTTGAATCCAAATTCTCAGGCCTGAGCCGTATAAAGTGTTATCTTGCAGATGATAAAGCGGGGAAAGCGGTACTCGAACGGATAATTGCTGCCTTCGGCGGTGACGTCAGCACGTCCATAGTCCGGGACAGTGATTGGGAAAACAACTGGAGACAGTATTACGTTCCGATAGAGACAGGAAGGAAACTTGTGGTCGTGCCCGAATGGCTCGACGCGCCGGAGAACGGACGTATTCCTCTCAGATTAGATCCCGGTCTGATATTCGGAACGGGCAGCCACCCCACCACGAAAATGTGCCTTACAGCGCTTGAAGACTATGCTTCCGAAGGGAAAAAAGTCCTTGATCTCGGCTGCGGCAGTGGAATATTGGGCATTGGCGCTCTTTTGTTCGGCTGCGACAGCTGCACGGGAGCGGACATCGACCCCAAAGCCCCGGATGTGGCACTATCCAATGCAAAGCTCAACAGTATTAACCGGGCTCATTTCAGGATTTATGCCGGAGATATACTCAAAGATACCGGTATGAGGAAAATGCTCGGGACTGGGTACGACATAGTGCTCGCAAATATTGTATCCGATGTAATAATCCCCCTTTCCGAACATGTCCGGCAATTCATGAAAGAAGATGCCGTGTTCATCACTTCCGGCATCATCGACGGCAGACAGGGCGACGTTTCCGTCGCTCTGAAAAGGAACGGATTCCAAATAGACCGCCATTTATGCGAAGAGGAGTGGCACTGCTTTGTTTGTTCAACAGCAAAAAAACAGATATAAAAGCATTAAGCACCTTCGGTCTGTCATCGTGGGCATGATCGTTTTGAGTATACTTCTTACAATGGTTCTTTCTGCATGCGGAGCGATGTCATCCGATCAGGTTTTTCCTAACACGGAACCATCATCACCTGCACTTCCGGAAACAGCAGGTCCGATTTCAGAAGAAATCTCTCATGTGGAAGCGTCTGCAGATGAACCGGACGACACATCTGTTGTGCAGTCGGTCGAGGATACGGGCAGCGCGCCGCCGGAGGAGGACGACATTCCTCCTGTTCAGGAAGTGACAGAGCCTGCGGAGAAAAAAGCGCGCAGAGTAGATTTCTCCGTAAAAGTCAATAACATTTCTACTACCGCGCCGACCGATGACAATCCTTATTCCGTTCAGAAGTTTGAACGAAGCGCGCGCATGCGGCTGTTTCTTGATGAGCCCGTCTCCTCTCTCTACTTCATCTGGAATGACTTTCCGGGGCAGTTTTATATAACGGTCGACGGAACAAGATATGAATATGACGGAAGTCAATACCTTCATCAGTTTGTGGAGCTTCCCCAGGCTTCAGCAGACATACTGATAGCAATGCCTAACCGAAGGACCCAGCTTTGCGATATCTACGCCTTCACGGAAGGTACTCCTCCCGACTGGGTGCAGGTATGGGAAACGCTCGGCGAGGACGAGACCGCGGATATGCTCCTCTTCCCGACCCATTCGGACGATGAATTTCTTTTCTTCGGCGGGGTGATCCCGCTTTATGCCGGTGAGCAGGGGAAAAAACTGCAGGTAGTTTACATGAATATTTATATGGAGGATTTTGTGATCCGGACACATGAACTCCTGAACGGTCTCTGGTCCGCCGGATGCCATATTTATCCCGTAATTAACAACCAGGTGGACATGATGTTTGACACAGTTGATGAAGCCGCCGCCTTTTATGGCTATGACAATTTCGTCTCCTTCCAGGTGGAAATGATCCGGCGTTTCAAACCGAAGGTCATAGTAGAACACGATTTTGACGGTGAATACGGCCATCCCACCCATATTCTGAACGCATACTGCCTCGCTGACGCAGTCAACTTGGCCAAGTCAGAGGAAAACTATCCGGAATCCGCTGAAAAATACGGCGTGTGGGATACGCCGAAAACATATTTCCATTTGTACAAGGAAAACCCCATCGTTCTCGATTTTGAAACTCCTCTTGAGCATTTTGACGGCGCTACGGCTGCAGAAATCGCCACCAGAGCATACGGTTATTACAACTCTCAGCACCCATATTACTGGGGAGTGTTTTTCAATGGGCCGTATGACTGCCACAAATGGGGCCTGTACCGATCCACGGTGGGTCTTGATGAAATCGGGGGCGACATGTTCGAAAATATTTCCGAAAACTGAAAACGGAGAGGCAAGCCTCTCCGTTTTTTTACTGTTTTTTAAATCCCCTTGTACTCTCATCAGGTGAGAACAGCACCAGCACTGTTCGCAGGATCAGTTTGAAATCGAGCCATATATTTGCCTGCTCTATATACATCAGATCATACATCAGCTTATCCTTTGGAGATGTATTGTACCTTCCATAGACCTGCGCCAGTCCCGTAAGTCCCGCTTTCATTCTCTGCCTGTAGGTGAACTCCGGAAGCTCCATGCTGTAAGCCCTGACATTCTCTACCATTTCCGGTCTGGGCCCGACGAGGCTCATCTCACCGATAAGTACATTGAACAGCTGCGGAAATTCATCGATCCGGAACTTTCGGATAAATCTCCCGACTTTCGTTATCCTGTCATCATCCTCTGTAGCAGATACGTGGATATCTCCCACTTCTTCCCGCATCGATCTGAATTTGATAAGCTGGAATGTCTTTCCTCCTATGGTGATCCGAGGTTGTTTATAGAACACACTCCCACCATCTTCTATCTTTATTGCAGCAGCAACGATGATAAACAACGGGATAAGAACGATTATTCCGATGAGAGACAGCACTTCATCCGCTATCTTCTTTATAAAACGGTACACAAGATCATTATTCTTGACAGGAGAAAAGATGACCGGAGTATCTTCAAAAGAGATCATTTTACCACCGGTGGAAACGATATCGTCCATTTCGAGATTATAGAAGATATCTTTCTTTGCTTTGTACGCCCAGTTAATAATCTCGGACCTTTCGGCAACCGGCAGCCCGTAGATGAATACCGCATCCACCTTTTCGATCTCACCGACTGTCTTTATAATATCCTGCGGGTCAAATGCTATTACAGTTGTAACCTCATACTGCTTTTCACGAGTCTTGATTTTTGAAACAAACTCCTCAACGTTTGCTTCCGGCATGTGAATGACAACGCATTTCTGCGGCTTAAACAATGCAAAAAAGATGTCGTTTCCGATAAAAGAAGCGCATATGACAAAGATGATCTGGACTATATAGGCAGCAAGCAGAAGGACTGGCGCTTCATAAACGAATCGTCCTCCGTGAACTACCGTAATATCCATTATGCAGAGGAACATGTGCGCTATCAGATCCGAGAACAGCAGGATCATCATCATTGAAAAAACGATGGATCTGCTCTTACGCGAACCCACGTCCATCGCACCGTATATTCTCGAAAGCATGCCGTATGAAACTGCAAAACTCATGGCCACTATGAGAGCCGTCCTTGACCTTGTAACTACAAATGGTACTGCAAATGCCATAAGGACTGCAAAGATTCCATAGCAAACCACGTATACGAACAGCTGATATAATGATACAAGCGGGCTTTTTATCTTTACCGGCATGATATACCTCGATAAAAATATTATGTAAATCGATCAAGCTGAATTTACCATAAAGGTCCCCGCTTGTCAATTGCGCGGCTGCCCCGTGCATTCCGTGAAAACTGTTGCCCGGCAGGGTCGAATGGTATATACTCTTTTCATAAATGAGCTATTTCGGAGGAGAAAAATGACACAGCCAAATGATGTGATGCGTGTCCCCGATGAAGAATGGGAGCAGTTCAAAAAAGATGTTTCAAAAGAAGCTCTGTATTACAGCGGACAGGGAGACCTGTTAGACACAGCCGAGGGCAGAAAAGCTTTCTGCCGGCTGAATGAATCCGGTCTTTTCCGAAAAGACGACCCTGATTATCCCGGATACAAAATCTGGGTATTCAACAATCAGAGAGAAGGAATGGTCATAAAGAAACGCAGCCGGGCCGATCCTTCTCTCATGGAAAATACGGAGTTCGATGCCGACGGCAATGAGATAAGCAAGTCTTTCGAACCGGCGTAATCGATCACAATCCTTTGCCATATGCCTGTTTACGGGCATCAACTATTAATCTTACAGGAGGCGCATAAAACATTAAAAAGCTTACTTTCGCTGCTGTCTTATTGGCTATGTGCATGATGTTATTATGCGCCTGTTCTTCGGAAACTGCTGAGGAGTCTGCAGCCGAGCCGGAAGGAACCGGACAGCCTGCAGCAGTTCAAATACCTGCTCCGACTCCTTCCCATACACCCTCACCCACGCCCTCTCCCACTCCTGATATTTGTATTTTGGGAAAAGAATATAGGTACGATCTTGAATCAATAGATCTATCCTGGATCGATCCCGGTGAGCTTTCAGCGGCAGCAGATGATATTGCCCGCCTCGAATACCTGCGTGAAATCAATCTGATAGATGAAGACGGAACCCGCTTCGATCTTGACAGTCTTGTCCAACTGCAAAACAGCCTTCCCGGTGCTGTGATCCATTGCTCATTCGATCTGTTCGGCAAGACAGTGTCTTCAGAGGATGAGGAGATCATTTATGAGAAGGTGAACATCGGAAACGAGGGGGTCGACAGGATACGGGCCGCTCTCCCTTTGCTGCGGTCATGCTCCAGACTTGTACTTTCAAACTGCGGGATAGATAATGAGGTGATGGCTGAACTCAGGGACGATTATCCTGACAAGAAGATTGTCTGGCGAATAGTTGTTCACGGCTACGGTCACATGACCGACATAGAACGGATCCGTACAAACCTGCTCGACAACGACGACGCGGAGCTGCTGAAATATTTTACAGATGTAAAATACATCGATATGGGGCACAGAAAAAAGGTGACAAATTGGGAATTTCTGAGATATATGCCGCATCTCCAGGTCCTGATCGTCTCCATTACGGATTTCTCAGACAAGGATCTCTGGTATCTGACGGAATGTCATGAACTGGAGTATCTTGAAATGGCATCCTGCCACGTGACAGACCTCACTCCTCTTGCACAGTGTACGAGTCTCGAACATCTCTGCATCGGCGCTCTTCCGGGCGTAACAGATATCTCGCCGCTGTATGGTCTGACAAATCTGAAAAGATTAAGGATCTCGCAGGATAATGTGCCTCAGGAACAGAAAGATGAGATCACGCTGCTGCTTCCGGACTGCCAGATGCTTTTTGCGCCGCATCATTGGGGATTTGCCGGATACTGGAGATATGATGACAACGGTAAATGCGTTGAAAGATATGCTCTTTTGAGAGAACAGTTCGATTACGACGATTATCCCTGGGCAGGCTGGGACTGGTAGTCCTCTTTCCCGGCACAAACACTTCCGATAAAAACAGCGCTGTCTTCTATGAGACAGCGCTGTTACATTTCTAAAAAGTATTTCTGTTGAGGCTTATCAGAGCTGAGGACCTGCAGAAACAAGAGCCTTGCCGGCTTCGTTGTACTCGTACTTTGCAAAGTTCTTGATGAACCTGCCCGCAAGATCCTTCGCTTTGGCTTCCCACTCAGCCGGATCCGCATAGGTGTCGCGCGGATCAAGTATACCGGTATCCACCCCTGTAAGCTCGGTGGGTACTTCAAGATTGAAGAACGGTATGACCTTGGTGGGAGACTCATTGATGGCTCCGTTCAGGATCGCATCGATTATTCCGCGGGTGTCCTTAATGGAGATACGCTTGCCGGTTCCGTTCCAGCCGGTATTCACCAGATATGCCTTTGCGCCGCTAGCCTGCATCCTCTTGACGAGTTCCTCTGCATACTTGGTGGGATGCAGTTCGAGGAATGCCTGACCGAAGCAGGAAGAGAAGGTCGGGGTAGGTTCGGTGATACCGCGCTCGGTTCCCGCAAGCTTTGCGGTAAAGCCGGAGAGGAAGTAATACTGGGTCTGCTCCGGGGTAAGAATAGAGACTGGAGGCAGAACGCCGAAAGCGTCTGCAGAGAGGAATATTACGCTCTTGGCAGCGGGAGCAGCGGAAACCGGACGTACTATATTCTTAATATGGTCTATCGGATAGGAAACACGGGTGTTTTCGGTAACGCTCTTGTCGGAAAAGTCGATCTTTCCGTTCTCGTCAACGGTGACGTTCTCAAGAAGCGCATTTCTCTTGATGGCGTTGTAGATATCGGGCTCGGAGTCTTTATCGAGGTTGATGACTTTCGCATAGCAGCCACCCTCGAAGTTGAACACGCCCTGATCATCCCAGCCGTGCTCGTCATCGCCGATGAGGAGACGCTTCGGGTCAGTGGAAAGGGTGGTCTTGCCGGTGCCGGAAAGGCCGAAGAAGATAGCCGTGTTCTCTCCGTTCATATCGGTATTGGCGGAGCAGTGCATCGCGGCGATGCCCTGCAGAGGCAGATAGTAGTTCATCATGGAGAACATGCCCTTCTTCATCTCGCCGCCGTACCAGGTGTTGAGAATGACCTGCTCACGGCTGCTGATATTGAAGACAACTGCAGTCTCAGAATTGAGCCCGAGCTCCTTGTAGTTTTCTACCTTTGCCTTTGAAGCAACATAGCTGACAAAGTTCGGCTCGAAGTTTGCAAGTTCTTCCGCAGTGGGCTTGATGAACATGTTGAGCACAAAGTGTGCCTGCCAAGCGACCTCCATGATGAAGCGGATGGCCATTCTGGTGTCCTTGTTGGCACCGCAGAAGACGTCCACCACATAAAGCTTCTTGTTGCTCAGCTGTTTGACGGCAAGGTCCTTCACCACGGCCCAGGTCTCTTCGGAGGCGGGGTGGTTGTCGTTTTTGTACTCCTTGCTGGTCCACCACACGGTGTCCTTGGAGTTTTCATCCATAACGATGAATTTGTCGTTGGGTGAACGGCCGGTATAGATACCGGTCATGACGTTGACCGCATCGAGTTCGGTGAGCTGGCCCTTGTCGAAGCCTTCGAGGGAAGGATCCATCTCATCCTTGAAAAGCTGCTCATAAGAGGGGTTATAGACAATTTCGGTAGTACCGGTGATGCCGTATTTTTCAAGATTCAGTTCTGCCATAGAAACCTCCTGATTATTATTTCCGACCGATCTGTCCCGCATCTGTCTGCAGAAAGATAGTCAATTTTTTAACCTTATATATACCTTATATATTATAATGGGAAATCGGCCAAAGTTCAATCATTACTTTACACGAATCTCACATTATCTTTGCGGGCATTTGCAGAAGAATCGTCCATAAGGCAAAAGCCGTCCGCAGCAGGATGCTGCGGACGGCTTTGTTCCAATACGGTTTCCGATGGTCCCGCTTTATTTTTTCGTTCCGAACAGTCCGCGGAGCAGGGCCGTGGAACCGGTGCGCATCACGGCGGACAGCGCGTTTCTCGCCGCTCTCTTGGCTATGGTGCCGGAGCTGGTGATCTTTCCGCCGGTGAGCGCGTTGACGATATTCGTGCTGAGGGAGCTGGAGATGGAAGATGCCGCGCTGGTTGCCGCTTTCTTGGCGGTGTTCTTGGCGGCATTCTTTTTCCTGAGAGCCTCCTTCTCCGCGGCAGCCGCTTCCTTCGCAGCCTGCTTCTCGGCCTCGGCGGCCTCCTTCGCAGCCGCTTTCTCCGCGGCGGCGGCTTCTTTGGCTGCCTGTTTCTCCGCCTCGGCGGCCTCTTTCGCGGCGGCCTTTTCAGCGGCGGCAGCTTCCTTCTGGCGCTGCTTCTCGGCCTCTTCCTCTTCCTTGAGACGTCTGGCTTCGGCCTCTGCCTCCTCCTTTAGGCGCTGAAGCTCGGCCTCCGCCTCTTCCTTCAGACGCTGAAGCTCAAGCGTGGCAGCCTGGATGATTTCATAGGCAGACTCTCTGTCATCCGCATCCTTATACTTGAGATAGAATTCATCCGAGGTCACGGCATTATTGACAGTTTCCTCACCGGCAGAACCCATCAGGCTCTGCGGAGGCAGGATCCTTGCACGCTCCACGATGGTTGGGATGCCGTCGTCGTCGAGGAAGCTGACCAGTGCCTCACCCACCGCAAGCTCCATGATTGCTTCCTGTGTATCGAATGCGGGGTTGACCCGGAACGCTTTAGCAGCGGTCTTAACAGCTTTCATTTCGGAAGGAGTGTATGCACGAAGAGCATGCTGCACTTTGTTTGAAAGCTGCGCAAGCACCTCATTGGGGATATCTGAGGGGCTCTGTGTCACAAAATAGACTCCGACACCCTTGGAGCGGATCAGCTTAACGATCTGAACGATCTTCTGGAGCAGTGCTCTCGGCGTATCGGTAAAGAGCAGGTGCGCCTCATCAAAGAAGAACACCATACGCGGTTTTTCCACATCGCCAACCTCGGGAAGCTTCTCATAAAGAGCAGAAAGCATCCAGAGCAGGAATGTGGCATATACCGTCGGGCTCTTGATCAGGCGGGAGCTTTCGAGGATATTGATATATCCGCGTCCCTCCTCGTCTGTGCGGAGAAAATTGGTGATGTCGAGTTCCGGCTCACCGAAGAACTGCTCGCCGCCCTCATCCTCGAAGGTAAGAAGTGCACGCTGGATGGCTCCGATAGATGCGGCTGACACATTGCCATAGGAAGTGGTGAACTCCACACGGTTCTCGCCGACATACTGCAGCATGGCGCGAAGATCCTTCAGATCGAGAAGAAGAAGACCCTGTTCATCCGCGACTTTGAAGACGATGTTCAAAACACCGGTCTGAACATCAGTCAGTCCGAGCAGACGGGAAAGAAGGGTCGGCCCCATTTCCGAAATGGTGACACGAACAGGAATGCCGTACTCTCCGAATATATCCCAAAACCGTGTCGGGAAGGATTTGAATGCGAATCCCTCAGCACCGAAATAGGCTATTCTGGACTGCATATCCTCGGAATCCTTTCCGGGCTTGCACATTCCCGAAATATCACCTTTGACATCAGCCAGGAAAACGGGAACTCCCATATCGGAAAAAGACTCGGCCATGACCTTCATGGTTATGGTCTTGCCGGTGCCTGTTGCGCCGGCTATCAGTCCGTGCCTGTTTGCCATTTTGGGAAGCAGGAAGAGGTTCTCCCCGGAAAGCTGGGATTTTGCCAACCAGATTTTTCTGTCTGTGTACATAGGTTATCCTCCTTATAGTTATCATGAAAAGTGATAAACACAATATCTTGATTTATATTATCACATCGACCCGATGTTAACAACTGAAAAATGCAGTTCCGAAGTCTGTTTATTTATATAATCTGGTAACGGCATTTAATCCGCTTTCTGAATACATAAGATTTGCCAAATTGATAATAATGACATCATCAACTTTATTATTTTCAATGAATCTGCTAATAGAATAATTGAAGTATCTGTAATCAACAACATAAACATAATGATAATGCTGAGTAAGATAATATACAAACGGGTTTCCGAAGGAATCTTTTAAAACGAGAACCGCAGAATCATCGTCGATATCATTATTGATAAAAGTTGCTTTAGCATTATCAGTTCCAAGAAATGTAATATATTGATCAACTTTTATTGTGGATCTGTCTAACAGCAGATCGGTTTCTGTTCCAAGCTTATAACTGTTGCGGAAATCTAAATATAAGTGAACATCTCCGGGAGGTTCATAGGCAAATACAGTATCAGGGTTATTTGTTATCTCTTTTGGTTGGCCTGCCGTATAATAATATGTCCCAAAAAAGCCCTCCCAAGCTATTGTTTTATACTCTGAAAGAGATACCAGCTCTTTTCCTGCGATTCTGCACCATTCCTCGTAGGCATAATATGCACCGAGAGCCGTCCAGTGATGATCCGATCTGAACACTATGTATTCGTTATTATGTCGCTGGAGATTGCTAATTACATTTACAGTTTTTATACTCTCACCCATTAAACTATAAATATAATCAAATGCGTCTTCTTCAATTACAAATCCATACTTTTCTCTGTCTGAGCGCGTTAGCATAGATGTTGCATTCTCCGGGACTAGAAGGCAATATAGATTCACTTTATCTTTTATTAATTCTGCTAATCTATTAACTCTCTTTGCATACTCGCCTGCATAATGCTGATTAAATCCAGGATAAACGAAAATCGAATCTCCTATCTGCAACTTTGCCCCTTTATCAGCAATTATCTCATCCTGATCAATTACTATTCCACCCCATCCTTCTCCATCTGATTCAGTACCCTGACCAAATGAATCGAAATCTCCAAAAACATCTGATACTAAAGATTCGTCTGTTTGTATATCTGTAGATGACAACAATAGATCATTCGTTTCCGATTCATTATTATCCAAAAGACCTTCAAAAGTTGAAGCAACTGATGGGATTGGTATAGGATCTGCAATGGGGACTTCTCCATATACAGCAACTGATCTTATTCCATAAAGGCTATTAATTCTATTAGCAAGACTAATCCAGGCTTCTCTGAAAGTAAATGAATCAGAGAACCACTTATCGATTGATTTGAAATACTCCCCAGAAACCAGAGCACTTAAGCTATAATCCGGGAACTCTTCAAGATTTCTTTTTTCTGAAATCGATACAGTTGGACGCAATGGTAAAGACCAGGCTATTATGGTAATAGCAAATAGTATTACAAAAAATGGAATTGACTTTCCCGCCGTTTTTTTTCTTTTTTCTGCCAAACTGGAATCACATTGCTTATGATTTTGATGCTCAGAGTTGTATTGTTCTAATTTTTTTTTATCTTCATCCTCGGCTTCTAGTTCGGCGTCTTTTATTATCTCCTTTTTACTGCCCACTTCTTTTATTATGCATCTCTGAGCATCTAGGTCATCAATATGATAGGTTATTTCTCCGTTTTCAGACTCCTCGGTTTCACTTAAGTGCTTAAGAAGATCATCAAAAAAATCATCAAAATTATCAAATTCTCCGTAGTTTTTATCTTTCATTTTGCCCCTCGCTAAAACCGAAAATATAGAAACGGATTATAACTCGCTCCTACTAGTTCTGCAGTTGATAGGAATATAAGTCCGCAAGGAACCAGACAAAACTCTGCAAAGTTAGAAAAAACCATCCCGATACGCGAATTCCCCAAAACTGTTTTTGCAAGCATAAGCCCTCTTTTAACAATTGGGGTTGCAGCGACAATGCTGAATATGATGAGAAATAGATTGTTCTTTAAAAGCGCGTTTACGGAAAAAGACGAAAAAGTATTCGAATTCATACCAAACATACCCTTAACCATAAGCAGACTAAAACTAATGTTCCCCATTCTGAAAACAGACCACGAGATCAGGGCAATGATTATCAGATAGAAATGTGAAATGATCTTAGGCGCCTTTATAAGCCATTTCTCAAGAAAAAGCCTTTCTATGATAATAAAAAAGCCCCAAAAGAGACCCCAAATAACATAATTCCATGCTGCACCATGCCACAGTCCAGTCAGCATCCATACAACCAAAAGATTAAAGATGGTCCTCAATTTCCCATTCCTGTTTCCCCCCATAGGAATATAGACATAGTCTCTGAAAAAGCTTCCTAAAGAAATGTGCCATCTGCGCCAGAATTCACCAGCATTTCTGGAGATATAAGGATAATCAAAGTTTTCAGGATAATGAAGCCCCATCATCCTGCCCATTCCTATCGCCATGTCGGAATAGGCAGAAAAATCAAAATAAATCTGTAAAGAAAAAGCGATTATTCCTAACCAAAGTCCCAATACAGGTACTTTGGATAAATAATCAGCATTTGAAGCAACAAGGCTTATGTCATTCAGTTTAGTCTCGCTCAACAGTAGTGAATCCGCCAATTCTCCACAAGCATTGGCTATGATAACCTTCTTTGAGAGGCCCACTGCAAAACGAAGACATCCATTAGATATTTCACCTCGAGCGCTTCTTTCCGTAAACAACTCGTGTCCGATAGTCTTATACCTGACGATAGGTCCTGCAATACACTGATGAAAAAGCGCAGCGTACAGCAAAACGTGCCAATATTCATCCTGCGCATCTGAATCACCGCGATAAACATCTATCACATAACTCAACAGTTGGAAAGTATAAAACGATATTCCTAGAGGTAAGGTTATCCTGTTTATAAGATTAGGGACAAAGCCGATTGTCAAGCAGAACATCTTACTGTACTTGAAAAAACCTATCAAGCCAAGATTTACTATACAGGCGAATACTACCCACTTTTTCTGTCCCCGACTGCCCTCCCTTTTTAAACGCTGTATCCTTTTCGCAAAATACCAATCGAAAAATGACATCAACAGTAGCAGAAGAACATATCTAGGTTCGCCCCATGTATAAAAAACAAGCGAAAAAACTAGCAAACATAAATTCTTTGTCTTAAGGCTTCTGCAAAGAGCATATGAAAGAAGACAAAGCGGTAGAAACGCGTATATGAAAAACAAACTAGAGAAGACCATTACTTCCTCCGATTAGTTTATTATTCTGTCTCTCGGAATACCCATTTTTTCTGAATAAAATAACTTATGAAGAACAGCAGCGTATCCACCAGGATCTTCACGAAGGTGGCCATCGCGGGAACGGAAATGCTGAGCTTTTCAACCAGCGCCCCCAGCAGGAACATGGACACCACCGCCTGCGGCACACAGACGCAGTAGTATTCCAGCATGTCCTTCCAATAGCGGTCCCGGCTCCGGAATACGTAGAATTTATTCAGATTGAAGTTGAAGAGTGAAGAGAGCGCACGCGCCGTTATATGCGCGGGCATGGCGCCGAGTGCGGAAAAGAAGCCGCGGAACAGCAGGACATCCACCACGAAGGAGGCCACCGAGCTGATCACATAACGGACCGCGGAGGAATCCGAAAATATGAAGCGGAGCATCACCTTGAAGATTTTCCACGAATCTTTTACTGCATTATAATGCGAGGAATAATCATCCGGATCGTATACTGTTTCAATAGGCTGCTCAACAAATCCGATGCCCAGCTTTTTCATCTGGAGAAGCATGTTTGTCTCGTACTCGAAGCGTTCCCCCTCCATCTCGCAGAACTGTGGGAGCATAGATGCCGGGATTGCGCGAAGGCCTGTCTGTGTGTCTGAGATCTTTATCCCAAACAGCAGGCGGAACAACCGTGACGTAGTCTTGTTCCCCGCCACGGACCTGGGCGGCACACCGGGCGCGTCGAAGTCCCGACAGCCCATTATGACCTTGTCTTTTTTTTCAAGAAGCACATTGCCGCAGGCGATGATATCTTTCGTAAGATGCTGTCCGTCTCCGTCGATCGTGACAGCGCCTTCCATTTGCGGCAGGTTTTCCATAATATAGGAAAACGCCGTTTTCAATGCCCGTCCTTTGCCCTTGTTCACCTCGTGGTGGATGACTGTACACTGCGGATAGCCTGCAGCCTCATCGAACCATTTCTGACGCTCTTCACAGCTTCCATCATCGACTATAACTATATTTGTAAAGCCGGCCTCCACGAGCTCCCGGACGACCTTTCCGAATTTTGCATCCGGATCCAGAGACGGGAGAACAATTGCAACACGCTCAAGGCAATTAGTCTCTGACACTGTTCATCCCCCGTCTCAATAACTCATCATTTCTTTTGCATACAAGCCGCTGTCGAGCCAGCTGACAAATATGCGGGCATTGTTTTCCGTAACAACATAGCCGTTGTTGCCGAGAGTATTTACGTAGTAGGTGATATCACAGAGATACTCCCCGTCTTTCAGTTTAATACAATAGTGGACATCCACTGACTGCAGTTCATTGGCTTTGTTGTTCGACCACACCATACCCTCAAGAGCGCTGTTCATTCTTTTTGCCAGATCGCTCCCCGGGAGCAGATACGGCTTAAGCTTGCCGTAATTGGTGTAAATCAGATCTCTGTGGCTTCCCATGAACCCCACATAATATGTACAGTACTCATTGAGGAATACTGTCAGTCGGTCCATTTCCTCCTGCGTGCAGGTATTCATGATGTTATTGATGATTATATTTTCAAAATTGCTGTCGACAGGATACTCAGTCCCGTTTTCATCAAATACCCTGAACTTTACTTCACCCAGATAGTTGCTGACCGTATATGTAAGCATGGACGGGAACTCGAACCCATATCCGGAAAGATATTCCAGACTGCCGTAATTCTTCACACTCCCCGTGACATACTGCCCGCCGAGAGAATAGCCGTTGCACTCAACGATAAATGTCTCCGGAACAGTGATGGAGGCTGAGTTTTCCTCCCGGATGAAAGAAAAATCCATCTCCTCATCTGTTACATCCCAGAATTTGAATCCGATCTCTTCCTTCTCGTTTTGCTCGAGCGTCACCTTTCCTATGGATTTCTGATTGCTGAGCAGATTATATACGACCTTTGTCTCGGTGCTCTCCGCTGCGTTCTTGCTGTATCTTACATTGCTGAGGTAAGGCCTTATATAATCGTTAAAAATCTCTTCTCGAGGCTGAATATTATTGTCAAAGGTCCCGAGGAAATCGTAGACCAGGTAATACACCTTGTCCTCGCTGAAATCCTCCATGTAGGCCTGCATTGCCGTAGAAGCCCGCGTTTTCTCATACGCCTCGACAAATCTCCATAGCATGATGAGCCCGATCACGAGAATGCAGATGAAGATGACTGCGTAGAAGAGCATCCCATATGCAAAGCTTCTTTTCTTTTTTATTCTCTGCATATGTCAGTCCTCCTTCGCAAGCACGATGAAGGTATCGGGAACAGGACGAATCCCGATCACTGACGCACAGTTATTGATGTAACCACCCTCAAACCACATCAGTGTTGACGAGCCTCCGTCAAGATTGCAGGCATTTACTGCGCCGTAACGGACCATTATCTCTGCAATGTCAAGATATGTGGCGCCCATGCTTATGACCTGACGCCCGTCGATTACAAGCAGCAGCACTGCGCCGTCGGAGCGCTGCCCTATAGCCGTTCTGGGGTTGACGCCGCTGACAAGGGTACTCTCATCTGCCATTTCCCCGTTAACAACCAAGGCAGGACCAAAACAGACACCATACTGAATGTCCGCATCGATGATTTGCTGATAACTCATTTTACCGACATGCATGATATTGTTGCTGTCAAATCCAACAAAGCCCCTGCCGACTCCGAGTTCTGCATAATACACTTTCCCCTCGAAAACGACCAGACTGTCCGGAATGGAGCCGTTGCCCTGTCCGTTCGGATCGTAGAAACCGCCTGCGTTTATTCCAGCAACCGCGTGATAGTATTCCACCATCTCTGCCACGGTATAGCCTCTGTAGCCAAAACTGGACGGAACGCAGCCCATAATCACTCTTGACGGATCCAGGACTACCATCATATATCCGGAATACCCGCTGCCATGGACCTCTTCAACTATTATTCCGTCGCCGTCTTCATCGACAAGTCCCCACGGATCTGCAACGGGCTGACTGCCGATTTCAACTGTCTGTTCGGGATCTTTTGCCGCGATCGTAACAAGAGATGTATCTGTAGGCGGGATATAGACATCATCGCTCTTAGCCTCTATTGCGGCTATTTCTTCGTCAGAGAAAAAGAAATTCGCCAGAAAGCCGATAGCGCTCGTCTCTCTCACCGACATGACGAAGAGATCCCTTGCGCTTTCAGAAGGGCCTTTGCACAGAACGAACATGATGCTGTAAAGGGCAAAAGCAATGAGCAATACCGTTTCTATGAGCAAGGCAATGGTTTTTAATACTCCCTTAGCTATTTTTACAGCAGTACTATCTGTTTTTTTCTTTTGATTCTGTCGATCCATATCTGAACACTTTCAATAAAAACTCTTTTGGAACTTATATAATTTATCAAAAAACCGCATCTGTGTAAAGAGTTTCATGGAAACCCGATCTTTCTGTTTACAAATTTGATAAAAAAGCATAATGTACTTATATGTTTTTTTCTTTTTATCCAGATGAGAACCGGAGATGCCGATGAAAACAATTTTCAGAAAAACCATTTCCGTCATACTGCTTCTGACGTTCGCATACTCGTCTGCAAGTCTGATCGGCTTTGACCCAATGCCGCTTTCTTCGGTGCAGACGGAACAAACGAAGAAAGAACCGGAAAGCTCTCCCGAGATAGAAACGACAATCCCCATTAGCATCGGCTCAGACGAAGCTGAGGTCGCTGTTTCCGAACCAGTCCCTCCTGGTCTTGATCCGAAACCTGAATACTCATTCCCGGATGGTTTTACCACGCAGCTCCTTACGCCCGACTGGTTTGAGGAATGCCCTTTTCCCGGCATTGTCGAGATGGTAGAGTACCCCGCGACCGATTACCACAGCGGAAAAGAGATCATCAAAAAAATGGATGTTTATCTTCCTTTCGGTTATTCCCAGGATGTTCAGTATGACGTTCTTATTCTCACGCACGGTGCCGGAGGTGATGAAGGCTACTGGTTCTCGGAGGACCATGAATATGGAGGAGAAAAGGTTAATGCAAAGAACCTTGTTGACAACATGGTCTCCCGGAAAGTCTGCAGACCTCTGATTATCGCATCAGTGACCTGTACCAATGAAGAAACCTGCTCAGGCAAATCCTATAACTGGGATCAGCTGCTTCTTGACGGAACACAGCTTTCCCGTGAGATTGCAGAGGACATACTTCCATTTCTTGCTGAAAACTATTCGACTTACGCAAGCGGACCAGACAGCATGGCCCTTTCGCAGGCAAGAGACCATTTTGCCTATTTTGGGCTTTCATGGAGCGCAATGTTCGGATACCTTACCATTCTCCCGGAAGACATGGCGTATTTCTCATGGTATGCTCTCATTGCCCCATCAAAAGTCAATCTGTCAGACAAATTGGGCACCATTTCCGAGAAGAATGAATTATATCCCGTACACTCTTTGTATGCAGGTGTAGGTTCAAAAGACAAGGTGCGCTACGAATCGGAAGCCATTTATTCCGCTCTGATCAGAAGTGGAACTTTTTCGGACGGTAGGAATGCCTATCAGGTAATAACTGATAATGTTAACCACCATTTTGAGTCCTGGTGCACAAGTCTGTATAACTGCCTACTTCTGTTCTTCTGACAGAAAAAGACCGCGGGAAACCACGGTCTTTTAATCTAATCGCTAAAAATCTTTCACCAATCTGGATATGCAAATAGAAACTCTGGTCTTAATTAACCCAAATATTCATAAACAGCCAATAGCTTTTTTTGACCAGTTTCGGTCAAAAAACACTCTTTATAGTTTTTTGCCATTCATCGAAATAAAACAAGAATATCATTGTCCAAAATAGGCGATTCTTTCCTCTTCACTCAGTCCTGTCCAATAGGCAACCGTTTCAATACTGTGCTTTTCATAATCACTTTCAATAATCATTTTTCTCATATTCTGTGAGCATTTCTGATAGTTGCTGTAACTTATTTTCCATCGGACACAGTCTCTTACCATTTCCGAATCAATAAGCAAATACATTTCATCCATCATTTTTACAACATTTTCATTTGAAAGCGGGCCGGAAATCAGTTCTGCCACCCTGGAGACGTATTTCTCTTTGAATTCTCTGTTTTTTAACAGGGATCTGAGCATCTGCGCATAGTAATTCAGTGCATAATCTATATTGAAAAAATTTCTGAAATTATAATAGTCATAGGTAAATGCTGCATCAAGGTCAAAAAATACCGCTTTCCACCTATGATCGAGTTCCGAAGATCTGTAGAACGCGCTATTCCCGTACAGAATATCGAAATTTCCCGTATACTGCTCAAGTATGATCCAATCAATAAAACTGTCAATATCCAACAATCCTGACAGTTTTTCATAGTTTTCAGGAATGGACATATCGTGGCTGGCACAGTATAAGATCACAGTTCTATAAAACTCTGTACTCAATATAGTAGGATCTTCTTCAAATTCAATGCTTTCCTTACTGACCCCTTCGCGATCTGCAAGAAACTGTTCATTTATTTTCTCTTTTAATGCAAAAACTCCGTAATATTCTCCATTCATGTACATGACCACCCACTTGCTTCTTTGTGCAGCCACCTTGTCTGTACATGTAAGAAGCAAATCTTCTGAGATTTCATTCCGTATTACGGCCTTTTCACTGTCATGTCCCGATCGCAGAGTCAAAGCGGAAAACGAGTTTATGCCCCCGTCAAAAAGGTCATAGTCCAGCCTGTCTTGACCATATGCTCCTCTGAACATGAAAGAGAGATTCTTTTTCGCCCTGCCGAGGCTTGCTCTTCCGGCCATTCTTATTCCACAGTCAATACTGAATGAACTGCCGTTTTCAAAATATTCTATTGCACCTGCCAGTTCTATCCCTTTCAGTCCCCGGCGATAAAGTTCTTTAAGTGCTTTGGAATCATTTGCAACAACACTCAGAACAGGAAGAGTATGTCCTTCATTAATAAAATAGCTCAACGTAAGCGGTCTGCTGATCATCCCGATGCCATCGCAGCAGACTGTCCGAATGACGGTGGTAGAATCAATCACAATCGGTTCGGAATAAAGCGTACTGGCCGAAGTCGGCAAAGACCCGTCTGTAGTATAGTATATACTGCCATTTCCGGTAAGGACTACATCAATTGAATCAACATCCTCGTACAAACCATCCTGCGTTGTTGTCTCCGGCTTAGCGCACACATAACGATAACCGTCTGTATTGTCTTTTCCGGGTGTGGCACTGGAAAAATAGAAGAATCCGTTTTTGCCGTTTTCTCTACCGAAGCTGCATTCAAAGGGGATATCCTTAAGCGGAACAAAGTCTGTCATTCCGGAAGAAGTGCTCAGATATAACTGCTCTTCATTAGAATTCAGGGAGAAATCCGCTATGAGATAGTTCTCGACATCCAAACAATCTAACTCTTTATCGCATAATACTATGATACAGCTTCCTGCAGCGAGTTCGCGTGACGGAAATCTCCATTTTTTCGGGTCTTTTATTGTATCCGACAAATAATAGTCGGCAAGATTCACCGCTGATGATGATACATTCTTTATTTCCACCCAATCGGGATACTCGTTATTGTATTTTAATCCCGTACGATTTGCCACCACTACCTCGTTGATTAAAAGAGGGCCTGCTGCTTTCTGGGATGTCTGCCATTCTGTATACCCTTCCAACGTGTTTGCAAATCCCGGAGACGGATATAGAGTAATTGCTGTTTCCCCATCCGCATCTTTTATGCTTGAGGTATCAGCCTGAGACGCAGAGCAGGTCATCATGTCAGCCATATTGCCGGAAGGATCAAACAGGTATACAGTCTCTCCCGCAGATATCCCGAAGTCGGTATGCAACTGCCCGGAGAGCACGTTCCTTCCGTCTGCAAATACAAGCATATATTCCCCCGGAGCGATCTCTGTATCAGGGAATATCCAGCCCTCTTCCTTCCCGCGCTCATCTGACAGTCTCCATCCGGCAAGTTGCACCGTCTTATCCGACAGGTTGAACAGTTCGATATAATCCGGGAATTCCCCGTTTTCATCACGAAGAGTCGCACGGTTTTTCGGCATTATTTCTGAAATGCGCACCAATTTTTCTGCCGGTTCTATATTGTCAACACCGGACTCTCCACTCTGTGACACGCCGAGGAAAGCTGTTTCAACAGCGTTTTCCGTACTGCCGGATTCCGGCTTTTCCATATCATTCCGGTGCAGGAGAATCGCTGCGATAACAGCGGCCGCTATAATCAGCACCGCCGCTATAATGAGTGTTTTCCCTGACAGATGTATTCTTTTTTTTATTTTTTTTCTTTTACTCAGATGCTGCATGATTTTTTCCTATGTTTTTTTAGGTTCTTGTATTATAATATCACCTGATAAGCCTGTCAAATCCATTTGACCTGTATTCCCGGCCCATTCCATCAAGCATTTATCTTTTTTCGGAGTCATATATGCACAGGAAAAGAGTATTATTAACTGTTTTAATTGTATTATTCATTTTTGCCGCATCCGCTGCATGCGGGAGGATATCTGGCACACCGGCATCTCCATCTCCGGAAGTATCGCCCTCGGAGTCTCCCCTTGCTTCCGAGCCGGTCTCAACGCCAGAACCGGAGCCGGTGTCCGTCGTTCTTACCGGTCCGGACGGATCTAAACTCACTGTATATGAATACGATACGGATATCGCTATTAGCGATACTGCCTTTTTCCCCGGCCTTATTGATAATGCCGCGCTTCTTCCTGCGATACAGTCGATCCGCTTGGATAACGGTCTTGCCTTTTCTCTTCAGGACATAGATGACCTTCAGAAATCCTATCCGGAAGCAAAGATAAGCTATCAGGTGGTCATAAACGGAAATGAGATAGCTCTCGATTCCACTGTTATCAATTTGAGCGCTCTTCCTGCCGACCGGCTCGCTGAAGCGGTACGTGAACTCAAAAAGCTGCCGTACCTTCAGAGAGTGGAATTGACACCAGCCGTTTCCGTTACAAATGATGCAGCTAAAATTGCCGAATCAAAAACCGGTGCCGTTTTCAATGACAACCTCACAATCGATCAAGTCGCTGAGCTTGCTTCTTCCAGACCGGACGTCATATTTGACTATAAGTTCCTGCTGTACGGAAAAGCTGTATCAACGGCTGACGAGCGGATCGAATACAACGATGTGAAGATAGGCGATGACGGAGTTGATTCGGTTATTAGGCCCATTATGCCTGCCATGAGCAGCCTCAAATACCTGAAACTCGACAAATGCGATGTAAAAAGCCCTGTCATGGCAAGGCTCCGGGATGATTTTCCGAACGTTAAAGTCGTATGGAGAGTATACTTCAGCAGCTACGGTCAGACCGGTGATGGCAGCTATGCGGTGTATAACTGTCTCACCGACACAGAGAAGGTATGGGCAACAGGCTGCGTTACGGATCAGTTTGCGTCCGAGCTTCAGTACTGTACGGATGTGAAATATTTGGATCTTGGCCACAACTGTATCACTAACGTGGATTTCGTACGCTATATGCCGAATCTGGAGGTGGCCATTCTGTCCATAACCTGGCTGGAAAGCCTTGAGCCACTGGCCTCCTGTCCGAAGCTGGAATACCTGGAGTGCTTCAGCACGAATATTGAAGATCTGTCTCCTCTGGCATCTTGTGTGAATCTGAAACACCTCAATACGGGCTCCCCGAGAGCGACACATCCCCCTACCGATCTTTCTCCACTTTATGGTCTGAATCTTGAGCGACTCTACTGCACCTCAAGCAAGATACCTGTATCTCAGCAGGAAGAGTTCAAAGCGCTTCATCCCGACTGCGAATGTGAATTTGGCATGGTTGACCCGACGAGGGGCCACTGGAAGTTCCTTGATGGCAACTATATGAACACCGCCCCATCCAACCGAAATGAAACATATGCTAGAATATACGAGATCTTCGGATATGACAATCCTTCCAAAAACCAGTCAAAATAGAATCTGATTATTATTTCCAAAAAGCCAAGGAGGTCAATCTCATGAGCAAATACTGTCAGAAATGCGGCACGACCAATAATGATGCAGCCATGTTCTGCACAAATTGCGGCGCCACTCTTTCAAACAAAACCGATGGCAATGCTCAAAGCAGCAATGATCTGTTCGCAACGGATAGTAGCTTTTCTTCAGATGTCAGCAATTCAAAACCGCGTAAGTCTAAAATCCTGGTCCCGCTGATCGCTGGGATCGCTGCTGTTGCCGTGATTGCTATCGTACTTGCCGTTATGCTTTTCTCAGGCTCATTCGACAGAATGAGTGCCACATCAAAAGCCGGAAAGGGAGATTATATTGGCGCACTTGAAAGCTATGAAAAATACCTAAGCCGCAGCGGCAAAGATTCCACTGAAGTTCTTTCACAGGCAGCTCTCTATGCGCTTAGTGCAGGAGACGCAGATAAGGCTCTGATGTACGCAAGAAGCGTTCCCGAAAAAAGCGAAGAATCGATCCGTGTGGAGGGGCGCGCCGCTTTGGTTCTCGCTGAAAAAGCAAAGAAAAACGAAGACTGGGAAAAAGCCGTCTCTATCCTAGATGGCTGCTCCTACGATGATGCAGAAGAAATGCTGGAGGAAATGCGGTACAATCTCGGTGTTGAGCTCATGTCAGCCGAAAAATGGGAGAAAGCCGCTGAACAGTTCAGCCAGACCGATTATGCCGACAGCAAGGATCTGCTTGCTAAATGTGAATTTGCCATGTCGGTCGATGCTAATTTCCTTTCAGACATTGTGACTTTCTGCAACGGAATCATTGAAGCGGGATTTGATGCTGACGAGGTATCTTCATTTCTGACTGCCCTTGAGCCATATTCAACTGCAGACTTCAAAGATCCGGAACTGCAGAAATGCGCAGCAGCATTTATCTCAGATATGCAGAGTTACCTGAAAGTACTTTCGTCCAATAATCGCATTTGTTATAAGCAGCTGGATATGTGCACTCCTCTCGGTGACGCCAGCAGTCAGTTGATTAGAATCAACAATCTTTATCCTTTTGAAAGCAAAACCTGGATTGATATCTCCATTTATTTTGAAACTCCGGAATATTGGGAAACGATGGCTGAGGTCGTGCAGCAGCTCGCCTCGGACATGGGAAAGAAAGCCTCATCCGGGTATTATAACAGAGATCATCAGTTCATCAGGGTTCCGAACAATACAAAATATGAGGTAAACGCTACATTCTGGTTCTATTGCTATGATAAGAGCAACAAGCTTTACAGTACGGATGAAGTAACTGTTACTCTTGCAAAAGCCAAGAAGACCCAGGTGATATTTGAGTGCAATGCCAATTTCTGCCCATCCTGGGGATATGATTTTTATGTGAATTCTTACAGGTAAGCCCTGAGCAATCAAAAAAACCTCGTACCCAAAACAGGTACGAGGTTTTTTTTGATTTGATTATTACTCGTTGATGGCGATAACAACACCGGAGCCGACGGTACGGCCACCTTCACGGATAGCAAAGCGGAGTCCGTTCTCAATGGCGATCGGGGTGATCAGTTCGACGTCCATGTCAACGTTGTCGCCGGGCATGCACATCTCAACACCTTCAGGAAGGGAGATAACGCCGGTAACGTCAGTGGTGCGGAAGTAGAACTGGGGACGGTAGTTGTTGAAGAACGGGGTGTGACGGCCGCCTTCTTCCTTGCTCAGGACGTAGACCTGACCCTTGAATTTGGTGTGGGGGTGAATGCTCTTGGGAGCAGCCAGAACCTGGCCACGCTCAACGGACTTCTTGTCGATACCGCGGAGCAGGCATCCGACGTTGTCGCCGGCTTCTGCGTACTCGAGGGTCTTGTGGAACATCTCGGTACCGGTAACGACGGTCTCGGTGCTCTCATCTTTGAGACCGACGATCTCGACCTTGTCGCCGATCTTGACGCGGCCACGCTCAACACGGCCGGTAACAACAGTGCCGCGGCCGGAGATCGTGAAGACGTCCTCGATGGGCATAAGGAAGGGCAGATCGGACTTGCGCTCGGGGGTGGGGATCCAGCTGTCAACAGCGTCCATGAGTTCCTTGATGCAGGCATACTCGGGGGCGTTGGGATCGGTGGACTCGGAAACGAGAGCGTTCAGAGCGGAGCCGCGGATGATCGGGGTGTCATCGCCGGGGAAGCCGTAGAAGTCGAGCAGCTCGCGGACTTCCATCTCGACGAGCTCAAGGAGCTCTTCATCGTCGACCTGGTCGCACTTGTTCAGGAAAACGAGAACGGAAGGAACGTTGACCTGACGGGCGAGCAGAAGGTGCTCACGGGTCTGGGCCATAGGTCCGTCGGAAGCAGCGATAACGAGGATAGCACCGTCCATCTGGGCAGCGCCGGTGATCATGTTCTTGATGTAGTCAGCATGTCCCGGGCAGTCAACGTGAGCATAGTGACGGTTGGCGGTCTCATACTCGACGTGAGCGGTGTTGATAGTGATACCACGTTCTCTCTCTTCAGGAGCCTTGTCGATGGAAGAGTAATCGGTATACTGTGCCTGTCCCTGGAAGGAGAGGTACTTGGTGATAGCAGCGGTAAGAGTGGTCTTGCCGTGGTCGATGTGACCGATGGTGCCGATGTTTACATGGGGTTTTGCTCTGTTGTACATCTGTTTTGCCATTTTGAAATCCTCCTCAAAAGATTCAATAAAAAAGAATAAATAATAAAAATGATTGAAACTTATAGCTTACATGAACTTGCTGAAATTAAAACCAAACTTGTTTGCGTTAACAAGTTGATCCTGCAGATTTTTAGGCATCTCCACGAAGTGGCTGGGTTCCATGCTGTATGTTGCCCTGCCCTGCGTCTTGCTGCGAAGGTCGGTGGCGTAACCGAACATCGTTGACAGCGGGACTTTGCTCTCTATGATCGCGGCTCCGTTTCGGATATCCGTTCCGGTGATCTGTCCGCGCCTTGCGTTGAGATCGCCGATCACATCGCCCATATAATCCTCGGGGGCAGTGACCACGACCTTCATGATGGGCTCGAGCAGCGTCGGATCGGCTTTTTCGCTGGCCTCCTTGAAAGCCATACTGCCGCAGATTTTGAAAGCGAGTTCGGAGGAATCGACTTCGTGGAACGATCCGTCCACAAGCGTGGCCTTCACGTCAACCACCTGATATCCCGCCAGAACGCCGGAAAGCATTGCTCCCCGTATTCCCTCATCCACACACGGGATGAATTCCTTCGGGATGGCTCCGCCCGTGATCGCGCTGACGAACTCATATCCCTTGCCGGGCTCATTGGGTTCGATGGTAAGCTTCACATGCGCGAACTGGCCTTTTCCTCCGGTCTGCCTTACATATCTCGTGTCGGCCGTCGCGGCCCGCTTTATGGTCTCCTTATAAGACACCTGCGGCTTTCCGACATTTGCCTCCACTCTGAATTCACGAAGCAGACGGTCAACGATTATTTCAAGATGGAGTTCTCCCATTCCGGCTATGATCGTCTGGCCGGTATCCTCATCGGTCCAGGTCTTGAAAGTGGGGTCTTCCTCCGACAGTTTCTGCAGAGCGATTGCCATTTTCTCCTGACCGGCTTTGGTTTTTGGCTCTATGGCGACCCGGATGACCGGATCCGGGAATTCCATCGATTCGAGGATTATCTGGTGCTTATCGTCACACAAAGTGTCACCCGTGGTGGTGTTTTTCAGTCCCACGGCCGCGGCGATATCGCCGGAATAAACACCTTCGATGTCTTCTCTGTGGTCTGCATGCATCTGAAGGATCCTGCCGAAGCGCTCGCGGTGGCCCTTAGTGGAGTTCATCACCGTTTTCCCAGTTTCCAGCGTACCGGAATATACACGGAAAAAGCTGAGCCTGCCGACAAACGGATCGGTCATGATCTTGAATGCGAGAGCAGAAAACGGAGCGTCATCATCCGAATGTCTGACTTCGGTCTCACCGTTCTTGGGATTTACTCCTTCGATCGGAGGAATGTCAAGAGGCGACGGCATGTAATCCACTATCGCGTCCAGGAGCTTCTGCACACCTTTGTTCTTGTATGATGTTCCGCAGGTCACGGGGACCATTTTTACCGCGACGGTCGCTTTCCGGATCGCGGCACGGATCTTGTCCGCCGGAACATCTTCACCTTCGAGATAAAGCTCCATTATCTCGTCGTCGAAATCGGAAACAGCTTCCAGGAGATTGTTGCGATATTCCCCGGCGATCTCGACCATGTCATCCGGAATAGTCTCCGTACGCATGTCCTTGCCGAGGTCATCGTAATACACGCGGGAATTCATATCCACAAGATCAACAATGCCTTTGAAACTATCTTCGGCTCCTATCGGCAGCTGTATCGGCACCGCGTTGCATTTGAGCCTGCTGTGGACCATATCCAGAACGTGGTAGAAATCCGCTCCGGTGATATCCATCTTGTTGATGTATATCATCCTGGGAACATTGTAATGGTCCGCCTGTCTCCAAACGGTCTCCGACTGGGGCTCGACTCCGCCCTTGGCACACAGGACCGTAACACATCCGTCAAGGACTCTCAGCGAGCGCTCAACTTCTGCGGTGAAGTCCACATGGCCCGGCGTATCGATGATATTTATGCGGGTATCTCTCCAGAAACAGGTGGTGGCGGCGGAGGTGATGGTGATCCCTCTCTCCTTCTCCTGCTCCATCCAGTCCATGGTGGCTGTACCCTCATGGGTCTCACCAAGCTTGTAATTGACGCCTGTGTAAAAAAGAATACGTTCTGTGGTAGTAGTCTTTCCGGCATCAATATGAGCCATTATGCCGATATTTCTTGTTTTTTCAAGCGAATATTTCCTGGGCATGTAATTCTCCCGAAAAAATTACCATCTGAAATGCGCGAAAGCCTTGTTGGCTTCGGCATTCTTGTGCATGTCTTCGCGTTTTTTGACCGCGGAACCGAGATTGTTGCATGCATCCATGATCTCGCCTGCAAGACGTTCCTTCATCGTCTTCTCACCGCGCTTGCGTGCGTAATCGACAAGCCAGCGAAGTGCAAGAGTCTGACGGCGTGCAGGTCTTACCTCGATCGGCACCTGGTAGGTGGCGCCGCCGACACGACGGGCCTTGACCTCCAGCTGAGGCATGATGTTGTTCATGGCCTCGGTGAATGCATCAAGAGGTTCCTTTCCGGTCTTTTCCTTGATGATGTCGAAGGCTCCGTAGACAACCTTCTGAGCAACACCCTTCTTGCCGTCCAGCATAACGCCGTTGATGAGCTTGGTCACCAGAATGCTGTTATACATAGGATCAGGCAATATTTCTCTCTTGGGAACATTACCTCTTCTGGGCACGTTTCTTCCCTCCTTCATTAAAAAATGGATTCACAGGTACTCGGAACTGACAGAAGTCAGCACCGTCTGCGCCCCGAGGTTTATCGGATATATGATAAACGACAGGGCATATTTGCCGCTGTTCGGATTATTTCTTCTTAGCAGCTTTCGGTCTCTTTGCGCCGTACTTGGAACGACCCTGCATACGATTGGCAACGCCCTGGGCATCGAGTGTACCGCGGATGATATGGTAACGGACACCAGGCAGGTCCTTGACACGTCCGCCGCGGATCATAACCACAGAGTGCTCCTGCAGATTGTGGCCGATTCCGGGGATGTATGCGGTGACTTCGTATCCATTAGTGAGACGCACACGGGCGATTTTACGCAGAGCGGAGTTCGGCTTCTTCGGGGTGGATGTACGGACGGCCGTGCATACGCCTCTCTTCTGCGGAGAACTCTGGTTGGTCTCTCTGTTCCTCAGAGTGTTCAAGCCCTTCTGCATTGCAGGGGACGTGGACTTGTAGGTGACCTTCTCTCTGCCTTTTCTCACCAATTGGTTAAAGGTCGGCATTTCTTTCCTCCTTTCTTCAAAAATAGATAAAACCCTCAGTAAATCGAGCGTTTTCAGCGCGTTATCACGCACTTTTCTGAAAAAAGGCGCAATAATGCCACGCAATTGGAGATTTTAGCACATGTCACAAATTTAGTCAAGAAATTTCGTAAAAAAGATAGAATTTTTGAATGCCCGTAAAGGGCAGAAAACGGGGCCTTTTCAGGCTCCGTTTTCTTATGTTCTGTTGCCCGGATCAGAGTGCGTTGGTCTTGCCCACAAGAGCGGACAGATCGACATACTCCACCTCGTCGGCGGCGCTGTCATCGGTCTCATCCTCGAACTCACGGTACATCTCAAGTCCGCTTCCCGCAGGAATGAGTTTGCCTATAATAACATTCTCCTTCAGACCGATGAGATGATCGACCTTGCCTTTTATGGCGGCTTCCGTGAGGACCTTCGTGGTCTCCTGGAAGGACGCAGCGGACATCCAGCTGTCCGTTGCAAGAGATGCCTTGGTGATACCCATGAGCAGCTGCGTGTATGTCGCCTTGGAAAGTCCCTCTTCCCCTGCAGCCTGCCGCTCGGCGATCTTCTTGTTCTCCTCGCGGATCTGGGAGATGTCTGCGTTGGAGCCCGAAAGCAGCGGAGTGGATCCTGCGTCCTCAACTCTGACTTTCCGCATCATCTGGCGCACGATGACCTCGATATGCTTATCGTTGATATCGACGCCCTGCTGACGGTAGACCTTCTGGACCTCTCTTGTGATATAGCTGCGTACGCCCTGGCGGCCGAACTCATCGTCATTTACGCCGCGGATAGCGAGCACATCGTGCGGATTGAGCGCGCCGGAGGTGAGCTCCTGTCCTTTATCGACATGGTCTCCGTTATGGACAAGGATGCTCGAGTTGTGCGTGACCTTGTAGACTCTGGTCTCGCCTTCCTCTTCATTAGTAACCGTGATAGCGTAGATCGCGCCTTTCTTCTCCTCCTCGATCGAAATCGTACCGGATAACTCAGAAAGCACGGCCATCCTCTTCGGTTTTCTGGCCTCAAACAGCTCTTCGACACGGGGAAGACCCTGGGTGATGTCATCACCTGCAACGCCGCCGGTATGGAAGGTACGCATCGTGAGCTGTGTGCCCGGTTCACCGATGGACTGCGCGGCGATGACGCCGACAGCCTCGCCGGCGTTGACAGGCTTTCCGGTGGCGAGGTTCACACCGTAGCACTTGGAGCAGACACCATGGATCGCATTGCACGTAAGGACACTGCGGATATACACTCTGTGGATGCCATGGCTCTCAAGTACGGCCGCGTCTTCCGCAACGAGCATATGATCGGTATCGAAGAGGATCTCTCCTGTCTCAGGATCCGTTACGGGAACTGCCGGGAACCTGCCGTTAATAGCAGTGGCGAAATCCTTGATCAGCTGGCCTCTCTCGTAAAGTTCGGAAGCCCAGACGCCTTCATCGGTGCCGCAATCACGCTCACGGATTATGACATCCTGGCATACGTCGACCATTCGTCTGGTGAGGTAACCGGAGTCAGCGGTACGCAGAGCGGTGTCGGCCATTCCCTTTCTCGCGCCTCTGGTGGAGATGAAGTATTCCAGAACAGAAAGGCCTTCACGGAAGTTGGACTTGATCGGGATCTCAATGGTTTTACCGGAGGTGTTTGCCATCAGTCCGCGCATACCGGCGAGCTGACGGATCTGGTTCATGGAACCGCGGGCGCCGGAGTTGGCCATCATATAGATCGGGTTGAACTCATCGAGGCAGTCCTGCAAAGCGTTGGTGACGTCCTTGGTGGTGTTCTCCCATTCCTGAACGACAAGGCGGTAGCGCTCATCTTCCGTGATATAACCGCGCTTGTACTGGCGCTCTATATTAATGACTTCTTCCTCTGTTTTCTGGATAAGCGCTCTCTTCACATCGGGAACGGTCATGTCCGCAACGGAGATCGTGATAGCGCCTTTAGTAGAATATTTGTATCCCATGGCTTTGATGCTGTCGAGCACCTCGGCAGAGATAGTGAAGCCGTATTTCTGGATGCAGCGGTCGATGATATCGCCCAGCTGTTTCTTGCCGACCTGGAAGTCTATCTCGAAACGGAACGCCTCATCGGGATTGCTGCGATCCACATAGCCCAGATCCTGCGGAATGGGCTCATTGAAGATGATGCGACCGACGGTGGTGTTGATGACCTTCTGCTTCTCCACACCGTCAAAGCTCTTCGTCACGCGCAGACGGATCGGTGCATGAAGACCAACATCTCCCTCCTGATAGGCCATGATAGCCTCATTGGCATCACGGTAGCAGAGGAGAGATTTGTAAGTTGCTGGAGTAAGATGGTTCGACTTGGCCTTCAGGTTTGTCTCGTAGACCACATCTCCGTCGTAGACCGCACCGGAAGTAAGACCGGTCTCGCCAGGATCGTCCACGAGCACCTGCTCAGCACCCTTCTCCTCTTTTCCGATGCGCTCCATAGTAAGGTAGTAGGATCCGAGGATCATGTCCTGCGTAGGAACGGTAACCGGATGTCCGTCCTGCGGACGGAGGAGGTTGTTTGCGGAGAGCATGAGTATCCTTGCTTCAGCCTGTGCCTCGGCTGAGAGCGGAACGTGGATAGCCATCTGGTCTCCGTCAAAGTCTGCGTTATAAGCGGTGCAGACCAGCGGATGGAGACGGAGCGCACGGCCCTCGACAAGGATCGGTTCAAACGCCTGGATACCGAGACGGTGGAGCGTAGGCGCACGATTCAGCAGGACCGGGTGCTCTTTGATCACGTACTCCAGAGCATCCCACACCTTGTCGTTCTGGCGGTCCACCATCTTCTTTGCGGACTTGATATTGTTGGCGTCGCCGTCATCGACCAGCTTCTTCATGACAAAGGGTCTGAACAGCTCAATTGCCATCTCTTTCGGCACACCGCACTGGTAGATCTTGAGATCGGGGCCGACGACGATAACGGAACGTCCCGAATAGTCAACACGTTTGCCGAGGAGGTTCTGACGGAATCTTCCCTGCTTGCCCTTGAGCATGTCGGAAAGGGACTTGAGCGCCCTGGAGTTTGCTCCGGTAACAGCGCGGCCGCGTCTTCCGTTGTCTATAAGGGCATCAACAGCCTCCTGAAGCATACGCTTTTCATTGCGTACGATGATATCGGGAGCATTGAGCTGGAGCAGTCTCTTCAGACGGTTGTTCCTGTTGATGACTCTGCGGTAAAGGTCGTTCAGGTCGCTGGTGGCATATCTTCCGCCGTCCAGCGGAACCATCGGGCGGATCTCAGGCGGGATGACCGGCAGAATGTCGATGATCATCCACTCCGGCCTGTTTCCGCTCTGGCGGAAGGCCTCAACGCACTCAATGCGCTTGACGAGCTTAGCCTTCTTCTGGCCGCTGGCCTTTTCGAGCTCCTCGTGGAGCTGTTCAGAGAGCTTGTCCAGATCGATCTGCTGGAGGAGTTCCTTGATGGCCTCGGCACCGATGCCGGCCTTGAAATCATCTTCATACTTCTCGCGCATGTCGCGGTATTCACGCTCGGTGAGGATCTGGCAGCGCTGAAGAGGCGTATATCCGGGATCGATCACGATGTAACTCGCAAAATACAGGACCTTTTCAAGATATCTTGGGGTAAGGTCGAGCATGAGGCCCATACGGCTCGGGATGCCCTTGAAATACCAGATATGAGAAACGGGAGCGGCAAGCTCGATATGTCCCATACGCTCACGGCGCACCTTGCTGCGTGTGACTTCAACTCCGCAGCGGTCGCAGATCTTGCCCTTATAGCGGATTTTCTTATACTTTCCGCAGTGGCATTCCCAGTCCTTGGTGGGTCCGAAAATACGCTCGCAGAAAAGGCCGTCGCGCTCGGGCTTCAAAGTGCGGTAGTTTATCGTTTCGGGTTTCTTTACCTCTCCGTATGACCAGGAAAGGATCTGCTCAGGGGAGGCTATACCTATCTGAATGGCATCAAACGGTGCGTAGCTCATTACATATCCTCCTCGCTGTAATCATCAGTATATTCGGCATCGAATTCATCTTCGGGGACATCTTCAATGAAATAGCCCTCGGATTCGAGTTCGGAGTCGCTGGCGGAGACAAATTCCTCATCCTTGAACCCGGGAATGAGATCATCGTCTTCATCGTCCTTGAGTTCTATCTCGTTTCCGCCCTTATCAAGCACCTTGACATTGAGGCAGAGGCTCTGAAGCTCTTTTACAAGGACCTTGAAGCTCTCGGGAACACCCGGCTGCGGGATATTGTTGCCTTTCACAATGGCTTCGTAGGTCTTGACCCTTCCGGTCACGTCATCGGATTTCACCGTCAGGATCTCCTGCAGAGTGTAGGCCGCGCCGTACGCCTCCAGGGCCCAGACTTCCATCTCGCCGAAGCGCTGGCCGCCGAACTGAGCTTTACCGCCCAGAGGCTGCTG
>JAZMZR010000014.1:0-32271 GCA_045586065.1 Candidatus Limivicinus sp.
AGAGCGCACGGTTCGCATCCGTGAGGTTCGAGGGTTCGATCCCCTTCGAGTCCACCATAAAAGAAGCACCCCTATATGGAGTGCTTCTTTTTGTATAGTTCCGGGAAGCTAACGGGCCTGCCCCCAGCATTTGTTCTTTAACGTCTCCTGAAACCGGGCATCTTACTGTTTCAGAATCCATGAACCAGAGAGGAAATATAGTTTCCGGTCACTTAAGCGGGTGCATATCATGGTCATACTCAAATGTAATCACGCTTTCTGATTCCAATTCTCTGAGCAGCTTTTTTTTAGCCATGTTTATCGGCAATTCCAAGATCAGGGTTTTAGTAGCAGAGCTCAAAGCCAGAGATCCCATAATTGGAAGCAGTGAATACTGCAGTACTTCATATTGTTTTTGCAGGTTCAGACTCAGTACGATCATTATAGATCCAAACACCAGCTTTCCGATCATCATTAGGCTCGTATCCTTCTCATTCTTTGAAAAAACCGCTCTCTCTTCACTGATCCAGTTTGCAACAGACAAGCGGAATTTTTTTTCATCTATAGGTTCCCGCGCGATCACTGTCAGGCTTATGCTTTGTCGGGTACCCTTGCTGGCTGCCTTTGATCTGATATATGATTTTACCGACTCACTGAATTCATCTTCCGCACTAAAGTTCGAGTACAAAGCCTGCTCATCATTAACTACAAGTCTGATGTTCTTCGGTTCCATGTGATTCATTAATTCCCTCCAAAGCATTTCATCATTATCTGCATTCCATCAGTAATTAATTATTGCAAAGCCAGAATATTTTGGGTATTATTTATCATATGAAGTGAGATTTGTCAAATATCCGCTGACTTCTGTATCTGACGATTTCTGATTTCGGTTATAACCAACTATAAGGGCATAATGTTCGGAACCGTTGCTCATGCGATAATCAAAAAGTAAATACTTTTCAATTGACAGTCCGGCTCTACCGGTTTTGACAAATCCAACATTACACAGGAAAACCAAAATATACGGAAAAACAAGGAGGCATAAAATGGATAAAAGCATCAAGGAAATCTCTACTCCTCTCATGGCATTCACCTTCTTTTTCGCAGTAGCTATTTATGTTTTTATGATCAGTTTCTTCTTCTGGCTGACCCGTAAGGATATAAAACCCGAAAAGTAAACCACTTTGCCGAAATGACCTTTCGTTCACTTTGCGCCCTTATCAGTTTTCACCCCCTACAATGAAATGCCCCCTAAACAGACGGTGCACCCCCTTGCCTATTATTCTATCTAAAACTTGGTACCTTTTCCATAAAAGACACATCCTTTCAAGGATGTGTCTTTTTGCTTTTCAGCAATTGTGATATGATATCGGTTAAGTATTGCTACCTAAGAACAAAGAGAACAATCCATGGGAGATGATGATGTGACCGGAAGGAACCGATATGCAGCGCCGATCCTACTTTTTTTGATCTTTGAAGCTGTTGCGGTGACGCTATGGCTGACAAAGGACAATCTGTTCTACCTTTTCAACTTTAGCTATATCGGCATTTCCCTTTCTTTGAGCATGTTCCTGTTCATTCGGAAATACAGGCATGCCAGAAGAATCGCACAGCTGCTTGTCGGATTGTATATGCTTGTCTATCTTGGCCTTATATGCAACGAAAACATGCAGATTGAAGGCTTCTGGTATTATCTGTTTACAGGCGTCTTTGAAGCTGCTACCATCCATTACGCCGTCGCAAAAATCTTCGGTCCCCTGATCTTCGGCCGCGGCTGGTGCGGATATGCCTGCTGGACCGCTATGGTGCTTGATTTCCTTCCTTATAAGATTCCTGCCCGGCCGAGAAAGAAGATCGGGTGGATCCGGTACCTCACTTTCGCGACTTCACTGATTTTCGTCGCCGCACTGTTCCTTGCGAAGGTCGGGAATATGGAGCGCATCATGTTCCTGGCTTTCATCATAGGGAACTCTTTATATTACGGGGTCGGCATCGCTTTAGCGTTCCTTCTGAAAGATAACCGGGCATTCTGCAAGTATATCTGTCCCGTCACGGTATTTTTAAAGCCCATGAGTTATTATTCACTGATCCGGATCCGATGCGACAAGGACAAATGTGTATCCTGCGGAAAGTGTAAAAAGCTCTGTCCCATGGATGTTGACGTGACAGATAATTCAAGAACTCGATTAAACGGAACCGAGTGCATTCTTTGTATGGAATGTGTCCGAAACTGCCCGAAAAATGCACTTTGACATTGCCTTCTCCGGCAGTGCTTCTCTCCGGCGCACCGCGACCGTCTCCTCCAAAAAAGCATTCCACTTGGCTCTGGGACTTTAATATTTGATTTTTTTATGGATTGGTTCTTATGCAGCGATCGTTTTTTGAAGACTTAAATGCTTCTGAATAATACTCTGTAATACAAATAACGGTTATCTTTCATAGCGGCTGATGCATTGAAACAGGGACATCTGCAGTTTCTTATTCGATAAAGCGTAACTGCATGAAAGATACAACCTTCAAAAAGCAGCTATATGCCTCCGTTCGGGAAACACTGCAGTTTTCTTCTTTCTTTTTCTTCCCGGCAAAACAAAGTATGCGGCGCGATCCGTATCCATCTCGGCTTACTGTTCATAACCGTGCCGCGATCCCGGTCAGTTTGGAGGGATCCTGTACGAAAAGCAGAACATCTTCTTCGATTGGATCGTCCACTGAGTCTTCGGTGTGACGAGAATCCTGCTGTGACTGATTGATCACTGAATTTCAAAATTATATTTTGTCTTTCTAATTTTCCCGAAATGTGATATTCTTTTTTCAAAAATTCGATGTCTTTTTGAAAAGGAGACCGCTCTATGTTCACACCGGAATCTCTTATCCCAGGCATCAGTATCCCCGATGCGCGTAAAGATCTGCGCGGTGCGGAACGGATCGAGCAGTACAGACTCGGCAGAGAGGCCGTTTATATCCCGGAAGGGCTTAAATGGAACTATATACCGAGGTCCGCGATACAGACCGCATCTTCCTCCCACAGAACTGTCAGCGCCGGTCACTGTGTCACCGTAGAGGTTAAGACACCCGCTCTCGAGATAGTCACTGCAGAGAAAAGCTTTGACCTTCATCTGGAAAAGGCCGCCAGCCTTGAACGGTTTCTTGAAGTGCTGAGCGCAGAGATCTGAACCTGTTTGCCGTTAAATGAGAAGCCCCCTCTTATTGACCCATGTCCGGTCCGATAAGCGGAGGCTTTCGTTTTTTCTGATTCAATTACTCTATCACATACGGTACCGCATCATCCTCGATCGGACAGAGGTATTTTTCATCCTTTGTCCTTTCGGCAAACTCTGCTTTTGCAGTGTTCAGCAAAGAGGGGTCCGTGAACAGGTCTGCTGCCGTTCCGGCAAGCACTTTGGCGGCATAGAGCAGGCCCTTGTCCCCTATCGAAGTCCTGCCGCAGGAGACATTCTGCCATGAATGGCCCGGACTTCCCGCAGGCCAGGTGACCGCATTAAACTGCGCGGTCGGCGTGAGCCAGCTTACATCTCCCACGTCCGTGGAACCGGGAGTAAACTCCTCTCCGCTGTAGAAGGGATAAACGAAGTTGTTCAGATCCAGTGTATTATTCTTGGTCAGTTCCTTAACTTTTGCGGCGATCCCTTTATCCGCAAGCGCGCCGAGACCGGGAAAGACTTCCCCGCCGGCCCATGTTTTCCGAAGCATTGCGGCATAATTCTGCTCTTCAGCTGTGTATACCGGAAGCGGCACCTCATTCATGTTGCTGAAAAGGACCTTTTCCAGCGCCGTATTCGGAAGCGGATTTGCCGTGCCGTCGACAAAGATCCTCTCATAGGTGGTTTCCGTCATCCATGCCGCGCCTTCAGCCAGCTTATCTACTCTCTTCTGGAGTTCTTTTACGTCTTTCACCTTGACGGCGCGCACCATATACAGAACGGACGCATGCGGCTGAACGACATTCGGCGAAAACCCGCCGCCATCTATCACGGCATAATGGATGCTGCATTCCTTTTTCATATGCTCACGCAGATAATTGCATCCGACGTTCATGATCTCGACAGCATCGAGAGCGGATCTTCCGTCGAAGGGATTTCCGGCGGCATGGGCTGCAAGACCCTTGAACTTATACAGCACCTGCGTGCAGGAATTGCTCGTGCCGGTTGTCACCTCGTTCATGGACCCCGGATGCCATGTGATCGCTGCATCAAGCTTTTCCCATACTCCCTCGCGTGCAAGGAATGCCTTTGACGCACCGCCCTCCTCTCCGGGGCAGCCGTAGAAAATCACAGTCCCGGGCGTGTTCGTCTTTTCAAGGAAGTCCTTCACCGCGCAGGCGGCGCCGAAAGAGCCGGCCCCGAGCATATTATGACCGCATCCGTGCCCCGATCCGCCCTGAGCGGCAGCGAGCCCGGCGTCATCCGGTTCCTTGCATTCGACGGCACCGGCCTGCTGGGAAAGGCCCGAAAGCGCGTCGAATTCTCCGAGTATCCCAATAACGGGACCCGCGCCGGCAGTTCCGGGAGCCGGGCCTTGCGTATATGACCCGCTGAAAGCTGTTTCTATGTCGCCGAGCTTTTCTTCAAGCTCAAAGCCCTGTTCCTGCAGCGCCTTACAATACAATGCCGCTGATTTGAATTCCTTCAGGGACAGTTCGGCAAATTCCCAGACTTTGTGTGAGATATCCGTAAACAGTCCGCTGTTATCGTCGATATACTGATAGATCTTCTGCTTGTCCACTTTTTCGTCTCCCTTTCGGATCCTATGAACATGGCTCCCGCTCATGCTGTGTGCGGGAGCCATGTCTTTCTTAATACAGGACTTTGCTGAGGAACTCCTTGCAGCGCGGATTCTTCGGATTGTTGAAGATCTGCTCGGGCGTTCCCTCTTCCGCGATGACACCGTCATGCATGAAGATGACCCTGTCCGCGACTTCTTTCGCGAATCCCATCTCATGCGTAACGATTACGGACGTCATCCCGCTTTTCACGAGGTCGCGGATCAGGTCAAGGACCTCACCGACCATCTCGGGATCAAGGGCTGAGGTGGGTTCGTCAAATAGCATTACATCCGGCTCCATGGCAAGCGCCCGGATAATGGCCACACGCTGCCTCTGTCCGCCTGAGAGCGTTGACGGATAAGCATCCGCCTTATCCTGCAGTCCGATCCTTTCGAGAAGCTTCATGGCTTTCTCATTGGCTTCGTTTTCGATGTCCGCCGCCGTCTTTGTAAGCGGTTCTCCGCGTTTTTTTGCTTCTTTGAGGCGCTGCTTCCCGATCTTGACGGGAGCGAGCGTGATGTTTTCCTTTACGGTCTTGTTGTTGAAGAGATTGAAGTTCTGGAAGACCATCCCCATTTTCTGACGGCCCAGATTGATGTCTATGTGGTATTCCTCATAGATTTTTTTCATAAGAGCCGCGTATTCAGGCCCCTCGGTTTTCGGATGCTTTTCCTTGAGCAGATCTTCCTCTTTGATCTTATGGATGACCTCCTCGTCATTAAGTCCGCCTTCAGCAAGACCCTTATATGTCTTTGATGCCCGGAGTACATCATAATGAAGGTAAGGATCAACAGGCGTCATCAGTTTGCCTTCCATCCAGACCTCGCCGAAGGTGGGTTCCTCCAGCAGATTCATACAGCGGAGCAGAGTGGATTTACCGGAACCGGATACGCCGATTATAACAACGACCTCACCCTTTTCCACCGTTGTGGAAACTCCTTTCAGGACATGCAGATCTCCGAAGTTTTTATATATGTTCTTTATATCAAGCATTACTTCAGGCACGGGCTTTCATCCTCCTTTCCCAGGCTTTCAGGATCTTTGAGAGGACGTAGGTCAGTGCAAAATACAGTACGCCGACGATGAGAAGGCACTCCATCGTAAGGTAGGTGTTTCCCTTCACCTTCAGATAGGCCGTCATCAGTTCGCCCACAAAGAAAGTAGAAGCCAGAGACGTCTCCTTCACAACCATGATGAATTCGTTGCCGAGAGCCGGAAGGATGTTTTTTACCGCCTGCGGAAGAACGATGGAAAGCATGGCCGTGTGCTGTGTGAGGCCCAGTGAGCGGGCAGCTTCCATCTGGCCGATGTCCACCGCCTCGATCCCGGAGCGGATGATCTCGGAAACATACGCGCTGGAATTGATGATCAGCACGATTGAAACCGAATAGATATAAGGCAGAGAGGAGAGTTTCGGAATGATCATCGGAAATACGAACACGCCGATATACAGCTGGAGAAGCACCGGAGTACCCCTTACGACCGCAACGATCACATTCACGATGGCCTTCAGGATCCTCAGACGGGACCTTTTTGCAAGGGCCATAAGCGAACCGAAGAAGGCGCCGCCGGCCACCGCTATGATCGACAGGAGCAGCGTATAGCCTATGCCCTGCAGCAGAAAGACCTGCCAGTATTTCGCCATTATATTGACGATGTTCATGATAAAGTTCATAGATGAAGAACTCTCCTATAGGAAGCAATTAAGCTGCGTAAAAGCCAACCGGTCACCCGGTGATCTTGTTGCCTTCGTCGTCAAATCCGAGCTCGTCCAGAGTTGAAACACCGGCATAAACCTTGCAGGCATCGTACCAGCCGGAATAGTAATCGTTCTCAAGCGCCTTGGCGAGGGCAGCATTTACCTTTTCCAGCAGTTCTGTATTGCCCTTCTGGAGCAGGCAGACGTTGTTCTTATAGATGTCGTCCACTTCAAAATCAAATCCGGTGAAAGCGATCGCATCATTTGCGCTGGCTATGATGGATTCCCCGTTCCCGTGTGCGACAGCAAGGAAGTCGACCTGCTTTGCTTTCAGAGCCTCAACGGCAGTGCCGAGATCCACATAGACAAGGCTTGTGTCAACATCCAGATCGCCGAAGGTTTCCTGAACAAGGATCTGCTGCAGGGACGCCCCCTGGTAGCCGATCTTGTAGCCTATGAAATCTTCCGGCTTGGTGAACTTGCCCTCATTTTCTTTCAGGCAGATGATGGACTGCTGGGTCTCGTTCTCGCCGGCTACATACCAGTCGGAGAGGGCATAGTTCTCGGAGCGTTCAAAGGTCCAGGAGAAACCGGAAATCGCGATATCCACGTTGCCGGTCTGCACGGCGGCCTGGCAGGCGTCAAAGGACATGGGTTTCAGAACCAGCGTCATATCCAGCTCCTGCGCCAGATAATTGGCAAGAAGAACATCGAATCCCACGATCGCGGCGTCGCCTTTCTTTGCAATGTCATAGAACTCCATCGGTGCGAAGTCGGGAGAAAGTGCGACGGTAAGGGTGCCGTTCGTTCCTTTTGAACTGAACTGCGAAAGGTACTTGTCGTATGCCTTGGAAAGTTTTGCATCTTCACTGCCGCATCCGGCAAATGTGAGAGCAACGAGCATAACCGTCAGAACAAGAGCAATTATCTTTTTCATTTTTTCCTCTTTCCGGACTGCTTGATACAGCCACTTTGTTTTGGTTGAATAATGAATATTATTCATTAGACTGTGTATAATATACACTCAATATTCATTTCTGTCAATCGTTTATCCACTCAACTTTTTGTCAAACTTTGATATTTAACACGTGTCACTTTTGTATACATTGTACATATTAAAAATACTCTCTTACAGAACCGACGTCTGTAAGAGAGTTCTCTACACTATATATGAATATATGATATGCAACCTGATATTAAACAGTATTGTCAGTTTCTCAAGCTGTTAAGTGGTGCCGGGATATGACCTCCTCTGTTGATAAACGCCGCGCTGCTCTCCGAATGGACCGGCATGACCGGCGCACTTCCGAGCAGTCCGCCGAGTTCGATCCTGTCTCCCACGCCTCTCCCCGGCGCCGGGATAAGACGGACCGCCGTTGTCTTGTTGTTGATCATTCCGATTGCCGCTTCATCCGCGATAATGGCAGAGATAGTTTCTGCAGGTGTGTCGCCAGGGACTGCAATCATATCAAGACCGACGGAGCAGACACAAGTCATCGCTTCAAGCTTGTCGATGCAAAGGGTTCCTCTCTCCGCGGCGCAGATCATTCCTTCATCCTCCGATACCGGTATGAATGCTCCGGACAGACCGCCTACAGACGAGGAGGCCATGATTCCCCCCTTCTTCACTGCATCGTTGAGCATCGCGAGCGCTGCTGTCGTTCCGTGCGTACCACATACTTCAAGACCCATCTCTTCAAGGATCCTGGCGACAGAATCTCCCACCGCCGGAGTCGGGGCAAGGGAAAGATCCACAATGCCGAAGGGCGTCTCAAGTCTTTCCGACGCTTCTTTTGCAACAAGCTGCCCCATGCGGGTCACCCGGAAGGCCGTCTTTTTAATCGTCTCGGCAACGACATCCAGCTGTTGTCCTTTAACGCTTTTCAGAGCGCTGTGTATCACTCCCGGTCCCGACACACCGACGTTGATGACTTTTTCCGCTTCGCCTGTTCCATGAAAAGCTCCCGCCATGAACGGATTGTCCTCCACCGCGTTGCAGAATACAACGAGTTTCGCACATCCGAGTCCGTTCCTTTCAGCCGTCATAACAGACGTCTCTTTTATGATCCTCCCCATCAGGCCGACCGCATCCATATTGATTCCCGCTTTTGTCGACCCCACATTTACCGAGGAGCAGACCAGCTCTGTTGATGCCAGCGCTTCAGGAATGGAGCGGATAAGCTTTTCATCAGCCTTTGTCATCCCCTTCTGAACCAGGGCGGAAAAGCCGCCGATAAAGTCTACTCCGCAGTTTTTGGCTGCCCTGTCGAGGACCTTTGCAAAGGGAATATAGTCTGTCGTATCCGATGCGGCTGCGATAAGCGCTATGGGAGAGACCGAGATGCGCTTGTTCACAATCGGGATGCCATATTCGATTTCAATCGCCTCTCCCGTGGAAACAAGTTTTTCCGCATAGCGCGAGATTTTGTCATAAATCTTTGCGCAGGCTGCTTCTGCATCGCTATCACAGCAGTCATACAGGGAGATCCCCATTGTAATGGTACGGATATCCAGATGCTGCTGATCGATCATCTCTATGGTCGAAAGGATCTCTTTTCTGTTAAGCATCCAAGTGCACCTCAGATCGTATGCATTGCATCGAATATCTCTTCCCTCTGGATGCGAATGGAAAGCCCCATATCCTTCCCCAGTTCGGAAAGCGTTTCACTTATCTCTTTATAAGACACATTCGCCTCACTGATATCCACCGCCATGACCATGGTGAAATTACCCTGAAGAATGGTCTGAGATATATCGAGCACATTGATGTTCAGTGAAGCAAGCCGAATGCAGACAGCCGCAATGATTCCGACTCTGTCCTGGCCGACAACCGTTACAATCGCGTTCATACTGACACCCCCTATTACTATTAGTATATAGTATATTATTCCAGCCCGAAGCAGTCAATAACAGCCGTAAAGAAGAACGGGCCGTAAACCGGTCCGCTCTCCTTTACGGATATATATTAGGGAGGAATCTCCGGAATATCAGTGTCTGCCGGAATAGGAACTCTTTTTCCCCTGTTTTCTGACCAGATAGAAGTCTGCCGCGAGTGCGCTGCCCAGTACAATGGCGATCATGGCGAAAAGAAGCCTGTTGCTCCTGCTCTGGGTATCGAACTCAAAAAAGTCTCGTCTGGCATCCTTCACCCGGACATCCTTATATATCAGAGCATAGGTCGAAAACTTATCTGTTCTGAAGCAGAGCATGTCATCCGAACTATTATATTCGGCATCCAGTATCTCGACCTCACCGTCATGGATCCGTACAAGCTGATAGGTCCTGTACACACTGCTGTTCTTGTTTTTGAGATTCTGAGGGACCCTGAATTCAATGGTCACCTCTTCTCTTGTTTCAGAGACTTTGACCGCGTCTGTGTCAGTTCCGTATTTCGTGAATATATTGATATCCAGATATGCTCCGACATTCGCACCTTCACTTGCAGATTTAACTTTAGAAACCTCGTTTTCAGATATGGTGGAGGAGATATCCGAAATGGAGAGCCAGACCTGAACGTTCGCTCCGTTTTTGATGAGCCTCAGGTCTTCATTGGACAGGATCTTTTCTATCGATTCACTTCCACCTGCAATATCACCGTTTCTGTAGTTGTGGTCGGGCTCGGTGACATATTCGGCCCTACCCTCCTCACTTCCTCTTACAATCGTACCGCAGGCAGATGTCTGACTTGTCGGATCAATATAGTAGTTATCCTTGTCCGGTCCTTCGAGCGTTAATACGATCTCGACCTTCTTCCCGCTGCCCACTCTCGGGTTGTCAAAGCATCCAACAGCAGAACAGCTCAATTCATCCCCCTTTAGGATGCCCTTGAATTTTGCTTCCGTGCAGTTTACCTCGCAGGTACATGACCCGTCGCAAACCTTATCAGAAACCTTGACGTTGCTGATGATCACCGGTCTTCTGGTGATTTCCCAGTTAACGCTCACAGGAGCAGTACTGCCGTCACTCCACACATAGTTCTTTATATCCGACAGCTCGATCACTGCATTATAGCATCCTACAGCGTCCGCGCTTCCGGTACCGGAGATCATATATCCCTCTCCGGCGGCAGCAGGGCGCTGGACTTTTCCGTTATAAGGCATCGATTCAGTAACAGCCGGCATTTTGACGGTTTTGGGCTCTATCACAAGGCTGATCTGTTCCGAGACAAGACTGCCGTATGTGACATTGAACAGATAGGTTCCTGCAGATGCAGGGCAGTTTTTCTGTGAGGACATGGAAATAGTACTGTATCTGTTTGAAAAAGAAACCTGAACGCCTTCCGGCTCCGCGGAGATCCATCTGACTGCAGGGGCAGCGTCTCCGCTGGTGACCGTCAGATTGACCCCTGTCCAGTTGACATTGTACCGGACAGAACCGGCAGTCCCGTAAACAAGCTTTCCGTTTCCGGAACCGATACTTACGGAACCCATATCTACATAGTAAAACCACGGCCCTGTCAATTCGGTGCAGGCTTTATAGAAGTCCGTTTCTTCGGTGGATACCTTGACGGTATACATGCCGGGAGCAGACGGAAGCTCATGCATCCTCACTCCCTCAGCATCGACATAAACGACCGAGAAGTCACCGATATTCTCGTCACGGCAGCTCACGGATCCTGTAAGGGGATCGAAATCGAAGTCCCCCGGGCCAGGAGAAGGCTTGCCGTATACTTCCGCAGATGCTCCTATAAGCATGCAGAGAGCAAACACGATCATCATTATGAAATTCAGAGAAAAGCGGATCAAACGTTTCATCTGTACAAAACCCATATTTGTTAACATAAAATAATTAAAAAAATTTCATAATTCAGTTAACATATTATAGCATTTTATACAAAAAATGGAATTAAAATACGGTAAAATTGCATTAATTTTTAACTATATTAACAAGAAAATTTGATAAAAATTAATTACAAATATATAATATTATGTAAATTAAGCAAAAAAATTATGTAAATCTTATCATTCAGGAAGCAGCTGCTGCATCTATCTCCCAGAAAACAGGCAATCGAAGAATAACAAGTTTGCATAATTTCCAAATAAATTAGTGTACTTTTTAAAAAAATACTGTATAATGCATACATCCTTTCAAATACGGATTATCTGGAACATGGAGGACTATCATGAATCTATTAGCCATCATCATCAAATCCCTTCTTTCCGGCAACACTCTCAGCACTCTCATGAAGAAAACCGGCCTGAGTTCAAAGCAGCTGAAAAAGCTGATCCCGCTGGCCATACCCCTTCTCATAAAAATGATGACCAAGAACGCATCCAGCCAGGACGGACTCTCATCTCTTCTCGGCGCTCTCACGCAGCACACGAACAAAAAGCCCATGGCGGTTCAGGTTGCCGAAGCTGATACCGAGGACGGTGATAAAATCATCGGTCATATTCTCGGCTCCGATAAGGATTCCAGTGTGATTTCTCTGGCAAATCAGTCCGGGTTATCCCAGCAGCAGGTATCCGGCGTTCTGAGTAACATTGCGCCGGCTCTTCTCAGCGGTCTTTCCGCCGCCACTGCCACGGGCAGCAATTCCGGGAAGGTCGATCTCAGCGACGGCCTCGATCTGAGCGAAGTCATGCTCATGCTGGGAGGTTCAAAGCCGCAGTCCTCAGGCCTGTTCGGAGGCCTGTTCTCAAGCAAGCCCAAAGAGGAAAAGGATGCCAATCTCAACGGATCCGCTCTTCTGCAGCTGCTCCTCGCCGGAAAATAAAACCGATCCGATCCTGATAAGAAAAGACACGCATCGGCGTGTCTTTTCTTTGTTCTTTATTCTGATTGATAATCGCACGGATTTATAGTAAAATATTTAAATGAGCTTTTCAGGAGGTAATGCATGACAGATCGTTTATTAAAAGAAAAGATCCATGCCTTTGTCATAGAAAACCGCGACAGTATCATCCGGGATATCGGACGGCTCGTATCGATCAACAGTGTATGCTCATCCGCCGAACCCGGCAGCCCGTTCGGGAAGGGATGCGCGGAAGTGCTGGATGCCGCCCTCGGCATGGCATCGGACATGGGACTCATAGCAGTAAACTGTGACGGCTATATCGGTTATGCTTCTTACGGGAACGGAGCGGAGTATCTCTCCACGATAACCCACCTTGACACGGTCCCTGCAGGTGATGGTTGGACTGCGGATCCTTTCGTCATGCGCGAGCGGGACGGATGGCTCATCGGAAGAGGTGTAGTGGATAACAAGGGTCCTTCGGTACTGTGCCTTTATATGCTCAAATACCTCAAAGAGAACAACATCAGGACCAGACACGAGATACGTGCACTTCTCGGCGTGAGCGAAGAGACCGGCATGGAAGATGTGTCCTATTATCTCTCCCATTACCCGGCGCCCCGTTTCTGTTTCACGCCGGATGGTTCGTTCCCGGTCTGCAACGGGGAAAAGGGCCTGTATCACGGCAGAATCATCAGCAGGATGCCGAAAGGCAACATAGTGGAAATCAAAGGCGGACTGGTGGCAAATGCTGTTCCCGGGAAAGCGGAGGCTCTTGTCAGGTTCAGCGGTGAACTCCTTCCTTCCGGAAAGGTCGATGTGATGAGGGAAGGGACTTTGTGGCGTCTTGTTTCCCACGGGATCGGCGGACACGCTTCAAGACCTTCCGGAACGGTAAATGCTGTTGCGGTCCTTATCGACTACATTTTGGAAAACGGCATTGCGGATGAAAAGGAAGCCGCATTTCTGCGGATCGTTCAGAAGATCCATGCAGCCCCCGACGGCTCCGGAATCGGAGTTGCTGCAAACGACGGAAAATTCGATCCTTTGACCATCGTCTGCGGAGTGATAGGCTTTGATGATGAAGGCAGGATGTATCAGACCATTGACAGCCGTTATCCCACGAACACGAGCGGAGAGAAGATCCGGTCGATTCTTTCCGCCGCTGCCGGAGATTTCGCGTATGTGGTCACGGACAATGACGCAGTCCCCTTTTATATCTCTGCGGACAAGCCGGAGATCAGGATCTGCATAGACAAATATAATGAGTATACCGGTGAGAACGCGAAGCCTTTCACGATGGGCGGCGGAACATACGCACGTCATTTCCCCAACGCTGTCTCCTTCGGTATTGAAAGTGATACTTTGATCATGCCGGAATGGGCAGGTGCGATCCACGGTCCCGATGAAGCGGCCAATTCGGAATGGTTCCTTCTTGCCCTCGAAATGTATATAGCCGCCATTCTGGAGCTTGACGCCGCACTTTAAAGTAGCTTTACAGTTTCTGTGTTATTTATGATATGATCGTTCTTTTTATTATCGCGTTCAATGAATCAGTTTCCTTCAATTTTTTCAAAAGGAGGATCCCATATGAGCAATAAAAGAGCCCTTGTTGTAGAAGATGACAGCAACATAGCAGAACTGCTCAGGCTTTATCTCGGGAAAGACGGTTTTGATGTCATGATCTGCTCCGACGGAGCAAAGGCGGAAGGCATCTACGATCTTTTCCAGCCGAACGTCGTCCTGCTGGACATCATGCTTCCCGGGAAGGACGGCTGGGAGATTTGCCGTGCGATACGCCAGAAGGCGTCGACTCCGATCATCATGCTCACCGCCAAAGGCGAACCCAATGACAAGATCGGCGGGTTAGAAATGGGTGCGGACGATTACGTCACGAAACCATTCAATGTTAAAGAGCTCATCGCCCGGATCCATGCGGTGATGCGCCGCTCCGAAGGCGAGACCGCCGAGGAGAAAAAGCTTGTTTTCGACAAGCTTGAGATCAATATGGATTCCTATGAGCTTATTGTAAACGGTGTCAAGGTCGACACGCCTCCCAAAGAGATGGAACTCCTGTATCATCTGGCCAGTTCTCCGAACCGGGTGTTCACGAGAAACCAGCTTTTGGACGAGGTCTGGGGATTTGACTATTTCGGCGATTCCAGAACTGTTGACGTTCATGTAAAGCGGCTCCGTGAAAAACTGGAGGGTGTCTCGGATAAATGGAGCCTTAAGACCGTCTGGGGAGTCGGATACAAGTTCGAGGCGGATCAGGCATAAACGATGAAAAGCATCTTCCTGCGCAATTTCCTTGCGACCGCAGTCATGATAGGACTGTGCTTTCTGATAATCGGGATCAGCTTTCTAAGTATCGGGCGGACATTCATCCTCAACGAGTATTCATCGGACATGCGCAATGCCGCGGAAGAAGTTGTCCGGATGGCAAGTGCATCCTACAGCTCTGACGGGAGCGATTTTCCAACGCTGAAACTGTACATCGTTTCGGTCGCCAAGGGCACCGGGAACATGATTATGATCTCGGACGCTGCAGGGGAGATCCGTCTCTGCAGCGAGATCTCGGATGACGTATATACGGGCGAACGGATATCGGACGCATTTCTGCAGGAGCTGCAGAGTGGTGCCGAAGTAAGCCGGTTGGACACGCTCGGAGGGCTGTTCCCTTCCAGGCAGTTTGTCGTCACCTCACCCGTATACTCTTCCGATACCGGTGAACTGCTCGGATACGTGTTCGTTTCCAACAGGCTCGACAACATTCTTGCTGCATGGAACCAGCTTCTGAGTATAATAGTTGCGATTGGGCTGACAGTGTTTGTGATCGTGCTGCTGATGGCCATGCTTTACTGGAGAAGGATGTCGAGACCCCTGGATGAGATCTCCGCGGCTTCCAGGAAATTCGCAAGGGGCGATTTTTCAGTCAGAGTTCGACAGGTGGAGGATCCGGAGAACGAGCTTGGTGCTCTGATCGATTCCTTCAATAAAATGGCAGATTCTCTTGAAAGCGCGGAGAAACGCAGAAGCGAGTTCATTTCGAACATTTCTCACGAACTGCGCACCCCCATGACCACTATCGGCGGCTTTGCCGACGGTCTTCTTGACGGCACCATCCCGAAAGAGGACAGTGCAAAATACCTCGCCGCAATCAGAGATGAGACCGAGCGGCTCAGCAGACTCGTGAAAAACATGCTTGAAGCGAGCCGAGCGGAAGTCCATGACGCCGGCGGTTCGAAGCGGACCGATTTTGATCTCACGGAGGTCATCGTCCAGACAATGCTGAGTTTTGAGACCCGTGCTTCTGCGAAAAAGCTGGACGTTGATCCTCAGCTTCCGGATGACCGTATCATGGTGCGGGCAGACAAAGATGCCATTACGAGAGTCATTTATAATCTGATAGACAATGCGGTCAAATTCGCCGACGAGGGAAGCTGCATTACCATCAGACTGTACAAGGACGATGAGAAGGCCTACGTCGCGGTGAAAGATGAAGGCGAGACCATCCCGCCTGACGATCTCCCGTTTATTTTTGACAGATTCCACAAGTCCGACAGGTCAAGAAGTATAGACAAGGACGGAGTCGGTCTGGGTCTTTACCTTGTAAAACAGATCATGAATGAGCATGATGAGGATATTGCTGTCCGAAGTGAAAACGGAATTACCGAATTTGCTTTCACTCTCGCGCTTGCAGAATAAAACAATTAGATTTGAGGAATTATAATGAACAACAATAACGGATGGTACGAACCGCTTGATCGCAGTGTTCCCGTTGAAAAGGCTGAAGGAAGCAGCCCGTCGGAAACTGCGCCCGTTTCCCCTCTCCCGACTGAGGGAAAAAAAAGAAAGCGCCGCGGGGTATGGCTGGTGCTTTCGCTGGTCTTTCTTGTGGTTGCGCTGATCGTGCTCAGTTCCGTGGTTTTCAGCAAGCTTTTTAAAAGCAAAGTCTCTTTTTCCGTCAACAACAACGGTAACGTTTCCTCGTTCTCTTTCGGAGACGAAAGCGATGACGGATTCGGCGTTTTTCCTTTTGAAACCCCCGATGAAGACAGCGACAGTGCTGACGAGGAGTACCCTGATAACGTAGACGATTTCTTCAATTCGTTCTTTACGCCGGCAGAATCCTATGATGTGCACATAGACGCAGATTCCTATAAAGGTGACCTTGATCTGAGGCTCGAACTGACGGAAAACGGGACTGACAAACTCACTTTGCAGGAGCTCTATGTGAAATGCAGTCCTTTCGTAGTGACGATCATCACCTATCAGAACAAGAACGTCGAATACGGAATGGGTACCGGGATCATAGTTTCTTCTGACGGACTGATCATGACCAACACCCATGTCATCGACGACTGTGACAGGATCACGGTCAAAATGCAGAATGACGACATCTATGAGGCGCTGCTGGTAGGTGCTGATGCAAGCAGTGACATCGCTGTGCTCAAGATCGAGGAAAAGGGCCTTCCCGTCGCGGAATTCGGAAACAGTGATTCCCTTCAGGTTGGAGAAGATGTCGCTGCGATCGGGAACCCTCTCAGCGAGAGCTTCCGTTCCACGCTGACCAACGGTATCATCTCCGGGATCGACAGAGGCGTCTCGTATAACGGAAGGACCATGACGGTTCTTCAGACGAACACAGCTCTCAACAACGGCAACTCCGGCGGACCGCTGTTCAATATGTACGGTAAAGTGATCGGTATCACCAACATGAAAATGAGCTCAAGCGTGAATGCCAGTGTTGAAGGCATCGGATTCGCGATACCCTCAAACAATGCCATCAGCATAGCGAACGCTCTGATAGCCAACGGAGAAGTAAGGGGACGGACATCGATAGGCATCACGGTGGGCGCGGTTCCCGAAAATGCCGTTGAGGAATACAAGATTCCCTTCGGACTCTATGTCACCGATGTCACGGAAGGATCCGATGCAGAAGCAAAAGGAATTAAACCCGGAGACATCATCACCCATGCCAATGGAAACGAAGTCAGGAGCACACAGGATATCCTTGATGCAAAAGAAGGCCTGCTTGTCGGAGATTCCATGACATTTACCATTTACAGAAAAAGTACCGGAGAGACATTCGACGTGGACGTGGTACTGATGGATACGCTCGACGTTTACGGCTGATCATTCTTTTCAGACAGCAGGAAAGACGCGGGATCATTAAACAGATCCCGCGTCTTTCTCATTCATCTGTCACTATGTACTTTACGATATTCTTGCAAATCTCCAGATCCTCTGCCGTGATGTGCTCATAGGGGCCGTGCCCGGCGTAACCTCCGGTCGACAGATTCGGACATATGAGGCCCCTGTATGACAGCTGCGATCCGTCGGTTCCACCCCTTATCGGTTTGATGTCCGGCACTGCTCCCGCCCGAACGATCGCACTTTTTGCACGCTCCATAATCTCCGGTCTGCTTTTCACCAGGTCTGCCATATTGCGGTACTGATCGGTAATAGTAAGCACCATGGTACCGGCGCCGTATTTTTCATTGATAAGCTTTTCGATCAGGCGCAGCGCGTTTTTGCGCTGTTCAAGAAACGCGGCATCATGATCTCTGACAATGTAGCTGAGCGTGGCTTTCTCCACTGTTCCGCTCATGTCCGTTAGATGGAAGAATCCTTCGTATTTTTCCGTTTTCTCCGGAACTTCCCCGGAAGGCAGCATGGCATTGATCTCCATAGCCACCGTGCCGGCATTGATCATTTTTCCCTTAGCCGATCCGGGATGGATGTTGAATCCGTTTACTTCGATCCTGGCCGCCGCTGCGTTGAAAGTTTCATAATTCAATTCCCCAGGCGCCCCTCCGTCAACTGTAAATCCGTAATCCGCATTTACCCTTTCAAGATCCATAAGGGACGCGCCGTGACCTATCTCCTCATCAGGACTGAAGCATACAGCGATTCTGCCGTGCGGGATCCCCTCCGTTATGATCTCTTCACAGGCCTGCATGATCTCCGCAACGCCTGCCTTATCGTCCGCACCGAGAACGGTCGTCCCGTCCGTGGTTATGAGAGTTCTTCCGACGAAAGTGCTCAAGTTAGGGAAATCCTTTGGTGAAAGGATCCTTCCCGAGTCTCCCAGCTCCACCTCTCCGCCGTCATAATCTCGGATCACCTGGGGATTCACTCCGGCTCCCGTGAAATCCGGAATAGTATCCAGGTGTGCATTCAGCGCGATGGCCGGAGCCTTTTCATGTCCGGCAGAAGCGGCAAGATCCGCATAAACATAGGCATGTTCATCCACATATACATTCTGCATTCCCATTTCCTCAAGCTCCCGCGCAAGAAGCCTGCTCAGATCAAACTGACAGGGTGTCGAAGGAACGGAATTACGCTCCTCTGCACATGTTGTATTTACCTTTACATATCTGAGGAATCTATCGGTAACACTCATTATTTTGACCAGCTTTCCTTTCGTTTTCTGATTCATGAGGCATATGATAACAGTTTGAAGCAAAATTATCAACGTTTTACAGAGATTTATGCTTATTATTTATCTATAATAAACATCTTTTCATTTTTTGAAATACATGATATAATAAGCTGTCATATTATAGGAGCAGAATTGTAACAAAAGCCTCTGCAAAAACAGTAAAGTGAGGAGATATATATGAAGAAGATTCTAGTACTTGAGGATGAAGCCAATATCCGCAGCTTTGTAGTGATCAATTTAAGAAGGAGCGGCTATGAGCCGATTGAAGCGGATACCGGTGCCGCCGCGCTTGAAAAGCTAAAGGTGAATCCGGATATCTGTCTGGCTCTGCTCGACGTGATGCTTCCGGACATTGACGGTTTCGAAGTCTGCCGTAAGATCAGGGCCTCCGGTTCAAAAATGGGGATTATTATGCTCACCGCAAAAAGTCAGGAGATTGACAAAGTCACGGGTCTCATGACCGGTGCGGATGATTATGTGACAAAACCCTTCTCTCCTGCTGAACTGACTGCCCGCGTCGACGCCCTCATACGCAGGCTCGGGATCGATGAGGTGGACGGCAATTATGAGATCCAGAGCGGTCCATTCCTGCTGAACACGCGCAACCGCACTCTCGAGAAGAACGGTGAGCGTCTCAAGCTTACCCAAATTGAATACCTGCTCATGAAACTGTTCATGGAGAATCCCGGCAGAGCCATGTCCCGCGATGATATCCTGCTTGCCGTTTGGGGCGAGGATTTCTCTGGGGAGCCGAAAACCGTCGATGTCAACATCAGAAGACTGCGCACAAAGATCGAAGATGACACTGCGGAGCCGACTTATCTTACGACCGTCTGGGGTTACGGATATAAATGGGGATACTGAATTCCCGCTTTCTCATGTTCTGCTGAACAATACACTCTGATTGGAGAAATCAACAGGCGATGTTTAAAAGTCTGAAGGTCCAGCTGCTCGTCTCCGCTCTCGCTGCCATCATTTTGCTTCTTGCGGCGGTCTGGTGTGTGACAAGAGCTCATCTTATGCTTTCCATCATAATCATATCAATCATATGCGTTTATCTGATTTTCTTGAACATTTGGTTCTGGAGAAAGATCATAGACCCCATCAACGAGCTCACGGCCTTTTCAAAGAGGATAGCCTCCGGAAGTTACGGGATTCAGCTTGAAACCGACAAAGAGGATGAGATCGGCGCTCTGACCGGCGAGATAAACGACATGTCTCAGAAGATCGGGATCGGGGAAAAATACAGGACCGATTTCATTTCTCAGGTTTCCCATGAGCTGCGCACCCCGCTGACTGCCATAACCGGATGGAGCGAGACCATTGCTTTTGACCCCGCAGTGCAGGGTGACTCTCTCAAAGGTCTCCATATCATTTCAAAGGAAGCCGAACGCCTCACGAACATGGTCGCCGAGCTGCTTGAATTCACCAGGATACAGGACGGCCGATTCAATCTGCGGATAGAACAGATCGATATAGCAGCCAATCTTGAGGACGCGATCTTTACATACGGAGAGCTTATGAAACAGGCCGGGATCACGGTCAACTATAAAGCTCCCGAAGAGGATATTCCTCTCATTCCGGGTGATGATGAGCGTCTTAAGCAGGTGTTTCTCAACCTTCTTGATAATGCGGCCACGCATGGCGGAGAAGGGAAAAAGATCGATATAAGTCTAACCCTCGAAGAAGACGGCGTGCATATCGTTTTCCGCGACTACGGGAAAGGCATACCGGCTGACGAACTGCCGCATGTAAAGGAAAAATTCTATAAAGGAAGTTCCAAGAACCGCGGCACAGGCATCGGTCTGTCCGTATGTGATGAAATCGTGACGCGGCATAACGGAAAGCTTGATATTACAAACGCAGAGGGCGGGGGCTGCCATGTTGAAGTAACGCTCCCCCTCAAATCTTCTGTATAAGAGTTAACTGATAATTCTAGGCAAGGATAACTACATATATGCCTGATAACACATGTCCGTTCCGCACATCCATAGGCGGCCAGGCTCTCATTGAGGGCATTCTCATGAGAGGGCCGAAAATGCAGGCAATCGTTTGCCGCACCGCTGACGGTCTCGTTGAAAAGACCGAAGAACTAAAATTCATAAAAGACCGTTATCCCGTTCTCGGCTGGCCCTTCATAAGGGGGTGCGCCACTTTTCTCGACTCGCTGGTCAAAGGAATGCAGGCGCTGACCTATTCTGCAGGTCTTATTCCTCCGGAAGAGCAGGGAGAGCCGGATAAACTCGACAAGTGGATCGAGAATCATTTTCCGGAAGAACAGGCTCAGAAGCTCATCGTCGGCTCAGCTGTCGTGCTTGGGGTCGCTCTTGCGCTGTTTCTCTTCATTTTTCTTCCGACGTTCCTGGTCGGCCTGATCCCTGTGCTGAAAACCAGTTATCTGATCCGAAACCTCTCCGAGGGTCTTCTGAAGATACTGATCCTGCTCACATATATGATGCTCAGTTCCAGAGTGAAGGACATCAAGCGTGTTTTTTCCTATCACGGAGCGGAGCACAAGACTATCTTCTGCTACGAGCACAGACTGCCTCTGACTGTAGACAATGTGAGGAAGGAATCCCGTTTTCACCCCAGATGCGGGACCAGTTTCCTTTTGGTCGTGGTCGTTGTGAGCATAATTGTGAACTCTTTTGTTCACGTTGACAACAGCTTCCTCCGTATGCTCTTCCATCTGCTGCTTCTTCCTGCGGTGGTCGGACTCTCATATGAAATCAACCTCTGGTGCGGAAAACATGACAACATACTCTCTGCAATCCTTTCGGCTCCGGGAAAATGGCTTCAGCGGATTACCACAAATGAGCCGGACGACGGCATGATAGAATGTGCCATACGCGCACTTGAACTGGTCATTCCCGAAGAGGAGGGCTCCGATATCTGGGGCATGTGATCAAAAATGAAAACATACAACGACATCTATCTGGAGATCCGAAACATGCTGCGCAGCGCCGGGATTGAGACGTATTCCCAGGAGGCAAGGCTGATCGTTTCCTGTGCTTCGGGAAAAAACTCTCAGGAATTTCTCAGAGATCTTCGTCTGTATACCAGTCCAAGTGTTGAGAAAAAAGCCCTTGAAAGTGCCGAGCGGCGCATGGCCGGTGAACCGATCGCATATGTCCTTGGCGAATGGGAGTTCTACGGCCTTCCTTTATATGTAACAAAGGATGTCCTCATTCCACGGGCCGATACAGAAGTAATCGTGGAGACAGCCGTCGGTTTGCTCACCGGCAGCAAAATGGATGCCAGGATCCTGGATCTGTGCTGCGGAAGCGGGTGCATCACCTGCGCCGTTGCCCATGAACTTCCCGCCTCGAGGGTCATCGCCGTGGACATCAGCCACGCTGCGCTTGAGATCTGCAGAAAAAACATCGCCCTCAATAAGCTGAGTTCAAGAGCGATCTGCATGCAGGCAGATGCCACGATGAATCCTCCCGCGAGCCTCGGCGCATTTGATATGATCATTTCAAACCCTCCGTATATTTCTACTTCCGAGATTGCCGGGCTAGACAGTTCCGTCCGGAATTATGAACCGATCTGGGCTCTTGACGGCGGTGAGGACGGACTGAAGTTTTTCAGAGGGATCATTAAATACTGGAAATCGCTGCTGAAGCCCGACGGATGCATTCTGTTCGAAGTCGGAGAGGGACAGGCTGAGACGGTCGGAGAAATGCTGCTCTCCGCGGGATTCAGATCCGTAAGTTACCGCAAGGACACTCTCGGAACTGACAGGGTCGTTATCGGCAGCTACTGAGCCTTTACGGGCTTTTCAAAACCGTAATTCATTATAAAGGAGATAAAGCACATGGCAGAAAAGAAAAAAGTCACAGTATCGGCATCACCCGCGGAAGAAACGGATAAGAAGAAAGCCCTCCAGGCTGCCATAGCAAGGATAGAGAAAGACTATGGCAAGGGAACGATCATGCGTCTGGGAGAGGATATCCCCGTCAATGTTGAAGCTCTTTCGACCGGGTCTCTCAACCTTGACCTCGCGCTGGGCGTCGGGGGCGTTCCCAGAGGGAGAATCGTCGAGATCTACGGACCGGAAGCATCCGGAAAAACGACCCTTGCGCTCCATGTCGTCGCCTCTGCGCAGAAAAACGGAGGAGACGCGGCATATATCGATGTGGAGCATGCTCTTGAACCGGCGTATGCGCAGGCCTTGGGCGTTGACATCGACAGTCTTCTCATCTCTCAGCCGGATACCGGTGAGCAGGCTCTCGACATCACCGAATCACTTGTACGCTCCGGAGCCGTTGACGTGGTCGTTGTGGACTCCGTTGCAGCGCTTATTCCGCGCTCCGAACTGGAAGGTGAAGTCGGAGATACGGTTGTAGGCGCTCTTGCGAGACTGATGTCACAGGCCATGAGAAGATTGGCCGGTGCTATATCCAAAAACAACTGCACGGTCATATTCATAAACCAGCTGCGCCAGAAGATCGGCGTCATGTACGGGAATCCCGAGACAACTCCCGGCGGTCTTGCCCTGAAGTACTATGCGTCGGTCAGACTTGATGTCCGCCGCACAGAGACCATAAAGGTCAACGGGGAAAATATAGGCAGCCGCACGAGAGTGAAGGTCGTAAAGAACAAAGTTGCTCCTCCATTCAAAGAGGCCGAGTTTGATATCATCTACGGTGAGGGCATCTCCCGTATCGGAGAAATCGTGGATATGGGCGTCAAGCTTGATATCATTGAGAAAGGCGGCGCCTGGTTTACGGTCAACGGTCAGCGAATCCAGGGCCGTGACGGAGTCAAGGATTATCTGAAGAACAATCCGGAGATCTGCGATGAGATTGAAAAGCAGATCCGCGAAAATGCCGACAAGCTGACGCCCAGAGGCAGAAGGGCAGCTGTTCAGGCCGCTGCCAAACCGGTGGATATCAGCGCCGGCGATTTTGAAGAATGACCGTATCGGCGATCCGGAAACTGTCTTCGGAAAGATTCGCAGTCACAATTGGTGACCGGGAGATCAGGACCACAGCAAATGTCCTCGCTCAGTTCCGACTGTTTGCAGGCCGCGAACTGGAACCGGATCTCTTTGAAGAATTCACCGCAGAATCGGCGCGTGCTCTCGCAAGAGAGCATGCGCTTGAAATACTGTCAAGACGGCAGATGTCCGAGAAGGAAATGCGCCAGAAGCTGATGGAAAAGGGTTATGATGCCATCACGGCCGCATATTGCTCCGACTGGCTCGCTGAAAGGCATTACCTTGACGATGCGGAATATGCCGGGATGCTCGTCCGGCATTACTCATCAAAAGGCTACGGGATCGGCAGGATACGTTCAGAATTCGTTCGACGCGGGATATCTCGTGATCTGTGGGACAAGGCTCTGGATGAAATGTCCGGCGGAAACGAGCGGCTGGCCGACATGCTGCAGAAAAAGCTCAGAGGAGATTATTCAAAAGATAATATCCGAAAAGTCTCTTCCTCACTTTTCAGACGCGGGTTTTCCTGGGATGAGATCCGCTCAGCGCTCAATGAACTCGATATCAAATCTGACTGATCCTTTGGTACACTATTTATGGAAAAAACATTCGCTTTGATCTCACTCGGATGTGCGAAAAACCTCATAAACAGCGAGCAGATGCTCTATCTTCTTGATGAAGCCGGATACACGCTCGTTCCTTCCGCAGAGGGCGCTGATTTCGTCGTGATCAATACCTGCGGTTTTATCAATGACGCCAAAACCGAGGCGATTGACACGATCCTTGAAGCTGCGGAGCTGAAAAAGGACGGAAAGCTCGGCGCCATCATTGTGACTGGCTGTCTTGCGGAGCGATATAAGGATTCCATCATTGATGAACTCCCCGAAATTGACGCCGTTCTCGGAGTCGGCAGCTATTCCGACATAGTCGAAGCTGCAGATGCCGTTACCGCCGGTGCAAAGCTGGATCTTTTCCGCGACAGGAATGCTGATATCGAGGAAACGCCCCGTGTGGTTTCCACGGGCCCGGGCTGGGCTTATATCAAGATCGCAGAGGGCTGCAACAATTACTGCGCTTTCTGCTCCATTCCCTCTATTCGCGGCAGATACCGCTCCCGTACTATGGAGAATATTCTCGACGAGGCAGCCGACCTGGCCGCATCCGGTGTGAAGGAGATTATCGTGATTGCGCAGGATATCACCCGATACGGCACCGACATTTACTCCAGGCGCTGTCTTGCCAAGCTCTGCAGAGAGCTTTCCAAGATAGAAGGTATCGAGTGGATACGGCTGCATTACCTCTATCCCGAAGCATTTGACGATGAGCTGATAGATGAAATAGCCGAAAATGGAAAGATTGTCAAATACCTTGACATCCCGATACAGCATATTAACAGTGCTATTCTCAAAAGAATGAACCGCCGCGGGACCGGAGACGACATCAGGACCCTGTTCAAAAAACTCCGCGAGCGCATACCCGGACTTGTTCTCCGCACCAGTCTGATCACGGGTCTCCCCGGAGAGGGAGAGGAAGAGTTTGAGGAGCTCTGCAGTTTTCTGCGGGAATATCGGATCGAAAGAGTCGGCGTGTTCCCCTTCTCCCCTGAGGAGGGCACTCCCGCTTCCGAAATGGAGCACGTCGAAGAGAACGTGGCAAGACGGAGGGCAGATCTGATCATGCAGCTGCAGGCGCCAATCATGGACGATTTCTGCAGAGGGTTCATCGGCAAAACCATGAAAGTGCTCTGCGAGTATTTCGATGAGGAATCCCAGATGAATGTCGGCAGATCCTATGCGGATTCCCCTGAAATCGACGGAGCGGTGTATTTCACGGGCAGCTGTGCTGAGGGGGAAATGGCAGATGTTCTTATAACCGGTTTTGAAGACGGATATCTTACAGGAGAAGTGATATGCTGAAGACCACCGCCAACAAGATAACCCTGCTCCGGGTGGTTCTGGTGCCTGTTTTTATGATACTTGCCTACACCGGGTATCTCACGGCAGCGTTCATCGTATATGTCGCTGCGTGCCTTTCGGACTTCCTTGACGGTTATATAGCGAGGCATTATGATCAGACGTCCGATTTCGGAAAGTTTGCCGATCCGCTTGCCGACAAGATGCTCGTCGTTGCCGCACTGTGTTATTTTGCGGACAAAGGGCAGATGCCCGGTTGGATCGTTGCAATCATAGTATTCAGGGAATTCGCGGTATCGGGGCTCCGTCTTACAGCCTCTGTCAAAGACAGGGTAATAGCAGCTGCCTGGTCAGGAAAGATCAAAACAGCCTGTACAATGGTCGGTCTCGGTGCCATGATGCTCTTTCCGGAGATTAAGCCTCTCAATACTGCCGTAAGTATTATCATTCTTGTCACCACTCTGTATTCCGGAGCGGAATACTTCATTAAAAACATTGATATATTGAAAGATCAATAAGAAAAGAAGGAACTGCTATGAAGATATACAATTCTGCTTCAAGAAAAGTCGAGGAGTTCGTGCCCAATCATCCGGACGTCCTGAAAATGTATACCTGCGGACCGACGGTGTATCATTTCGCACATATCGGAAATCTCCGATCTTACATTATGGAAGATGTACTTGAGAAGTATCTGCGCTTTTCAGGCTATAATGTCAAACGCGTGATGAACATCACAGACGTCGGGCATCTGACAAGCGACGCCGATGAGGGCGAAGACAAGATGCTTAAGGGCGCAAAGCGTGAACACAAAAGCGTAATGGAGATCGCGAAGTTCTATACAGACGCTTTCTTTTCCGACTGCGCCAAACTCAACATAAAGACTCCCGACGTCGTAGAACCTGCCACCAACTGCATTGAAGATTATATCCGCATCATCACGAAGCTCATGGACACGGGATATGCCTATTTTGCGGGCGGCAACGTATACTTTGACACCTCGAAGCTCGAGCGTTACTATATCTTCAATGATTATACCGAGGATGATCTTGCCGTCGGCGTGCGCGAAGGTGTTGAAGAGGACATCAACAAGCGCAATAAGAACGACTTCGTGCTCTGGTTCACCAAATCCAAATTTGAAGATCAGGCATTGAAATGGGATTCTCCGTGGGGAACAGGATATCCAGGCTGGCATATAGAGTGCTCCGGGATCTCCATGAAGCATCTCGGTGACGATCTCGATATTCACTGCGGCGGAATAGACAACGCGTTCCCCCATCACACCAATGAGATTGCCCAGAGTGAGTCCTATCTTGGTCATAAATGGTGCAATTACTGGATGCACGTGTACCATCTCAACACGAACGACGGCAAGATGAGCAAATCCAGCGGTGAGTTCCTTACTGTTTCACTTCTGGAGGAAAAGGGATATGATCCTCTCGCCTACCGGCTGTTCTGCCTGCAGAGCCACTATAGGAAATCTCTCGTTTTCAACTGGGAAAACCTCGACAATGCGATGAAAACCTATAATAAACTCATAGGTCGTGTGGCAGCACTCACCCCGAAGGGAGCGCCGGTGGATGAAGCTGCCGTTGCCGCGCTGAAACAGCGCTTTGACAACGCACTCGGAAGCGATCTGAACACATCCCTTGCTGTTACTGCGCTTTATGATGTTCTCAAGTTTGATACAAATGATGACACCAAGCTGAAAGTGATAGCGGACTTCGACTATGTTCTAGGCCTTGACCTTATAAAGAAAGCAGACGCAAAGAGAGAAACTGAAAAGAAACAGAAGGCTGTCGAGGGAGAATTCACTGTAATCGCGGAGGACGGGACTTCTGATCCGCAGATTGAAGAAAAGATTCTTGCCCGGCAGGCGGCAAAAAAGGCAAAAGACTTTGCCGCTGCTGACGCTATCCGCGATGAGCTTAAAACGTCGGGCATAGAACTGACCGATATCCCGCACGGCGTTAAGTGGAAACGGATCTGAAATAGACCGGATAAAAAGATGGCCCGAGGGACCGGTGCTCGGGAGTTTTCAAATAATCTGTCTATCTGAATCAGAATACAGAAGAATCCCGGATTGTTGGTTTTCATCAATCCGAGATTCTTTTTGGAGGCGCTTTCTCCGATTGCAGCGTTCCTTTCTTGATGGCCCTGTGCAGACAAAGGTTCAAAAAGGAGATCTGGATGAAAGTTATGAGGCACCGAAAGAAGCATCTGATCGCACCGTAGGAAACGCGGAGCATTTTGCTCTGGCAGCCCGCAGAATCGTTTTTATCATCGTACAGGCAGTCGGGTTCATCAAGGTTTTGTAGAATGACAGGACAAAAGCCTGTGTCAAAGGCGCTTTTGAGGCACTGGAAGAAATGAGATAATCATGAGCTGGGAGTTGTTCTGGGCCTATAAGGACTCCGTCGAAGAATTGGGAGGTACCGGCTTCTCCATCTTTTCTCTTCCGCATCTTTTATGGATTCTGTTTTGTCTGACCGTTATAATCTGCATTACCCTTTTTTATCGGTGTAGCGGAGATCATCAGCGGGACAACATGCGAAAAAGCATCGCTCTGTTCCTGATTCTGTTTGAGATCACAAAGCAGTGCGCCGGTGCGCTTACAGGTGCTCCCAGTGCCAAGCTTCTTCCTCTGCATCTTTGCAGCTTTGCGGAATACGCGATCCTGATTGATGCCCTTTGGCCTCAAAACCGTTTTTTCAAGCAGCTTATGGCTTTTCCTTTTTTGCCCTCCGCCGTGATCGCTTTTCTGCTCCCGACAGTCATCTCCTATCCGCCGCTCAATTTCTATGCAATTCATCAGTTTCTGCTGCATGCTGTTATCACTGCGTACATTATTGCAAGATATTCCGCGGGAGAAATCAAACCGCGCTATGCGGGGCTTTGGCTGTCGCTGCTCGTGACCGCATTTCTGGCTGCGCTTATCTATCCGATCAACTGTGCGTTCCAGACAAATTTCATGTTCCTCGCGAGGTATTCCGACAATCCCGTGCTCAAGCTGATCTGGGACATGACCGGCGGTACCGGCGGAATTGCCTATATACTCGGACTTGGCATAATCGTGGCAATTGTTTTTCATCTTTTGTTCGTTCTTTATGCGGTCCTTAAAAGAACAACGAATAAAAAGGCGCTCAACACTTCCCTTCTGTAAGTCATCTTTTATGATCCGCTTATTCATCGGGAAAGTCTGCTTAACAAATACCGGCCTGCTGTATTGAACAGCAGGCCGGTATTTGTATCGCCGCAAGCGGAGCATTTCATGGACAAAGCATATATTTTGTCCCAAACATGTTTTGATCCGGATTCATTTTTCAAAAGACTGCAAAATACTAAATAATACGATACAGTCTAAAGGGCAGAATCCGACTCGGGACTTTTCTTGTCCTGGTCTTTTATACAAAGCTGGACTCTGTTCCCAGATCTCCCAGCCATACACCCTCCGCAACAGGATAGAATGCCTCCGGTCTGTCGAAGGTCGTGCTGAGCTTCACGATCTGCCCCGTCTCCTGAGAGCGCTCCATGGAATCGAGGATATCCACTATGTGCGCAGCCATCTCGCCGCTGGCACGCTGCGGGCGTCCCTCTGCGATCGCCATGGCAATCTCGACCGTTGCGATGCCTCTCATGTTTTTTCCGCCTCTGTAGCAGAGGGGAACCTCCTCGTAGCAGCTCTGTGCCTCGGGAGTCCTTCCGAACATGAGTCTCTGCACGATCTCATCTCTCGGAATTGCACTGATAAGATCTGTATACCTGTCGCCGTGATATACAAAAACAGGGCCAGTGGTGGAATTCGGATCCGGAACGGTAATCATGCCGTCCGTACCATAGATCTCAAGACCGTTCAGCTTGGAATTCCATACCTCCCAGCTCATGTTGACATTCCCGTAGACTCCTGACTTCATTCGCAGCAGCGTATTGTACTGGGTATATACATCGGAATCAATGAGCGTACCTTTTATATCGCGCTGACGGAAAGTTCTGGAGGCAAAGCAGGCCACATCCTCAACAGGTCCCAGTAATGAGATGAGCGCGGTCAGATAATACGGACCCATGTCCCTCATTGGTCCGCCGCCCTCCTGATAGTAGAACATCGGTGACGGATGCCACAGCTCGTGTCCATGCGTGAAGAGGTTCGCCGTGAACCCCGTAACATCGCCTATCACTCCGTCATCCAGAAGCTTTCGGACGGTCTGTATCCCGGGTCCGAGGAAGGTATCCGGAGCATCGCTCACGCGAAGGCCGAGCTTATGTCCGAGCGCGACGATCTCGTTTGCCTGCTCGACCGTTACGGCAAGCGGTTTTTCACAGTACAGGTGCTTGCCTGCGTTCAGTATGGCCTTGTTGAGCTCATAATGGACCGCCGGAACAGTCAGGTTCAGAACAATGTCCACTTCGGGATCCGCAAGGAGTTCCTCATTGGTATAGGCCCGCTTCAGGTCATATTTGTTTTTGATGAACTCCGCTTTTTCCGGATAAAGATCCGAACATGAAATAACCTCGACATTTCCGTAGTGATACTTCATATTGTGGATATAGATGCTGGCGATCGCGCCGCACCCCATCACGCCGACTTTCATTTTTTCCATAGATTTCTCCTTATCCGTTAATCGTTCTCAGAATTTGGATCAGAAACGATCATGTTCAGGGAACTAATTTCACAGCCTGTTCCCTGGTATTATACGGTTGGTTCAGACAAAGTTGGAAGCCGTTCCCAGATCTCCCAGCCAAAGGCCCTCGGCCACGGGATAAAACGCGTCAGGCTTATCAAACGAGGTAGAAAGCTTTACCACCCTGTGCTCCGCTGCAGACTGGTCGAAGCTGTCCAGGATATCGACAATATGGCATGCGATCTCGCCAGGAGTGCGGTGCGGCCTCCCCTCTTCGATGGCCATAGCCATATCGACGGTAACGACACCGCGCATATTGTTTCCGCCTCTGAATGCAAGCGGCTCTTCCTGATAATACTTCTCTTCACCGTCATGTATGAACATAAGCCTTTTTACAAACTCTTCTCTCGGGATCGTATTGAGTTCGGCCATGAAATCACGTCCGTGGAAAACATAAACGGGCCCCTGCGTCGCATTCGGATCCGGGACTGTGATCATTCCCTCTGTCCCATATATCTCCATGCCGTTGTTTTTTGATTTCCAGACATCAAAGCTCATATTGATGTTTCCGTAAACACCGCATTTGAGTTTAAGCAGGCCGTTATAATCGGTATTGATCTCGGTGGTCTCCATGACCGCAGTGCGCACATCTCTCGGCCTGAAACTCGGAGAGGCATAACAGAATACTTCCTCCGCCGGTCCCAGAAGTGTGGTCAATGCAGTGAGATAGTATGGTCCCATGTCATGCATCGGACCGCCGCCTTGCTGATACAGGAATGCAGGAGACGGATGCCAGAGCTCGCTGCCCGGATTGAGGAGATTGATGGAAAAGCCCGTTACTTTTCCTATAGCGTTTTCATCAAGGAGTTTGCGAACGGTCTGTATGCCGGGGCCAAGGAAAGTATCGGGAGCGCAGGCAACGCGCAGTCCCAGTTTATGCCCAAGCTTGATGATTTCCTTTGATTCCTCAAGCGTTACGCAGAGAGGTTTTTCGCAATAAAGATGCTTTCCGGCCTCAAGTATGGCCTTATTAAGAGAATAGTGCGCCTTCGGTATTGTCAGGTTCATGATAATATCGATTCCGGGATCTGCAAGCATCTCCTCATTGGTACACGCCTTAGCAAGATCATATTTTGCTCTGATCTCCTCGGCCTTTTCCGGGATGAGATCGCTGCATGCAACAACTTCCACCTTGTCAAAATGGTATTTCAGATTATGGATATAAATGCTCGCGATAGCTCCGCAGCCTATGACGCCGACGTTAAGTTTTCTCATTTTTTTACTCCTTTTAAAATTTATGCAAAGTATTCTTTTAATCTGATAATAATATTAACATGGAATCACATTTCATTCAACAAAATAGATTTGAAAGATACGCCAGAGTTCTACTTTTTCAAACAGTTACATGAACACAGTATTACAGAGTAAAAAAAGAATAAATACATTTTGCTTTGCACGATACACCGTAATATAAAAACAACGTATTTTTTAGTATAAGTGTATATATCGAGGTGCACTTCGGTGCCCGTCTTTTGTTGACAATTCATGGATAATGATGTAAAAATATACATATAATAATATGGAGTAAGTATGCCATATTTTAATTCCGAGACTATAAATAAACGGAGGAAAAGACATGAGCAGACCAATAACGATATTCACGGGACAGTGGGCGGACCTGAGCTTTGAGGAACAGTGCAAGACACTGAGTGCGATAGGCTACGAGGGTCTGGAGATCGCGACCTGGGCGGACTTCGACGTACGCAAGGCTGCAACGGATCCTGCATACGTGGAAGAAAAGAAGGCGATACTGGCCAAGTACGGCCTGAAGACCTGGGCACTGGGTTCCCACCTGACGGGCCAGTGCGTCGGCGACCTGTGGGATCCGAGGCTTGACGGATTTGCACCGGGAGCGCTGGCCAGCAAACCCGAGGAGATCCGTGCATGGGCCATTGAGGAGATGAAGTGGACCGCAAGAGCGGCAAAGGCCATGGGCGTAGGCGTTGTGACCGGCTTCATGGGCAGCCCGATCTGGAAGTTCTGGTACAGCTTCCCGCAGACGAGCGAGGAGATGGTCGAAGCAGGCTTCGACGAGATCGTCGAGCTGTGGACGCCGATCTTCGACGTGTTCGATGAGTGCGGCGTGAAGTTTGCGCT
>JAZMZR010000015.1:0-44111 GCA_045586065.1 Candidatus Limivicinus sp.
AAGGACTTCAGTGAGCCCGTGACCGCAAAGATCACGCTGATGCGGATAATGGGTTTGATATAAGGCAGGACGATATAGCGGTTGACCTGCCTGTCGCTCGCGCCGTCGAGCATGGCGGCTTCGCGCAGCTCAGGCGGAACGCTTTTTACTCCCGCATAGAGCAGGAGCATATGATAACCGACATACTGCCAGAGCGTCGGTACGAAGACAGCCCCGAGGGCGGTCTGTTTTGTTCCGAGCCAGATCCTGGTCCATTTCTCAAGGCCGATGCTGCGCAGGAACACATTCAGGATACCGTAGTCCGGATTGTAGATCTTCAGCCAGAGCTGACCGATGACCACGGTGGAGATCAGGACCGGCATGAAGTAAACAGAGAGGAAGAGCCTCTCCCCTTTTATCTTCTTGCCGAGGGTAAGGGCAAGCCCCAGAGCCAGAGGCAGCTGCAGGAACACGGAGAACACAGCGAGAAGAAGCGAGTTCCCGAGCGCTTTCAGAAAGCCGATCTCGTCACTCGTAAAAAGCTCCCTGTAGTTTGCGAACCCGAGGAACGTCTTTTCGCCCAGGCCGTTCCAGTCAAACAGGCTGAAATAACCCGAGGCTCCGATCGGCGCTATGAGAACTCCGCAGAAAAGGATCAGCGCCGGAAGAAGGAAAACGATTATATGGATTTTCCTGCTGTATAGCTTATTCATGATACGGTTCTCCCATTCTTTCAGGGGAGGCGGAACTCCCATATTCGGGAGTTCCGCCCTTTGATTCAGAAAGTGTTCTTTCTCTCAGAAAGATCAGCCGAGATCCTTTGTCAGACCTGCGACGAATCCTTCACCGTCGATCTCGCAGCCATAGACCTGAGCGACATAGGACAGGTAGGTGTTGGCCGGGTCAGCGCTCATGGCAGTGTCTCCGAAGAGGACCATGCCCTCGCACTTGGCAACGATGTCGGCAATGTCGACCATCAGGGCGGGGAGAGAGCTGGTGTCGTAGTCAGGGATCCATGCGGGAAGGCCGACAGCATTGAGGTAGTTGTAGTGGCAGATCTCTTTGCCGAGGAAGATGGCAGCATCCGAAGCGATGTCGAGATTCTTGGAGGAAGCGCAGACAGCAAGTGCGTCGGACGGGCCGCCGATGGTCTGATTGTAGCTGGAACGCTCAGCGTTCATGACGGGGAAGAGAGCAACTGCGGACTTGAAGGAGGCATCATTGACCTCACCGGTGTTCCAGGAGCCGTTCTGATAGAAAGCGGTCTTTCCGGCAAGGAAGTTGGCCTTGACTTCGTCGTTGCCGAGTGCAACGCCGGCAGGATCGAAGTAACCCTTGTTGATCATATCCTGAAGGGTGGAAACTGCTTTTGCGATGTCGGGATCATTCCAGGAAGCTTCGCCTGCGAAGATCTTGCCGAGAGCTTCATAACCAATGGTCTTGATGATGATGGGCTCGAGATATTCGGTCACGCACCAGGTCTCTTTGCCGGCGCAGCCGAAGGGGATGATGCCCTTTGCAAGGAGCTTGTCACAGCAGTCGATGAGTTCTTCATAGGTCGTGGGGACATGATCATATCCGACTTCTGCAAGCAGATCCATGTTGGCATACATGGCAACGATGTTGAAGGTGGTGGGGACGCCGTAATGTCCGCCGTCATAGGTGGTGTTGGCGAGCATGACTTCGGGGATCGCAGCCGCATAGGGGGCATAGTAGCTGTCGAGGAGCTGGACTTTGCCGGCATCGACAAAGTCGCCGAGGAAAGCGCCGGACCAGGTGAAGAAGATGTCGGGAAGGTCGGACTCGTCGCCGCCGATCATGGCTGCTTTGATCTTGGTCTTGTAGGACTCATTTTCAAAGGCTTCCATCTCGATCTTCACACCGGGATGCGCGGCCTCGTAGTCAGCGATGGCCTGCAGGTATGCGGGACGGTTCGCATCGGACTCGGTGGCAATGCACCACAGCTTGAGGACTACTTCCTCAGCGCCGGTATCGGCCGGGGCGGGAGCGGCATCAGTGCCGGAAGATGCGGGTGCAGGGGCGTCAGCTGCAGGAGCGGGAGCGGCGGTCTGGCCGCAGGCGCAGAGAGCGACTACCATGCAAAGTGCAAGAACAAGTGCAAGAATCTTTTTCATGGGTATCCTCCTTAAAAAATGATTTTCAATTTATATAAGATCCGGGATCCGACTGCGGTATTCCGGTTCTTAACAGGTTTTTCCGAGCTTTCAGCCGATATGCACAGAGAGGGACTTGCTGCCGGTAAGCGCTTCTGTACGCGGATCAGGGGCCCCGAAGCCGGCACAGACGGTCCAGCTTCCGCTTCCGGGGATCCTTCTCCCCTCTTCATCCACGACCGTGAATGCCAGCGGGTTGATCTCCGTCCCGAATGCTCTTTCCTCTCCCGCAGCAAGCCTTATACGGAGAAAGCCTGCCAGAACGGGATTGGGCGGAGCAAGCGAAGACTTTTCATCTTTTACATATATCTCTATTACTTCTTCCGTTTCACGGTCTCCGGTGTTTCTTACACGGACTTCGGCTCGCTCTTTATCCGCGGAAAAACCGGTGATCTCACATTTTGCATATGTCAGACCGTATCCGAAAGGATAAAGCGGTTCTCCTCCATAATAACGATAGGTGCGGTTTTTCATGGAATAATCCGTGAATTCCGGCATCTCCTGCAAGGCGGTGTTTTTATAGAACGTCACAGGCAACTTTCCGGAGGGAGAAACTTTTCCGAAGAGAATGTCCGCCACGGCTTTTCCGCCGCAGGCTCCCGGATACCAGGCTATGAGAACTCCATCCGCCTTTTCGTCCATTTCCGAGATATCGATGGAGCTTCCGGCCATAAGAATCACGACCGTCGGTTTCCCTTCCGAAAGAACCTTTTCCGCGAGCCTGCGCTGGGAAGCCGGGAGGAGAAGATCTGCTTTGTCACCTGAGTGATAGCTGTTCCCGGTATCTCCTTCTTCGCCCTCAAGCGTTTCATCGAGACCGAGAACCAGGAAGACCGCATCGCTCAGTTTTGCAACCGTAACGGCTTCGGCCAGTCTGTCATCCGGTTTGGCAAGAGGCTCGACTTTGTCTTCTGAGAGGGCGCAGCCCTCGGAAAAAAGTACTCTGCACTTTCCTGCCGTTTTTTCCTGGATGCCTTCCAGTACTGTGGTGTATTCGGATGCAGTACCGTGGTAGTTTCCGATAAGAGCGGAGCGGCTGTTTGCATTCGGTCCGATCACGCCGATCGTTTTGCAGGCCGATGTGTCAAGCGGAAGGAGTCCGTCGTTTTTTACGAGGACGCATGACTCGAGCGCCGCCTTTTTTGTCAGGGCAAGGTGTTCCTCACACTCCACAACGGAATACGGAATCGTGTCATATTCGCTTCCTTCATCACCAAGGATACCCAGCAGAAAGCGGGTGGTCAGTACGCGCACAGCGCTGCGGTCTATATCTTCCTCGGTTATCATACCGAGTTCGTATGCCTTGAGGATGTTCTGATAGGTGCAGCCGCAGTTGAGATCGCAGCCTGCTTTCAATGCTTTTGTTACGGACTCCGCAGGCGACGAGGTCACGCCATGGTTCTGGTGGAAATCCCGGATCGCCCAGCAATCCGAAACAAAGTGGCCCTCGAATCCCCATTCTTTTCTGAGCATCTCCATCAGCTCGGGACTTGCACAGGCGGGCTCACCGTTCACACGGTTGTATGCCCCCATTACCGCTTCGACCTTTGCGTCCTGGACAAGCGCCTTGAAAGCTGGGAGATAAGTCTCTGCCATATCCTTCTTTGACACCTGTGCGTCGAAGATGTGACGCAGGGCCTCGGGGCCGCTGTGGGCCGCGAAATGCTTGGCACAGGCGGCAGTCTTAAGGGAATCACCGCTGCCTTGCAGACCTTTTACAAAGGCGGTGCCGAGACGGGAGGTGAGGTACGGATCCTCTCCGTAGGTCTCATGGCCGCGACCCCATCGAGGATCACGGAAAATGTTCACATTAGGCGTCCAGAAGGTAAGGCCGTGATAGATATCCCTGTCCCCAAGCGAAGAGAAAGCGTTATATTTGGCTCTGGCCTCTGTGGAGATCGCATCTGCAATTTTCTGAAGAAGTTCATCGTCGAAAGCAGCCGCAAGACCGATTGCCTGCGGAAACACTGTGGCCGTACCTCCGCGGGCGATCCCGTGGAGCGCCTCGTTCCACCAGTTGTACTCGGGTATTCCGAGTCTCTCGACTGCAGGAGCATCGAACCGGAGCTGAGACGCCTTTTCCTCGAGCGTCATCTTGCTCACAAGCTCTTCAGCAAGCTTTTTTGCCCGCTTACGATCCATCGTTCCGCTCCCTTTCAAAATTTCTTAAAACAGCTTCAGTTCATATCCAGAACGGTCTCGCCGTCAAATAGTTTACCGGTGACAACTATGTATTCCGGAATGGTAGTCTGAGGGTTTTCGATACGCTCTATCAGTTTTGACGCAATGATTTTTCCGATATCGTCTGTGTTCTGGCACCAGGTGGTCATCTTCGGACTCATCACCTGCGCAAGATTTGTGCCGTCATATCCCATGACAGATACATCATCCGGTACAGTCAATCCCATTTCGCGTATTGCGTTGAGCCCGCCGATCGCAGCAAAATCATCCGAAAAGAGGACACAGGATGGCCTGTCCGGCATCGAGAGCAGTTTCTTCGTGGCAGCATTGCAGCTGACTGTCTCATGATACTCACAGGAGGAGATGTATCCCTCCGGAAGTTCGAGACTGAGCTCTCTGCAGGCTCTATGGAAACCGGCCAGACGGTTTTCCGTAACGGCCGTGGGGTTGCCGTGGATATAAGCTATCTTGCGGTGGCCTTTTGAATACGCATGTCGGACGAGTGTCTCTATGCCGTTGACATTATCTGACATGATGGCAGTGCGGTTATTGAAAGAATGGTCGAGTGTGACCACAGGTATGTCTGATGAGACGAGTTCCGTCACCTGAGGATCAAAAAAATCTGCGCAGATAATGGCAATCCCATCTACCTGGCGATATCTCGCATGCTGCAGGTAGGTCATTCTCTGCCGTCCGACATTGCTGTTGAGGAAGGTAATGTCATACCCGCGTGATGCAGATTCGGCACGGAGACTGTTGAGCGCAGAAGCGAAGTATTCATGCATGAAGCCGCTCCCCTGCAGCTCCGTATAAAGAATACCGAGGTTATATGTGCGGTTCGTTTTAAGGGCCCGGGCGGCATAATTAACCGTATATCCGAGTTCCTTTGCCGTATCAAGCACACGCTGCCTCGTTGCCTCGCCGATATCGGTCTGCCCGTTGAGAGCTTTGCTTACAGTAGCCACCGAGACGCCGCACTTTGAAGCGATGTCCTTTATGGATACCATTGGAAAGCCCCCTCACGTAATCGATTTACTTAATCGATTTACTTAATCGTTTTCGTAATTCGAGTATATATCCTGTTTTCTGTGATTGCAATATGATAATTGCCTGTTTTTCAAATTTTATCGCATCTGCACAACTGTTTGAGTTGTTTTTTGTGAAAATTGACAGGACGATTTGCTGATCTGTTATTACCGGCACAAGCCGAACGGCATGATCCGCGCAAAAAAGAATACTAATTATGTAAATTAATACTTGCAATTCGTGCTTTATTGCGATAATCTTACATTATTCAAGTAACTTAAACGTTTTACTATGGAGGACGTCATGCGCTTCGGGTATTTCGATGACACAAATCGTGAATATGTAATTAATACGCCGCGCACGCCTCTGCCTTGGATCAACTATCTGGGCAGCGAGAGTTTCTTCACACTCTGTTCCAACACCGCCGGTGGATACAGCTTCTACCGCGACGCACGCCTGAGAAGGCTGACCCGCTACCGTTACAACAATTCCCCTCTCGATCAGGAGGGTTTTCATTTTTATATAAAGGAAAGAAACACCGTCTGGAATCCGGGCTGGCAGCCGGTGCAGACCGAACTTGACAGCTACTGCTGCAGGCACGGCCTCGGTTACACCGTGATCGAGGGCTGCAAAGACGGCATCCGTGCGAAACAGGAAATGTTTGTTCCGGTGAAAGATGCCTGCCTTCTGGTGCGGCTGTCCGTATCAAACGAGAGCAGCGGGACAAAGCGTGTGAGCGTCTTTCCGTATATAGAATTCTGTCTGTGGGACGCAGTCGATGACAGCTCGAACTTCCAGCGCAACTGGTCCACCGGTGAAGTGGAGGTCAAGGGGAGCGCCATCTACCACAAGACGGAGTACCGGGAACGCCGCAGCCATTATGCCGTGTTCTGGTCCAACCGGACTCCTGACGGCTTCGACACCTCGCGGGATGCTTTCATCGGTGTTTACGGAAGCCCGGCGCGGCCGGCAGCAGTTTTCGGCGACGGATGCACCGGAAGCATTGCCCACGGCTGGCAGCCGGTGGCAGCACAGCAGTTTGACCTTGATATTGCCGCAGGTGAAAGTGTCAGCATTCTGTTCGGACTCGGATACATAGAGAATCCGCAGGATGAAAAATGGGAGTCCCCGGGCATTATCAACAAGAGCCGCGCCGAGGCCATGATCGCACGATATGCAGATGACGCGTCCTTCGACTCTGCTCTTTCCTCCCTTAAGGCGGACTGGGAGCTGCTGCTCTCGAGCTTCATCGTCTCGAGCGGGAACGGGAAGCTCGACAGGATGGTGAACATCTGGAACCAGTACCAGTGTATGGTCACCTTCAACATGAGCCGCTCCGCGAGCTATTTTGAAAGCGGTATGGGACGCGGCATGGGCTTCCGTGATTCCTGTCAGGACCTGCTCGGTTTCGTGCATATGATCCCGGAACGGGCCCGTGAGCGGATCCTCGATATCGCCGCCACACAGTTCCCGGATGGAAGCGCCTATCACCAATATCAGCCGCTTACAAAAAAGGGCAACCTTGCGGTCGGCAGCGGCTTCAACGACGATCCGCTCTGGCTGATCGCCGGAACGGACGCCTATCTGAGAGAGACCGGCGACTTCAGCATTCTTGATGAGCAGGTGCCTTTCGACAACGACGAAACGCTTTCCCAGCCTCTCTCGGAGCATCTGCGGCGCAGCTTCCGCTTCACGGCGGAGCACCTCGGTCCCCACGGTCTCCCGCTGATCGGCCGTGCAGACTGGAACGACTGCCTGAACCTCAACTGCTTCTCCGAGCACCCGGGTGAGAGTTTCCAGACCACAGGCCCGAACGAAGGCCCTGTGGCGGAAAGCGTGTTCATAGGCGGCATGTTCGTGAAATACGGAAAGGCTTGGGTTGATATTCTGCGGCACATCGGCTGTTCGGAGGAGGCTTCGGACGCTGAACAGGCTGTCGCGGCCGTCGAAGCGGCCGTGCTCGACGCAGGATGGGACGGAAAGTGGTTCCGCCGCGCTTATGACGCTTTAGGCAATGTGGTCGGCGGAAAGGACTGTGAGGAAGGAAAGATCTTCATCGAACCGCAGGGCATGTGCGTGATGGCTGGTATAGGCAAGGCGGGCGGACAGGCCGAGGCGGCGCTGGAGAGTGTGAAGGAGCTGCTGGACACGAAATACGGCATTGTTCTGCAGCAGCCGGCCTACACCCGGTACCGTCTTGAGCTGGGTGAGATCTCCAGCTATCCCCCCGGATACAAGGAAAACGCCGGGATATTCTGCCACAACAACCCCTGGATCGTGTGCGCGGAAGCGGAACTCGGACACGGTGAAAGGGCCTTTCAGGTTTACGCCCGCACGGCTCCCGCATTTATTGAGGACATAGGCGAGATCCACCGCACGGAGCCCTATGTATACAGCCAGATGATAGCCGGAAAGGATGCCGCAACGTTCGGAGAGGCCAAGAACAGCTGGCTTACCGGGACCGCCGCCTGGACCTTCCTGAGCATCAGCCAGGCGATCCTCGGCATCAAGCCTGCTCTCGACGGGCTTCTGATCGATCCCTGTATCCCGGCTGACATGAAGGGATTCACCGCAGTGAGGAGATTCCGCGGTGTGACCTACCGGATCAGCGTTGAGAATCCGAACGGCGTGCAGAAAGGCGTGAAAGAACTCCGGGTGAACGGCAGACCTGTCGAAGGATGCCTGATCCCTCCCGCAGAGCCCGGCAGCATCGCGGATGTTGTCGCGGTAATGGGCTGAACAGACAAATACATATCAAAAAAGAAGGTACAGGCCGGTACCTTCTTTTTTTCTGCTTTTGACACATCGGCACCATACATTTATAATACTTACAGGAATCTGCTGAAAGGAGGACGGCATATGGAGCGCAGGTATATAGCCATAGACCTGAAGAGTTTCTATGCGAGCGTGGAATGCATCGACCGCAGGCGCGATCCGCTGAAGACCAATCTCGTGGTAGCGGACCCGAGCCGTACTGAAAAGACCATCTGTCTCGCTGTGACGCCCTCCCTCAAAAGACACGGGATATCCGGCAGGGCGCGGTTGTTTGAGGTGGTTGAGAAGGTCAAAGAGGTCAATGCACGCAGACTGCATGAAGCCGCCCGAAAAGGCCTCCTCGGGAAAGGCCCGGATGGACGGTATCACTTCAGCAGCTTCACGGATGACGCCGACCTTCTCGACAGCGACGAAACGGTCGGTCTGAGCTATATCGTTGCCCCTCCGCGCATGAAGCTGTATGAAAAATGCAGCGCCGATATCGTTTCGATCTATCTGCGATTTGTATCATCGGATGATGTTTTCGTATACTCGATCGACGAGGTCTTCATCGATGCGACCGGCTATCTGGACTCCGCTCAAAAAAGCGCACGGGACTTCGCCGCCACACTGCTTCAGGCGGTGTTCCGGGAGACGGGAATCACCGGGACCGCAGGCATCGGAACCAATCTCTACCTTGCCAAGGTCGCGATGGACATCGTTGCCAAGCACATGCCTCCGGGCGTAAACGGAGAACGGGTCGCGGAGCTCGACGAGAAAAGCTACCGGGAATTGCTGTGGTGCCACAGACCGCTGACGGATTTCTGGCGGGTGGGCCGCGGATACAGCACAAAGCTCGAGGCCATGAACCTTTACACAATGGGCGATATTGCCCGCTGTTCCCTTACAAAGGCCGGAGAAGACAGGCTTTATAAGGCATTCGGGATCAACGCCGAGCTTCTGATAGACCATGCCTGGGGCTGGGAGCCAACCACGATCGACCTTGTGAAGTCAATCCGGCCAGAAAGCAAATCGCTCTCTTCCGGACAGGTGCTGAAAGAGCCTTATCCGTATAATAAGGCGCTCATTATCGTGAAGGAGATGACCGAGCTCCTCGCTTTGGACCTTTCATCGAAGGGTCTGCTGACCGAAAAGCTCGTGCTGACCATCAACTATGACCGGGAGAGTCTCATTCCCGCCGCGTCGGGGACAGGGTATCTGGTTGCCGGGACGGGAGATCCGTTTAACGGAACAATAAAGCCCGACTACTACGGCAGACCGGTTCCGGCCCACGCGCACGGGACAGGCAGGCTCCCCTTTTACACCGATTCGGCGAAAAGGCTGGTCGACTGTGCATCAGAGCTGTTTGAACGGATCACCGACCCGGAGCTTCTTGTACGCAGGGTGACCATTGCCGCCTGCGAGCTGAAGACGGGACAGGACATCCCGAAGGATGAGCCGGAGCAGCTCGACCTGTTCACTGACTACGGGGCGCTCGAAAAGGAATGTGAAGCGGATCGTCAGAGAAGAGAGAAGGAACGCAGTCTTCAGAGCGCCATGCTCCATCTGCAGGCGCGCTACGGAAAGAACGCCGTGCTCAAGGGGCTGAACTTCCGGGATGGTGCCACCACCATAGAGCGGAACAGTCAGATCGGCGGACATAAGGCGGATTGAAATGGACTATTCGGACGCAAGAAAGATATACGGAGACATAATCGACCTTCCGCACCATCAGTCGGAAACAAGGGCCCACATGCCGATGAAAGACAGAGCTGCCCAGTTTGCCCCGTTCGCCGCCCTGAGCGGGTTCGATGAGATCGTTGCCGAGGAGACAAGATACACCGACACCGGGAAGGATCTTGAGGAGCACGAGTGTGCGTCCATCGATCGCATCCTGGTTCAGATCGCGCAGGATCTGCGGGAGGGAAAGCATCCCGCAGCATCCTTCACCATCTTCAGTCCCGATGCGCTGAAGGCCGGGGGCAGCTATGTCACGATACGCGGCAAAGTAAAAAAAATGGATGAGCTTTCCGGCAGGATCGTGCTCTACGGAGACTCTGAAGGCCCGGAAAAGCTGCGGGAAACGATCGACATCGAGATCGGAAGCCTGGTCGCCGTTGAAACGTAGGAGGATCCCAGTCCCTGAATCCTTCCGGAAACGGCTGCGGCGCTTTACAAACGCACCATGGGGCTATATAATTTATTTATTAAATACTTAAAACCCATCTCCAAGGAGCCGTTCAAAATGAAAAGCAGAGAAGCCCGCGTGAATACCCTTACCCTTGCGCTCGGAATCGCCCTTCTGCCCCCGATATGGGGAGTACTCTCCGGACACATCGGCATCACCACCGGCGCCGTCGCCCTCATCTGCGCCGGCGTATACGTTGCCAACGGGAATAAGACAGCGGATGCGCTGAAGATCTTCATAGGATTTCTGTTGGGAGACCTCTGGGCATATATAGCCGTTCACGTGATGGCTGCGCTCAGCATCAACCCCGACCTCGAGCTCTTCCTCACGCTGTTCATTATGGGCGGGCTTGCCGTTCTGATCGGCTCTCTTGCCCCCAAGTGGATCTTCACTCCTGCCTGGCTCTGCGGCTGGGCCATAGGCCTTACCATCATGGGGCCCCTGGATCCCGGAAGTCTGGGCACCCTTCCCATCCAGATCGCTGCGGCGATGGCCGCCGGCGTCTTCTATGTGGGAGTCGGAGTGGATGCTTTTCAGAGATGGATCGCCGGTCTGATCCTAAAGAAAAAATAACGTCATTTTCCATAAAAGCGGTTCCTGCCGTCTTTGAATAATCAGCAGACCGCACGATTGAACAGCAGGCGTTTACAAGTGTATAATGATTATAGATAGAGGCGCGCCCGAGATGAGTACCGCACCCCGAATGCTGCCGAAGCAGTGCGGAAAAGGCGAAGGCGCCGAAGCGGAGGATCCGGCAAGTCCTTCAGCTGGCGGTGCGGAGAATATCCGCGGCGCTGTCGCATCCGATGCGGAGAGCTATCCCGAAATTGTTTTTTCAGGACAGCGTTCCGCGCTGTCCTTTACTTTATTTCAGGAGGCATTGCATAATGGAACAGAGATTCATATGCGGCAATCTCAGCCTCGGTCCGACCGGCCGGCTGTTTTTCGCGGGTCAGGACACTTCCGCCCTTGCTGAAAAATACGGCACGCCCCTGTATCTGATGGATGAGGATCATATCCGGGCAAAATGCCGCCTGTTCAAGCGCTGCCTGAACGATCATTTCGGCGGGCGCGGGCACATTCTCTACGCCTCGAAGGCCGCCTCCTTCAAACGCATATACGAGATCATGCGTGAGGAGGATATGTGTGTGGACGTGGTATCTCCGGGCGAGATCTACACAGCGCTGAAAGCCGGATTCCCCCTTGATCGCGCCTGGTTCCACTCGAATAACAAATCCGATGAGGACATCGCGTTCGCGATCGATCACGGCATAGGCCATTTCGTGATAGACAGCACGGAGGAGCTCCTTGCGGTGGACGCCGCTGCCGCAAAACGCGGAATCAGGCAGAAGCTGCTGCTCAGACTGACCCCCGGAATAGACACACATACATTTGAAGCAGTGGACACAGGCAAGGTCGACTCCAAATTCGGCTTTGCGATCGAGACCGGACAGGCCGAGGAGATCTTCCGCCTTGCGCTGACACTCGGGAACATCGACCTGCGCGGCTTCCACTGCCACGTAGGATCGCAGCTTTTCGATTCGGACGTGTTCATCCGTTCCGCGCGGATCATGCTCGATTTCATGGCCCATGTGAAAGCAAAGTACGGCTATGAGGCGGAACAGCTCAATCTCGGAGGCGGATTCGGTGTGCCCTATGTACTCAGCGATCCCGACCCGGACATAGAAAACATCCTGAAAGAAACCGCAGAAGGGATCCGCAGCATTTGTACGCAGCTGGGCATGGAGATGCCGGAGATCGGCTTTGAGCCGGGGCGCTGCATCGTCGCAGACGCGGGACTGACGCTCTACACCGTGGGGATGGTGAAAAAGATCCCCGGATTCATCAATTATGTCTCCGTCGACGGCGGCATGACGGACAATCCCCGTTATGCACTTTACGGAGCGGAATACACCGTTCTCCCCGCCGACCGTATGGAGGAGGAACGGAATATGATCTGTTCCGTTGTCGGACGCTGCTGTGAGAGCGGGGACATCATCCAGCCGGACGTTCCGATGCCGGAAACGATGAGCAGAGGGGATCTGGTGGCCGTATGCACCACAGGAGCCTACAACTACTCAATGGCATCAAACTACAACCGGGTTCCCCGGCCGCCGGTCGTGATGCTCAGCGGCGGAAAGAGCTATGTTGCTGTAAAACGCGAGACGCTGGACGACATGCTGATGCTGGACGAATAGGATTGTTATATTATGTAAACCAAATGCTCCGCAGGAAGATCTGCGGAGCATTGCTTTTCAAAAAAGCAAATCCGCTCCCCTTCTTTCGGAAATCGTTAAACGTTTCTTAACACTTTTCCGCTAAGACGCTGTAATATACTATGGCTTTGCAAAACAGACCCGAAAGGATAACACATGCTACTCAGTATTCTGACAGAGGATAGGGAACGGACCGGGATCCCGCGCATCGGTCAGCGTATCATAAAGACGGCGGTCGCCGTTTTCCTCAGTCTTCTGTATTACTATCTGCGCGGATACCGCGGACAGGACATGCCCGCCGAAGCTGCCATAACCGTGATCATCTGCATGCAGCCCTATGTGCGCGATACAAGGAACTTTGCCATTAGCAGATTTGCCGGCACGCTGGTAGGCACATTTTGGGGACTTGTCTTTCTTCTGATCGTGACCTTTCTCCCCGTCATCGGCAAGTATCTGCTCCTGACCTACGCGCTCATGGCCGTCGGGACACTGCTCAGCCTCTATTCGGCAGTGCTCTTGCGCAGATCTGACGCCTCCGGCCTTGCTGCCATTGTATTCATTTGTATCGTCATTGCCTTCCCGGATATCGATGAACCGCTGAAAAGCTGCGGCGCGAGGATATTCGGTGTACTGCTCGGGACGGTAATATCGATCGCCGTGAACGTGTTCCGTCTGCCGCGCTGGAAGAACCGGAATCTGGTGTTTTTCGTACGGATCAAGGACCTGATCCCCGACCGCTTTTCACAGCTTTCTCCCACCGTGCTGTTCCGCCTGAACGCCCTTCTGTCTGACGGGGCGAAGATCTGCCTGATGTCCGAGCACGCGCCGGCATTCTTCACGATGCAGCTGAACGCGGCAAGACTGGATATGCCGATGATCGTGATGGACGGCGCCGCCATTTATGATACAAGAGAAAATGCATACATCTTCTCTGAGAACATCCCTCCCACCGATTCCGTCTGGCTTATGAAGGAACTCGATCTCATGGAGATCAGCCACTTCATCTACACGATCCATAACGGCAAGGCCTGCATTTTCCATCAGGGGGAATACAGCGACTCCGAGAAAGTCGTGTACGAGCAGATGCGGCGCTCGCCTTACAGGAGCTATCTTGAAGGCGACAAATATGAACCCGAGGAGATCGTTTATATCAAGATCATAGGCGACGAGGAGAGGATCAACGGGCTTAGGGCCAAGCTGATCCCCGATCTCAAGAGTCATGGTCTGAGATGCAGAGTGCGGCCCCAGACGGAAGGCACCGGACTCTTCGGCCTGTACATCTATTCGGATCAGGCCGGACCGAAACACGCCGAAAACAGGCTCATGCAGATGCTGCGGGAAAAAGAGCCCGCGCTCGAGCCCGTGGAGATATTCCTGAAGGGCGGTTTCCGCTCGGAGCACGATGCGATACAGCTGCTGAACGTCCTGCGCAACAGCTATGAGCCGATCAAGCTCCTGCACCATGACCCGGTGAAGGAAGCGTCCGGCACAAAAAAGTAATCTGAAACAGTCGTAAGCACACATGCATGAAAGCGTGTGTGCTTTTTTGTCCGGCATCTTGTGACAGCCGCACGAACTCCTTGTTGTTTTTCACTTGTATTATCTGTTTTGCAGATAGTATTTATCGAAAAACAATAAATCTTTCTTGACTTTCGATCTGTTCCGTTGTATGCTTCAACTGTATTCCAAACGCCGGAGGTGTTTGTCATGGAATGGACAAAAGACAGAAGCATCAGCCTGTCGATCATTTTTGTTTACGTTTTCGCTGTGCTGCTGCTTGCGGCGGATATTGCCGCTCCTTTTCTGCTGAACTGGTCGAACAGGCTCATCCCTTCCGATCCCTCACACGGCATTTTTGCCCTGATCACACTCTACAGCGCAAGCCTGTTTGCCTGGATCTGCCTTGTTCTTCTCCGAATGCTTCTGCAGAACCTTCGCAGAAGCGAGGTCTTCACCGCAGAGAATATCCGTCTGCTCCGCGGGATAAGCTGGTGCTGCGCCGCAGTCGCTTTCGTGTTTCTGATCAGCATGCTGTACTTTATCCCGTATTTCGTCGTCGCCGCGGCGGCAGCATTCATGATGCTCATCGTGCGTATCGTCAAGAACATCTTCCAGCAGGCCGCCGATATGAAGTCTGATCTGGATCTGACGATCTGACGGAGGGCCTATGAAGATCATAGTGAACATCGATGTGATGATGGCAAAACGCAAGATCTCAGCCGGAGAGCTTGCGGATCGGGTCGGGATCACACCCGCCAATCTTTCCATCCTGAAGAACGGGAAAGCGAAAGCCATTCGTTTCTCCACGCTGATGTCCCTTTGTCACGAACTGAACTGTCAGCCGGGAGACATTCTGGAGTTTCAGGATGACACGCCCGGCATTGCCGGAAACCCGTAAGGAGGTCTTTTCTTGGAAAACCTTATATGTTCCAAATGCGGCAGCACTTTACATTACCCGGAGGGTCATGCTCCCGCTTTCTGTTCATCCTGCGGAGCGAAGATCGTCTTCCCCGCTGAGACTCCTCCCCCGTCCGTTGCGGCGGAGCCCCTCCCGCCTGCAAAACCGGCCGTTCAGCCGCAGCCCTTCACCCGCACTGAACTGATCGGAGCTCTCTTATCCTATATTGCGGCCTACTGTTATATCCTTATGCTCGCCACTGACCATTCTGTTCCGGAATGGCCTATCCTTCCCGTTGCCGCTTTTATAGTCACCCTCACCATGGTACTGAACAGAGGATCAAAGCCTTCTCCGGAAAGCTGGTTCTGGCTCGGCTGCTTTGCGGTATCCGTCATATGCGTTGTTTTTCACACAGGCCATGTCTGGAAAGAGTATCAGGCTGTTCTTTTCGTCCACCTGTTTGCAGTCTGGTGGATCCTGTCGAGAAGCGGCGTGCTTATCGAGAGCAGCTGCTTTGATTATCTCCCGAGCAATGTGCTTACCGGTTTTGCCATCCTGCCTTTCGGCAATTTCATCCTCCGTTTCAGAACACTCGCCGGATGTGCAAGGCAGTTCCGGCAGAAACGCGGAAAACGCCGGATAAACTGGTGGCTGATCCCGGCAGCGCTTCTCTGCGTTATTCTGTTTTATGCGGCGGTCCGGCTCCTGGGCAGGGCCGACTCTCTGTTTGAAAACAAGCTCTCCGAGCTTTCAGAGCTTTTCCGCTTCAAAAACGGGGAGAAACTCGCGGAATTCTTCTTCAGGCTTCTGTTCAGCATTCCTGTCGGATGCTGGCTGTTCGGCCTGATTTCCGGTGCACATCGTGCAGACCGCGGCCGTCTGGAACGCAGAAAGCAGCATGTATCGGCAATTCTTGCGTGGATCCGCAAGATCCCTCCTGTTTTCTGGGAGTTGGTGATCGTGCTGTTCTCCGTCCTTTATCTGGCATTCTTCATTCTGCAGGGATCCTATCTTTTCGGCGCCTTCTCCGGAAGGCTCCCGGAAGGCTTCATCGTTGCAGAGTATGCGCGGCAAGGATTCTTCGAGCTTTGCAAGATCATGGCAGTAAATGCGGTTCTGATCTGGCTGAGCACCCATATCAGCAGCTGCAGCGATGTCCGGGAAAGACGGCTCAGGATCTTCTGTCTGATCCTTCTTCTTGAGAGCATCCTGTTTGCCGTGATCGCATTTTCCAAGCTCGCTCTGTACATCTCCATCTACGGTTTCACGCCGCTCCGGCTGCAGAGCAGCTGGCTGGTATGTGTCCTGTTCACGGGATGCATCCTCTGGATCTGGCATCTTTTTACAGGGAAGCGTCTTTTCCGTGTCTGGATGATCTTCGGCGCCGCTACTCTGACTCTGCTGATGCTCTACTGACCCGGTTTGCTCCGGATCTGCGTTTTTCGCACTGTGGAAAGCTCACATCTATACAGAAAAAACAGGAGCACCTGTTACGGTGCCCCTGTTTTTTCTGTCATATTAGTTTACATAATTTCATACATCTGTCTGTTCCGGCAGCCGCGTGGATGTACTTTATCAGTCGTTTATGACAAGATCCTCGAATGCCGCATCTCTTACCCAGACAGACAGTTTCTGGCCGTTCACGCGAAACTCTCCGTAACCTTCCCTGTTGATGAAGACCGGCTCGGTGCAGCCGCCCGTGACATCGCGGAACCGTTCTCCTGCAAAGCGCTCACCCATATACATGGTTTTGCTTCCGCCCTTGTCGTTGCTGAGCAGAACCGCCATGCCCGAGCCGGGATGATCCTCATCTCCGCGGCGCACCCAGCCTATCAGGTGCTCATCGTCAAAGTGATCTTCCTGTTCTCCGTAAGCGTAGAAGCGGCGGAGCTTTATCAGCCTTCCGAGATGCGGGACAGGCGGCGTATCCAAAGCGGTATTTCCGTAATAATCGGAATAGAACACACAGGGAATGCCGTCCTTTCTCAGCAGGATCATCGCGTAGGCGAGCGGCTTGAAGCGCTCCGAAACAGACGACTGCAGGCTCTGGCCGGGCTGGGTGTCGTGGTTGTCCACAAAGGTGACGGCGCTTTCCGGCCTTTCCCTTACAAGCGTGTTTTCAAATATGCCGCGCAGATCATAATCCGCGCCTGCTTCGGAAGCATGGTAGAACTTATAGTGCAGCGCCACGTCGAAGAGGTCCATCTCATAGTCTACGGCATCAAGGTAATATTTCAGCCGCTCCGGGTCGCCGCTCCAGTATTCGCCTACTGCGGGAAGATCCGGCCATCCGTGGCTGCGGATCCAGCTGAGCAGGTCGCGGTAGAACGGGAAGCGTATATGCTTGACGGCATCCAGCCTCAGGCCGTCCACGCCTGTTCCCTGCAGGTACCAGCGGAGCCATTTTCTGGTCTCGCTGACCACCTTTGGGTTGTGCATGTCAACGTTCATGCCCATCAGGTAGTCAAAATTTCCCTTCTCGGGGTCTGTATCCGGATCCCAGCGCTTTCCCGCAAAACGGTAGATGGAATCGCTGCTGCGGCTGAATTCGTCCCAGTCGGTGCCTGTGAAGCAGCGGTGATCCCAGGTAAAGCGGCTGTATTTTCCGCCGCGTCCGGGAAAGCTGAATTTCGACCAGACGCAGACTTCCTGCTCACCGCCTGTCTGCTCAAGACGGTTCTCCGGCGAATCGGTGACCGCAGTCACCGTTTCGAGCGCGTCGCCGCCCATCCTGTGGTTCAGGACAATGTCGCCGAAGACTCTGATCCCGGCATCGTGGAAGGAATCCACCGCTCCGACGTATTCATCACGTGTGCCGTATTTGGTGCGCACGGTCCCCTTCTGCTCGAACTCGCCGAGATCATACATATCATAAACTCCGTATCCGACGTCATCCTGGGCAGAGGCCTTGTAGGCCGGCGGCAGCCAGACCTGCGTTATGCCGAGTGCCGCAAGATTCGGCGCCTTGGCCGCACAGCGCTTCCACCAGAGGCCGTCGTTCGGGAGATACCATTCAAAATACTGCATCATGGTTTCATTGTTTTTTATAGGCAAACCCTCCTTTTCTTCGGGATCGCCGCATGTTTTAGCACCGTCCGAAGGATTTGTCAAATCCGGGCTCTGTGGATCCTGTATAAAACTCCTGCTGCATATATGCCCGTTTCTTTGTGCACCATGACCTGTTTATATGAATAAAATGAAAACAAATACTGTCTCAAAAGAATGGAAAAACACCCGCAAAAACAGCTGAAAGCGCTGAAATTACAGGTGTTTCTCATTATTCATTCTTCAATGCCGAAATCAGGAACGGAGAAACGCGAAAACACGTTCATTGAAATCCGGGGCTTCCTCATAGGCGGCGTGACCGAGTCCTTCATACACATACAGTTCGCTCCGGGGATCCTCTCATGCATCTCACAGGATGCTTCCGGCCCGACTATCCTGTCATTCCTTCCGGCGATGATCAGCGTGGAACAGCTGATCTTTTCCGGTTCCGACAGCGCATCGAACGAAAGGATCGCCTCGGCATTTGTCAGGAATCTCCGATAATCCTTCGGTCTGCCTATCCATCCGATTACGGGATAGATCTTCCTGAACTTTTTCAGATACATTTCCGAATAGCTCTTCTCAGCCGTATCGATCATGAGGGCCTTGTGGTCTCCCTTTTTTGCAAGAGATATCCACTTTTCGACGCATGCCTTTGAGATCTCATTTACGCACGGCGCGGATACGGCCAGAACGAGCTTCTCGACCATTTCCGGGTAATCCATCGCCAGGTATTGCGCGATCATCCCGCCCTGAGACACCCCGAGCACGCAGCATTTCCGAATGCCGAGCTTTTTCAGCGCAGAGGCCTGATCTTCCGCCATATCCCGGATGGAATGTCTCTCCGGAAGCGGATCCGCCCTGCTGAACATCATCACCGTATACTCTTTCAGATATTTCCGGTACGGGACAGACAGCATCAGGGCCTTTCCCTTTACCGTGGCAAGCCCGTCCGAAAGACCGGGGAGGATCACCAGCCTTTTTTCTCCGCTGCCGAAGGACACATAATCTATCTCAGAACCGTTGCTCTCCACGCGCCCGTTCTTTACATTCCAGATCATCTTCCGCACCGCCTTTCAAACAGAATAACTGCACCCCGTAAATCATACAGGGTGCAGTATGAAACGCAGATGTGAGCAGTTATTATGCTTATTTCCAGCCGAAAGTCACGAGGCCGTAGATATACAGGAAAGCTACGACGATCGGCACAACAAACTGGAAAATAGGTTTCATCCATTTCTGTACCTTCATGCCCTTGCCGGCGTTAGCCTCGGCAACGAAGTTATCCCAGCCCCAGCCGAACTTGTTGCAGCAGAACAGTGCAAAGATCAGAGCGCCAACCGGGAGCAGATTCGTGGAAACGATGAAATCCCAGAAATCGAGCCAGGCACTGCCTTCTGCGAAAGGCTGAAAACTGAACTTGCTGTAGCCAAGGGCAGTGGTCAGACTAAGCAGGAAGATTCCGATACCGCAGACGACGCAGCCAAGAGGACGGGACCAGCCGGTCTTCTCGCGCACCATGGCGAGGATGTTTTCAAAAACAGCAAGCTCTGTGGAAAGAGCCGCAAAGACCATGAACAGGAAGAACAGCGTGCCCCACCAACGGCCTCCGCCCATATTATTGAATACCGTAGCCATCGTGTTGAACAGAAGCGGGGGGCCGGCATTGACTTCAACGCCGTAGCTGGTGCATGCCGGGAAAATGATGAGTCCGGCCATGATAGCAACGAATGTATCCAGTATGATAACATTGACACTCTCACCCATGAGAGAGCGCTCTTTCCCGATGTAGCTCCCGAAAATGGCCATAGATCCGATGCCAAGCGACAGCGTGAAGAAGGCCTGATTCATGGCACCGACAACAACGTTTCCTGTAATCTTGGAGAAGTCGGGCACGAGATAGAACTTCAGTCCCTCCGCCGCATTCGGCAGCGTGGCACTGCGGATCGCAAGGGCGATCATCAGCACAAGCAGCGCGACCATCAGGTACTTTGTTACACGTTCCAGTCCGCCCTGAAGGTTGAAGCACAGAATGCCGAAACCAATAACAACCGCAATTGCCAGAAAAGCCACATTAACGCCGGGATTGGTGATCATTGCTCCGAAGCCGCCGGAAGCAAGGACCTCATTCTGACCGCGCAGGAACATCCAGAAATAATAGATCATCCAGCCGGTCACGACCGTGTAGAACGCCATGAGGGCCACATTACCCAGCAGGGCGAACCAGCCGTGGATATGCCATTTGGAGCCCGGTTTTTCAAGCTTCTGATACATCCCCAGGGGACTTGCCTGGGAAGCGCGGCCCATGGCAAACTCCATGACCATAACAGGGAGGCCGAGGATCAGCAGGCACAGGATATATACCAGAACGAATCCGCCGCCGCCGTACTGACCGGTCATCCACGGGAACTTCCAAACGTTTCCGCAGCCGATGGCACAGCCGGCGCTCAGGAGTATGAAGCCCAGTCTGCTGCCGAGTCTTTCTCTTTTGTCCACAAAAACACTTCCTTTACCTGATCGAATTTTGGTACGCGATGCCCCCGTCTCTTTACCGATTTAAATGAACGGGATTTAATATAGATATATTTTTACCATCTCAAGGCAAATTGTGCAAGACTTCTTTTTAAGAAAACCGTATTTTATTCTCCGACATCAGCCCTGAGCCCGGACTTCCTTCCATTCAAACGCATAGTCATCCATCGTCTTGCCGATTGCCCAGTTCGCGACCGCCTGCTCGAATTCCTCTTTTGTCAGAGCATTCCCATTTCCGTCGCTGTACGTGACCGTAGGTTCGGCTTCGGGATCCTCATACAGTTCGTACTCGGAGCAGATCACGGTGATCTCCACGACACCGTCATGCAGGCAGAGCACGGACTTTCCGTGCCAGTGCTCGGCCATGCCGCTTCTTGCGACATCGTCAAACAGATAATAATAGAGATCCGCGGTCTCATCATGGTAGCAGTTCACCGCCTCCGTGATGATATCCGGATAGGAACCTCCCTCGCCGAGATTATCCCGGCACTCCGCTATACCGGAGAAGTCTTCGTTTACCTCCCATATTCCGGCATAGGTATACAGTCCGCTGCCCTGCAGAGATGCCGTGATCACTTCAAGGCGGCCGTTATGATCAAGATCCGTGATCGTGTAGAACCAGTCGCCGTAATCGAATGCCTTCGACCAGGTATCATACTGATCCATTATAAGCGCCGTCTGTCTGTCCTCCGTCATTTGCGGAGCCGCCTGCTGGGACACCTGTCCGGATCCTTCTTCAGGCTGTGTGCCGACAGGGGTGTCCTGTTCGGCAACGGTCACGTTTTCCGCGGCTTTCATTCCCGCCCGGATCTCCGAAACAGAGAAGAAGGCGACCGCCAGAAACAGAACTATCAGAATGATCTTTTTCGCCATAGTGCTTTTTCTCCTGTCGATCAGCTCTCCGCGGCATCAGCGGCAAAATGGGCAACTTCCGTGATCTGTGCATTGCCGTCGAGATCCTCATACAGATAAACGAAAACATATTCCGGCTGTGCATCGGGTACTACCACGGTCTGCTCACAGAGGAAACAGTAATTTCTGCCCGCAACCACCTGCGTGCTCAGCAGAGCCAGAGGGGTATAATCCGCGCCGAGCATGCTTTCAAAAGCCTTATCGAGGAGCGAGGAAAGTTCTTCCGTTATGACCGGAGAATCTGCCTGCGACCAGCCTCCCGGAAGCTCGGAGATCCAGGTCTCCACGCCGGAATTGATGACATCCGTGAGTTCAACACTTCCGTCGAGTTTTTCATACAGATACATGATCGCGAATGTCTCAACAGCGTTCGGAACGACCATTTTCTCCCGGCACAGCAGCGCATGGTTCGTGCCCGAAACGATCTGCCGGCCGATATAGGCAACGGGAATATAGCTTGCGCCGACAAGCCCGTCCAGCCCCTTCTCAAACACTGCCGCAATCTCTTCCGTGACCTCGGGGGAATCCGGCTTTTGCCATCCTCCGAGCAAGGTCGCAGGAACATCAGCGTCGTTTTCCGGTTCCGCAATCCCGGTATCTTCCGGAAGCGGAGCGGGTTCGGCAGGTTTTTCCTCCACGGTCGTCTTTCCGCATGCAGCAATAGAGAACAGCATGAGGACAGCCAGTATCAAAACAGCAATTCTTTTCATTTTTTCATAGTCCTTTCTGTGATCGAATAAGCATCACGCAATAATGGTCCTATAATATGCTATTCCGGGCATAAAATTCAAGTGTGAATTGTTAACTTGCTTCTCCGTGCGGCATTTTCCGGTTCTCCTGCCGGATGAAGGGAACAGGGAGCATTTTTGTATTGGATTTCATGAGGAAAACAGTTATAATGTCCAGAGAAACAGCACGCCGTACCGTGCTGATCATCGAGGTGCAACGATGGACTACCGGAAACTGTATAAGGAAAAACTGCGCAGTCCCGAAGAGGCTGTCAGACTCGTAAAGGATGGAGACTGGGTGGATTACAGTCAGGCCTGCTCCTATCCGCAACTTCTCGACAGGGCTCTCTCGGAGCGCTCCGGACAGGTGCAGGACGTGAAGCTCCGCTGCGCGATCTCGATGATCCCGATCCCCACGGTCGAGAACGACCCTTTCGGTTCCTTCACCTTCAATGTGTGGCACTGCTCCGGGATCGACCGGAAGTATGTGGATCAGGGAAAAGCCTACCACATCCCTATGCTATTCCGGCACAACGGGAGCTATTACAGCAAGGGCTATGCCCCGGTGGACGTCGCGATGGTCACCGTCGCACCGATGGATGAAAACGGTGACTTCTCCTACGGGCTCACCAACTGCTCCCAGCAGGAGATCCTGGATGCCGCAAAGACGGTCATTCTCGAGGTCAATCCGAACATGCCCGTGATCCGCGGAACGGAGCACGACCGCATCAACATCGCGGACGTGGAATGCGTCGTTGAATGCGATGCTCCGATCCCGAACATACAGAGTCCCGTCGCCTCGGATCTGGACCGGAAGATCGCTGAGAACATCATGCCCTATATAACGAACGGCTGCACCCTGCAGATCGGCATCGGCGGCATTCCGAACGCCATCGGCACCCTGATAGCCGAGTCCGATGTGAAGGATCTCGGCATGCACACCGAGCTTATCAGCGACGGATACCTTGCTCTGTACAAAGCCGGAAAGATCACAAACACAAAGAAAAAGCTCAACACCGGCACCGGCATTTTCTCCATATGCAACGGGTCCCGGGAATTATATGACTTTCTGCACAAAAATCCCGTGATCCTTTCCGCGCCGATGCGGTATGTGAACAGTCCCGCGGTTATCCGTGAACTCGATGATTTTGTCTCCATCAACGGCTGCATTGCTCTGGACCTTTACGGTCAGGTGAGCTCCGAATCCTCCGGGACAAGGCAGATCTCCGGCACGGGCGGCCAGGTGGACTTTGTCACCGGCGCCCTCGAGGCCGAGCACGGACGGGCCTTTCTCACGATGCACTCCACCTTCACGGACAAGGCCGGGAAGGTGCACTCGAGGATCATCCCGAAATTCACGGGCGGCGACATCATCACCACCCCGCGCACCCAGGCCCCGTTCATCGTCACGGAGTACGGGATCGCTTCCCTGCCCGGCAAGCCCACATGGCAGCGGGCGGAGGAGCTTATCCATATCGCACATCCCGATTTCCGGGAGGAACTGATAAAAGCGGCGGAGGAACAGAAGATCTGGCGGCGTTCCAACAAGCGCTGAAGCGTGCGGAGCGGATAAAAAGAACAAAGGAGAAAACCCATGAAATACTGTATCGACAAAGCGGTCTTTGACATCCTGCCCACGGTGTGCGTCGGCACGGTGAGCGCATACGGGGCGGACAATCACGGAGAGCATCCGGAGATCGCCCGGCTGCTCGAAGCGAGCATAGCCTCCTGCGAGGCCGCCTATGAAAACATCCGGGTCAAGGAGGATCCGGAGATCGTCTGCTACCGCGAGGCCTTCCGCGCCATCGGCATCAACCCGAACAAGTACATGTGCTCCATAGAGGCCCTCATCAGCAGGATCGCGAAGAAGAAGGGCATGCCCTGCATCAGCCCCCTCGTGGATCTGAACAACGCGATCTCGATCAAATACTCTCTTCCGATGGGCACCCACGATATCGACACGATGAAGGACGACCTTCTCGTCCGCTTCTCTCTGCCGGAAGACACCTTCATCCCCTTCGGCGAGACGGAGACCGAGCACCCCGAGGAGCATGAGCTCGTCTATGTCTCCGGTCACGAGGTGCGTACAAGGCGCTGGACATGGAGGCAGAGCGAGATCGGCAAGATCACCGGGGATACCCGCAGCGTCTTCTTCCCCATCGACGGCTTCACCGACATCAACCGGGACCGCGTCCTCCGGGCCAGGGACGAACTGGCGGAGCTTCTCGTGAAGCACTTCGGCGTCAGTCTGAAGGTTGGTTTCGTCGACAGGGACAATCCCGAAACAGAGCTTTGACCGGCATGACAGAACAAAAAACACCCGTTCAGCACGTAAACTGAACGGGTGTTTTTTTCTTCCGTTTTGTCAGTCGGCCATCGCGATGGAGGCCGCGAGGGAGAGGAACGCGTGCTCCACGGTCTCGCTCCTGCCGGAGATGGCTATGGGGATCGTCGTTCCGGCGATCACGCCGCAGCCGAAAGCATTGAGCTGGGAATCCCAGCACTTGCAGATCAGGTTGCCCGCGAGCAGGTTCGGCACCACGATCCCATCGAATTCGCCGCAGGCCTCGCAGTCGAAGTGTTTGAGTCTGGCAGCTTCCTTGCTGAGGATGAGGTCATAGGATATCGGCCCGTACAGCCTGCAGTCCGCAAGCGGCTCGTCCTTATGGCGCATCACGATGGTCTGGGCCTCCACGGTGTCCTTCATGTGGAAGCTCGGCTTCTCCACCAGCGAAAGCAGGGCGATATTCGGCGTCTTGACTCCGAACTTGAGCAGGACCTCCACCATGTTCTGAATGACTTTCTCCCGCTCCTCCAGCGTGGGTTCTATAAGCAGCGTCACATCCGAAATGGCTATCAGCCGGTCATAATTCGGGATTTTCATCACGTTGACCTGGGTCACGAGGCGGTCATCCTTTACCAGATGATTCGCTTTATTCAGGATAGGAAGGAGAAAATCCCTCGTCTGGACATTGCCGCGCATGAGCACGTCCGCACTGCCTGCCCGGATCATCTCGATCGCGTACTGGACGGGACTGGTGTTATCCGTCACGGGGTAAAAGTCATATTTTTTGTCTGCAAGGCCCAATGCATCGAGCATGGCTCTGGTCTTTTTGAAACTTCCTATGAGGATCGGCTCGGCAAAGCCGGCCTCCTGCGCTGCAAACACGCCCTTGAGGATGTTTTCGTTGTCCGATCCCGCTACCGCGACCCTCCAGGGACGGTTGTAGGATTTTGCATTTTCGACAATGCTGTTGAATTCCTGAGGATAACTGATCATAGCTGCCTCCTATTCTTAAAACAGTCCGCCGATTGCGAGGAAGAGCGGCGCAAACACAAGTGAAACGACCGTCATGAGCTTGATGAGGATATTGATTGAAGGACCGGAGGTATCCTTGAACGGATCGCCGACCGTATCGCCGACGACCGCGGCTTTATGGGCCTCAGAGCCCTTGCCGCCGTGGTTGCCGTCCTCGATGTATTTCTTGGCATTGTCCCAGGCGCCGCCGGAGTTGGACATGAACACCGCGAGCATCACGCCGGTGACGAGCGCGCCGGCAAGCAGTCCGCCCAAAGCAGTCGGTCCGAGAAGGATCCCGATCAGCAGCGGAGCCACGACCGCCATGATGCCGGGTACCAGCATCTCCTTGAGCGCCGCGTGCGTGGAAATGGCCACGCAGCGTGTGTAGTCCGGCTTGCCCGTGCCTTCGAGAATGCCGGGGATGGTGCGGAACTGGTGCCGCACTTCCTCTATCATCTTATACGCCGCCTTCGAGACCGAATCCATCGTCAGGGAGGAGAAGAGGAACGGCAGCATGCCGCCGATGAACAGACCGACGATGACTTTATAATCCAGCAGATCGATACCGCTTTCGAACAGGTTGACGGCCTGTGCGTAGGAGACGAAGAGCGCAAGGGCGGTGAGCGCGGCGGAGCCGATGGCAAAGCCCTTGCCCATGGCCGCCGTGGTGTTTCCGACCGCGTCGAGCTTGTCGGTTATCTTTCTCACGTCTTTCGGCAGTCTCGACATCTCGGCGATGCCGCCGGCGTTATCCGCGATCGGTCCGTAGGCGTCGACCGCGACCGTGATGCCGGTGGTCGAGAGCATGCCGACCGCCGCAAGCGCTATGCCGTACAGTCCGAAGGAGAGGAACGCGCCGATTATTCCCACAGAGATGAGGAGGATCGGTATCGCGGTGGACTGCATGCCGACCGCTATGCCGCTGATCACCGTGGTGGCGGGTCCGGTCTCGGACTGCTGGGCGATCTTCTTGACGAAGCGGTAATCGGAGGAGGTGTATACCTCCGTGATCCAGCCGATCACGAGACCGACGGCAAGGCCGCAGATGATGGCAACGGACGCAAGGATGCTCCTGAAGAACAGGTAGCTCAGCGCGACCGCTCCTATCACCACGATCACGGAAGCAACATAGCTGCCCATCTTAAGCGCCTTGTGCGGGTTGGAATTTTCATCGCCTCTGACAAAGAAGCATCCGATGACAGCCGCGGCAATTCCGAGAGCCGCAATCAGGAGCGGGAAAAACGCGCCTTTCGCATTGTATGCGGCGACACCGAGGATCACGGCAGATACCAGCGAGCCGACATAAGACTCGAACAGGTCCGCACCCATGCCTGCGACGTCTCCGACGTTGTCACCGACGTTATCCGCTATGGTGGCCGGGTTTCTCGGATCGTCCTCCGGAATGCCCGCCTCCACCTTTCCGACAAGGTCCGCGCCGACATCAGCCGCTTTGGTATAGATTCCCCCGCCTACGCGGGCGAAGAGCGCTATGGACGAAGCTCCGAGCGAAAAGCCGGAAAGAACATCCGTGTCCTTTGTGATGATATAGATCAGACAGGCGCCGAACAGACCGAAGCCCACAACGCACATACCCATGACCGCTCCGCCGGAGAAAGCCACGGAAAGCGCGCCGTTCATTCCTTTGTCTTTCGCCGCGGCGGCGGTGCGGACGTTCGCCTTGGTCGCCACATTCATTCCGATATAGCCGGCCGCTGTTGAAAACAGCGCGCCTACAAGGAAGCTCACCGAAGTGATCCAGCTGATTCCCAGGCCTATCGCAAGAAACAGAATGATGACGAAAAAGATCAGGATCTTGTACTCCGCCATGAGAAAAGCTCTCGCCCCCTCATGTATGTGGGAAGCGATCTCCTGCATCCTCTCTGTACCGGGGTCCGCCCTGCTGACCTTGCGTATGAGAAGGACTGCGAAGAGCAAGGCTATCACGCCCAGACATATCGGCAGGTATACGAAATAATCTGCCATACTTCATTTCCCCCCATCATATAAAATGAATAAAGAGCATATAGTTATAATAGTCATTTTTGTTGAAATTGTAAATGCATAATATACGCAACCAAGTAGTTTTCAGGTCTTATCATTCACACTTCATATAATCAGAATACAAAAACGATATACGGAAAAGAGGACACGGAATCGTTCTCCGTGCCCTCTTTTCGTTTTTCTTTACAAAAGTTCGATCAGTCTGTCCACATCTTCGTCCGTGGTCGCCCAGCTCGTCGCGATCCGCATGACGCAGCGCTCCGCGTCGATATTCTCCCAGAATCCGAGCTCAACGTTTTCGGAAAGTTCCGCAGCCTTTCCCCTGTCCAGAATGACAAATATCTGATTGGTCGGGTTTTCCCAGGCAAGCGCATAAGCCTTTTCCCGCAGCGCTTTGCGGATCCTGTCCGCAGCATGGATCGCGTTTTCGCCGAGTCTGACATAGAGATCATCCGTAAAAAGCGTATCAAACTGGATACCGGCGATCCTGCCTTTCGCGAGGAGTGCCCCGTGCTGCTTGATAATCGAAAAGAAACCGGGGATCAGACCGAAGCGCGGGATCACCACCGCCTCACCGAAGAGAGCACCGCATTTTGTTCCGCCGATATAGAACACGTCGCAAAGCCTTGCGATATCCGGCAGCGTTACGTCATTTTCGGGACACGCCAGCGCGTAGGCGAGCCTTGCGCCGTCCAGATAGAGCGGCGTGTCGCTTTCCCGGCATACCGCGCTGATGCTTTCGAGCTCTTCCAGGGAATAGAGCGTGCCCGTCTCGGTAGGCTGGGAGATATACACCATCCCGGGCATAACGATGTGCTCGCGGTTTTCATCCTGCCACCAAGCATACTGATATGCCGCGATCTGCTCCGCTGTGATCTTGCCGTCCCTGTTGGGGAGCGTGATCACCTTGTGGCCGCCAAGCTCTATGGCGCCGGCCTCGTGACCGCAGATATGGCCGGAGTCCGCTGAAAGGACGCCCTGATAGGACCGCAAAAGTGCACTGATCACGACGGCATTGGTCTGGGTACCTCCGGTAAGGAAATATACGTCGGCTCCCGGAGCGTCACAGGCTGCTCGTACTTTGTCTCTCGCAGCTTCGGAAAACTCGTCCGTCCCATAGCCGGAGCTCTTTATCATGTTTGTCTCAGCAAGCCTTCTGAGGATTTCGGGATGTGCTCCCTCCATATAATCGGAGGCGAAGCCGAGCTTTTCAGAGGGTCCGTATGTCATAAGGATCTTCCTTTCTTCAGAATCCGTCTCAGATCAGCCGGAAAACGAGGCTGATCAGGAAGCTTCCCGCCACCATGGCGGCGGCACTCACAGGCCATTTCTCATTCTTATTGAAAAAGTAGAAATCTTCCCAGCGTCTTGCAGGCGGTGCAAGGACCACTTTCTGGAAATACAGCAGTCCGTACAGCAGCACAGGGATCATACCCAGCAGAACGAGAACAAAGCCGCCTGCAGGACGGTCGAATCCGATGCACGTGACGATCGCGAGAACCGGGCAGAACAGATGCAGGAAGAAACAGGAGCCTGAAACGAGCAGTCCCTTGAAATTTTTGGAGACCGGCCCGAGATACAGCAATACAACAAGCAAGGTGACCGTCACCGCCACCGCAGACACATGTTTCAAAACGAGCACCCAATTCGGGAGCGATCCAGAAAGCCTGCACACGAGAACCAGAAGCGAGGCAAATGCGGACAAGAGATTCGACTGCGTGGTGTAATAGCGCATGACATGCTTCGCCCCGGACAGAATGATCTCCTTCCGTACTGCCGCGGCTGTGCAGACCACTATTATAAGGTTCAGAACAACAGATGCTTTCATCTACGGAATATGACTCCCCTTTTCATGCTCTCAGCCGACCGACACGATCATCTGGGATCTTCCAGCTCTTCAGGGACATAAAAAACGACCGCCATGCCGCGGAGAAGGTGCTCCTCTCCGAAGCGTTCCATGCTCATCACACAGTCCTCAAGCCCCTCGGCGACATTGAAAAAGCGGAACAGGCCGTCCTCCCGGCGGATATAACTCACGAAGTGCGGGACAAGTCCCTCCGTATAGCGGAAGATTCCGGCTCTGCTCTTTGCCGCGGCAGCGATGGCTTCCTCTCTGCCTGCGGTCTCTCGGACCTCCGGCACGCGGAGCGCCAGATATTTTCTCATCACGTTCAAAACTGTCGGTCCGGGGATCCGGAGCCGGTGCATCCCGTCCAGTTCCGCCCTGACATCATCCCAGGCAACATCATGGCCGAGCGCTTTGCGCAGATTGTAAGCCGCGATAAATCCGCAGCCGTTGTCGCAGGCCGGAATGGTCCGGTAGCGCACGGAAGAGAAGCAGTCCTGATCCGTAATGAACCCGTCCCTACTGAAGCCTTCCCCTATCGCTTTGTTCTCTGCCATGAAGTTTTCCTCCGTGCCGGACTGATACATTCCCGATCAAGCATAGATTAGTCTCAGTATGAGAAAAAGTCAAGAAAGCATCCGGTGCCAATCAAAGCTCTCCTGCTCGATCCGATCAGACAAATAAAAAAGAGAGAGCACGGCTCTCCCCGGATCAGACAGACGCTTATCCGATTGAAAAATGAACAGGCAAAAGCTATGCGGCGTTCTCCAGTGCGAAAGGTTCCGCGAAAAAGCCGCATATCTCCTTAAAGAGCTCTTCCTGCAGTTCATTGCAGCGCACAGGATCAAATTCAAGTCCCTCCTGCGCAAGAATACGCTCTTCTACAGCTTCCTCCGTCAGCCAGAAATCGGAATGCCCTCCGGGCATCATGATCAGCTCACAGTCCGGATCGTCCGTCTCCACGACATGCGCGTAGAGACTCGCCGAATACGGGACGACGGTGTCATCCTTTCCGGCGGCGATGAGGACAGGGCAGTCTGAGCCGGCAAGGAGTTCCGAGGCAGACGCATCCCCGTCCGGGCCAAACAGGTATCTGACATACAGCCGCAGGAAGGGTGCCTCGAGGTCCGCAAGGAAGCCCACACGCGAGCGCGCCTGAAGGAGCATCAGCTCCGTCGGACGGTCAAAAGCCGCAAGCGAGACCGCGCGGCAGACCTCCGGGTGCTCCGCCGCACAGACGGCGACCGCATAGCCGCCGGCGCTGTGGCCGTAGAGCATCAGCGGAAGATCGTCCAGCCGGGGATCGCTCTCCACAAATACCAGAGCAGCCTCCAGATCAAATCGTGCCTGTGAAAGGCCGCGGACGCCGCTTCCTCCGCTGCTTCGCGTCCCCGTTCCGTCATAGGCCAGAACGGCAAAGCCCTCCTCCGTAAAACGTAGGATCTCTGCAAGATGACTGTCCATCCCGCCGCCGACCCCGTGACAGACAACGATGAGTCCCCGGGGATTCGATGGTCCATAGAGTCTTCCGTGTAGAAGGATCTTTCCCGAATAAAAGGCGATCTCTTCGAATGGCACATCTGCCGGAAGGCGCATCTCCGATGCAGGAAGGTCATCCCTGCGTCCGAACAGAAGGCGGAAAGCCAAAGGCGTAATCGCGGCGGAAAGGAGCAGGAAAGCAAGCAGCAGCACGAAAAACGCAGTAAGCGCTTTCCGTGCTGCAGAGACATGCTTCCGTCCTTCACCGGACCGGTATTCCTGCTTTCTCATCACCTTGCGTGCCTTCTACAGGTCGTTTCAGCTGTTTGCGACCATGATGATGATGAACAGGAAATACAGCACGCACAGGATCGTCAGAATGATCCCTGCGATGATTCCGACTTTGGACAGGATATGCCCGACTTTGACCTGTGTCGAAATCGGTCCGTGCATGGCAATATAACTGTCCGCTTTTTTCAGAGCGATAGAGCCGAAGATGATGCCGAGGAAGCTGAGGAAAAACGTGCAGGCAAAGGCTGCCGCCACGATCCCCCAGGTCAGGACATTGGAAGGCGTAAGTTCAGATGCCGCAGGAACAGAAAGGGAATTGCCGGATTGAGGCACCGGAACAACATACGTTGGATCCTCTTTTTTTTCAACGGGAGCGCCGCAGGAGGTACAGAACTTCATTCCCTCCTCCAGCTGTGCGCCGCAACTTGTACAGAACATAAATACACCACCTTGATCTGAAATGTTGCCACTCGTTTTAATTCGTCCGCCGGAGCAGTCAGACTGTTGACAGGTCTGCCGCTGCTCCGAGCGGACAATCCCTAATGAATCTGCCTATCAGGAATTTGCAGCGATACCCACAATCAGGGCAATCACAAAGATGACCGTAACAATAATGCCGACGATAAAACCGATCTTAGACATGATGCTGCCGGCCTTGACCTGACCGGTCGTCTGACCGTATGCATCGACATAGGCGCGGGCCTTGTTCTTGCCGATCGCTCCGAAGACGATGCCGAGAAAGCTGAAATAGACCGTGCAGCAGAATGCAACTGCAAGGATTCCAAAGGTCAGAACGGTTGAGGGTTTAACATCCATCTGTTTATTCTCCTTTCCGCAGTCATCGACCGCTGATTTTATGTTCACAGCAAAAGCTGTTCACAACGATTTCAGAAAATCCGTTACGGCCCGGTCGTAGCCTTCCGGATCGTTCACACGGAGCCTGGAATGCGCGCCTTTGTCGAACCAGCGGAGGGTCTTCGGCGCGGTGCACTTCTCAAAGAGAAGCTGCGCTTTTTCCGGCAGGGAGAAACGGTCCTCCCTGCTGTGCAGGAACAAGATGGGCTTTTTCAGCCACGAGATGCGGCGGACCGGTCCGTCGGTCACCACATTTGCGCCGCCGTACAGACGGATGTGACCCATGACCTCCAGTGAAAACGGAAAGACGGGGTGATGATCCTCCCGCATGTGGTTTTTGAAGGATTCATAGAAGGTGGTATACATCCCGTCTGCCACCATGCCGGCCATATAGTCCGGGCATTCCGGGGCCGTCAGCGCGAACAGCGCGGCAGAAGCTCCGATGCACACGCCGTGCAGGATCACCTGCTCCACCCCCATCTCATCGTGCAGCAATTTCCCCCAGGCGAGAATATCGCGGTACTCCTTGAAGCCCAGCGAGCAGAATTTCCCCTCGGAAAGGCCATGAGCGCGGTTATCGATGGTGAGCACATTATACCCCGCTGCCCTGTAAGGCTCGGCAAAATAATAGGAATACAGGCAGCTCTCCATCCGTCCGGGGATGATGATCACCGCACGGGAAAAGCCGAAATCGAAATACTCCCCCGCCAGACGCAGACCGTCGCTCACCACAGAAACCGGCTTGCGGAAAGAGTCATATTTCTCGCCCCAGGCGAGGCCTTCCCTGTACATGCCGACATATTCCTCATCGTCGGGGATGCTGCACTCCCGTCCCCACTTTTCCGGCGTTCTGCGCACGAGCAGCACCGTGTAAAGCACACCGGACATGATCCAGGTGGGAAACAGGCCGAAAAACAGGAATATCCCGACCGCAGCAAGCAGGATCCAGAATCCTATTGTCATTTTCTCCTCCTCAGCTGAGTCCGATCAGCCAGCGGTAAAGCGCCTGACCGCCTTCCAGCTCCTGGATATCCATCAGCGGATAACGGGCAGACAGCGCCTCCCAGAGCGCTTCGCTCTCGTCCTCCTCCGCTCCTTCCCCGCGAAACAGCAGGCAGGTCTCTTTCTCCTCCGCCTCCGGGACCTTCTCCATAGCCGCAAGCAGACAGCTCACGGGCTCCTCCCCCGCGGCGATGAGACTGTCGTCCAGCATGACGATCTGCTGACCTTTCCGGCAGCTGATCTCCCCCTTGCAGTCCCGGGAAGCCGTGGTCAGGCCGAAGGTCAGAACACCTTTGATCCCGGCGCTCATCTGGCGCAGACGGAAATCCGCATCCGTACTGTCCGCCACATCCATGGCCAGAGCAAAATAGCCCTCCGCCATGCTGCGGCTCGGCAGCACCGCCACGCGGCAGTCATCCACCATGGCAGCGGCCTGTTCCGCCGCAAGGATCGCGTTGGGATTGTTCGGAAGGACCGCTATGCACTCGGCCCGAAGACTGCGGAACGCTTTCAGGAAATCCTGCGCGGAAGGGTTCATCGTGCTCCCGCCGTCCACCAGGGCCCCGCATCCGAGGCGGACACAGCATTCCCTCATCCCCTCGCCGTTGATCACCGCGACCGAAGCAAGCGGGATCTTCGGTCCCGCTGCCGCTTTCCCATGCTGCTGCTCATTGTGCTGGAGCTGCATATTCTCAAGCTTGAAGGTGACGAATTCGCCGAATTCACGGCTGATCCGGATGATTTTTTCCGGCCTGTGCGTATGGATGTGCACCTTGACGCGTGTTCCGTCCTGCACTACAACCAGTGATTCCCCATATTCCTTCAGGTCATCGATATAACGCTCGAGACGGAAACGCTGCGTATAGCGCTCGTCCTTCATCAGCTGGAGGATAAATTCCATGCAGTAGCCGTCTTCGAAGCTGCTGTTTTCATTGAAAAGGCTCGTGTCAGAGGCGGAAGCGGCTGTTTCTTTCCCCGCTTCCTCCGCAAGTTGCGGCTTGAGGTCTTCGCCATAGAGGCTGCGGAGCATGCCTTCGCAGATCGTGATATAGCCGAGCGCGCCGCTGTCGACCACGCCGGCCTCCTTGAGAACGCTCAGCAGTTCCGGCGTGTAGGACAGGGTCTTGCGCATCTCGGCGATGTACATGCTGAGGATCGTATCGATGCCGGTGCGGCGGCTGATCTGGCTGCGGATATGCTCGATCCCCTCGCGGGCAACCGTCAGGATTGTCCCCTCCACCGGCTGCACCACAACGCTGTACGCGGTGCGGTAGGCTCGGATCAGGGCATTGCGCATCTCGCCGGGTCCGATCAGAGGGGCCCCGGCCAGTTCCTGCGCCATGCCTCGAAACAGCTGCGACAGGATCACGCCGGAATTGCCGCGAGCGCCGAGCAGCATCCCGCTGCTCAGATCACGCATATACAGTCCCGCATCCCCGTGGCTTTCCGCCTGCCGGATACCGTTGGCAAGCGTCAGACACATATTGGTGCCCGTGTCTCCGTCGGCAACGGGAAAGACGTTCAGACGGTTCAGTTCCTCCTCCGCGTTCTGGAGATTGGCCAGACCGCTGCGGACCATCTTTTCAAGCTGAAATCCGTTTATCCTGCGGATGCTCATTCGTCAGGCAATTTCCTTTCTTCCGCGGTACCGAGGGTTGAGAGGCTCTTCGGCAGCGTATAGGTCAAAATGAAGGACAGCGTCGTCGCTGCCGCAGCGATCAGAGTCATGTAGCGGATCGCACCGGATCCGGCGTTTTCCGTGCCTTTGAGCGCATTCAGCACCACGCCCGTCCCGATCCCTGTCGCCACGCCGGAAAACAGGCCCTGTACGGCAAAATACATGGCGGAATTGGATACCCCCGTCTTTTCCTCCTCATCCGCCGCAAGCTGGGACGGGACCGAATAGGCCACCGCGAAGAGCGCGCCGATCGCAAAGGATGCGACAAGACCGGACGTGACCGAGAGGACCGTCTTCAGAGTTCCCGCAGGAAGGCGGGATACCGCGAACATATACACCATGCCGACCGTAAACATTACGAGTGCATAGCGGAAGGCGTGTCCGAAACCCCGGCGCCGCAGGATGCGGTTATACAGCATCAGCGTAAACGGGACCGGCGCAAACGCCGCAATCATCACAAGGATCATGCTCATCCCCACAAAGGAGAAGTACTCGTTGATCCCGCCGAGGAACAGCTGCACGCCGAAGGTCATGAAAGAATAGACCAGCATCCAGATGATGAAAGGCCGGTTGCGGAAGGTATGCTTCAGAGAGGAGACAAGTCCGACCGTACGGGAAAACACTTCGTTTCCGGCATGTCCGTCCAGAGAGGAGGGCTCCCTGATCATAAAAAGCGGGATCAGCATGGTCATCGCAAGCGGAAGGACAATCAGGGCAACCGGCCGGATGTTGATGCCGTTGAGCAGTATGCGCACACCGACATAGCCAAGGATGAAATATACGATGTCGAACACGCTCTTGGCGTTGGAGAGGAGGTTGCGCGCCTCCTGCGTGTCAACGATCTCGGTATAGGTCGCATAATAGGTGACCATCGTCAGGGTATAGCTGGTATAGAAGATACAAAGGACCACCGCGTAGTACAGCGTGTTGAGCCATGTGGCACCCTGCGGCTGCGGGATCACCAGGAAGAGCAGATAGGACGCGATCAGGATCGAAAGGCCGATCACGAGGGAGGGTCTGCGGCGGCCCCAGCGGCTTCGCAGGGCATCCGTAAAGGCCGCCATGGGGACATCGATGACCCCGTCTATGATCTTCGCGATCAGGACGCAAAGGCCCCAGACAGTCAGTGCCTTGAACCACAGAAGCGTGTCGTTCAGCACCAGGTCTCTCTGGGCAAAGGTCTGGAAAGGAACAGCCGCCTCCCCGAAGCCTCCTACGAGCAGCGCGCTGCACAGGTAGGAGTTCATCATGAGATTCAGCATGTTGATCCCCAGACCGGATGCGGCGTAGAGGATGATCTGTCCTTTTTTCGTTATCTTTTTCATCTGTTCAGCCCTGTCCGGATACTTTCTCGATTATCGCCCGCTCTTCGCTCAGGTCCGCGGAGATGGGCTTTCCGACATAATAGGCCGCCATGAGTCCCGGGCCGATGTTCACGCCGCAAAGCGGGTGTACGTCGCAGATAAGGACCTCTTTCGGCCGGAAACGCTCCAGGATCATCTCCCGGTACGCCTCCGCCTGCGGCAGACGGCTGCTTTGCGCGATATAGACCGTCTGGGAGGAAGGATCCTCGATGGTCTGCGCCATATACTCCAGCAGGGCAGCATAGGCCGCCTTCGCGCCCTTCACTTTTCCGATCACGGTGGTGAGACCGTTGTAGTCGAACTCCCCGATCGGCTTCACGCCCGCCAGTGTGCCGAAGAAGGCTTTCGGATGCGTCAGCCTTCCCTTGCTGGCCACAAAGGAGAGATCATCGAGCCAGCCGGCCTGATGATAACGGTTCTTGTTTTCTTCGAGCCAATCGGCCGCGGCGTCCAGATCCTGGCCTTCCGCCCTGAGTTCCGAGGCACGGACGGTCATCAGTCCGTGGCCGGGACCGAAGCGCAGCGAATCCACACAGCGGATCTTCATCTCCGGATGCTTCTCCTGCGTCTGTCTCGCCGCAAGCTGCAGGAAATTGAAAGCGCCGCTTATGCCGGACGAGATGGTGAGGACCAGTGCATCCAGTCCCTCCGCAGCACATTTTTCCAGTGCCTGCGCGAACTCCTCCACGTTTGCCGGAGACGTGCTGTACTCATTGGGCCGTTTTTTCAGATCCGCGTAGAATTCCTCTCTCGTGAACAGATCCCAGCGCGGCCAGGACAGCACTTCGCTGCCGTCGGGCAGACGCAGATGTCCGGGGATGACCCGGATATCATAGCGTTTCTGCAGTTCCTCCGGAAGATCACAGGTGGCATCGGCCAGAATGGCATAAGGTCTCATCGTTTCGGTTCTCTCCTGTATAAGGTATGATTTATTCATTCTGATCCGTGCTGTCAAAACAGCGCCGGATAAGGTCGGTCAGTTTTTTCTCCGCGATCTTTCCTCCAAACGGGAAAGCCAGCGCATGTCCCGCCTCCGGGACACAGAAAAGGTCTTTTTCGGAAGCGCAGCTCTGATAGATCTGCAATCCTTCCTCATAGGGGACCGTCCTGTCGTTTTCCCCGTGGAAAAACAGGACCGGTATCGTATTCTTCCGCAGGCTCCCGGCTACGGTCCGGCTGAGTTTCTCCCGGAACAGAGAACGGAACAGCGCCCGGACGACGCCGCGCATGAGAAGCCAGGGAATATGCCGCGTGTGACAGTCGCGGGTGATCTGTGCCTCCGGTGAGCGGAAGGGGCAGTCAAGAAACAGCGCCTTGACCTGTTCTCTGTCCATGTGTTCCGACGCGTACGCGGCAGCTGAGGCACCCATGCTCATTCCGCAGACCAGCACCTGATCTCCGCCGTTTTCTTTCCGGATCAGCCGCAGCCACTCGAGCAGATCCTTCGCCTCTGCAAGACCGAGGCCCGAATAGCTGCCTCCGCTCTCCCCGTGTGCGCGCTGCGTCACAAAAAGAAGATTGAATCCCTGTCCGGCAAGGAAACGGCCCTGCAGCGCAAAATTGTTCATCGCGCTGCTCTGGAAACCGTGCATGCAGACGGCGGTCCTTTCCTGTCCCAGATCCAGATAATCGGCGGAAAGCTCGACCCCGTCCCGCGCGCGCAGCTTCAGTCTGCGCCAGGAAAGTGCCTCCAGTTCCCGCTTTGCCTGCGCCCATTCCTCATAGTGCTGTTCTCCCGGAGCATACGGGCAGCGGGGCGGCCCGTTTCTTCTGCGGAAAGCCACCCGGAAGCTGATAAGCGAGGGCAGAAGGATAAAAAGCAGCCACGATCCGGCAAGTGCCGCGATCAGCCAAACTATCCACACAGAGCCTTACTCCTCTCCCCGGTCGCTTCCCTGCCGCACGCCGGACACCGGAAGCATCCGTCCGAAACGGGAGAAGTGTTCATTTGCGTTTTATGCGCTGTCATCATCAAAGGGCTCCGATCTCTTTCAGGCGAGTCTCCAGGTAGTCGACCACGTCCCGAACCGTCACGAAATCACCTATCGCGACATTTTCAAACACAACGCCGAAACTCTCCTCGATGGAGATGACCATGAAGAGCATGCCGACCGAGTTCAAACCCAGATCGGTGGTCAGTTCCGCATCCTCGCCGCAGCTGTCCAGAGCAGCGGCGCTCCGTTCATCGGTATCAAGCAGGATGCCTTTCAGTCTTGCGATGATCTCGTCTCTGCTCATTTCTTATATCTCGCGATCTTCATGCTCGGTGTCCGGTCAAAGTCTTTGTCGCGGATGACGATCCTGCTGACCTGCTGGAACGAGGGAAGACTGCGGTTCACTTTCTCCAGTTCTCCGCGCACGAAGCCGGGCACCTCCTCCGGAGGAACAGCTGTCAGCGCCGTCATGCGCGGGACGACTTCGAGGGCAAGGATAACGCCGCCGTTATCGTTCTCCGCCTCGAACACCTGTGAATCCTGCACACAGTCGAGTGCGTTGAAATGTGCCTCGACCTCCGCGGGAGATACATTTTCCCCGCTGGGCAGAACGATTATTTCCTTGATGCGTCCGGTAATATAGAGGAAGCCCTCTTCGTCCACACGGACAAGATCGCCGGTGCGGAACCAGCCCTCCGTCCGGGACTCCTCCTCTTCTCCGAGATATCCGTCGAACATATTCAGGCCTTTCAGCCACAGTTCGCCGTCTTCAATGCGGTATTCCTGATCCGGGTACATGATCCCGACCGATTCCGGCAGACGCAGGCTCTCCGGATTGCCCGAAACCAGGTTGGCCGATTCCGTCAGACCGTATCCCGGGAACAGATCGATACCGATCTCCTTGTATGCCGCGACGAGATACGGGGCAACAGGTGCCGCTCCGCAGATGATGGTCTTCAGATCATCACCGAGCATGTTGCGCCCGAACTTTTTCGACAGGCTCAGCGCCATTTCCGCCAGTGCAGGGACCATGACCAGGACCGTCGGCCGGAAGATGGCGATATCTCGGAACATGTCCTTGTTGTTCCGGCAGATGAAGAGAGCACTTCCCGTATAAAGGCTCGTCAGCAGATTGCGGATAAGCCCGAAAACATGGCTGAGGGGAAGGATCAGCAGGTAGCGCTGTTCAAACACCTCCGCATAGCCGTAGCAGCCGTTGACGGTCCCCTGCATGACGGCGGCGTTCGAAAGGAGGCAGCCCTTGCTCTTCCCGGTCGTCCCCCCCGTGAACATGATGACGCAGGGATCGCTTCCCTCCGCTTCCGCGGCGGGAGCCCGGGTCTCCGGAAGATCGTCGGCGTAGATCATCTCAAGCCCCGGAACACGTCCGGCGGCAAAGGCAGTCCGCTCCTCCGTCTCCGGAACACAGACCAGCTTGCTTATCCCGAATTTCATGCAGCAGCCGAAAACCGCTTTCTCGTCCAGATGCGCAGGAAGGACAACGGCCGTGCCTCCGAGCGTCACGACAGCCAGAAAGGCCCGGACGAATGCGAGGGAATTCGGTATCAGCAATCCCACGCGCGTGGCTTTGGGCATGTCCGCCCCCAGACGGCTGCGAAAGCGTGCGACCTCCGCATCAAGCGCCGAATAGCTCACGGACTCCCCCTGATCGACAATCGCCGTGTTATCCGCAAACTCCTTTGCGCGCACAGACCACATCTGCGCGACGGAATCGAATCCGACTATGCGGTCAAAGGTCTGCGCATCCGTATATTTACGCCAGATCTCTCTTGACGGTGTTTTCATTCAACAGTCCTCCCAATGCTTTCTTTCAGTTCTTCTTCACGCTGCCTGAGCAGCTTCGCGGCGTTTTCGATTCCCGTCATGCCGCTGCCGGCGGCTATCTCTTTCACATCGACCGGTTCTCCGATCATCATCACCAAACGCTCCAAGCGGCGGCGTTTCGGCCGGATATAAACCGGTATCACGGGCTTCCCGCTCTGTGCGGCCATCAGCACCATGCCGGATTTGAATCCGGCCAGTTCCCCGTCTGCTTTATTGATCTGTCCCTCGGGGAACATGCTGACCAGATCCCCGTTTTTCAAATGCCGGATGATCTCCCGCACGGAATCCAGTCCCACATTCTCCCTGTCGATCGGGATGCAGTGCACAGCCCGGAAAAACCACCCCCAGGAGCTCTCGAAAAACTGCTTGAGACAGACGAAATGCTGCCGGCGGTACCAGACCGCGATCATCAGGTAAAGCGGGTCGAAAAAGCCGATGTGGTTGGCTATCAGCAGCGCGCCGCCGCGAATCCTCTCCCGGGCTTTTTCACTCGAGAACAGGATCTTCGGCCGAAACCAGATCAATCCGGGCAGCGCGGCCGTGACCTTGACAAAATCATAGAAGAAATAGGAGGAGTTTTTACCCTTTTTCACATCGTTCACGGTATTTACTCTCCAGTTCCATGATGCGCCGGCGCAGCAGTTCGCTCAGCACGGCGATCCGTTCTTTTTCGTCCGCGATCCCTTCCGTGACCGAGCGTGGATCGATCGGCCGCCCGATCAGCACCACGGCCCGTCCGCGTTGAAAGTAGCGGCCGTTGGTATAGGCCGGTATGATCTTTGCGCCGGACGACAGCGCAAGAAATGCCGCGCTCGGCTTGAACGGAAGGGGTCTTTCCTCTCCCTCTCGCGGCAGACGGCTCTCCGGGAATATCTCCACGACGCCTCCCCGGCGGAGGATCTCTTCCGACTGAGCAACAAAGCCGAAATCGTGCGTATTCCGGTCGACCCGGATCCCGCCGAGTGCCCGAAGGATCCATCCCAGCGGCCTCTTTTCGAAGAGCAGCTCCGCCATCTGACAGCGAAGCGTGCGTGTCCAGAACACGAAGAGGAAGACGGCGTAGTCGTATATGGAAGTATGGTTGGAGATCACGATCGCGCTGCCGCGGATATGCCTCTTCTGCACGGAAGGATCCTCATACAGGACTTTTGTGCGGAAACACAGCCACTGCAGAGGCCATCCCGTGATCTTGGCAAAGATATTAAAGAGTCTGATCCCCATAGACGCCCACCGATCTCAGATATTCATACAAGCCTTCGACCGTGCTGATGCCGTTTCCGCCCTCGACCGGGAATTCGATCCCGTATTTCTCCTGCAGCGCCGCGATCAGCGCAAAGTAGTCCAGACTTGTCCCACCCAGATCGAGGAAGAAATCCGCGGACACATCGATCTGTGCAGGCTCAATGCCCAACGCGGCGGCGACGGCATCGATCAGTTCGGCAAAATAAGGGTCTTTAAGTCCGTTTTCGGACGACAGGCCGCGCTCATCGATCATCTCCAGCCTGCCAGCCAGAAGATCCTCCCGCAGGCGGCGGCGATTCACCTTAAAATCTCCGTCCCGGATAAGCGGTTCGGCGGTCCAGCGGATGCGGGTGATCTGCCCGCTCAGTCCTGTTTCCGAAATCCGCTGCCGAAGCCGAAGCTCCGCTGCTTTTCGTTCTTCCGCCGACATCTCCTGCGGAACGTTGCAAAGCAGTGTCGGCCCGTCTGCATCGATCAGCGCAAACTGCTGCAGCTCATCCGAACGCAGCCGCTCCTCGATCAGCTCCGGGTTGAGGTTCTCCCCTGCCGGTCCGATCACCAGATCGTCTTTCCGTCCGAGGATGAAATAGTGGCCGTTCCGGCATTCCGCCAGGTCCCTGGTTCGGAACCAGTCTCCCGCTGGGGTCTTTCTGCCGCCCTCCAGAACAGAGCGGGCGATCGCGCCTCCGCGCACCAGAAGCTCCCCATCCTCCGCAAGTCGATACTCGAGAGACGACACCGGCTTTCCGACAGAGCCGCCCAACAGCAGGGATCTGCGCGTGCTCAGCTCCACCGAGCAGATGCCGGTCTCGCTCATGCCGTAGCCGTTGACGAGACGGTAACCGATACCGTTGAAAAACTCCAGGATCTCCGTGCGGATACGGCTCCCGCCGGTGATCATAAAACGGATGCTCTCTCCGAAGAGGTTCTCACGCACCTCCCGGAAGGCAAGCCGGCTGAACAGGCGTCCCAAAGGGGGAATCGCCGAAAGTCTGACCGCCAGACGGAGCGCCCGCTCAAAACGGCGGGCCGTTTCCTCACCTCTTGCTCGGATCGTCCGGATCGCCTGGTCATATACACGCTCCCAGAAAAGAGGGACCGCAAAAATATGCGTGACCGCATGTTTGCGGATCGTGCCTACAATGGTCTGCGGCGCCAGATCGTCCAGATGTACAAAGGTCCGTCCGAAGAAGGCGAACCAGATATACATGGCGGTCAGTCCGAAGATATGGTAGAAAGGGAGGAACGCCAGATGCTTCAACTCTCCCTTGTAACGGCTTTTGATAAGTCTGCAGCGGCGGATGATATGATAGCTGTCGCAGATCTGATAATACAGTTCCTCCGCGGAATAGGCACAGAGCTTTACCGAGGCGGAGGTCCCGGACGACATAACGAAAAGCTCCGTCCCGAACTCCGTTCCCGTAATCCGCTCTTCCCCGCGCAGGGAATCCGGATGAATGCAGGATAAAGAAAACTGTTTGCCCTCCGTGATAACAGCTGCCGCGCCGCAATCGTTCAGTGCGGCTTCAAGGGTCTGCCCGTCCAGCCGGAGATTCATCAGCAGCGGACGGTATCCTGCGCAGAGGATGGCCCAAAAACACTCGATCCAGGCAAGACTGTTTTCCATGTACAGCCCGACCACGGAGTCCTGCGGAATGCCGGAAAGCCGTTTTTTCAGGGCCGCGGCACGGTGCAAGATCTCCTCCTTCGCCTCTCCGTAGGTGGTTTTCAGGATCTGATCCCCCTCGCTGCGCTCATAAAGGATGTTCCCGCTTTCGGAAAACATCAGGCCGAAGAGGACCTCAAAACTGTGCTCCGCAGAGGAAAAGCGGCGCAGCTTCTCCGCCACATAGGGATTGACGAAAAGGTGTCCGCCCAAGTTGTTGTATCTCATTCCCGCGCCTTCCCGTTTTCCGCCTGCACACGGAGGAAAAATCCAGTAATCTCAGTGCTTTTACGCCCAAAAGGAAAACACTTTCCTTTTTTGAAATATCCAAATAATTATACGTTCCCCGTTTCCTTTTGTCAACGACACGATCGCCCTTCCGGAAATAAAGAAACAGCCCGCAGATACGGGCTGTTTTCTTGTGTGTGTGATCAAAGGAAACCTTCAGAAAATGCCGGTCACAAAGATCTCGATCCCGATCCCGATCAGGATGATCCCGCCGAGAATCGAAGCCTTTCCGGCAAGCCTTGTACCGAATCGCTTCCCGATCAGAAGACCCGCGACACAAATTCCAAATGTTACGGCAGCGATGATCAGCGCGCAGACCAGCGCCATCAGAAAGCCGTATTCGGCGATCGTAAAACCGACGGACAGCGCATCGATCGAAGTGGCGATGCCCTGCAGAAGCAGCGCGGAAAGGCCGACTCCGGGTTTCTCTGTGTCCGTGTCTCTGTTCCGGATCCCCTCGATCAGCATCTTTCCCCCGATAAAAAGCAGCAGGATCAGCGCGATCCAGGGTATCCACTTTTCAAATGAGCGGAAATACCGGACGATCGTATGGACGCAGATCCAGCCGATCATGGGCATGAGCGCCTGAAAGAAAGCGAACACGCCTGCGATCCCAAGGAGTTTTCCCTTTCGCATCCCCGGCTCGTTCAAACCGTTGGCAAGCGAGACGGAGAAGGCGTCCATCGCCAGACCGATGCCGAGGAGCGCGCTGTTCAGGAAAAAGAGAACATCCCAGTTCATAAAGTATCTCCCGTAAGTAATAAATCCTTCAGCAGAAAAACCCTGCAGCCGAAAAAGCCGCAGGGTTTTTGGTGCGCGAGGCGGGACTTGAACCCGCACGCCCGGAGTGAGCACTAGAACCTGAAATCAGTGCCTATTGCGCGAGTGATCGGTCAGCTGCTCACAGATCGCGCTCGGATCATCGGGGATCTGGAAGCCGTCAAACAGGGGCTTTGTGAAGAAACTGACCTGATAGAAAAGCAGGAAAGACTGCTTGCGGAGATGGAAGTGCTGGAGAGAACAGCAAGCAGCAGATAGAGCATGAAGCGGACTCCTTTTCCTTTAGTCGAAAGACGCCGGAAGGCGCAACGTCAGTGTAGCACAGTTCCTCGCACTTGAAAAGAAAAAAGAATTCGCAGAATGTTAATGACTTTTCTGCAAAAAGCGAAGTCGGAGGCCAAGCGGT
>JAZMZR010000016.1:0-25830 GCA_045586065.1 Candidatus Limivicinus sp.
GGATGGCTGAACAGTTTTCTTACCGACAGAAAGGCGCAGGACCCTGAAAGCTGAACAGCCCGTTATCATCCATAGATCCCTCCGGCGCAAGCACAAGGCGGTCAGGAGCAAAGATACTAAGAACAAAGTTTAAGGGAGAGCATTTGCTCTCCCTTTTGTTCAATCATCCACTTGTATTTCTTTTTTCGGTACACCGAACTGTTTATATGCTTTTTTATATAGCTTCAGTAATTCTGAAAATGTGTTTCCCGTCTGTTCTGCTGTTTCTATCAGGAGATTGTATACCGCCTGAGCAATTACATTTCTGTCTCCCGCTATCACGCATTTTATTGGTGATTTGGCGGCCCGCTCCACATGGATGTAACACTCACCTACGCCTCTGTACAAATCCGCTTCTTTCTCAATTGTTTCAAGTCTCATTGGAATGCTCCTCTCCAGTATACTTGTAGACAACTTCACGAAATACTTCATCTTTTGTCTTTGGTGCTGTACCGAAGTTTTCATGAATCCCAGCCGGTGTCCACGCACACAATGCTTCTGAATCACCGACACTTTTTTCAAGTGTGAAATACTCGATGTTTTCCAGTTTCATATCATGACAGATATAAATACGGGAACAAAGTGGCATCTGTTCGGGTTCCGGCATAATGATCTCCAGTATCTCTTTTCCGGTTTCTCCCGAATCGCGATCGGGCTTCTTGATGATATGAAGGTCAAGCTTGAAATCCGATGCGCTGTATGGACATTTGTAATCTTGGTCCTTCCCGAAGAGCATTAACAGATTAAGGATGAGTTTCCCTTCAGATGCCATAAGAATCAGAAAATAGTCTTTTGCTTTTTCTGAAAAAAACAATTCTGGCAGGATCTTGTGCTCTACCATGTACCTGATCTGAGTTTCCAGCGAAATGCTGTCCATTGTTTTCCTCCTTCAGCCCCTGTGCCCGGCATACCATTTTGAGTAATAAAAATCTGAGTATAATGACACCGGCCAGCTTTCTCTCTCCGCCGGCGTTATGACCGGCAGCGGTTTGAAATCCGAACATGGATCGTTCCGCAGCTGGGTGCAGAATTCGCCTTTTCTGAGAAAGCAGTTGTTACAGTCTGCTTTACTGTGCATTTTGTTTTCCATCATGCTACCTCCTGAGCTGCGCTGTAGCGCATGTACTTCTTGATATCACGGATCTTCTCTTTGCCGTCGTAGTGGCTCTTCTTGCCGAACCAGACCGGCGCTTCATAGAGCGTGATGCAGGTGCCTTCCAAGCTGAATATGAAGAAGTAGTTGTTGTAATAGATCGTACGGCAATTGGATGCGGTCTCTTTCTGCTCCATGTACTGGCGCTCTTTCTTCGGCATTTCCTCTGCGCCCTTGCCTCTCTCGCTGGCCTTCCGGATGAATCTCGCCGCCTGCTCCTCATTGAGACCGGCGCGTTCTTTTGCTCTTTCAATACTGTGCTTGCTGTTCATGGTTTGAATTTCCTTTCTTTTTTGTTTTTGTGATTTAAATATATAACCCTGTATTTTCCAGTTGTATTTTTCGCTGACAGTTCCTTTTTGCTGTCTGCGCTGTCCGGGCGCTTCAGCCTTTATTCAGTTTTCAAGGTGCACTTTCATCTTCTGTCATAATTATCTCATGCACCTTTCCGCAGATGTATTTTTGGCTGACAGGCCGGTCAGAAGCCTATTTTTCTGACCGGTCTGCTTTTGTGCTCCTCAGGCTCCGCAGGTTTCATCCGCTGCAGGGCGGGGAGCACATCCTCCTTCGTAATCAGCTTGAGCTGATCATCATCCGAGGTGCTGCTCTTCAGCAGGCGCGATGCCTGAATCCTTGCTATATCCTCGAACAGGTTACGGACATCTCTCCCGTTGGCAAAGGACCTGGGCTTGTTCTCCGTATACAGAGCGAGATGCCTGCGGATCTCTGACGCAGCATCCTCTTCGAGCCTGTACTCGAACTTTGCAGCCATCTGCTCGAATATCTCGTACATCTCATCCGCGGTGTAATCGGGAAACTTTATCGTATGTTTGAAGCGGGAACGGAGACCGGGATTGGTGTTAAGGAAAGCCTCCATAGCTCTGGTATAGCCGGCGGCGATGACTACCAGATCATCTCTGCCGTCTTCCATATCCTTCAGGATCGTATCGATCGCTTCCTGACCATAGTCCTCAGCCGTGTGGCTGATAAGCGTATAGGCTTCATCGATGAAGAGGACTCCGCCTCGTGCCTTTTCAAGGATCTTTTTCGTCTTCACGGCCGTCTGGCCGACATATTCAGCCACAAGGTCGGAGCGGGACACTTCTACGATATGGCCCTTTGAGAGAACCCCGCAGGCTTTGTATTCCTCAGCCAAAGCACGGGCAACAGTCGTCTTACCGCTGCCTGGATTGCCGGAGAACACCAGATGACGGGAGACGGGGATCTCGGGCAGACCATGCTCGACCCTGATCTTCTGCATCTTTGCCATGCTGATGATCTCTTCCGCTTCAGCCTTGACTTCCTTGAGCCCAATCATCCCATCGAGCAGCTCTCGGCATTTGTTTTCAGCCGTTTTGTCCGTGGCCTGTGGCGGGATATGCCGGTGTATGCGTTCCGGCGGGACTGGTTCCACATCGATCTCGAGGTCTGCAAAGGGATCCATATCATCGAGATCCGGGATATCACCGAAGGAATCATCGCATAATGCGATCTTGTAATCCGGTGGGAAAACATCCGCATCAACGGATATGACCTTTTCCCAGGCACCGCTTCTGTCTTTCTTGAAGCCAACGCGGATGTTGTATATCATTCCCAGTTTAAAGGTATCGCCCTCATTGATCTGGCTCGGCTGATTCTTCACGAAGATCGTTACCTGATTGCGGCCGGCATCATCGAATGATGTGATCAGCTCCCAAGCCCCCTTCGGGCTTGTGCCGCTCCTGTGTCTGTATGCCTTGTAGCATTTGCCGAAAGAAAGCTCGTTCATTTCGCACTCTCCTTTTCTGTTCCTGTTTTCAGTTTCTCATGCCTTCTTTAACAGATGTATTTTTTGCTGACATGCTCTTTTTGCTGTCTGAGCTGTCCGAGCGTTGTAGCCGGTATTCAGTTTTCAAGGTGTACGTTTTTCTTCTGCTATAATTTTCTCATGCACCTTTCCACAGATGTATTTTTGGCTGACTGGCAATAAAAAAGCCCCGCCGCATTTCTGCGACGGGGTAAGAGGGGAAGACCTTTATTCGATTGTAAAGCCTGTGTCGGTATACTTTTGTTTCAAGGCTGTATACTTTTCGACAGTCTCACTTTCACCGAGAGCTTCGGCATACTGTATTATATAGTCTATATAGAACATCAACCACTCTGGGTCATCTGAGAAATTGCCGTCTTTAATAAGACGGGCCAGTTCCAGCTTTATGACTTCATGACTGACTTCCTCAAAGCCCAGATCCAATAATGCCTGCAACAGTCCATTTTTGCTGATATCTTTATCAAAAAAGACATCCTCACGGTGTTTTATATACTCATCATAGTATAAAACTGCTTTTTCAAAATCTCCGGAACAACACGCATGCAAGCAAGCTACTCTTGGCCACAGGCAGTGATCCGGATAATTGCTGCCATATAACAACCAAGGTAAACTTGCATTTTGTTCTTCAGTCATTTTGTTGCTTTGTTTGTAAAGCTCCAACGCTCTATCCAGAAGCTCTTTTCCTTTTGCAAGATTGACAGGATCAAAGAGCTTGGCTTTTTCTTCTTCTGAAAAGCGTTTTTTGAAGTGGACATCGTATCCCAGAGCTTCACATTCCTGAATAAGAGCTTCAGCTTCGTTCTGCATCTGTTCGGCCTGCTTGTCAGCATCTGTCATACCCGACTGGATATCCTGCCAGAAGAAAGCATCCTGTTCGTCAAACTTTTTCTGGTCTCTTTCAAGACTGTCGTCCGTTATATGATCCGAAAAAATATTATAGAGGTAGAACCATATCTCCGGATTACGGTACATTTTCTGACCTTCGATATTACGTTCTATGAAGTATTCCGAATATCTCTCCTTCAGATCAGCAGTCAATCTCTCAAAGAAGGAACCAAAAGAATCCCTTGCACTTTTTGAGAATTCGGGGCGTTTTGTGTCAAACAGCGTTATTCCTCTCTCTGCGCCTGCCTGTAAAAACGCTTCATAGATATATCCCCGATACTGAAGTGTAAAACTATTATCTTTATTGAAAGCTTCTAGATCCAAAAGAGCATTCTGAGCATAGTACAACGTTTCATCTGTTGCTTTTTCTACATATTCAGCGGTTCGTTCATTGTTCTCATCGTAACCGTGGAAACACAGATCGCTTAGTGAGAACAGGAAAAGCAGTAAGTCAAGATAGAAGCGTTCTCCTCGACCAAGGAACCTGTTGGCGCTTTCCCGTTCTTTGATTTTCTGAAGGACATTTTTTCCGCGATATGTGAAATTATAGGTTCTTTCCAAAATCAGCAACGTGATATCAGCATATGATTGGATAATGAACTCTGAATCTGCTACCGGGTCAAGTGCGTTCAAGAGAGTAAATATCAGACGGTTTTTCTTTTGATAAATAATCTGGTTCATATAACCATATGTGGTAAGATAATGCAATGTATTCGGGACTAGATATGTATAAATAAACTGGATCTGCATATTCCGAGAGACAAAATCTATTTCATCAACGAATTCCTGAACAGGTTTTTTTATCCATGAGGTATCGATCTTATGCCCGGTATCGCTTTTCAGAACATCCCATACAACATCATGAACAGAGATCTTTGCATCTTTTCCCGGACCTGTGCAGAGAAGCCAGTGCCAGTCTATCAGATTGTTGAGGTTATCTACATATTCTTTACCGATCCAGCGAATGATTGTTGCTCTTTTTACTGTGAATCCTTTAAGTACCGAGAAGCAATCAAGAACAAATCGCTCGCGTTCAGGCAAGTTGGACATATCCAGAACTGATTTCAGAATGTTTTTTAAAGAAGCCAAATATATGCTGCCGTCCTTACGATGATATAGACGGACATCAGACACATCCGTAACTCCCGCTGATGTAACACGATCAAGAACACTCTCAAAAGACAAATCGGCACGCGCTATCTGCTTGGCTATGAGAGGAATCAATAGTGTGTAGCCCTTAATCTGTGAAAGAATTCTTTTAACGGTTGGCTTTTGATCTACCGTGAAGCCTTGGCCATACTCTTTTTCAAACAGAAGAATCTGTTCCTCGTCAGATAATGGTTTCTCTGAAAGATCAATTACTTTCGCGGATCCATAAAGATGCTCAGGGCGGAACCTTGTGGTTATCAGAATGCTGCATTTGCATGAAAGCAGTCTATCAAGATCTTTGTCTGCAGGTGCATCAGGATCAACGGAATAGTTATCTATAATAAGAAGAACGTGCTCGTCAAGAAGCTCCTTGACGCTCCTGATGGATACTGTCCCCTCGGTATCATTCTCGACCTGAATAAAATCATCATCGTTGAACAGGTTTTCTATTGAATCCACATATTCGCCGAAGCAGATAACATCAAAGTCAGCCCGATAGCGCTTGGCATAGTTTTTTGCCAGTTCTGTCTTGCCTATACCACCCATACCGGTGAGAAACACCAGCTTTTCTCCGAAAGAAAATGCTTTATTGATATCGTCGAGTTCTTTTTCTCTTCCTACAAATATATTAGTCGGACTAGAGAATGTGCTGACCAGATGACGGCGGGCAGGGTCACTTTCAACAATCAAATTTTCCAGCAGTTTTGAAAGCGCTGCCGTATCCTGAAGACGGCTTTTGGGAGAAGCTGCAAGAGTCTTATGGAACAATTCCTTCGTGAGCCGTTTTGTTTTGCTGCTAAGCTTTGCAAACAGTGGATTATCATCCAGATCCCAGTCTGAAAAAATACTTCTGTCTTCTGCAGAGGGAACACGGCCGACAATACGCTCAAAAACAACAGCACCAATTGCATAGACATCCGTTGCTTCAGATATTTTCTTCAGCTTACGCTGCAGCTGTTCCGGAGCGGCAAAATCCGGAGAATATGATGACGGTGTCGAACTGACTGACCTTTTATCAACAAGGCTGTCAAAATCAAGAAGGAGGACTGAATCGGGTCTTCCCGGAACAACCATAGCATTTGATGGTTTTATATCCAGATTCAGATAACCGGCTCTGTGCTGCGCACCAACCGCCTCAGACAACGCTCTTGCTGTACGGAAGATATCCTGCAGAACAGGCTCTCTTGGAAGATCGTCATAGGAAATTGCAGCACGTGGATCTATCAGCATATAAAGAGTATCGTTTGCTTCAAGCAGTCCATGCGTGATATGCGCAAGATCGTTGGATGTATCGGCATTGTTCTGCAGACTGATCTGCATTTCATATGCCCGGCGGAACCTTGAAAGATATGTGTTCCTCGATTCCGTATCATTCCAGATGACTGTTGCATTGTAATCACGGGATGCACCTTTTACCGGACAGCATTCCTTGACAATATAATGCAGGCCTGCGTTACTGCAGTCCTCAGCAAGATAAGCAATGCATACTGCTCCGGAGCCAAGACTTTTATTGATCCTGACCCTATAGTGGTTTTCCGTATTCAGTTCATGTAGATTCAATTCAGAACCCTGCTGCAGACGGTTTCTCATAAGCTCCTCCTCAGTATTGATAAACTGAGGCTAACATAAGCATTTTGCTATTTGTATTTTTCGCTGACAGATACGATTAATGTTTAAATTATATCAGATTATATGGTATTATCAAAGAAATAATGGCGGATGACGCGGCGGAGGAAACGGAAATGGCCGATAAGTATTACGGAGAATATACTCAGGGCTTAGATGACAAGTATTACGAGCTGAGTGAAGAATACGATTATGAGCAGATACTTGACTATATCGATACGGAGATCCGCACATTTCCTGAGCGGCTGCTTGCCTTCTATAATAAACAGACGAACCAGGAACTCTCTGCTGCAGAAGCAAAAGAAGATCTCTTAAAAAGGGCAGCAAAAAAAGGAGTTTATCTAAACAGAAATACGGTCAATGACTGGTTTGCGAATGACATTCACAGAATGAATGATTCTACCAGAAAGAACCTGTTCAAGCTCGCATTTGTGCTGGATCTTGAGATAGATGATGTTAAGGAACTGTTCAACCACGTTTTGCTGGACAGGGCATTCAACCTTCGCAGATATGATGAATTCATTTACCTATTCTGCCTCTGGAACGAAAAACCATACAGCACAGCGGAGACACTGATTTCAACAGCAAAGGCAAAACTCGATGCATGCGACCAGGATAATGACGAAACTGTCCCGACGTTTCTGATAGAGGACTTCATATGGGGCGCAGATGAGGAGACCTTGCTCAAGTATATAGAAGAACACAAGCACAATTTCTCTCTGAGCAATGTTACAGGCGCCAGACTATTTCAAGAGAAATGGGCGGAGATCACCGGCACCAAAGAGAAAAAAGGCCTTGCCCAAAGGGAATCGGAGCTTGAAGAGCACACAGATTATGAGAACGGAAAACCCGTTTCATCATTCAAGAACTTAAGTAAGTATTCGAACGATTTTGCTTTGAGAATCATACTTGGCCCGAACCCGGTAAAACAGGCGGGTGAACAGAACATTTTCAAGGAACAGTTCAGAAAAGAAATAGCAAATCAGTTCCCTGACAAGCAGTCAATAAAGAAAACGGATTCATCTTATATACTCAGGAAAAACCTGATCCTTGCATACTTTTACTGGTATTGGATAAAGGCAAAACTGGAGCGAGACTCTTCCGTGAGCTTTGAGGGTTTCAGCGATGAGCTGGACGGTATTCTTTCTGAGAGCGGATTTTCGATGCTGTATCCCGGCAATCCTTATGACGCTCTATTCATATACAGCGCATATACTTATGATGCAGAAACCGGACCAATGACCGTTTTGAACACTTTCAGAGAAATCATAGACGTGGAACCTGATGACTCTGATTGGTGAGACCTATGAATGACAAACCGGAAGACGGGTCCATAGTAAGGCATGAAGAAACTGCATGCATTCTTAAACAGAGTGCATGCAGTTATTGTTTCATGGCTCGCTTTGAGTTGCAGATAGCTATCTAATCCACGTCTTCCGCCAGAATCTCATCGGCAAACTGGCGTATCTTCTCATTCCAATCTTCAAGCTTTACCATCATGATATGGTGATGTCCGTTGTATGTGTCGAATTCTTCGATATAGTTGAGGTCCTCATCGAAATAGGTCTCCAGATTCAAAATATGACCGTTCTCATAGGCTTCCCGGAATTCCTCCTCGCTCATAGGTCCTATGAATTCTTCATTGTCCATAATGATTCCCCCGAAATAAATAATAATCGCTCCTCCCTGTACAGCTCAATCAGAAGCTACGAAGTCCGGGAGGAGCGTATGCAGTTGTTCATTCCAGTTCCGAGCAGTACTTTTTGCACGCCGGATAATTCCTGACGTTGCAGAAGCGCCTGCAGTAGCCGGGGAAGATGTCGTTACTCTTCGGATAGAAATCCGCCGGGGCTTCGATATCCGAGCGGTATTGGATAACATAATATTCGTCCCGTTCCGGTACAGCAGGGAGATACTCGGGATCCACATACAGATACATCCAGTTGCCGCAGTCGCACTCGTATGTTCGTCGGTTTCTCTTCCGCATGAAAGCCTTGCAGAGCGGGCAGACGGTGGAAAAGATCATTTTAACCCAGCGCCTTCAGCAGCTTCTGCTCACAGCGCAGGATCACCTCGCTGAAATACAGTGACTCCGCCTGTGTCATGGTGCTCGTATCGTAATTGTTCACCGCGGTGGTGAACTTCGAGTATTCCGTCATGATGGACGCGTACTGTGACAAAAGGCTCAGATCCGTAGGGTTCTTCATGTATTTTTGCATGAAAGTCACATACTCGTCGACAAAGTCTTCATACGAAGTCAGGAATTCCATAAGCTCCGGAGAGATTTCCGAGGAGCCTTCCGGTGCAGGCTCCTCTATCGTTTCGGGTGTGATCTCCGGCTCGGGTTCGGGCTCCGGTTCTGGCAGCGGCTCTGCAGAAGGCTCGGGCTCCATGCTCGGCTCAGGCGAGGGCAATTGCACGGGCTCTGCGGTTGCCGCTGGCTCAGGTGTCTTCACCGGCTCGGATGCGGCGCTGCCGCAGGCGGAGAGGACTACAATAACAAGAGCTATGAACGAGACTATCGTAATTACTAGCAGTATGTTGAAGATGCGGTTATACAGTTTTTCTCCCAGTTTTTCATATAGCATTTCTTTTTCCTCCTTAATATTCAATACTGTGCTTCAATCTTCACTGTGCTTCAATCTTCCATCAGAGGGCAGCTATCTATGCACTTCGGGTGCACAGGATTTCCGCACGCACGGCAGCCTTCGCCCGGTAGATTCTCTCGGCCGGACATGAATGAGAGCATCGTGGGGACGGGCTGATCTTCAACAGCATTCGGAGCGAGGTACATATCGCAGGTTGCACAGTAGAAGTCACCGTTTTCTATGAGCACCACTTTGCTTCCGCAAATAGGACAGTAAGACATAAAGATTTCCTCCTTATTATTGTTTTGAATTATACCAGTGAGAAGCTCAGTCCGTTCCCACCGAAATGGTGGGAACGGCTATGGCTTACTCTGTATCAGTGAGCATTGGATCCAACCCGCAGCTGATCAGTAGGTCATTCACCTGATGTATATCCCAGAGCTTGTTTCTAATTGCCGCTATAAACACGATATCCCTCGGGAATCCGACGTGAAGTGAGGACATGCCATATAAGGTCAACGCCTCATTGGTCTCTTCTTTATTAAAATGCGCGGCAATGCACATGCGCATTATCACATCCCGGTTTACGGTATGCTTCTCGCCGGATACGAGTTTATATCCATAGTTTTCCGACAGGTCAGCTGCAAGGAACACATCTTGCTGGAGAATTCCTTTTTCTCGAAACTCCGACCTCATGAAACATCCGAATGGATTCGGCATCGTAAGCAGATCTTCCGACATATCATATAGAAATTTGGGCAGGTCCTTCAGCTCCAGACTCTCTACCATCAGTGAGATAACGCCCCAGTCTTTCTGTTTCTCTTTCACAACACATAACCTCCATAAATAATTGATGCCAGCCCGATGTAACGGACTGGCTCTCTATAAAAGGCCATGTATTTTTTTCAGAAATGCATATGAGACAAGAAGCAGAAAAAGCTCTTTAAGCTAATAAGCAAACAATTGAGGTTTACGAAGAAAAGCCCAGACTGCTTATAAAAATGTATACAAGCAATCCGGGCTTTATTCTGTCTGGCGGCAATTCACAGGCAATCTTGTATCGGCGGAAGCGGACCTTTTTTGCACCATTCCTCAGCTTCTCTGTGAAAAAACTCCAGCGTATGACGATCAAACTTTCCAGCGCAGCCCCAATACACAGTTTCCAATTCTTCAGCCCGTTCAATTGTGCTGTATGTGTGTTTATGCCTGATCTCTCGATATATCTGCTTTATTAATTTCGGTTCTTTCTCATAGATTTCTCGAATTTCTTCTTCGCTGAGCCCATTTATCCTAAAGAGCGGTTCATCCGGGTACAAAGTGTTCCATTCTTCAACCCATGAAAGAAATGATTCTACCGATGGCAGGTCGTCCCATGTTCTTTGGGCATCATCGGCGATTATCTTCACCCCTTTGCTTGTGTATAAAGCACAAGCCATACGATACCAATTCACCGGTAAAACAGAGAACAACTCGCTCTCCATAATTCTGCTCCAAAAGTCAGTGACAGAAGCGTATGTGTTAATATAACCGTCATCTTCATCACTATATGATGGCATATCTAACAGACCATATTGATCGGCTGTGAGAAGCTGCTCTTCTAAACAGACTTCTTTTTTCTCCATCAGCCTCTCGACAGCCTTTACCGATAGACCTGTTTTCTTGCTGATATCAAGAACTTCGACATTCGGGCAAGGCACATCTATTTTTCCATAAAAATAATCAAGGGAGCATTTGAATAAAATGCTGTACGCGAGCAAATAGTTTCCAGAAACATCATAAGCGTTTTCCGCATCAAGATGATCATCAACCCGCCTTTGAATGGTAGGAATATCCCTATTATCTTTATTGACTTCGTATTTGTATGTCCGATTGCCTGGCGCAAAAAGCTTGAAACACTCATCGTTTGCATATATTGCCTTAGCAATTGCAGCAGGTCCATTAAGTCCTTGCTCTTGGCCCAACTTGAACAGCCGTTTTCCAAATTTAGCTTCATCCCGAATATCTGAAAGTCTTGTTCTTGCCATACCGCACCTCTAAACAGACAAATTTGTCCGTAATCTTCAATAAAATTACTTAATAACAGACAATATTCCACTCGATTTATCTGTTATGCTTTTACCACAGTCAGCTGACTTTTGCAACTTTTTTTGAAAGCGAGGATGGAGATGGGAAAAATGAAAATTGTGGGCATCGTTGGTGGTGTCATGGGACTTGCGGGGCTTGGGCTGCTCTTTTGGGATTTCATTGAGGACAGTATCCAGTATGATCATGCAGGATTTGACAGCGAGGGATTTGACCGTCAGGGCTTTGATGCTGAAGGCTTCGATCGATCAGGTCGTGACCGGCGGGGGTATGATCGAGCAGGTTTCAATGCGGAGGGCTTCGACCGCTTTGGGCGAGATGCTGACGGCTTCAATCGTAACGGATTCGGAATCGATGGTTTTAACCGAGCCGGTTTCGATCAGGAAGGTTACGGCCGAGATCGATATAACGACGAAGGTCTCGACCGCGCAGGTCACTGCCGTCAATACTACGCAGATTTGATAGAACAGCTCCGATTGCGTCTTGATAAGGCTTATCTACAGCTTAAGAACGGGGAGTATTGTTATGCGATCTACGATTCTCGTGTCGTCATGGACGAAACCTTACGAATGCTTGTCCATCACGAAGAGGGCACCGAAACCGATGACAGAATGCTTGCCAATTTGAAGATATGCGAGAAAAAAGGCATTTTCGAAGACAACACCTTTCTAGATCGGCTTCACGATGTGCGACGCATCTGCAACACGAATGGCCACGAATATGACGCCGAGGATGGTCTGACACATAACAAGGTACACTTCGTAGTCATGCAGACCCGAGATCTTCTGGACATTGCCGAGCAAACACTTGTTAATAATTGACCAAATGCGGTCAGGAAAGAGGTATTTTTTCATGGCAAACTTAGAGCAAGCAGGCCTTTCCCCTATGCATACAGAGGAACAGGTTCGACCCCTTATTGAAGGACTTAGGGAAGTGTTACCCGCTGTCGATGAGGAGCATTCTCCTGAAAGCCCAGAAACAGATTCCCTACAGAGCGAGGATTTCCAGGTTATTGCCACTGACGTTGCAACATCACTATGTGCTGGTCTGAGCAATACAGAAAAAAACGCGCTGAATGTTTCCGGCGCCGTGGACCAAGTCATGCGACTTAACGGGCACGATCAGTATTGCAAAGCGGTGGAAATGATCTTTAATGACCCGTCTTTGTGCACAGAGGAAAAGCTCAGGCTCAAAGCAGAAGAAGATGCCCGGCAGGATCATAAAGATGAACGGGCTGTTGATCGTGTTACTCGAATTCAGGCTTCACAGACAAAGGACCTTTCGGATCTCCTCAGGCAGTATGCTGCAGCGCTTGGGATTGGAGCAGGTAGCGCAGCGCTTTTCGTGTTATGTGGGACTAAAACAGGAAGAACTCTGATGAACAGATTTCTGACGTGGATTCAAAAAGAAGCTCCCCATTTATTCCAGCAAGCCTTCCTGTAAGCAAAGTTCTGTCCTGGCAGAAGCAGATTGTCATGACCGACACAACTATTTACATTGCAAAAAATGGGCTGACCCAAAGATTATAAGGGTCAGTCCGTTTCCTTTTATTTGGGCAGACAGAGGTCGCGGAAATAATTATAGTAATACAGTCTGTCTGGATGGGAACTTTTTGTATACACTTTCCTATTTATTTGATAAAATGAGAGTTTAGAATACTAATTCTGAGTCACAACTTGATCATATTCCCATTTTCTCTGAGAGTTAAGGAGTATATCATGGCAGAACTGCAGGAACTAATCGAGAAAATTGAAAATCCCGAACTCAGGTCGCAGATACGCGAGGCTACAAGCAGGCTTCTAAAACGCAAAAAGTTCGGTCTCGTATTTGAGGAGCATCTGCCTGAATGCACTCCGCTATATGATATCCCGGTAAAAAAGGGCGCCAAGGTTTCCAAAAGAGACGGCAAGGCAAGTGAACTATTTACCGTCCTCAAAATCGACGGTGATGATGCTCTATGCCTTCCTGCAAACAGCAATGAAGCAGTCACATTTCCCTTGGATCAGCTCGTTACTACTGCCGAATTCGGTGATCCAATCTATCCGTATCTCAAGCCAATCGATACATGCTGCAATGCTCCGGAAAGCGATCTCTGGCACACGCTGATTGAAGCAGATAATTACCATGCTCTGCAACTTCTGGAATACCTCTATGCCGGGAAAGTGGATTGCATCTATATCGATCCGCCTTATAATACAGGTGCACGTGACTGGAAGTATAATAACGACTATGTGGATGGAAACGATTCTTACAGGCATAGCAAATGGCTTTCCTTCATGGAGAAGCGCCTGCAGTTGGCGAAGAAACTGCTCAACCCAGATGATTCTATACTTATCATTACCATCGATGAAAAAGAATATCATCATCTAGCATGCCTGCTTGAAGAAATCTTTCCATCTGAAAGAATACAGATGATTAGCAGTGTGATTAACCCTCATGGTGCAAATAGGCGCGATATGTTCGCAAGAGTAGAGGAATACTTATTCTTTGTCTTTTTAGGATCCTCTGCGGTAGTTCAAGGCCAAAATGATATGCTCCATCCTGTTGAAATCAAACAGGCAAGGTGGTCTGGATTGATGCGCCAAGGGTCATCCGGAAGGCGAACTGCTCGACCAAACCAGTTTTATCCGATTTTCTTTAATGAAAATACGGGATTTCTTCATTCTATAGGTAATTCAATGCCATTAGAAATGAAAAAAGAGGATATTGTGCCGCCAGAAGGTTGTTTTGCATTATTCCCAATCAACACCAACGGAGAAGAGGCCATTTGGGGATTAAGGCCAGAATCTTTAAGAGAAAAACTCAAAAATGGATATGTGAAATTTGGAGTTTATAAAGAAGGCTCAAAATATCGTTCGATATCACACTTACAAGATGGAATGATTGAGGCAATTGAAAAGGGAGAAATTGACATTCTTGGTGTGGATAAAGAAGGTGCCTTAATAACAGGCGAGTCAAGAAAGACCATCCGCCCTCTAACCGTGTGGAATCAGTCCTCCCATAGTGCCAGTGAATTCGGATCGAGTATGCTAAATAGATTTTTCCCACAGCTTAGATTCTCATTCCCAAAATCAATTTATGCGGTTGAGGATGCTTTAAGATTCGCAACTGGTAACAAGCCAAATGCCCTTATCATAGACTTTTTTGCCGGATCCGGCACGACGCTCCATGCTGTCAATCTTCTTAATACAGAGGATGGCGGTCACAGGCGCTGCATCATGGTAACAAACAACGAAGTCTCCGATGCAGAAGCCAAGGCAATGAAAGCAAGAGACCTAAACCCCGGCGACGAGGAATGGGAAAAACTCGGCATTGCCCGCTATGTCACATGGCCACGCACAGTCTGCTCCATAGAAGGCCACGATGTGAATGGACAGCCGCTCAAAGGAAACTATATCGGCAACGATATCCCAATGGCTGATGGCTTCAAAACTAATGCAGCATTCTTCAAACTCGGGTTTCTGGATAAGACACGAGTTTCACTCGGCATGCAGTTCAAGGAGATGCTCCCGACTCTCTGGCTGAAAGCAGGGGCTCACGGTCCATGTCCTGCTCTTTCTGAGGCAACGGTTCCGGACATGATGATCCTTCCTGAGAATAAAATGGCTATACTCAACAATGAGAATGAGTTCTCGCTGTTTGCAGAACAAATCAATCATCACCCTGAAATTGAGACCGTTTTTATCGTGACTGATTATGAAACGGGCTTTATCTCCATGTCGCAGGAGCTTATCGGAAAAACAACTTATCAGTTGTATAAAGACTATCTTGACAACTTCCGGATCAACTCGGGGAGGAACCGCAAATGAGAGTCGATCTTTTCCCATTTCAGGACAAAGCTGTAAAAGAACTGCGCGCCGATCTTTCCGATGCTCTTTTCAATTATCGGCGCAGGAATAAAACTCAGGTCGTTTCCCTGCAGGCGCCTACCGGGGCAGGCAAAACGATCATAGCTGCTGCGCTGATTGAAAGTATATACTTTGGACTGACTCTGCCTGATGGTAAAATCTACAACGAGCAGCCGGATGCTATATTTGTCTGGCTTTCGGATTCTCCGGAACTGAATGAACAGTCCAAACAGAAGATCGAACTGAAGACCAGCAGGCTGCGCTATGGTCAGTGCGTTACCATCTCAGAAGACTCCTTCGACATGGAAATGCTCGAGGATGGGCATATCTACTTCCTCAACACACAGAAGATCAGCCGGAACGGAAAACTGACAAAGCATATGGACGGCCGGCAGTATACGATATGGGAAACGCTGGACAATACTGCCCAGCATAAATCCGACCGGCTTTATTTCATCATAGATGAGGCCCACCGTGGTGCGAAGAGCAAACGGGAAGCTGGTACGGATACCACCATCATGCAGCGCTTTATAAAGGGCTACGAACACACAGAAAATGGGATTCGTCATAAGATGAGGTCCATGCCTGTCGTGCTCGGTATCAGCGCTACAGCGGAAAGGTTCAACACACTGGCCGGCAGCATCACGAACGTCGGTCTGACGCAGTATATCATTTCTCCGGATGACGTGCGCAGTTCCGGTCTGCTGAAAGACCGAATCGTTATCACATACCCGGATGATCCTTCCCGGAACAACGATATTGTCCTTCTGGAAGCGGCAGTTGCAGAGTGGCAGAAGAAATGTAAGAGATGGTATCAGTATACCTCTGAGCAGCATTATGCCAATGTGGATCCCGTTCTTGTTGTTCAGGTCCAGCAGGGCAGCGGGGGCGAGCTTTCTGACACAAACCTCGAGGACGTGCTTGCAAAGATAGAAGAAAAAGCTCATATCAGCTTTAAGTCTGGAGAAGTTGTTCACTGCTTCGGTTCGGAATCCTCTATAACTCTGAACGGGCTCAATGTCCCGCATGTAAAGGCTTCGGAAATAACCGATGACCACAGGATCAAAGTTGTCCTTTTCAAAGAGGCTCTGTCGACCGGGTGGGACTGCCCGAGAGCGGAGACCATGATGTCTTTCGCTACAAGGAGCGATCCGACTTATATCGCGCAGCTTTTGGGACGCATGGTCCGTACTCCCCTGCAGATGCATGTTACACGCGACGACTTCCTGAACGATGTGAAACTCTATCTCCCCCACTTCAGCAGAGATACGGTTAGAAGCATTGTCAATGAACTGCAGTCGAATGAGGGCGGCGATATTCCGACCGAGATAAATGGAGAATCACTGGAAGAACCAGCCTATATCACATGGACTGTTCATGTGCCTGCAAGGGCGAGAAGAATCATAGATAATCCGAACCAAAGAAGCCTGTTTGATGGACCTGAGGCACAAAGTGCAGCACTATCAGCTGAGAGTACAGCATATGTACGGTTTGAGACCAGACCGGAAGCTGAAACTGCCGTACAAACTGTGCCTGAATACACTCCATCGGTAACGGTCGTTCTGCCTGCACAGGTAACCAGTGCGGAAGAGCATACGGCCGAAGCTCCGGATCAGGGCACGCAACTTAGCATACACAATGAGCTTGATCGCGTTGAGGTAATCGATTTCATCAATGGACAGGCATACCTGACTTATTATGTCCGGCATGATCAGATCCATAGTTATCTCGAGTCACTCCTCGAGCTTGCTTCTCTACTGACGCAGCATAATATTTATCCAAATGCTCGGAATGAAGTGACCGAAGATGTTTTGGGACTCATGCGCTCATATATAGACGGCCTTCATAGCACTGGAAGATATGACGATTTATCCAGACAAGTGCTGCAATTCAACCTTTCCGTTCAGGTCTTTGATCCTTTTGGGAATGTATTGAACGAGAACTTCAGCAATTATTCCATGTTCTCCGAGACGGATATTGACAGGCAGCTGCGCAATGCTGAAGCAAAACTCGGCAGATACGGTTTCACAAGAGAGTATGGCATACAGCATTATGATGAAGACAATCCTAATGCGTATAAAATCGATTGCATTTTGTATGCTGCAGACGAGGATTGCTTTACTAAGCTCGGGGAGTATGCTAAGGAGAAGTTCCGCAAGTACGTAAATGATTACCGCGTTCGAATTGCAAACAGATCAGACGCTTGCCAAAGACGCTTCCGCTCTATCATGGCTGACAGCTCTGAAGTCAGCGTGCAGAACTTCGGTATTCCGGAAAACTATGTAGTCAGGGAAGACCCAGACGGCAAAGAATATGAAAACCATCTGCTTGCTTCGGAAACGACCGGTATCGCTAAGATAAAGCTTTCAACATCTTGGGAGTATGACTTGATTGAAGAAGAAAGCAACCGGAACGACTTTGTCTGCTGGCTTCGAAATCCTGCGAGAGCATCTTGGGCCCTATGCCTTCCGTATACCATTGGCGGAGAAACAAAGCCGTTCTATCCTGATTTTCTGATCGTGCGCAAAGATCCTGAGCTCGGATATATCGTGGATATACTGGAACCGCATGGAGCTCAGTTCGCAGATAATCTTGCGAAAGCCAAAGCACTGGCAAAATACGCTGCAGAAGAACAGCGGATTGGCAGGATCCAGCTTATTCGCAAGAGCACTGATGCAGGCGGAAGGAGCAGGTTCTGTCGCTTGGAACTTACAGACTTGACTGTTCGCGGCAAGGTTCTCAGGGCAAACAATGACGATGAGCTGAAAAACATCTTTATTTCGGATGGGATAACAACTTAACCATATATAAGAAACAGGCCCGGTCAGCTTTAACTGACAGGGCCTGTTTGCTTTATTGCTTCTTTACTTTTTCTTCTTGCCGAAGATCCCGGATTTGCCGCCGTCGAGCTCGCCCATGGAGGCGGCGAACTGCTTGAGCAGCTCTTTCTGGGAGCTTGTGAGGTTTTTCGGGACCCCGAGGCGGACGGTGACGAACTGGTCGCCCCTGCCGCTGCCCCGCAGATACGGGATGCCCTTGCCGCGGAGACGGAACACCGAGCCGGGCTGCGTGCCCTCTGGGATCGTCAGCTTCACGGGGCCGTCCAGCGTGGGGACTTCGACCTCGGCGCCGAGCGCCGCCTGCGCGTAGCTGATCTCCTGATCGAGGAGAACGGACGAGCCGTCACGCTCGAAGCGGGCATGGGGCCGCACGATGACGGTGACCAGCAGGTCGCCCGCCGAACCGCCGTTCACGCCGGCGTTGCCCTGGCCGCGGAGGGAGATCGTCTGCCCGTCGTCTATGCCGGCGGGGATGGTGACATTGATCTTCTGCTGCTTGCGCACGCTGCCGAGCCCTCTGCAGGTCTTGCAGGGCTGGTGGATGATCTTGCCGGTGCCCCGGCATTTGGAACAGGCGGAGGTGCTCTGCGCCATGCCGAAGGGCGTGCGCTGGGTGGTGCGCACCTGGCCGCTGCCCTTGCAGTCGGGGCAGACCTCGGGCGTTGTGCCGGGGGCGCAGCCGGTGCCGTTGCAGTCGGCGCACTTTTCCACTTTGCCGATGGTGACGTCCTTCTTGCAGCCGAAGGCGGCCTCCTCGAAGCTGATGTTCACGGAGACGCGGAGGTTCTCGCCCCTGCGCGGGGCGTTGGGGTTGGCCCTCGTGGCGCCGCCGCCGAAGCCGAAGCCGCTGAACAGGTCGCCGAAGATGTCGCCGAGGTCTCCGAAGCCGCCGAAGCCCCCGAAACCGTCGAAGCCGCCGAAGCCGGCGTTGGGATCGAAGGCCGCATGGCCATACTGGTCATACTTGGCCCTCTTGTCCTCATCGGAGAGGATCTCATAGGCCTCGTTGATCTCCTTGAAGCGCTCCTCGGCGGCCTTGTCGCCGGGATGGAGGTCCGGATGGTTCTCCTTGGCAAGCTTTCTGTATGCTTTTTTTATCTCATCGGCGCTGGCGCCCTTCTGGACGCCGAGCACCTCATAGTAATCTCTTTTTTCTGCCATTTGCATTCTCCTCTCTGAGGATGGGGGTCTCCCTTTATAGCGCGTAAGGCGAGGCCGGTATTACCCGGCCCCGCTTTCTGTTCAGATGTGCTCTGCCTTACTTCTTATCGTCATCGACGACAGTGTAGTCGGCGTCATAGTAATCCTGACCGCCCGGGTTGCCGCCATTGGGATCATAGCCGCCCTGCGGGCCGTAGCCAGCGCCGGGATTCGGGCCTGCGCCGGGGCCGCCTGCCGCACCGCTCTGCTGATAGAGCTTCTCAGAGATCTTGTAGAAGGCCTGGGTCAGCTCCTCGGTGGCTCTCTTGATGGACTCGGAATCGTTGCCGGTGAGGGCCGTCTTCAGCGCGGAGAGCTTGCCCTCGATCTCGCCCTTGTCGGAAGGATCGAGCTTGTCGCCCATCTCGCTGAGGGTCTGCTCGGTCTGGTAGACCATCTGGTCGCCCTGGTTGCGGATATCGATCTCCTCTTTCCGCTTCTTGTCCTCGGCGGCGTACATCTCGGCCTCTTTGACAGCCTTCTCGATGTCGTCCTTGGACATGTTGGAGGAGGAGGTGATGGTGATGTGCTGCTCTTTGCCGGTGCCGAGGTCCTTGGCGGAGACGTTCACGATGCCGTTGGCGTCTATATCGAAGGTGACTTCGATCTGCGGAACGCCGCGGCGGGCCGGGGCGATGCCGTCCAGATGGAAGCGGCCGAGGCTCTTGTTGTACTGGGCCATCTCACGCTCGCCCTGGAGCACGTTGACCTCGACGGAGGTCTGGTTGTCCGCGGCGGTGGAGAAGATCTGGCTCTTCTTGGTGGGGATGGTGGTGTTGCGCTCGATGAGTCTGGTGCAGACGCCGCCGAGGGTCTCGATGCCGAGGGACAGAGGCGTTACATCGAGGAGCAGGATGCCCTGGACATCGCCGCCGAGAACACCGCCCTGGATGGCCGCACCGATGGCGACGCACTCATCCGGGTTGATGCCCTTGAAGCCCTCTTTGCCGACCAGGGACTTGACCATCTCCTGAACGGCCGGGATACGGCTGGAACCGCCGACCAGCAGGACTTTGCTGATGTCGCTGGGCTGGAGGCCGGAGTCGGACAGGGCCTGCTTCACGGGGCCCATGGTCTTCTCGACGAGGTGGTGGGTCAGCTCGTTGAACTTTGCCCTGGTGAGGGTGATGTCGAGGTGCTTCGGGCCGGTGGCGTCCGCCGTGATGTACGGCAGGTTGATGTTCGAGGTGGTGACGCCGCTCAGCTCGATCTTGGCCTTCTCGGCAGCCTCACGCAGACGCTGCATGGCGACCTTGTCGCCGGAGAGGTCCACGCCGTCGCTCTTCTTGAACTCATCGACGAGGTACTTGGTGATGCAGGCATCGAAATCATCGCCGCCGAGGCGGTTGTTGCCCGCGGTGGCCAGAACTTCGATCACGCCGCCGCCGATCTCGAGGATGGACACATCGAAGGTGCCGCCGCCGAGGTCATAGACCATGATCTTCTGGTCGCTCTCTTTATCCATGCCGTAGGCAAGGGCTGCGGCCGTCGGCTCGTTGATGATACGCTTGACGTCGAGTCCGGCGATGCGGCCGGCGTCCTTGGTGGCCTGACGCTGGGCGTCGGTGAAGTAGGCAGGGACGGTGATGACGGCTTCGGTGACGGTCTGGCCGAGATAGGCCTCCGCGTCGCCCTTGAGCTTCTGCAGGATCATCGCGGAGATCTCCTGCGGGGTGTAGGACTTGCCGTCCACGGTGACTTTGTAGTTGGAGCCCATCTCTCTCTTGATGGAGGAGATGGTGCGGTCCGGGTTGGTGATGGCCTGGCGCTTTGCTACCTGGCCGACGATACGCTCGCCTGTCTTTGCGAATGCAACGACGGACGGAGTGGTGCGGGCGCCTTCCGCGTTCGCTATGACGACTGCCTCGCCGCCTTCCATGACTGCCACGCAGCTGTTGGTGGTACCGAGGTCTATTCCTATGATCTTACCCATTGTTTTTTCCTCCTATATAAATGAAAAATAGTATACAAATTTATATATAACAAACGGTTTCCCGTCAGTTGGCAACTTTTACCATGGCGAAGCGGATCACCTTGTCCCCGAGCATGAAGCCCTTCTGGAACACTTCCACGATCTCGTTCTCGCCCTTTTCCTCATCGTCCACATGCATGACCGCATTGTGGAGGTTGGGGTCGAACTTCTCGCCCAGGCTCTTGATCTCGGTGACGCCGAGCTTTTCGAGGGTCTTGCTGAACTGCGTCATGATCATCTCGACGCCCTTGCGGTAGGCCTCGTCGGCTGTCTCCGCGGCGAGGGCTCGCTCGAGATTGTCGTAAACGGGGAGGAACTCCTTCACGGCGCTTGCCTTGATGTCGCCGTAGAGGTTCTCCTTCTCCTTCTGGCTGCGCTTGCGGAAGTTATCGTACTCGGCCATCAGGCGGAGATACTTGTCGTTGGCGCTTGCGAGCTCCTGCTCCGGTGTGGGCTTCGGGGGCTCGGCCTTTTTCTCTTCCGGCTTTTCCTTAGCGGATTCCTTTTTGGACTTTTTCTTATCCTTTTCGTCCTTTTCGGACTTTGCCGGCTTTTCCTTTATCTCCTCGGCAGGCTGTTCGGCCTCCGTTTTTTCTTCCTTATCGACTTTTTCCTCTTCGTTCATTACCTGTTATCTCCTTTGATGATAAGCTTGTTGTGCATGCCCTCGGGGGGGGCCTCTCCGCCTCCGAGCCGCTTGGAAAGTCCCGCGGCTAGGAAGCTCAGCTTCGCGGCGACGGCGGAATAATCCATCCTCGTCGGCCCGACGACGCCGATCAGGCCCCGCATATTATCGCCCGCATCGTAGCTGGCGATGACCACGCTGGAATCTTTCAGCTCCTCGGCCACATTCTCGGGCCCGATGAGCACCCGGACCTCGTCGCTGTCCGCGGCGGGCATGCCGGGCGGAAGGATGTTCCCTCCGGCGGAGAGATACCGCATGAGCCTGTGCGCCTTGTCCGGATCGCGGAACTCGGGCTGGTTGAGAAGCATGTTCTCGCCTGCCACGAAGGAGGAAGGCGTCTCGGCTTCCGTGAGGACCTCGAGCGCGAAGGCCGCGATGACGGAGGTAAGGCCCATGGTGTCGTCCACGGCGCGCTCGGTGGAATTAATGAGCACCGGGGTGATCTTATCTTCGGTGATGCCGGTGAAGTTGGCGTTGAAGGTGCTCGACAGGCGCTGCATCATCCTCTGGTCGACAGAGACGGGCAGGCGGACGAGCTTGTTCTTCACGGTATTGTTGCTGAGCATCACTACTATTATAAAAGTATTCGCGTCCACATAGATCAGGTCGAAGCGCTGGATCGTGACGACCGTGCGGGTCGTCAGCGCGATGGCCGGATAATCCGTGAGCTGGGAGGCGAGCTTGCTGACATCGCCGATGGTGTCGTACAGCTCGTGCATCCGGTCGTTCAGGCGGGCGTTGATCTCCTCCGATTCCTCGAGGGAGAGCCGCTGCTTTTCCATCAGCTCGTTGACATAGAGCCTGTAGCCCATGGGGGTGGGGACGCGGCCGGCCGATGTGTGCGGCTGCTCAAGATAGCCCATGTTGACGAGCTCCGCCAGTTCGTTCCGTATCGTGGCGGAAGAGCAGCCCAGACCCGCGGTCTCCGCGATGGTCTTGCTGCCCACAGGCTCAGCCGTGCTGATATAGGCTTCGATCACAGCTGCGAGTATTTTCTTTTTCCGTTCGCTGATTGCCATTTTAGCACTCTCTCTGTCAGACTGTTGGCACTCTCATCCTTCGAGTGCTAATATACCATTGTGCCCCGTTATTGTCAACTGTCCGCAGACCGTTTTTTTCAAATTTACAAATTGGACATCATTGCTTTTCAAAGCCCTTTTCCGATGATATAATACTTCTATCCCGCACCGGAGGTGACGCAGAATGTATCAGCCATTGGCAGACGAACTGAGGCCTTCCTCGCTCGACGACGTGGTCGGCCAGAAGCATATACTGAACGAAAACGGCATGCTGCGCCGCATCATCGAGAGCGGGCAGATCCCGAACATGATCTTCTACGGCCCCTCGGGCACCGGCAAGACCACCATCGCTCGGATCATCGCCGACCGGACGAACCGCTCCCTGCGCAAGCTCAACGCCACCACCGCCGGGATCGCGGATATCAAGGCGATCATTGAGGAGCTGGACACCCTGCTGACACCCGGAGGCGTGCTGCTGTACCTCGACGAGATCCAGTATTTCAACAAAAAACAGCAGCAGTCGCTGCTGGAGTTCATAGAGGACGGCCGGATCACGCTGATCGCGTCCACCACGGAAAACCCGTATTTCTGCGTGTTCAACGCCATCCTGAGCCGTTCCACGGTGTTCGAGTTCAAGCCCGTGGCGCCGGAGGATGCGGCGATCGCCGTGCGGCGGGCAATAGACCTGAAGAACGCCTCCAGCGGGCGGGACCTTGTCTTCCCCGACGAGGTGGTGCGGCATCTGGCACTTTCCTGCGGGGGCGACGTGCGCAAAGCGCTCAACTCCGTGGAGATCCTCTTCACCGTCGTGCGGGGCGATACCGTTAACCTGGAGGAGGCGCGGGACATCTCCCAGCGCAGCGCCATGCGCTATGACCGGGACGGCGACGAGCACTTCGACGCGCTCTCGGCTTTGATGAAGTCCCTGCGCGGCTCCGACCCGGATGCGGCGCTCCATTATCTCGCAAGACTGCTGGAGGCGGGCGACCTCATCGGCGCCTGCCGGAGGATCCTCTGCTCGGCCAGCGAGGACATCGGCCTTGCGTATCCGCTGGCGGTGCCGATCGTGAAGGCGTGCGTGGATTCTGCCCTGCAGCTTGGTCTGCCGGAGGCGCGGCTGCATCTGGCGGAGGCCTGCATCTTCCTCGCCACCTGCCCGAAGTCCAACTCGGGCGTGATGGCCATCGACAGCGCGATCGCAGACGTGCGGGCCGGACATGTGAGCTCGTTCCCGCGGGAGCTGCAAAACGTGCACGCGGACGGCACGGGCTTTGAGCGGGAGCAGGGCTACAAATATCCCCACGAATTCCCCGGCCACTGGGTGAAGCAGCAGTATCTGCCGGATGACCTGAAGGACCGCGTCTACTACGAATACGGGGACAACAAAGTGGAGCAGGCCGCGAAGCGCTACTGGGAGGAGATCAAGAAGTAATGGACGTTCAGGTGGGAGACATCCTCACAATGAAAAAGCCGCATCCCTGCGGCAGCCACGAATGGGAGGTCCTGCGCACGGGCGCGGATTTCAAGCTCAGGTGCAAAGGCTGCGGGCACGAGGTCTTCGGCCCGCGGAGCAAGTTCGAAAAGCGCATCCGGAACATCAGCAGGAAGGAAGCATGAACTATACCTATATCCTCCGATGCGCGGACGGCTCCTACTATCCCGGCTGGACCACGGACCCGGAGCGGCGCCTGAAGGAGCACAACGCGGGAAAGGGCGCCAAATACACCCGCTCGCGCCTGCCGGTGGAGATCGTGCACCTCGAGGAGTTCGAGACGAAAAAAGAAGCGATGAGCCGCGAGCAGCACATCAAGCACATGACGCGGAAGCAGAAGCAGGCGCTGATCGACGGCGCCGAGTGCTAAACGGATCGCAGGAGTGCCAACCGCTCTGCCAATTCCCCCGCCAAAGGGGATAATTCACACTCTGTTCATTGAACGGAGTGTGCTTTTCGTTTATTTTTTAATTACATTTAAACTTGATATGGTTTGATCTATTCTGGATCGACATCCGTACCGAACTTCATCAAACGCAGGAGGGTAACAATGAGTCAGTTGAAAAACATGCCGGTGATCGGCGTGATCGTCATCATCGCGATCATCATCCTGTTCATCATCGCTCTGGCAATGCTGTTCTATGTCTGCTCGAGGTACAAGAGCATCACGGGCAAGATCAGCAAGAAGCAGCATTCGGACTTTCTACACGCGGTGAGCGAGGCCTATGCCGCGGCCTACCGCGACTACGGCGAGGGCGTGAACACGCCCGCCATCATCGACAGCGCCGTGAGCTCCAAGCTCTCGGGCCTGCTGTTCTGCGAGAGATTCCTCAACAACGCCGTTTCGCTCTTCGTGACGCTGGGCCTTTTCGGCACCTTCCTTGGACTGAGTCTTTCGGTCTCGTCCCTGACGGAACTCATCAGCTACAGCAACACCTCCGCCTGGCTGAGCGTGCTCGACAGCGTGGGCGACGGGCTGATGTCCGCACTCTCCGGTATGGGCGTGGCGTTCTATACGTCCCTCGTGGGCGTCGCCTGCTCGATCATCCTCACGATCCTGCGTTCGATCTTCTCCCCGCAGGCTGCCCGTGAGACCCTCGTCAACCAGACCGAGCTCTGGCTCGACCATATCGTGGCACCGCAGCTGCCCACCAACTCCGCCAAGGACGACGCAACGCTGGTGCGCAGGATGATCGAGGCCCTCGACAAGAGCACCGCCAGCATGGACAGGACCCTCACCACCGCCACCAACGAGTTCAAGGAGACCATGGTGACGGAGAAGAAGATGCTCGAACACTTCAACGGCACGGTCGGCAAATTCAACGAAGGCGTGCGCGATTTCGGCGAGGTGGACTACAACCTCCGCGGCACCGTGGAACGGCTCGACGTGAGCGTCCGCGATCTGGCGGGGCTTCTGCGCAGGTCCTCCCGCCCCGCAGAGAGGC
>JAZMZR010000017.1:0-4424 GCA_045586065.1 Candidatus Limivicinus sp.
GGACTTGAACCCGCACGCCCGGAGTGAGCACTAGAACCTGAATCTAGCGAGTCTGCCAATTCCACCACTCGCGCTGATAGCCTTGTAATAATAGCATCCGCGCAGAGCCTTGTCAAGCAGAAAATCAGCGCTCCGAAAGGAGGAAATGCGCGCTCCCCCTGCTGTACAGCTTTACATGGGGAGGCGCCTTCCCGCCCGGGTCCTCCTGCGGCTCGGGAAGATCTCCCGCGACGACGTCCGTGGCAAAGGATGCAAGATCGTCGATCACGGCGGGATCCTCTGTAAGGCCGTGATGCGAGGCATAGACCTTGTCAAAAGACCCTCTCAGCTTTTTGAGCTTCTCCATACTGGCAAGAAACGCCGGAATGTTCCGCCCTTCCCCGAACAGGAATATCGGGCCGGACTGGATGGAGTCACCGCCGATCAGGAAGCGTTTCTCCCGTTCGAGCAGGGCAATGCTGCCGGGCGTATGGCCGGGGATCAGCACCACTTCGAAGCGGAAAGTGCCTATGTCTATCACATCCCCCTCCCACAGCGGCGCCACAGGAGCGGTTGAATGGTTCTTCAAACAGTATCTGTCGAATTCCGCCGGGTGCATATAAACCTTGTCGAACTGACTTGCGCAGCCCGTATGATCACCATCTGCATGGGTAATCACCACACGGAGCGGTTTGTCCGTTATGCTCTCGCACAGGGCTCTCAGCTCTCCGTCGAGCAGGCAGTCCACAAGCAGCGCCTCCTGCTCTCCCACAAACAGGAAGCTGCGTACAAAAGTCTGCTCGATGCACCAGAATCCGTCATCCGTCTGAAAAACATTGTATTTCGTATCGTCCATATCGCTGTTCCTTTCATTGAAAAAGCGGGCTGCCGCGCAGTCCGCTTTTGTGATCACTCTTTCTCCAGCTCCCAGAAGCCCTTGAGATCCGCTTCGGTCTTATAGGGATGCGGAGGATCGAAGAAATTATCGGTCACCTTCTCAGATCCGTAGAAAGTCGGTCTGAAGGTGGAAGGCCTGTCGGCGCTGGGGCGGCCCTCATTGCCGATATCCTCTCCCAGCCGCTTTCCATCGAGTTCCACCCAGGAATGATGATAGTCGCTGAGGATCAGGTGCGGGATGCGGAAGTGCCAGAATTTCCACTCCCCGTCTTCCTTTATAAAGTCCACGGCGTAAAGGCCCCAGATCCAGAAGGCCTCGTTCCTGTCTTCGGTGGCATGGTGCCTGGTTTCTGAGCCGGGGCTGATCCACAGGCCGCGGGCGGTCTGTCCGTCCTCGGCGACCTCGATGCACTCGGTGGTGAGCGTATGGAGCGTGAGCATGCCTTTGGAATCGCCTTCCATGGAATGGTGCCAGTCAACGAAGAAAGTCTTTACGCCCTTCGGTCCGTCAAAAACACCGAAGCCTTCGCAGTCGATCCAGATATCATCCCTCTTGGCAAACATATCCGGGACCTTTTCCCAGACTCTTCCGTATCCGTAATACTCATAGCGCGCCATGAGCTTGCGGCATTGTTCGGTATCCCACAGTCTTTCTATTTTTTCTTCCGGTGTGAGGCTCATATGTTCTCTCCTTACTAAAAAATTTTGTTATTTCCTGTTTTTGATTATAGCATCCGAAACGTTTCAAATCAATCGAAATACACGCCTTTGTCCCGCCGGTTTTTATCATTTTTGTGCATACTATTTGATTTTTTATGCTTTACATCGCCATTTTATAATGGTAAACTCACACGTAATTATAATTTGCTTATACGGGTGAAAACATGTTCACTGTCTCCGACAACAGAACGATAAAGCAGCATGCCAGGCAGTTGATGCGTGAATCACGGCCGCGGCCTGTCCTTGTGACGCTCCTGTTTCTGCTGATCCTCCTCGTCTTCGCCTTCTTCCGGGCAAAGCTGAGCGGCGTCTTCGATCCCGTTCTGCTTGAACCGCTCAAGGAGTATTATCAGGCTGCCGCAGCCGGGGATGTTGATCATGCCATGGCGGTCTATCAGGAATGGATGGAGATCGCTTCCGAAGTCCGGCAGCCGTTCATCCACCAGGTGATCACGTTTGCGATCAGCATCGTCAGCTATGTGCTCACCGCAGGCTACCTGATCTTCATTCTGAACTCCGTCCGCAAAAAGGATCCCACCGTCTATAATCTGCTTGACGGCTTCGGACAGTTCCTGCGCGTCACCATTCTCTCTTTTATCCTTTCTATCCTGGTATCCGTCATGGCATTCATCATGGCGATGGCGGTCCTGCTCCCGTTAGCTGTTCTTGAAATGATCCTTTTCAGTTTCCCTCAGCAGATGATCCCCTTCCTCTTGGTTATCCTGTTTTTCCCTGCCTTTGTTTTTGCCCTGCTGATCATCCTCGTCATGCTCCTCACATTTCCGTATCGTTTTGCCCTGTTCAATCTTCTGGACCATCCGGACATGCGCATCTTCGACTGTCTGGCTCTGAGCCGGATCATGCTGAAAGGGAACCGGAAGAGACTGTTCAAGCTCAACCTGAGTTTCGCCGGTTTCATCCTGCTCAGCCTGCTCTTCCCGCCGCTCCTCGTCTGGCTTGCTCCCTATATGCTTTTTTCCTGGGTGATCTTCTATGACGAGCTGAAAACGGTGGAGTTCCCGCAGGGCGATCTTCTGGACAGGATCGGCGAGGACCGTCCCGAAGACGAATAAACTTATTAAATGCAATCAGCCGCGGACCTCCGCGGCTGATTCTTTATTTTTTTATATCCGACGGTCTGGCGTTGAAGCAGTCCCGGAACGCACGGCTGAAGGTTGAATAATCCGAGAAGCCGCACTCCTGTGCCGCCTGCCCGGCAGGCACGCCCTCGCGGATGAGCCTGGAAGCATAGAGCAGGCGTTTTTCCCGGATATACGCGTGTATGGTGGTGCCGGTCTGCTCCTTGAAGAGGCGCATGAAATGGTACCGGCTGAGGTAGACGCTGTTGGCGAGACTTTCCACCGTCAGCTCGGAGCTCAGATGTGCATTGATGTAGGAGATCACCGCGCTGATCTTCCTGTCATACGCTTCGCTCTCCGTCACGGCAGTGCCGGCCGATTCCCTGGAAAACCTGCTGATATACACGAGGATGCGGATGATCATGGTCTCCCGGATGGTGTCCGCTCCGAAGCGGCTGTCGCCTTCCATGGCTTCAAAGTCCTCCACCGCCCGGCTCAGCTCGGTGATCCCGTTTTCGTCCGGCAGGAGCAGGCAGCTCTCGGTGCCTCCGGTATTCTCGAAGCATTCCATCATCTTCGAATCCGGCATCAGGTTTTTGAAATGATCGTGGTTAAGGTAGATGATGATCCGGTCATAGGGTACGGTCACATCGATCACCGCGCGGTGGATCGCATGGTTCTTCACAAGGAGCACACTCCAGGGACTGAGCGCATAGGTGACATCCTCTACGGTATAGTCCACATGGCCCGATTTCAAGATGACGATCTTATCGAAATCGTGGTAGTGGAAGCTTCTCTCCTGCCCGGCCGTGTCGTGCAGATGGAAGTACCTGTAGTTTTCATACAGATAGCCTTCCCGGCTCGCATTCGCATGATTTTGTGCCATTTTTTCATTCTCCCCCTATATATAGGTACAATACAGCATTTTTTGCAATGTTTCAAGCACAAAATGCAATTTACCGCGCGAAAAGCATTATGTATAGTATACGCATATTTATGTACGGGAGGTCATCATGAAATTCCTCAAGAATAACTGGTTCTTCTTCTCGATGATCATCGGCATCGTTCTCGGTATCATCGTCGGCTTCGCATGGCCGGGCGCCACCGCACTCGAGCCGCTCGGAACGCTGTTCATCAACATGATGTTCTGTGTCGTCGTTCCGATGGTCTTCTTCTCCATCTCTTCCTCCATCGCCAACATGAAAAGTGCGAGAAGGGCCGGAAAACTCATGGGGACCACCGTGGTCACCTTCATGTGCACCACCATCATTGCATCCGTCCTCATGTATGTGCTCGTCCGTTTCATTCCGATCTACACCGGCGATCCCGCATTCGAGGCCGGTGCCTCCGAGCCCATGAGCGCCGGAGACATGATCGTCGGCTTCTTCACCAAGCCGGACTTCCCGGATCTCTGGAGCCGCAGGTCCATCCTCCAGCTGATCGTTGCCGGCATCTTCTTCGGCTTCGGCGTGCAGATGTGCGGCGGACCCGAGACCAGAGTGGCGAAGCTCCTTGAGGAGATCACCAATGTGCTGATGAAAGTCATCAAGATCATCAGCTACTACGCTCCGATCGGCTTCTTCGGCTTCTTCGCAGCGCTGGTCGCCGCTCACGGCGCGGACTTCGTCTCCAGCTATGCGCGCGCGATCATCCTCTACTACGTTGTCTCCTTCCTCTACATGTTCCTGATCTTCCCGCTCTACGCCCGCTTCGGCGGCGGCAAAGGCGCCGTCGGCGTCATGTTCCGCC
>JAZMZR010000018.1:0-101217 GCA_045586065.1 Candidatus Limivicinus sp.
ACTTTTTTGCAAGTCCCTTCTGACGGGCATATTCGGCAGCGCCGAGCGCTCCCATCAGCTGCGGGTCTGTCTTCAGATTCACGACCTTGAGCTTCAGCACGTGCTCGATCGCCTCTTTCAGACCGTCGTTCTTCGCACAGCCGCCCGTCAGCGTGATGCTGTCCGTCGCTCCCGCTTTCTTCGCCATGACGAAGCATCTCTTCGCAACCGCCATCTCAATGCCGGCCGCGATCTCGTCCATCGGCTTCCCTTCACCCACCAGCGTGATCACCTCAGACTCCGCGAACACCGTGCACTGCGCCGTGATGGGGATTACGTTCTTCGCCGTCAGGCTCAGCTTCGAGAAATCAGAAAGATCCATCTCAAACGATCTCGCCATCGCCTCAAAGAAACGTCCCGTTCCTGCCGAGCACTTGTCGTTCATTGCAAAGTTCTTTACCGTCCCGTCCGTGTCGATGCTGATGCCCTTCACGTCCTGTCCGCCGATATCGATGATCGCCTTCACGCTCGGGTCCGTAATGTGCACACCCATCGCGTGGCAGGAGATCTCCGAGATGTTCTCATCTGCAAACGGTACCTTGTTGCGTCCGTAGCCGGTTCCTATCAGATATGCCAGGTCCTTGCTGCTCTTCAGCTCCGGAACCTGCGCTATTACATCGTCCATCGCCGCGATCGCGCTCTGCTCAGAATTGATCTTGCTTCTTATCGTGGTGTCCGCCACCATCTTTCCGGTCTCATCCATGATGACCGCTTTCGTAAATGTCGATCCTACGTCGCATCCGCCAAAATATTTCATTTAATGTTTTTCTCCTTAAAGATTATTTAAAATTGTATTAGTATCGCTGTATTAACAGGATCACATGCACTCGTCGTCTTCAAATTCGACGAGGCTCGGATCGACAGGCTCAGCACGCATAACGGTAGTCATATAGCTGTTGACCTTGTCGCGCATGGAACGGCGGGAGACAGTGCGCGGATCCATAAGGTCATGCTCGATCCAGATAAGGTCTTTTCCGCGGACGCGTCCCTGCTCATCCAGTATACCCTGAACGGTGGCCATGTTCTTGCAGGCAACGTTCTGATACATGATGATGAGAGGAGCGTTCCACTCTTCGGACTGGCGCCAGAGTTCGTCAACGACGTTCTGATATCCGCCGTTGGTGTGACGGCGCATGACCATGCGCTCATAGAGACGGGCAAGGTCACGGAGTGCCTCTTCCTTGTCCTCCGTCTCAAGGTGCTTGGTGAAGTTGAGAGATTCCATCTCGACAAGGATGTCGATGCCCCAGCAGTTGGCGAGCCAGTTGGAGAAGTTCGCATAGTAGTGGGCCGGGCAGGACCAGACCATGCCGCGGTAGCGCATCTTTCTCTCAGGCCATGCGGTCTCTTTGTTCTCATATGCTTTCAGGAGGATCTTATTGACCTTCTCCATAGAGGGGAGAACACGGGGGTCTATACCGCCGTCCATTTCATAGTTCCATTTGCGGAAGAGCTCGTAGCTCGGTCCGATGAACTGCGGATAGGCGGACTTGTTGATCTCCCACTTCTGAAGCTCGAGGTCAGTTTCCTGATTGAAGCGCTTCATGGCAGCGAAGTAGGCATCCCAGCTCCACTTGGCCCCGGTCTTTTCCTCGATGAACTTTATGCAGGCCTTGATATCATCCGCGCCCATCTGAACGGTCTCTTCATCCAGATAACGAACGGGGAAGCAAAGATGGAAGACCGGGATGTTGGGGAATCTGCGGGCAAAATACGAGGAAGCCATGGTGGACCCGTCGCAGGGCATGGAGCTTGAGATGAAGCCGGATCCCATATCAGGCAGGGCATCTATAACGAGCGCTCCGCACTCGGAGGAGGGAACCGGGCAGGTATCGGCGGGAAGTCCGTAAGATTCAACCGCGTCGATATAGGGGATGCAGACCAGCTGGTCGATCTCCGAAACGAGGAACATGGGAAGCAGCTGATGCGGTATGCCGCACAGATCCGGGAAGCCTGCCATAATCTGGCCCATGGTCATCTCATCAAAGGTGATCATCATGCGGTTGAGCTCAGTGCTGTTTCCGTTCTTGCGGTCCGCTTTGGACAGGAGGACCAGGTTCTCTGCGACATAGCGGAAGATCTGGTAGGTGGCTTCGTGGCTCATGCGGAGGTTGGATCCGCGAAGTCCGAGAATGTTCTTGTCCATGAAACCGTGGCAGCAGAAATAGGAGATCATCCAGCGGTACCAGAGCGCACTGTTCATTGCCGGGACAAGATCCTTGGAAAACGTACCCAGGAGCATTCCCCACATGCGGGCCCACTCCCAGAAATCGTAAGCGGTATCTTTCACGCCTCTCCACTCACGGCGGACGGTGGCCATCGCACCCTTGCGGTAAAGTCGTCCGAGGCTTCTCTCACCGTTGATGATACGGTCTTTCTTCTCCTCAGGATCCAGTGCCATAAAGTCCTTGTATTCGCCTTTGATACGCTCGACATCGGACTTGCAGCCTTCGACGAATTTCTTTCCGACGGCTTTCCAGTCTGTCTCTTTGAGCATCCCGCCGAAGATTCCCAGAACTTCCTTCAGGTTCTCGCCCTGGGCTTTCCAGTTTATATCATCTTTAGCGCGAAAGAACTTAGGATCGGGATAAACGATTTTATTCTTTGCCATTATACTTTCCCCTCCTCTTTGTGGATGCGCTTGATCTCAAGGGACTCGACAAATGCCTGGCAGCGTGTCCTCAGCTGTCCGGAGTTGCCGTTGTTATACAGACGGTCTATGGAAAGAACGGGCCAGCCGTACTCATCGTGCATGATGTGGCTGACGAGCGCACGCTCAAAGCCCCAGTAATCGCAGTATTTCATCTGCTCATATATGATGCCTTCCGCCTTGAACTCTCTTGCAAGACGGTCTGAAGTCTCGCGGCGCTGCATGACCTTTTCATCGGCAATGTAGCGGGCGCACTCGGAGACCTCCATGTAATGGCGGCAGATCTGCGTGAGGGCATCCTCATCGTCCTTCAGCTCAAGGACTTCACGGCCCGGGGTGGAGCCGAAGCAGTAACGGTCGGATACGACGAGCGCTCCGCAGCCTTCAATCAGCTTTGTAAGGCTGGGATCGTCGATCTCGGAACCGACGATAGCGACTCTTGCTCTGAACGGGCTCTTCTCATCCGGCTCACGGTGTTTCAGCTCTTCAAGGGTCTCTCTCAGATACGGCAGGATAAGTTTCTTGGGGCAGGTGTAGGTGACGAGATTGAGAACATGGAACTCGTAGCCCGTGATCACCGGATTGTCAGCCTTGCGCATCTCACCTATCTCAGAAATGATGCGGCAGACCTCGTTATGCTCTTCAACAGATTTGCGGATGGCCGCATCGGAGGTATCCACGCCGTAGACCTCGGAGAGTCTGTCCAGCACACGCAGACGCATCTGCTTGACATAGCCGTCCACGGTATAGTCCGTGATCTTGTAGGGCATGTCGGTGTGCGTGACAAAGAAAGTGGGTTTTTCGTTGATGTTGAGGATCTCGAAATGCTCCATGGCGCGGTTCATCATGGAGCAGGCATCGACGCCTATCATCGCGTCGAGGAACTGATAGCCACCCTCGATGGCGCGTTCGACAAGGGCCCTTGCATATTCACAGGTGTAGTTGGACATATAGTAGGTCGCAATGTCTATCGAACCTGTGTTGGGGGCGCGGAGGCGGACCGAGAACATCTTATCGCAGTTCAGGATCACCTCCGGGATGTGAAAGCAGGTATAGCCGATGGCAAGTCCTCCGTCGGCCTGCGCCTGTCTCACAAGCTCATTGTCAGCGTTCTCAAGCAGGCTTTCAAAGTAGATCAAGTGCTTAAGATCTTTCAAATGTTACACCTCTTCTTAATATATTATTTTTATATTATTTCCATTTTACGGAGTGCTTCTTCCACTCCCTTGAGCATGGCGGAATCCTCCGGCAGTTCGAGTACGCTTCTGCCTTTGATGTCGTTTGCGGCAAAAGCGCTGTCAGCAGGGATAAAGGACAGGATCTCAACACCCGGAACGGAGATGAGATCCGCCATTTCGGGATTGGTCACCCTGTTGACGATGACGCCTATCCTGTCGTAGCGTATCAGTTCGTCCGCGACCTGTTTAATCGTGGAAACGACCTGGGTACCTTTTTTGCTCTGATCGGTGATAAGGAGAAGGTGTGTCACCTTTTCCATTACACGGCGCTGGATCTGCTCTATCCCGGCTTCTCCATCTATAACGACATAGTCGAAGCTGTTCGCGAGGAGTCCGATGACTTCCTTGAGGTAAGAATTGACCTTGCAGTAGCAACCGGAACTTTCCGGACGGCCTATCGCGAGAAAAGCGAAGCCGGGCATCTCCACCAGGGCGTCAAAGATCCGGAACCTTGCTTCGCTCAAAAGCTCGAGCGCAGCGCTGGTCTCTCCGTTCTCAACACTGTCGACGATACTCATACGGATATCGTCCAATGTCAGCTTAACATCAACGCCAAGAGCAACGGAAAGCCCGACAGCAGGATCGGCGTCTATCGCAAGGATCTTCTTTTCCGGATACTTCTCAGTGAGAAGTCTTACGATTGAAGCGCAGATGGAGGTCTTCCCAACGCCTCCCTTGCCGGCCACCGTAATAATCCTGGCCCCATTCGCCATACACAAACCCCCTTTAAAAAGGCATAATACTACTTATACCATATCACATGGATTTTATCATATAGGCGGTCAATTCGCAATATAAAACATGCAAGACCGACATCAAGTTTGTCAATCTTGCATATTTTTATATCTTGATTTTTATATAGTTGTCCGAATCTCATTCATCCAGCTTGAGAACAGCGAGAAAGGCCTCCGTAGGAATCTGTACGGTGCCGAGCTGCCGCATTTTTTTCTTGCCTTCCTTCTGTTTTTCCAGAAGCTTCTTCTTCCTCGTAATATCGCCGCCGTAGCACTTTGCCAGAACGTCCTTCCTCATAGCTTTCACCGTTTCCCGAGCGATGATCCTGCCGCCTATCGAGGCCTGGATCGGCACTTCAAACAGCTGGCGGGGAATGTTCTCCTTCAGCTTTTCGCAAAGCTTTCTTGCCCGCGGATATGCCTTTTCCCTGTGGGCAATAAAGCTGAGGGCATCGACCTGATCTCCGTTCAGGAGCATATCCACCTTCACAAGGTCACTTGGTTTATACTCGCTCAACTCATAATCAAGAGAGGCATAGCCCTTTGTTCTCGCCTTAAGGGTATCAAAGAAATCATATATTATTTCATTGAGCGGCATCTCATAATGCATTTCAACCAGCCGGGTATCCAGATACTGCATATTCTTGTACTCCCCGCGCCTGTCCTGACAGAGCGGCATGATGTTGCCGACAAATTCATTGGGAGTGATGATGGATACCTTCACATAGGGCTCATGCGCCTCTGCTATTGAGGCAGGATCCGGATAATTATGTGGATTGTCGACCATTACGATGCTTCCGTCGGTCTTTATTACCTTGTAAATGACAGAGGGCAGCGTGGTGACAAGCTCAAGGTTGAATTCACGCTCCAGCCGTTCCTGAATGATCTCCATATGGAGCATGCCGAGGAATCCGCAGCGGAATCCGAAGCCGAGGGCAGCGGAAGTCTCGGGTTCAAAAGAAAGGGAAGCATCGTTTAATTTCAGTTTTTCAAGGGCATCTCGAAGATCGGGGAACTTTGAACCGTCCTCCGTGTAGATCCCGCAGAACACCATAGGTCTGGCAGCCCTGTAGCCCGGAAGTGCCTCTGATACAGGCCTGGAAGCATCCGTCACGGTATCCCCCACGCGGGTATCGGCAACGTTCTTGATGCTTGCAGTAAAGTATCCCACATCTCCTGCTGTAAGCTCTCCGCACGGATCAAGTCCTATCGGTCTTAAGTGGCCGACTTCAACAACGTTATATTTTGCGCCGGTAGACATCAGCAGAATCTCGCTGCCTGCTTTAATCGTCCCATCGAAAATACGCATCAGAACGATGACACCGCGGTAATTGTCATACTGGCTGTCAAAAATAAGCGCTTTGAGCGGAGCCGAAGGATCTCCCTTCGGAGCAGGTATCTTTTTCACTATGCTCTCAAGGACATCATCTATGTTAAGGCCGAGCTTTGCCGAAATCTCCGGAGCATCCTGCGCGGGGATCCCGATTATCTCCTCGACCTCGTCCTTTGCCCGCTGGGGCTCGGCTGCCGGAAGATCGATCTTGTTGATCACGGGAACAATTTCAAGATCGTTATCAAGAGCAAGATATGTGTTGGAGAGGGTCTGCGCCTCGACACCTTGAGACGCATCGACGATAAGGACCGCTCCTTCGCAGGCAGCCAAGGAACGGCTCACCTCATAGTTGAAGTCCACATGGCCCGGTGTATCGATCAGGTTGAGCGTGTAGGTTTCTCCGTCCGGTGAGCTGTAACTGAGGCCGACTGCCCTCGCCTTGATGGTTATTCCGCGTTCTTTTTCAAGATCCATGTTGTCGAGGATCTGATCTTCCATAACGCGTTCCTCGACCGCACGGCATTTCTCTATGATACGGTCAGAGAGCGTGGATTTTCCGTGGTCTATATGTGCGATAATCGAAAAATTTCTTATATGTCCGATATCGATCATGTTTTTATCTCCGTTTCTTAAGCTTTTTCATTATATCGGCGGAAAAAGAGTTTGTAAACAGAAATCCATGCAAAAATCTTGAAATGGAATCTGAACAGTGATAGAGTAATTAGTTGTGAATAAAACCATTTTTATGGAGGGTTAATCGATATGTTTGAAAATCTGGTTGAGATACTCAAAGCCCATCCCCGTAAGATAGTCTATACTGAGGGCACAGACGTAAGGATCCTTGAATCCGCCGCAAGACTCAAAAAAGAAGGCTTCCTCACCCCTGTTCTGGTCGGCAATGAAGAGGCTGTAAAGGCAGTCGCAGCAAACAGCGGATTCGATATTGAAGGCCTTGAGATCCTGGACCCCGAAACCTATGCGGGTATGGATGAAATGGTTGAAAAAATGGTCGAGCTTCGCAAGGGCAAGATGACAGCCGAGGAATGCCGCGCCAATCTGCTCAAAGGAAATTACTTTGGAACAATGCTCGTTAAAATGGGCGTTGCGGATGCTCTTCTGGGCGGCGCCACCTATTCCACCGCTGACACTGTTCGTCCCGCACTCCAGCTCGTAAAGACGAAAAAGGGTGCAAATCTTGTAAGCTCCTGCTTCATTCTCGTCCGCAAGGATGAAATGATCGCCATGGGTGACTGCGCCATCAACATTGCATATGAGGATAAAACTGACAAGGAAGGCAACGTTACTCTCTCAGCCGCTGCACAGCTTGCCGAGGTGGCAATTGAAACAGCCAAGACCGCGAAGGTATTCGGTATAGAGCCGAAAGTCGCCATGCTTTCCTACTCCACCAAAGGTTCCGGCAAGGGTGCCAATGTCGATCTCGTGCGCAATGCCACAGCAATTGCAAAGGAAATGGATCCTGAGCTTGCAATAGACGGTGAGATGCAGTTCGATGCCGCTGTATCTCCGATCGTCGGTCAGCTCAAGTTCCCCGGAAGCCCGGTGGCCGGCTACGCCAACACATTCATCTTCCCGGAGATCCAGTCCGGAAACATCGGTTATAAGATCGCTCAGCGCCTTGGCGGATATGCGGCATTCGGCCCGATCCTTCAGGGACTTAACGCGCCCATCAATGACCTCTCCAGAGGCTGCGACGCCGAGGAAGTCTATCAGATGTCCATCATCACCGCCGCTCTTGTATAAGCTCGAATTCATGGAGCAGGCCCTCCTGCTCGCAAAGGAAGCTGCCATCGAGGGCGAGATTCCAGTGGGCTGCGTAATTACCAATAAAGCCGGAAATGTGATCGGTCGGGGTCGAAACCGGAGAGAATCCTGCCCTGATGCAACTGCCCACGCTGAGATCGAGGCCATCCGTGAGGCATGCAGAAACATGAATGACTGGCGGCTTGACGGATGCACGATCTATGTGACACTCGAACCATGTCCGATGTGCGCCGGTGCCATAATCAACTCACGGATCTCAACAGTGGTCTACGGAGCCAGAGATGAATTCACCGGCTCTTGCGGAAGTGTTATTGATCTTTTCAGTGAACGATACGGACATTCCCCTGCTGTTTTTTCCGGTATAATGAAAGAGCAATGCTCCTCTGTGCTGCGCGGATTTTTCAAGCGTCTCAGATAACAAAAACATGCACCTTTACAGGTGCATGTTTTTTCTTTCTTTATCTGTATCAGGCAACGCTCATACCGTTCACAGAGGTTCCCGCTCCGGCTTCCCCGAACGTCACTGTAAGGGTGATACTGTTTCCCTTTGATCCATTCCCCGAAGCTCTGAACACGATTATTTCCACAGTCTCACCAGGTGAGAATCTTTTTATCTGGTTGAGCAGGTCCGCCGTATTCTCCACGGAATGGCCATCTACGGAAGTGATAGTGTCATATTCTTTTAATCCTGCCGCAGCGGCGGGTCCGTTTTTATCTATTCCGAGCACCATAACACCTTTAGGGGACCCCCAGAGGTTCCTGTAGTATCTGTTATAGATCGAAGTATTGCTCTCGTCGTAGTATACGCCCAGATACGCCTTGCCCGTGACGTAGCCGTTTTCTATAAGATCCTCTGCAATCTTTCGGGCATCGTTTATCGGAATGGCAAAGCCAATCCCTTCTACTCCGTTCTCGGAGTATTTGGCTGTCACCACACCGATGACCTCACCTGCCGAATTATATACGGGGCCGCCGGAGTTGCCTGAATTGACTGCGGCATCGATCTGGAACATATTGATCGACGGTGATGAGGTATCCGGACTGATCAGTCTGTTCAAAGCACTTACAGTCCCGCTGGTCATGGTGAAATCGAGCTCTCCCAGCGGGTTTCCCACGGCATATGCGCAATCGCCTACAGAGATCAGATCGCTGTCTCCAAGTCGTACGGGTTTGAGTTCCTGTGCGCTGATCTTCAAAACTGCAATATCATTATTCTGATCGGAACCAACTATCATTGCTTCGTATGAAGTCCCGTCATGCATGATCACGCGGACGGAATAATTGTACTTATCAGCATACTCGATCACATGATAGTTTGTTATCACATAGCCGTCGGATGAAAAGACGAAGCCTGTTCCGGATACTGCTGTAGAGCTTGTCTGTCCGAAGAAATTCGTGTAGGTCACGTCCGTAGTGATGCCGACCACCTGATTACAAGCCTCTTTATAGATATCCGACGGTCTTACAGAAACCTCCGAAATTTCGGGATCGGCATAAATCACCTCAGGCATTCCGCTCTCCGAGAGCAGTTCCTTTACAGTTCCGTCACTCTCTGCAAGCTCTGATGACAGTGCGGCCACCTTCTCCTGAAGTTCGCTTATCTGTGAACCTGTCCGTCCGGATACGATTCCGGCGCCTACCACACAGCCGAGCACAGCAAAAACAGCGCAGAGTATGGCCGTCAGCACGGTACCGCGGATACCTCTGCGAGGCTCCGCAGGTTCCTTTTTCTGAGAAGGAGTATAGTATCTGGGAGGATCCGCGCTCTCTCCGAGGGGAACGTAATGTGCGTCAGAATAGATCTGCTCGGAATGACCATTTCTGAAACGATACTCTCCGCCTGCACTGCCGTTTTCTCCGGCAGGCTCAGAACGCTCAGGTTCCTCTTTGAAGCTGTTTTCTGAACTTTTTTTATTATCAATAACAGGCATTTTATCCTCTTTACGAATCATGGTATCCTTCTTACGGTAAATAATATAGATTCTTTTTTCTCCCACTTCGTGAACAAACGGTAAAAAAACAGGGACTTGCCACCTGCACGTCCCTGTTTTTTTTAACTATTCAGATTATTACATTTCTTCATCAACAAAGCTCACCCGGACCCTTTCTATCCCGGCTATCGCCTCTTCCACAAGGGCATCAACATCGAGCACAGCCTCTGCTGCTGCTACCTCGCTCACCTTTGGCTTGGTTCTGGGATGCTTAGGCGTAAACACCGTGCAGCAGTCCTCGTACGGAAGTATCGACGTCTCAAAAGTGCCTATTCCGCGGGCAGCCCTGATGATATCCTCCTTGTCCATCCCGATCAGAGGCTGCAGAACCGGAAGCTCTGTCACCGCCTGTGTGGAAGCCATTGCTTCCATGGTCTGGCTTGCCACCTGACCGAGGTTTTCGCCGGTGACTATAGCTTTCGCGCCGTTGTCCTTAGCAATGCGTTCTGCTATCCGCATCATAAAACGGCGCATAATAAGCGTGAAAAACTCCTCGGGACAGTTGAACTTTATCTCCTCCTGGATATGTGTAAAGGGAACGATCTCAACCGTCATGTTTCCGCAGTATTCAGTCAGTAATGATGCAAGCTTCAGCACCTTCTGCTTGGCAAGTTCTGAAGTATACGGAAAAGAAAAGAAATGGACCGGAATAAGCCTTACTCCCCTGCGGGCAATCATATATGTGGATACGGGACTGTCAATTCCTCCTGACAGAAGTGTCACCGCAATCCCGTTTGAACCGACTGGCATACCTCCAGCCCCGTTTACCGAAGGACCATGTACAAATGCCGCGAGGTCACGGATCTCGACGTTCACCGTGAGTTCCGGATCATGTACATCCACCTTTGTGTTCGGGAAAGCTTCTGCCAGTTCCCCTCCCACATACTGACTGAGTTCGATGCTGGTCATGGGAAAGCTCTTGTCGCTTCTTTTGGATTCGACCTTGAAGCTTTTTGCTCGCAGCATATCTTCTCTCAGGTATTCCTTTGCCAGAGTGACTATCGCATCCTTGTCCTTTTCGCAGGCGGCGGCTCGCTCAAGCTTGATGATCCCGAAGATCTTTTTCAGTGCATCAAACGCCTCATCCATATCGGCATCGTCCTCACCCTCCACATATATGGTGGATTGGATACAATAAACTCTATAGCTGCCGAGATGATCAAGTCTTTTCCGTATGTTGTTCAGGAGCTTCTGTTCAAAGCTTCTCCTGTTAAGTCCCTTGAGAACTATCTCTCCCAGTTTGCAAAGAATGATATCGTTCATTTCACAAGGCCCATCCGTGTAATCAAGTTTTATTGGCCGTAATGCTCCAGAATATAGGACACAGCCATAAAGATATACAGTCCGCCAAAGCAGACCGCCATGAACAGATCGTCCAAATGCTTTTTTCGGTTGAAACCTTCCGTAAGTTCCAGAACCTCAGCAAAATATGCCACAAATCCAAAGCAATAACCAATACCGCGTACCAGCATCTGTCGCTCAAAAATGATGAAAGAAGCAATAAAGCAAATCGCCGTGAGCAACGCAAACACATTGCGAATGATATTGAACACCTTGTATTGAGGCTGCTTTATATCATCTGGCTGTTTGGAATCTCTTTCATTTCTGTTCATTCGACTTTTCCTTTTCCTGCAATTCCGCCATCAGGCATATCTGTTCATATATGTCTTCCCAATCATATACTCTTATCGCTCCGACACTTTTTTCGTCAAAGTCCCGGTTGTGCGGTCTGTCGAACAGGATCTTCCGATAGTCACCGCCCGTCAGATTATGCGGTCCGTCATCGATCAGGACATCTCCGTGGATCATCTGCTTATTTGTCGTTACTATCACGTGGCTCCAGTCAAGGAAGGGATACCATCTGAAAAGAAGATCATCCATCTTCTGTTTCAGTGTCTCATAAAAGGAAGCCGTTACCACATAGACCTCATGGCCTTCCTCCATCAGTCTGCGCAGCACCCTGTCCGCATCCGGCATCGGATCGACTGTTGCCCAGAAGGCCTCGTCATATTCCGGAGAATAGACCTGATCGCGAGTCAGCATAGGGAAAGCTTTGGTAAGATTCCACTCCACCACATCACCGGATTTCACATCAGTTCCGTAGTGCATGTTGATGTACCTTACCATAGCCTCGACAAGCTGCTCGAGCACATCATCCATATCCACCAGTATCACCATGCGCTCTGCCTCCTGTTCAGTCGTTCTGCCTGCTCAGCGCTCTCGGAAGTCATAGGTCCTGTACTGTATCGCTTCCGCAATGTGTTCAGGGAGTATATCCTCTTTTGCGTCAAGATCGGCTATAGTGCGTGCCACTCTGAGTATCCTGTCATAACTTCTGGCAGAAAGATCCATGCTGTCAAAAGCCAGCTTCATCAGCTCCTCACATTCCTGAGAGAGCCTGCAGAATGTCCGGAGGCCCTTGCTGTCCATTCTCGCGTTGGATGATATACCGCAATCCGAGAATCTCCTCTGCTGAAGCATCCTCGCGGAATTGACCCGTTTTCTTATCTCCGCTGAACTTTCGGCAGGAACGCGTATCCTCAGCTCTTCATATTCGAGGGCGGGGACCTGTACCATGATGTCAATCCTGTCGAGCAGCGGTCCTGAGATCCTGTTGTGATAACGCTTCACATCCTGCTCCGAGCATTTGCATTTTCCCGATGGATGACCATACCAGCCGCATTTGCACGGATTCATCGCACAAACCAGCATGAAGCTGCTCGGATAGGTCACACTGCCCGAGACTCTCGAAACAGTGACTTCACCGTCTTCAAGAGGCTGTCTGAGGACTTCAAGGGCATCGCTCCTGAATTCCGGCAGTTCATCAAGGAACAGGACACCGTTATGGGCAAGACTGATCTCACCCGGGCGTGGAGATGTACCTCCTCCGGCAAGCCCTGCTGCTGAGACGGTATGATGCGGCGACCGGAACGGTCTGCTCCGCACAACAGGATCCTCCTTACTGGTCAGGCCTGCTACAGAATAGATCTCCGTGGTCTCAATCATCTCCTGCCTCGTCATATCCGGCAGGATGCCAGGAAGTCTTTTGGCCATCATGGATTTTCCCGCTCCCGGAGGTCCGACGATGAGAATGTTATGTCCGCCGGCAGCTGCTATCTCGAAGGCTCTTTTTACATTGCTCTGGCCCTTCACATCCGAAAAATCAGGGATCTGCACATCACAGGAGGAGATCTCCGGCTCCAACGCCGGAAAAATCTCTTTTTCTCCTTTGAGACAGGCGATCAGCTCGAACACATCCCTTAAAGGGACAATTTCTATATTGCCTGCAAAAGCAGCCTCTGCAGCATTGTCCGCCGGAACGAAAAACCGTTTCACTCCATCCCTCGATGCAGCGATCGCCATCGGAAGCGCGCCGGATACGGGTCTGAGCTCCCCTGACAAGGAAAGTTCTCCTATGAAAGCACTGTCTTTTGCCGGTTCCTTTATCTCCCCCAGAGCGGAAAGCACGCCGATGAGTATCGGAAGATCATATACCGTACCCGCTTTTTTTCTGTCCGCCGGAGCAAGATTGACCGTCAGCTTGGAGGCAGGAATCCTGTAGCCCGTATTTTTTATGGCGGATCTGACTCTTTCCCTTGATTCCTTTACAGCCGCATCAGGAAGACCGACAATATCGAATCCGGGAAGGCCGTTTGACCTGTCCACCTCTACGGATACCGGGAAACCGCCTACACCGCTGACGCCAAAGCTTTTTATCCTCGCGACCATTCCGGGTCCATCTCCTTCTCTCCTTTAACCACAGGGCCAGCCGTAAATACGGCTGGCCCGTCGTTTGTCTGCTCTCACTCTTCAACAAGCGCTATGTGCAGTTCGTCGAGCTGTTTCTGTTCCACTCTTGAAGGCGCGCCCATCATAATATCCTGAGCATTTTTATTCATTGGGAAAGGTATTACTTCACGGATGCTGTCCTCGCCTGCGAGGAGCATGACCATTCTGTCTATTCCCGGGGCTATGCCCGCATGGGGTGGAGCACCGTAGCAGAAAGCGTTGTACATTGCGGGGAATTTACGTTTCACATCGTCCTCGCCGAGACGAACCATCTCAAAAGCTTTTATCATGATCTCCGGGTCATGGTTCCTGACCGCACCGGACGAAAGTTCAACGCCGTTGCAGACCAGATCATATTGATCTGCCGTTATCGTCAGAGGGTCTATCTCCCCCCGCTCGGCCTTAAGAAGAATCTCGAGTCCGCCTGCGGGCATGGAGAAAGGATTGTGGCAGAATTCGAGCTCTCCCGATTCCTCTCCGATTTCGTACATCGGGAAATCCACGATCCAGCAGAATTCATACCGCTCCCTGTCCATATGTCCCGGAACAGCTGCGCCGAGCATCTTCAGCATGACGCCCGCAGTTTTCTGCGCAGTCTCCTTTTTCCCCGCAGCAACTCCGACAAGACATCCCGGCTTGAGATCAAGCGCTGAGACCAGCTTGTCTTTCCTGTCAGAGAGGAACTTAGCAACTCCGCCAGCAAACTCGCAGTTCTCTTCCACTTTAAACCAGTAGGGTTTCGTGCCTGTCTGCACTTCAACATCCGTGCAGATCTTTTCTATATTTTTCCTCGTCAGGGCGCAGTCGCTCACGACCACTGCCTTGACGGTATTAGCCTCGCCAAAAGGCTCGAACTCAGTCCCTCTCACAAGTGCGCTGATGTCTTTAATAACAAGGTCTATCCTCAGGTCGGGCTTATCGGTTCCGTAGGTCTCGAGCGCATCAAGATAAGCGATGCGTCTGAACGGTGCGCTCGATGCGATGTCATACTTCCCGTATTTTGCGAAGATCGGAGGAAGAACATCCTCAAGTATGGCGAAAACATCGTCCTGACCTGCAAAGGCCATCTCCATATCGAGCTGGTAGAATTCGCCGGGAGATCTGTCCCCGCGGGCATCCTCATCCCGGAAACAGGGAGCGATCTGGAAATATCTGTCAAAGCCGGAGGTCATAAGCAGCTGCTTAAACTGCTGCGGTGCCTGGGGAAGTGCATAAAACTCCCCGGGATGTTTCCTCGCGGGCACCAGATAGTCCCTTGCGCCCTCCGGAGACGATGCTGTAAGGATTGGCGTAGTAATCTCAAGGAAACCATGGTCAATCATAGCATTGCGGATCGCGGCGATCACATTGCATCTGAGAATTATATTCTTCTTTACCTCAGGATTCCTCAGGTCAAGATAGCGGTATTTCAGACGCTGGGTCTCATCTGCTTCGCGGCTGCGGTTAATCTCAAAAGGCAGCTCGTTATAACGACATCTGCCGAGCACTTCTATCTTCTCCGGAACGATCTCAATATCGCCGGTATCGATTTTCGGATTCTTGCTGGCGCGTTCTCTGACTGTTCCGTTAACGGAGATCGTGCTTTCCTTGTTGATGGATTTTATCTGCGCAAAGAGTTTTTCATCTTCAATCACTATCTGCGTCTTTCCGTAAAAATCGCGGACAACACCGAAAGCGAAATTGTTTCCTACCTCTCTGACATTCTCAAGCCAGCCGACTATTCTGACCTTTTCTCCCGCATTCTTCAGGCGAAGTTCGCCGCATGTGTGAGTACGTGACTGCAACATCTTTTTGCCTCTTTTCCGCTTATTGTTCCATTATGACCGTGCTCTTTCCGAGCACGGCGACCGCACCGGAAATTAGCTGCGCGGCCTCTGCAGGAGAAAGCTTTATCTGCTCTCCCGTATTCATGTTCTTTACCGAAAGCACTCCCTCTTTTACCTCATCCTCGCCGACTATCACGGTGAAGGGGACTGAAAGCCTGTCGGCATAGCTCATCTTCGCCTTGAACTTTTTCGGCTCGGTATAGAGCTGCGTCCTGATCCCGGCGCTTCTGAGTATTGCAGCTGAAGAAATGGCAAAGGAAAGATCCTCCGTCATCGGCAGGACGAGCGCGTCACAGGGCGATGTGATCATTGCTTCGGAGATCAAACCCTGTTCGGACAGGACATAGAATAATCTGGTAAGACCTATGGAGATTCCGACTCCGGGAAGGACTTTATCCGTGTAATAGCCCGCCAGATCATCATATCTTCCGCCGGAGCATATTGAACCGATCTCCGGATGATCCGTCATTGTGGTCTCATAAACCGTCCCTGTGTAGTAATCAAGCCCTCTGGCTATAGTCAGGTCTATCCTGAAATTCTCCTCCGGTACGCCGAAGTCCCTGAGATATCTGGTGACTGCAATGAGTTCGTCAAGGCCTGTGTCAAACAGCGGATCCATTCCCCTGTATCTTTCCAGTGCGGCAAGCACTTCCTCATTTGTACCGCAGATCGCCATAAAATCAAGCACGTTTTCCGCCTTGCACGGGAGCATTTTGACCTCGTCGATAAGGAGCTGTTTAACATTCTCCACTCCGATCTTGTCGATCTTATCGACCGTGCGCATGATCTCGGCAGACTTCTCGCTCATGCCGTTCATACCATAGAAACCGTTTAGGATTTTCCTGTTGTTCACACGGATCACAAACTTTGTAAGCCCGAGCTTTGTGAAGGCGTCATATATGATTGCGGGGATCTCTGCCTCATTCGTAATATCGAGTCTTCCGTCCCCTATCACGTCTATATCTGCCTGATAGAATTCCCTGAAGCGGCCTCTCTGTGCGCGCTCTCCCCTGTAGACCTTTCCTATCTGATAACGGCGGAAAGGAAAGCTCAGTTGGGAATAATTTGCTGCCACATATTTTGCCAGCGGGACCGTCAGGTCAAAACGGAGGGCAAGATCACTGTCCCCCTTGGTAAAGCGATAGATCTGCTTTTCGGTCTCTCCACCGCCCTTGGCAAGCAGCACCTGAGCCGCCTCAATGACCGGCGTATCGAGCGGAGTGAACCCGTATGAGGCATATGTGTCCCTCAAGATGGATATCATACGCTCCATCTTTATCTGCTGAGGTGGCAGCAGCTCCATAAAACCAGACAGAGTTCTGGGTGAAACTTTCTGCATGCTGTATGTCCTCTCTCAGCGTCTCTGCGGATTGACGATATTGCGCCAATCAAGATCGCCGCGCCTGAGTCCCTGCACAAGAACTTCGGCAGTGGCTGCGTTGGTGGCAAAGGGAATGAGATACTGATCGCAAAGGCGCTCTATCCTTGCGATATCCTCAAATCCTCCGGGATTGGCCGGGTCACAGAAGAAAATCACAAGATCTATCTCGTTGTAAGAGATCCTGGATGCGATCTGCTGTGCTCCGCCCTGATCTGTGTGAAGATAGAGTGTTACAGGCAGGCCTGTGGCCTCGCTGACGAGTTTTCCGGTCACATGTGTGGCACACAGAGAATGGTCGGCAAGAATGCCGCAGTAGGCTATGCAGAACTGTACCATCAGTTCCTTTTTTCCGTCATGAGCCATAAGAGCAATATTCATAAGCACCTCCGAATAATAGGTCCTATAAAGATTATTTGAGCAATGACATCTCGGACTCCGAGACATCGTTGTAGCTGCTGATCATCAGATACGCGTCCACAATCTGTCTTGCCATAAACGCACAGTTGCTTCCCGCCTCGCCTCTCTCTACCACCATTGCAATGGCAATCTGAGGATCATCATAGGGCACATAGCATATAAAGATAGCGTCATTGATTATGTTTTCGCCCTTCTGAGCAGTCCCCGTCTTGGCGGCGACAGTCTTTGAACAGTCGTAGAAGTTTATCGCAACGGCTTCGTTGTTGACAAGGTCATTGGCAACGAGCCGCATGCCCTCGTGAACAGCATACCAGTTATAGTCCGCAGATTCGATCTCTGCCATGACTTTAGGCTCACGCTCGAAAAGGCTCTCACCGTAATCGTAGGTCCTGACTGACTTCAGGATGGACGCTGAGTGGCGCGTGCCGCCGTTGGCAACCGTCGCACAGTACTCTGCAAGCTGCAAGGGTGAAAAGATGGAGTCGGACTGACCAATGCCCGCCTGCAGCGTATCACCTATACGCCACTCCTGACCGGCATAATCCATGTGGTTTGCTTCATTGGACATGTTGCCCGTGGTCTCAATGAGTTCTATGCCCGTCGGGGATCCGAGCCCGAAATTGTGGGCATATTCTCCGAGTTTGGTAACACCCAGGTCATTGACTATGGAATAGAAGAAATAGTTGCAGGAATGCAAAAGCGCATGGGTAACATCAAGTTCAGGATGTGTATATCCGAAAGACCAGATCCAGCATTCAGGCGCGTATCCCGCAGCTGCGTATCGTGTGAAAACACCTTGACACTTGATTTTTTTCTCTGTGTTTATAATGCCTTCGGAAAGACATGCTATCGCGGTACAGGGCTTAAACGCGGAGCCCGGCGCATATGCGCCAAGCAGGGCGCGGTTGAAGAGCGGATTGTTGTCCGCCTTCAGCAACTCACCATAGTTTTCAATGACATTTGAGGGATCGTATGTCGGCCAGCTGGCAATGGCAAGCGGCTCACCCGTTTTCACATCGACCACACAGCAGGCAGCGCCGGTGATCTCCCAGTAGCCGTCGTTGAAGGTCCAGAGCCCGAATGCGGTCTGCTCCGCCTTTTTCTGCTCCCTCGTTCGAATCAGGGCCGCGACACCGTTCTGAAGGATCCTTTCCACCTGCTCCTGCAAAGTGATGTCTATAGTCAGGTAGATATGGTTGCCGGGGACCGGCTCCTCTGTATACACCGTGGCCAGGACCGTTCCGGCCGGATTCTTGGTCTCCATTACCTCCCCGTCCTTGCCGTGGAGATAACTCTCAAATGCATATTCGATCCCGTCCTTGCCGACATATGCGTTGTTTGCGTATTCAAGCAGAGAATACTTTTCATATTCCGCCTGGGTCATGAGTCCGACATACCCGAGAAGATGTGCCGCGTATTCAGTCTTCACATCCCGCACATACGCTCTGGTGACATTTATTCCGACCAGCTTGCTCTCCATGATGGATGTGATAAGCTCCATGCTCGCATCCTGGACGAAGATATAGTCGTCGGTGTTGATGGCATAACGGACATTGATGCCGTAACGGACACCGGCAATGATCCTCATTTCCTCGGAGGAATAGCTGTTGTCAATGCTGTACCTGCCTCTCATGTAGCTGAGCAGTTCGACAGCGCTGGTATCTCTGGGAAGCTTTTTGTCATCAAAATACGCATTCAGCATGGTTTTCTGCAGATCCGTCATATCTGTATATTCAAAAGGCGGAGCGGCAGTTATCGGGAGGTCATCGGTATAGGTGTCCCCGTAGCGGCTGACGAGTTCTACCAGTTCAAGTATGGTGGCGTTCGGATCCTCGCTGTCAAAGAGCTTCGTCGTATCGATCTCAAGGTTGTAGCATTCCTTATTCGTTGCAAGGACACGGCCGTATCTGTCCAGGATGTTCCCGCGGGCCGCCGTGACCGACTTTTTGTCCGTGGTGATCTCGTTACTTCTGTTGTAGTATGCTTCCCCTTCGATGATTTGGAGCTGATACAAGAATACGATGTATACAATTACAACGATCACAAGCACAGCGATCATAACCGCGAGCCTTGGTTTATTTACAAGTTTGTTCATTCTGCGCCTTTCTGAATCACTTTATCCATCTCGCAGGGCCGAAATACGTGACAGCTGCAGGCGGGATAGACCAAAGCACCTGAAATACAACTGTAGAAAGCATGGATAAAGACCATGAATCCACCAGTGCGGTCTTCACCATCTGAACGACGGCAGTGATCGCAAGAGCTCCTATCGCTGTAAACATGAAAGCGAAGAACCTCCGGTTGATGAAAAATCTGCACACAAAACCCGTGGCAAATGAAAGTACCGGGAAGAGCACCGTGAACAATATCACGTTCTCGACGAAAGCCATATCCGCAAAGACCCCGAGAATGAGAGCAAAAATCGCTCCCGGGATCGGATCCTCGAACATTCCCACCGCCACCACTGCGGCAGGGAGAAACATGCAGCTGACGCCAAAAGGTCTGATATGCGTGAGGAACATGTTCTGGAAAACGAGCACCAGAAGCATATACAGCGCATACCCGAGCAGCTTTCTGATATTCAGCTTTGCTAAAAGCTCTTTCACCCGTTACTCCACCAGTTCAAAATCTTTTATGATGAACACCTGCACAAGGGAGTCGAAATCACATGTGGGTTCGATGATCCCATACTCGATCTGGCCGCCGGCCTCGGATTGGACAGCGGAGATCGTTCCGATCACCAGCCCCTGCGGGAAAGCGCCGCCCTGCCCGGAGGTGAGAACATCATCACCTGCGAAAATCTGTGCCCCGTCAGCCAGATAGGTCAGTTTTGCCTGTTTTTTCTTCATAAGCGAGAATTCGCCCACGACCATTCCGGAGGTACCCGTCTCCCCTATGAACGCACCAACGCTCATGTCAACATCGATCAGTGTGCTCACCGTGGCCCAGTTTTCACCGAGTTCGGTGATCTGGCCGACAACCACGCCATATTCCGTTATGACAGGATCTCCGAGCTCGATACCGCTCGATTTTCCCTTGCTTATAGTGAACGAAGAGGACCAGTTCGATGCGGACCAGAGCACGACCTTGCTCGACTCAAGCACAAAACTTGAGTTTTTGTCCCTCAGATTCAGCAGTTCCCGAAGCCTTACATTCTCCTCTGAGGCTTCGATGCCGTCGCGGGCGGACTGCTGCGCATCGGCCAACTGAGCCCTCAGAGACTCGTTTTCGGCCATAAGCGAATCGTATTTATACAGATATCCGTAAATCGTGTCGAACCAGTTTACCGTTGAACTGATGACCTTCTGGAGCGGAGACGAAATCACTCCCGTGGCGTTCTGCAGGAAACTGATGTTCCCTCCGCGGGTGACGGAACTCACCAGAACGATCACAATGACCGCAAATACAATGATTACAATGCGTATGCCGTTTTTCTTCAGATATTCTTTCACAGAAGCCTAACTCCCAGTTTTTTCAGCATTTCTCCCAGTCTGCAGACCGGAAGCCCCATTACGTTGAAGAAATCTCCTTCGATCCGATCTATGAACAGAGCTCCGATCCCCTGTGCACCATATGCGCCTGCTTTGTCCATCGGTTCACCGGTACCGATATATCCCGCTATTTCCTCTGCGGTCAGGCGTCTGAAAAAGACCTTGCTGATCTCATGGTCCGAAAGAACCGTATCTCCACGGATGACCGTTACACCGGTATAGACCTCATGACAGTTCCCTGAAAGTTCCCCGAGCATATCCGCCGCTTCCGCTGCATCTGCCGGCTTTCCCAGTATCCGTTTATCAAGCCACACAATGGTATCGGCCGCTATTATAACATCGGATTGTGAACATTTCTTTGCGACCTCAAGCGCCTTTGCAGCGGAAAGGCATTCCACCGTTTCCGCGGGCCCCGCATCTACCGGGATGACTTCATCCCCCTCTGCCGGGATAACTCTGAGATCCTTCACGCCGAGCATCTCGAGGATCGTTTTTCTTCTCGGAGACGCAGACGCGAGTACTGTTGCCAAATCAGTCAACTCCTCTGTAATATAATCCTCTTGTAAGCACGTTCGGCGTGTAGTCCGAAAGCCCGAGATAGCACTTTGCCACCTCTGCGCATTCAAGCGGGCTCTCCGTGGTAAACATCAGCCGCATGCCCCAGATGCCGGTCTGAAGCACATCCTCCATCTTATCGGCAAGAAAAAGCTTATGTGCATTATATATGATGTTTCGGCAGCCGAATTCTTTTGTGATCGGAAAGACAGATCCCATCCTGTCAGTAAGCTGTCCGGGAACCTGGCAGGTGCATCTTCCGGCGCTCTCCCGCATGATGCACTGGTCAGATACCATGAGCGGGAGTCTCCCGTACACGATCAGTTCCGTATCCAACTGCTTTCTCAGGTCCTTGATCTGGGACATTCTCAGTTCAAAGGAAGCCGTGGCTGAAATGAATCCTGCCGCTTTCAGCACCCCGAGTGAGTAGGAATTGAACGCGTTCAGGCCAAAATCACCGCGAAGTTTCATTCCCGCCCTCTTGGCAAGATACACATGGCCCAGATTGCCTACAAGCGCCTCTTCCACTCCCATTCCCGAAAGAGTCGTGAGCGTCTCTTCTATCTCTGCCGCCTGATCGTCCGTAATGACTCTCGGAAGCACTGCGACCGGGACGGTCCCGTTTTCCAGAAAAGGCTCCGCCGCATCAAAATTTCTGAGAAGCTCCATGGCAGGCACATACAGATAATTCGGTTTGAGTTCCGCAAGTTCCGGAGCAAACTGCTCTGCGGTCCTGATCTGGAAGATGGTTACCGGCTCACCGGAGACCGGAACATTTTCGGGGAGCGGTGGGCATGCTGAACTCCTCCTGTCAGGAGGTGCGGCTCTCTTTTCGGACAGATCGTTCAGGAGTTTTCTTCTCAGCTCATTTATATCGGCAACGGAAACATAGAGCCCCGGGTCTGCCTTTGCCATATCCTCCACACAAAGAAACGGTGTGCCGCCGGTCTTGTACATCTGTTCTATGAGATAATCCCTGCTGATTCCGCTGTTCTTGGCGCGCTCCGGGACCGGTCCGGTTGCAACAGCTCTGTTTCCATCGTTATCGAAAGCAATGGCTTTCAGGTTCTCTCCCTTTTCGGCCACTGTGTAAAAGTGGACAGGGACTCTTCTGAGTTCGCCGCTTCCGTATTTTTTCCTTGCGGATGTGAAAAGCCTCTCACTCTCTTTGTCCGGCTCGTTCCTTACGCCGAACATATCGGTTTTGTCGCCGTTGAAATAGCCCTGTGTGAATCCACTCCTCGAAAAGGCAGTCTCAAGGGCATGCATTTCATCCGCGGACGGCTGCCGTTTTTCCTTGATGGCTTTCGCGTAAATACCGGTAACGATGCCGGTGTACTCCGGTCTCTTCATGCGGCCTTCTATCTTCACGCAGGCCACGCCCGCTTCTTCGATCTCCTTCAGTCTGTCCACAAGGCAGCTGTCCTTAAGGGAAAGCGGATAGTCATCCATCCTGCCTCCCAGACTGTACTGCATCCGGCACGGTTGGGCGCACATACCCCTGTTGCCGCTGCGTCTGCCGATCAGGGAGGACATATAGCACTGGCCGGAATGGCAGAAACAGAGAGCCCCGTGCACAAACACTTCCGTCTCAATCGAGGCATGCTTCGAAATGAAGGCAATCTGCTCAAGGGAAAGCTCACGCGCGAGCACAGCTCTCGTGATACCCATCTGCGCGGCGGCCTCGACCCCTGCGAGATTGTGGATGCTCATCTGGGTGCTGGCATGCACCGGCATGTCCGGGAACGCCTGCCTGATGGCGGCAGCCAGTCCGAGATCCTGTACCAGCACGGCATCCGCCCCGGCTTCGCTCACCTTTCCGGCGGCCTCGACAGCCAGTGCAAACTCCCTATCGTTTACCAGTGTATTAAGCGTAACATATATTTTGCACCCGCGGATCCTGCAGTAGCGGACAGCCTTGCGAAACTCCTCATCGGAGAAGTTCTGTGCCCCTCTGCGGGCATTGAATTCGTTCAGTCCGAGATACACGGCATCCGCACCGTTCTGCACGGCTGCGATGACCGCTTCCGGAGATCCCGCGGGAGAAAGAAGTTCAAGCATCGCGTTCTCCATTCAAATGATATCGCGCATGTCATATCGACGCACAATTACAGTCTATTATATCACACATAACTCACTTGCTACAAGATAAATTTGATGGTATAATGAGCGGACAGAAAGACTCGTCCCGGAGGTCTCAAGACTATCATGGCAGCAGTGATCGGAAGCAATTCAATACCGCCCGAAGACGCGCACAGACTCATCTCCGCGCACAACGGCAATGTTGCCCTGCTCTATATCTGGCAGAGCATGAACAGCCGTTTTGACGCCGAAGCTGCCGCACGTGACCTCTGCATGACCACGGGTGAAATAACTGCAGCAAAGGAAAAGCTGGACAGGCTTTTTGCTTCCGCTTCTCTTTCAGATGTCACGGCTGCGAACAAACCTGCCCCCGAAGCCGAGAAGCCGCCGCAGTATAATGCACAGGATGTTAAAACGATACTCGCTTCAGGCGGTGATTTCAAACCGGTTGTAGAAGAAACGGCAAGAATACTCGGCCACCCTCTCTCTACTCCCGATATCGCGACACTTCTCAAGATATATGACTGGCTTGGAATGCCCGCTGAAGTGATGATGGAACTCGTCAACTACTGTTCGGAGCTTTCACGCGAGCGTTTTGGAGCATCAAGAAGGCTTCCGGTCCGAGAGATCTACAACGAAGCTTCCCGGTGGGCTGCTGAGGGGATCCTGTCCCTTGATGCTGCGGAGAAATACATCCATGAGCAGAAACACCTCAGAACACGAACTGCGGAGATCGCCGCGGTAATGAAATTAGATGCCTCGCGTATCACGGTCACTCCGCTCCGGAACATTGAATCCTGGATCGCCATGGGTTTTGATAATGAAGCCGTCGCCGAAGCATATGACCGGACGTTTACCAACACCGGAGGCCTGAGCTGGAAATACATGGATGCAATCCTCAGAAAATGGCACGCCGCAGGACTGCACACGATCAAAGCCATTCTTGAAAAAGATAGCCCTAAAGCACACATAAAACAGCCCGCAAAAAGCACCGGTATGAACAAAGATGATATTTCCGATTTTCTGAATGATTCCAACAGCAGAGGATGATGATGTATGTCCTATAACGGCAGATTGCTTGCTGATGCGAGAGCCGAACTTGAACGCATAAGGCAGGACAATGAAAAAGAGCACAGCAGGCGTGAACAGCTGGCCTATTCCAAGATAGAGCAGCTTGGTCTTCTTGACGCAAGGCTTCGTTCTCAGATGACGGAGCTGGTCAGGATCACCATAGCTCGCCGTCCCGATATGATGCAGAGGATCCGGGAGATCGAAGAAGAAAATCTCGAGCTCCAGGCCAGACGGGCCGAAATGCTGACTGAAGCAGGATTTCCCCTGGATTACCTCGACGATATCTACAGCTGTGAAAAGTGTCATGACAGCGGAGTTTCTGAGGGGAAACCATGCAGCTGCCTGCAGAAGATATATAATCGGCTCCTGACGGCGGAGCTCAGTTCCATCATGCTGGACGGAAGCGAAGACTTTGCAAATTTTGACCTAAGTTTCTACCCTGCTGAGTACGATTTTTCTCTCTCCGCTTCTCCGCGGGATGTGATGCGTCTGGTCCTGGATCGCTGCAGGAGCTTTGCAGAATCTTTTCCGAAAGATGTTCCGAATCTTCTCCTGCGCGGTGGAACCGGACTCGGGAAAACGTATCTTTCCGCCTGCATCGCGAAGGTCGTCGCCGGAAAAGGATACAGCGTCTGCTATGACAGCGCTGCTTCCGCATTTGAGGCATTTGAAAAGCAGAAATTCTCCCGAGATCCGGAAGAAGCAGAGAGATCCGCCGCAAAGGTCAGCCGCATGCTCGACTGCGATCTGATGATCCTGGACGATCTCGGTACCGAGATGGTCACCTCTCTGACAGTCAGTGCGCTGTACACTCTGATCAACACGAGACTGATCAACCGGAGACCGATCATCATCAGCACAAACTGCTCCAACGAAGAGCTGGCGAAAAAATACACACCTCAGATCTGCTCAAGAATAACCGGTGAATTCAAGATCCTTCCCTTCTGCGGAAGTGACATCCGCATTTTGAAAAAGAGCCGCTGAAAGGAGTTTTCTGATGCAGCACGAGATCACTTTGTCCCGTCCTCTGCTCGACGAAAGGGGGAATATTGCAGGACCGGGCTATGCAAAAAGCATGCTCCCTGTTTATTCCAGAGCTGCAATTAAGGCCTCCCCCATGCGGATCAAGGAGTGGGACTATTACCTTGTCAACAACGGCAGGTTCGCCCTCGCACTTACCATAGACGACAACGGATACATGGGCCTTGATTCGATATCCCTTCTCGATTTTGAAAGCGGGATGAACATCACGCAAAGTCCCATGAGCCTCATGCCTCTTGGCAAGATCGGCTTGCCCGAGACTTCGCTCAAGGGCGATACCCGGCATTCCGGCAAAGGATATGAACTTGTATTCGAAAATCCCGGAACCGGGACGCGCCGCCTTCGGGCAAAGATGGAAAAGTTCGGTCCGGAAGGCGACATTGAAGCCGACGTCACCCTTACCGGAGAGCCGCCTGAGAGCATGGTCATCTGCACCCCTTTCAAAAAAGACGGCCGCTTCTATTTCAACCAGAAGATCAACTGTATGAGAGCCTCCGGCACCGTGAAATACGGTGGGAAAGAATTTATCTTTTCCCCGGATGAAAGTTTTGCCGTGCTCGATTGGGGCAGAGGCGTATGGACCTATCATAACACCTGGTATTGGGGCTCAGCCTCCTACCATGTAGACGGCGTGCCGTTCGGCTGGAACATCGGCTACGGCTTCGGAGACACATCTGCCGCAACCGAGAACATGCTCTTTTATAACGGAAAAGCCCACAAGCTTTCACAGGTCCGTTTCAACATTCCCGGCAACGAGAAAGATTTCATGTCTCCCTGGACCTTCACATCCGATGACGGCCGTTTCGAGATGGATTTCATCCCCGTCATGGACAGGGCCTCCTGCACGGATCTGAAGCTGATAAAATCCGATCAGCATCAGGTATTCGGCCGCTTTTCCGGCAAAGCCGTGCTTGATGACGGGACGGTTCTGGAGATCCGAGACTTTCCGGGGTTTGCCGAAAAAGTCGAGAACAAATGGTAATCCCCTCTTGTATCGCGTCCCAGCATACTGTATAATAATTAAATAAATTCAAATTCTTGAAATATTCGGAGGCTGACATGGCTTCATCCAGACGCGCAGGCGACAGGAAAGACGGGAGACTGATCCGTTCCCTTCCTGCTTTCTCCAAATTCATTCCCTTTATCATGCCCGAGAGAAACGACGCCCTGATTAATTATGAGGAGAGCTTTGAAATCTCCACTGTAGAAAAATTTCTCAGAAGGCTGAGGGTCGAAGGCTACAAAGGTATCGGTCTGCTGCACTTTTTCATTGCGGCATATATCCGCGGCGTTGCTCTTCTTCCCGGTCTGAACCGCTTCATCGCGGGGCGCAGGATCTATGCCCATAACAACATTGAAGTCGTAATGACAGTTAAACGTTCTCTCTCCATCGACGCCACTGAGACTACGATAAAGATTCCCTTTCAGCCTACCGACACCATCTTTGACGTCTATCATAAGATGAATGAGAAAATCGAAGAGATCAAGGCTGACAACGGCAACAACAACACAGAGGATGTCGCCGAAGTCCTGTGCAAGGCTCCCCGTTTCCTCCTTCGCTTCGCCATCTGGGTTCTGAAGGTCCTTGATTATTTCGGATGGCTTCCCACATCCCTTACCGACGCAAGTCCTTTCCACGGCTCTATGATCATTACCGATATGGGTTCTCTCGGAATCGGTCCGGTGTTCCACCATATCTACAATTTCGGAACGCTCCCTGTGTTCCTTGCCTTCGGAGCCAAACGGACGGCTTATGAATTCAACCGGCGCGGTGAAGCCGAAAGAAGGAAATATATTGACTTCAAGGCAGTCCTTGACGAGAGGATTGTCGATGGCCATTATTATGCGCAATTCCTCAAGGCTTATAAATACCTCTTTGCGCATCCTGAGGTGGTTGAGAATCCTCCCTCAAAAGTAAACGAAGATATCATGTGACAACAAAAAAGCCCCGGTCTTGTTCAGACCGGGGCTTTTTTGTTGTCTTATTATTTTTATTTAACAAGATCTTCGCCGATCCTGTATACATCTCCGGCGCCTACCGTGAGAACAAGATCGCCGGGACGTGCGATACTCTTCAAGGCATTCTCGAGTTCGGAGAAAGTTGGGTAGAAGCACGCTCCATCGATTTTTTCCGCAAGATCGGCGGATGAAATACCGATCGAATTCTGTTCTCTTGCAGCATAGATCTCTGCAAGAATGGTCACATCCGCACGTGATAGCTGCTCGACAAAGTTGTCAAACAGAGCGGCTGTCCTGGAATAGGTATGCGGTTGGAAGACCAGGACGGTCCTGTTGTAGTTGAGCTTCTCCACAGCATCCAGCAGGGCTTTCAGCTCACCGGGATGGTGGGCATAGTCGTCATAGACATCCGCACCATTGTATTTCCCTTTAAACTCAAAACGTCTTCCCGCCCCGTTGAAGCCCGCAAGTCCGTATTTTACCGCGCTGGGCCTCACTCCGAGACAAATCGAGGCTGCTGTTGCAGCGAGCGCATTCTTTACGTTGTGCTCACCGGGCACGTGGAGAGTCACGTCTGTGAAGGGTCTTCCGTTATAGATGATGTCGAACTCGGTGCCGGAGCCGTGGTACCGGATGTTCACCGCGTGGACATCCGCCTCTTCGCTGAGGCCGAAGGTCATGACCTTTTTATCCGTTCCTGCAAGTGCGTCCATGGTGTTCTTATCATCGTAGTTTGCGACAACATAGCCGAACTCCGGAACTTTATCCGCAAAAGCCCGGAAAGAGTGCTTAATATCTTCGATATCCCTGAAGAAGTCCAGATGGTCCGCCTCAATATTCAATATTACGGCTATCGTAGGATAAAAGGACAGGAAGGAATTATAGTATTCACAGGCCTCCATCACGATGGTGCTCCCTCTCCCGACCCTGTGGCCGGCATTCAGAAGCGGGAGCGTACCGCCGATCATGACGGTCGGATCCTTTTCTGCAGCCATCAGGATATGCGTGCACATGGATGTCGTGGTAGTCTTGCCATGGGTGCCCGAAATACAGAGCGCGTTGGCATATCCTTTTGAGATGGCTCCCCATGCCTGTGTCCGCTCGAAGACCGGAATTCCCCGTCTTCTCGCCTCGGCAACCTCGGGGTTTTCATCATGGACCGCCGCGGTGCGTACGACAAAGTCCACATCATCCGCAATGTTCTCCGCGTGATGTCCCTTGAAAACCGTGATTCCCGCATTTTTCAGAGCCATAACGTTTGGTCCTTCACTGATGTCGGACCCCGTCACAATAATGCCCATCCCCTTAAGGACCTCTGCCAGTGAGGACATGGAAACTCCGCCTATCCCTATCAGATACCCCTTTCTTCCGGGTGACATATAATTTTCAAAATCAGCCATATTCCCTCCGAAAAGCAAAAAAAGATGGTTGATGGAAAAAACAATAAATGTTAGAATTTCCGTAATAACACGAACATCTCAACGGCAAACATTATATTCTTCCTTTGCCGTCATTGCAAGAAAAATCCCTATCAGGCAATCGACCTGACAGCGGGCTCCCAAGAGGTATCTGCGCTATGGAAATGGACAGCATTCGGGCAGCGTGCAAAGGCTGCGAGCTTTGCGGACTTGCCGCAGGCAGAACCCGGCTCGTTTTCGGAGACGGGAATCCGGAGGCCGAGGTGATGCTCATCGGCGAAGGTCCCGGTGAACAGGAGGACCTGCAGGGCATCCCCTTTGTGGGTCCGGCAGGAAAACTTCTCGACACCATGCTGGAGCTGATAGACCTCGACCGCAGCAAAGTATACATTGCCAATATGGTGAAGTGCAGACCGCCGCAAAACCGCGACCCGAAGGATGAGGAAATAGCCGCCTGCCGCCCGTGGCTCGATCATCAGATTAAAGCAGTGGACCCGAAAATAATAATCTGTCTGGGAAGGATTGCCGCGTGTGCACTGATAAACGGGAGTTTCAAGATCACGAAGGAGCACGGGCAGTGGTTCGATATCGACGGCAGAGAATACTCCGTGATCTATCATCCCTCCGCTCTTCTGCGGGACCCGGGCAAACGTCCTGAGACCTTTGAGGATCTGCGCAGGATAAGGCAGAAGATACGAGAGACATGTGAGAGGACATATGATCGAGTTTAAACCAGTTACACTCAAATGCAAGGAATGGGTCGACCCGGTTGTAATGAAAGAGAACAGCCGGAGTGCCGACTTCAATTTCGGCAACATTTATATATGGGACAAGCGCTACAGGCAACTGATTGCCCGCCATGAGGACAGGGTTCTTACAAAGCTCCGTTATGAAGGGAAGCCCACCTTTGTCTTTCCCATCGGCTCGGGGCCGCTTCGCCCTGCTATTGAGGCCATCCGCGAATATGCCGCCTTCAAGGGCTACCCATTCACCATAAGGGGAATAACCGGGGAGAACCGCGCCCTGCTCGAACAACACTACCCGGACAGATTTGTATTCACGGAGGATACCGACTGCAGCGACTATATCTACAGCATCGAGAAGCTTTCCACTTATTCCGGCAAGGCGCTGCACGGCAAGAAAAACCACTGCAACCGCTTTGAAGCAGAACACGACTGGCAGTTCCTGCCCATTACCCGCCGTATCATCCCTTACTGTCTCGATATGCTATGCCTTTGGGATGAGGACAATTCCGAGCGGCTCGACAAAAGCATCAGCTACGAGCACGATGCCATAATTCGCGCCTTTGCGGCATATGAAGAGCTCGGTCTTCTGGGCGGAGTGCTGATCGCGGACGGGAACATCGTCGGTTTTTCGATAGGTGAGCTCTCCTGCCGGGATACCTTCGATGTTCACTTCGAGAAGGCAGTCTATTCCATGAACGGAGCATACCCCATGGTGTGCCGTGAATTGTCAAGGCTGGTTATGGAACGATATCCCGATGTGAAATACATCAACCGTGAGGACGACATGGGCTTTGAATCTCTCAGGCAGTCGAAGCTTTCCTACAAGCCTGAGTATCTTCTGAAGAAATATACCGCGAGGTGGATAGATGTGTGATCCTGTCTTTCGTGAATATACCTCTGCGGACATCCCCTTTCTCACTTCACTTTGGATGGAGATATTCGGAGACAGTGAAGGCACCATATCTGCATTTTTCAAGGTCCTTCCGGACATAGGGACTTGTTTCGTAGCAGAATGCGGCAGTGAGATTATCGGGATGACAAGCGTGCTCTCCGATCTGTTGTTCAAGGACGGCTTACATTGTGAAAAATGTGCGTATATCTACGCCGTAGCGGTAGACAGCCGCTTCAGAGGGAAAGGCATAGGCAGAACGCTCAGCCATCTGGCCGCCGACAGAGGCATAAAGGATGGGGCAGAGATCATCGCGACACTTCCGGCAGAAGAGGGCCTTTATTCCATGTATGCCAGAACACTTGGTCTGGAAGACACTCTCAAGCGGGAGAAAATCACCGCGTCATCAGAAATTGCCTGCAAAACTGCCTTTCCGCTCACTCCGGCGGATCCGGCTGATTATAACCGGAAAAGAGAGGAGCTTCTTTCTTCCGTTCCGCATATTTCTGTTTCCGATGAAAGCATCCGGTTTCTCAAAGTCCTGTGCAGAGAAAACGGAGGTGACATTTTCATTTCCGATGATTGTTGTGCCAGTTGTTATGTAAACCAAAATGTGGTCTTTTTTTCGGAGCTTCTCTGCCCCGATCAGGAGATCAGAAAGTTGCTGGCGGTCGGCGCTGCGAAGCATGATCTGGATGCAGCTTTCTGCTATATACCGTCACAAAACGGGGAAAAATCCCTTGCTTACAAAGGCGGAACCCTCCCGTGCAGCACCGTCTGGAATACATGCTTTGAATAAGTATTTCATCCTTTGTTCCATATGAAAAACAGATAATACTTTATTTAACATTTATGTAACATTTAGGATGTTGTTTACGTAACATCTTTCCTGTAGACTCATAGTCACAGTGAGTGATTGTTTTTCATCTTTTTCATTTTGTCCTCAATATATAGCGGGAAGGAACGGAGCAATCCGTTCCTTCTTGCTTTTCATTTTGATGCTGAAAGACGGCTTCTCCAAAGAAGAGAAAGCCGTCTTTCATTATTTTGAAGCGATTCTTGCAACGAGTGACCTCTTTACCTTCATGGCGCCGCTGGGGCAGAATTCCTGGCAGCAGAAGCAGCGCACGCACTTTCTTCTGTCGATCCTCGCCTTTCCCTTCACGATCTCGATCGCTTTGGCGGGGCAGCCTCTTACACAGTGGCCGCAGGCAGTGCAGCTGTCATCCGGGGCTGGCCTTGAGCGCATAAGGATATACAGCGCCTTTTTCAGGATCTTTTTAATCGGCTTGTCTCCTTCTGCGGGACTGAACCAGCCGGCTGTTGCTCCGGAACGGACGAAATCGTGCAAACCGTACTTTTCCGCTTCCGCAGCATAGTCCGCAACTCCATCATCCGAAAGCAGGCCTCTTCTCTTTGCTGCCGTCATGTACGGGATCTCGTCTTCCGAGATACCGAGGATCGCGGCGCAGAGCCTGTCCATCTCATAGGGGCTTTTCCCCGCAATAAGCAGGCCGAGATGCCGCGGCGTCCCCTGCGTGGGGCCGTTGCCTTCCATAATCTCCACCGCATCGCAGAGACAGAGGACAGGACGGACGAACTCATTGAGATCCACCAGCAAATTTGCGAAGTCCGCCGGATCCCGATGCATGAAGTGGTATTCGCTTTTCATCGTGCCGGGGATCACGCCGTACAGATTCTTCACCGCGGCGGTCATCCCCATGAGACCGTGGGATTTAAGCTTGCAGAAGCTGATGATCGCATCACAGCCGGAAAGCCAGCTGCAATACTCAAACTGCTTCACGCTCTTTCCTTCCGGGAAGGAAACAGTATGGTGGGTAAAATCGTCGTTCAGCTTTCCTCCCGCCTCTTCGCACAGCCGGACTCCGGTCGTGTTATACACCAGCTTGAGCATAGCGGGCGTGAAGGGTTCGCCGGGACTGTCCCCCAGGACGACCTCGGCACCCTTTTCGACCAGCATCTTCGTCAGCTCCGCCGCCATAACGGGATGGGTCGTAGCGGCATGCTCGGGCTTCCGGGCGGAGCAGAGGTTCAGCTTTATGCCGATCCGCATCCCGGGCTTTACCCACTCCAGTCCCCCAAGCGTATCTATCGCCTCCGTCAGAGCTTGTCTGACGGAGGCGCTTTCATACGCGGGACATTCAATTATAACAGGTCTTTTTGTGTTATCCTGCATTTCTCAGAGGATCACTGCTCGGCAGGCTCGAAGGAATCCGGACCGTGATGGCAGAGCGGGCAGGTATAATCTGCAGGAAGCTCACCCTCGCAGGGTTCGAAGTGGCCGCAGACCGTGCAGACATAGCCCTTGACCTTCTTCTGAACAGCGGGGACGATATGCTCGAACTCCTCGGGACCATGCTTGCACAGCGGGCAGGTGAAGTCCTCCGGCAGCTCGCTTCCCTCGTGGAAGTATCCGCAGACCTTGCACAGGAAACCTTCCTTCTGATCCGGCGCGGGATTCTTCTTGGGCTTGATATGGGCATGATAGTAGGCATAGGTGCAGGACTTTCCGGAAGAAAGCACTTTTGCTTCCACCACGTTGGCTATATAGAGGACCTGCGTGTCAAGATCGCGTACATCGATCACTTCGCAGGAGAGAACCGCATTAGTGAACTGCGGGATATACCGGATGCCGTTGATGGTCCTGTCATTGTAGGAGACGCCGGCGAATTTATCCACGTCACGACCGGACTGGAAGCCGAACTGCTCGAAGAGGGCATAGGGGGCATCCTCGGTCAATATGGAAATGTTGAACTTTCCGGCTTTCGCGACCATGTCGCAGGTATAGTTCTTCTTTATGCAGGAAATAGTGATCTTGCGCGGATCGCTCGCGGCAACCTGCCCGGCTGTGTTAATAATGCAGCCGTAGTCCTTGCCGTCCACTTTCGTTGTGAGAACTTCCACACCGTAGGTCATGTTCTTGAAAACGCCGTCGTCCACGGGAAGCTTCTCTCCCGGTTCAGCAGCAGGTGCCGCAGCAACGACAGCAGGCGCGGGGCAGATGTCCGCAGCGATTGCGTCAGCCACTGCGTCGAGTTCTGTAAGCTGATCTTCCTTCAGCGCGGACTTGAGGCTTATCTTATCACCGATGAATTCGATGCCCTTGAGTTTGCCCAAGGCCTCTTTCATAAGATTCCCGCTGGCGGCTGCCCATGATCCGTTCTCCATGATGGCGACCTTGCGGTTCTGGAGATTGTGATTCACAATGTCATGGATCAGATTCTCCATGGTCACAAAGATGCCTGCATTGTATGTCGTAGCAGCAAGCACAAGGTGGCTGCAGCGGAAAGCATTGGCAACAATGTAGCTCGCCGGGGTGACAGAGGTGTCGAACATGCGGACTTTCACGCCGCGCTCAACGAGTTTTCCGGCAAGGATATTGGCAGCATTCTCCGTGTGTCCGTAGACGGAAGCATAGGCAAGGCAGACGCTCTTCTCTTCGGGTGTGTAGGAGCTCCACTGGAGATATTTCTCAAGGAAATCTCCGAAGTGCGCGCGCCACACCGGTCCGTGCAGCGGGCAGACATAGTTGAGTTCAAGCCCTGCGGCCTTCTTCAATACGTTCTGCACCTGCGTGCCGTACTTGCCGACAATGTTGGTGTAGTAGCGGCGGGCTTCATCAAGGTTCTCGCCGAAGAAATCGCCCTCATCGGCAAACAGTCTGCCGTTAAGCGCTCCGAAGGTGCCGAAGGCATCCGCGGAGAAGAGGACCTTATCCGTAAGATCATAGGTCATCATGACTTCGGGCCAGTGCACCATGGGGGCCATGACGAAGGTGAACTCGTGCTTTCCGGACGAGAATCGGTCACCTTCCTTCACAAGCTGAATCTTTCCGGTGAAATCGATATCGAAATACTGCTTGAGCATGGTCTCGATCTTTGCGTTGCAGATGACTTTCGTATCCGGAAAGCGGGAAAGAAGCGCCTCAACCGTATAGGCGTGGTCAGGCTCCATGTGGGAGATCACAAGATAATCGAGTCCCCTTCCCTGCAGCGCAAATTTCACATTCTCGAAAAAGGTCTGGTAAACTGCTTTGTCAACGGTATCGAACAGAACAGTCTTCTCATCCTGAAGAAGATAAGAGTTATAGGACACGCCGTCGGGAACGCCATAGACGCCTTCAAAACAGGCAAGTCTGCGGTCATCAACGCCGACCCATGTCAGGTCATTGGTAACTTTTCTTGTAAAATGCATGATTTCCTCCTTAGATGGTTTTATGCGGCTGTGTGCCGCTTCATCTGTTATTTTTCATTGTACATTACGGACACACTGTTGTCCATCGGGAAATGATCATTTTCGCCGTCCCCACATCCCATAGGACACGGCAACGGCGAAAATAGTTAACATAATTTAATTGTCATAATTTGATATACATATTTTTGTTAACATATTAATCCGCGATATACCAGAGTCCGGATGTATCATATTGTTCAGGCAATCGGATCCAGTTATTCTGTGAAGCCTCGATGTACCAGCCGGTGTCATCGTGCTCCATCCAGCCGAAATCGCCGTAATCCGAGGATATGCCCTCATACCAGTACTGCCAGACATACGGATTCATATCCGTATTGCACCATATCCAGCATTCGCTTTCCGCATCGTAATAGCTGTCATCATAGTCCGACCACTCCATCACCTTGTCCGGGGAACCGGCGTCATTCGTGATCCGATACTCCCCTTCCGCGTTCTGTTTCAGAAATACTGTCTCTCCGAAAAGCGAAACATTGCTGTTGTCGGAATAGCTGATGACATAGCCCTGCTGAGGAGGATCATATATCTCCTGCGGCTCTTTATCTTCTAAAGCGTTGCCCAGTATTCCGAGTGCAACAAAAGCTGCCACGATCCAAAGCCAGATGTGTTTTTTCTTTTTCGGCGCTTCGGCAGTCCTGTTTCCATATGCTGTGTTGGTATTCGAAGTGGTCTGATTGCTGCCGGAATATTCGTCCAGCTGGGTCTTCAGTTCCATCGGTCCGTTGCAGTGCGGGCACTGGAGGCTGTGGGAGATATTGTCGGCATCCAGGGTGAGTATGGTGTCCTGATCGCAGTACGGGCAATGGCAGATGACGTTTTCGTACTTTCCGTTTTTTTCAAAGGCAACGTTCTCATAGCGCTGCCCGTTCTCATCATAGTAGCCCTTTTCATAATACCGGCCGGTAGAAGTATCCGTCCAGGCAATGGGGTAATAGATATAGTCGTGTCTACGGCCGATCAGCCAGGACGTGCCCATTCCTCCTAAAGGTCTGAAACCGGAAGGCTGGTTCACTCGCGGACGTCTCGGTGCGGGAGCCGGAGAAGGTCGGTAAGTCTGCTGATAGGAAGGCCTGCCCGCAGCGGGTCTGCTGCTGTGGCTGGAAGAGGAATGAGGACTCGGAGAGCGGTGATAGGATGATCCGCCTGAGTACGACGAACCATACGAGCGGCTCGAGGATGAACCGGAGCTGTATGAGCGGCTCGAAGAGTGTGAACTGTATGAATGGCTTGAGGAATGCGAGGAAGAAGACCTGGAAGAGGAAGAATGTGAACTGGAGCTGTGTCTGCTCGGCGGCATGAATAATCACCCCCTATTACTAAGTTACGCTTAGTTCTTGTAACTTTATTATATCCCGTTTGCCACTGACACGCAAGGGAACATAAACTCCGTATGACAGCTCTTATTTTATTGAAATGGCCGAAATAACGGGTTATAATCATTTCATCCCAACATTTTGCCGCTTACAGGAGTGGAGTACCATGAAAAAGGTCAGGATCACGGTAAAAATGATCGCCCGTTATGACGATCTGATCGAGCAGTATGAGAATCCGATTGAACATGCCTGCTCCATGAAGACCGGTCAGGTTTTTACAGCCAACGGCTGGAAGCGTCCGGACGGCTTCTGCGAAAGCGCCTGGGACAGCATCTCCGCTTTCGTCATGACGCTTGCCCACGGCGGAGAGAACCTTTATGACGGTTGGATGAAAGACCCCCGCTCTGCCATGATCTCCTGCAACGACGGCTTCCGTCCCGTTAGCTTTCTGCTGGAAGCTACGGACGAGGATGCCGACTGAAAACAAAACAGGCGGATATCTATGAACAAGAAACTCTTTTTCCAAGCGATCCTAAAATTTTTCAGCGGTCTGCTGATACTGGGCGCGCTACTATTCCTCCCCGCAGGGACATTCGCTTATCCGCATGGCTGGCTGCTGATCGGCATCCTGTTCATCCCGATGTTCCTTGCAGGCCTTGTGATGATGGCCGTCAATCCGGAGCTTCTCCGGAAAAGGCTCAATGCGAAAGAAGAACAGGATGAGCAGAAAACGGTCCTCATCCTCAGCGCCCTAATGTTTATCGCGGCCTTTGTGCTTGCCGGGCTGAACTTTCGTTTCGGCTGGATCGTTTTGCCCATGTGGATATCCTATGCAGCTGCAGCAGTCTTTATGGCAGGCTATGTTCTGTATGCGGAGGTGCTCCGTGAAAACACTTATTTATCCAGGACAGTGGAGGTGCAGGAAGGGCAGAAGGTCATCGACACAGGCCTTTACGGCATCGTGCGCCATCCCATGTATATGAGCACGCTTCTGCTGTTCCTCGCCATGCCGCTGGTGCTCGGATCGCTGATCTCTTTCGTGATCATGCTGGCCTATATCCCCATCATCTCCAAACGGATGAAGAATGAAGAACGGGTACTGGCAGTGGGTCTGGCAGGATACGGAGAATACATGCAGCGTGTTAAATACAGGGTTATCCCTTTCATATGGTAAAAAGAGAATTAAAAGCAGAAATGAGAAAGGAGCAGAAACCATGGAATTCAAAGACGTGATCCGGAACCGTTTTTCCTGCAAAAAGTACTCCGACCGTCCGTTGGAGGACGAAAAGCTGACCGCCATACTGGAGGCAGGTCGCCTGGCACCAACAGCCAAGAACCTGCAGGAGCAGCATATCTATGTTGTACGCGATCCTGCTGCTCTTGCGAAGCTCGACACCATTACCCCCTGCCGCTACGGCGCACCTGTGGTACTGGCCGTAGCATTTGACAGCACCAATGTATTCACCTATCCCGGCGGCAGCCGCGACTCCGGTATGGAAGACGCGACGATCGTTGCCACCCATATGATCCTCGCGGCGGCAGACGAGGGCGTTAACAGCTGCTGGCTCAACTTCTTCGATCCCGCGGCAGTGAAAGAGGCACTTGGGCTTCCCGTTCACGAGGAGGTCCTCATGCTGATGGATCTGGGGTATGCCGCGGATGGTGCCGGTCCCCTTCCGAACCACAGCAACAGAAAAGACCTGGACAAGACCGTTACCTATATCTGATATGTCTGCATAAAGGAAGCGAGGGACCATCCTATGACCTCAGCCGAACTGATCGCCTATGTGAATGAGCGCTACTCCACGGAACCGGAATATCCCTGGATGGATGAAAACTACATCTTCCGTCATCGTGACAACCGGAAGTGGTTTGCCGTCGGTATGCGGATCCGATACGGAACCCTGGGAATTGCGAAAGACGGCCTTGCCGACATTGTCGATGTGAAATGCGGCCCGTTTCTTATGGGCGCATACAGGGACCAGCCGGGAATACTCCCCGGCTATCACATGAACAAGGATAACTGGATCAGCATCCTCCTCGACGGTACAGCGGAAGAAGCCACCATAAAGGAACTGCTTCAGCTGAGCTATGATCTCACAGGCAGAAAAACAAAAGCAAAAAAGCATCCGGACGGAGAATGACCGGACGCATCGTGAAAGGGCATACATATGGAAAGAGAGATTCTGCTCCTCGGGGACCCGAGACTTTATGAGATTTCCGAAGAGGTAAGGCAGGAGGAACTGGACGGACTTCGTGGCGTTATCGAAGACCTGTTCGACTGCATCCGGGCTATCCGCCGTGATTACGGGTTCGGCCGCGCCATAGCGGCACCGCAGATCGGCGTAAGCAAAAGGCTCATCTGTATCCTGACCGACAGGCCGTATGTCATCATCAATCCGACGCTGGAATTCATCGGGGATGAGATGATGGAGTTGATGGACGACTGCATGTCCTTCCCGAAACTGCTGGTGCGTGTGCGGCGCTATCGCCACTGCATTCTCCGTTACACAGACGAGAACTGGGAAAAGCAGGAAATGCGGATGGACGATGACATGTCGGAACTGATCCAGCACGAATACGACCATCTGGACGGCATACTCGCCACTATGCGCGCAATCGACAGCAAGTCTTTTGCAATGAAAAAATAAAAACAGTCAGCAAAACAGCCTGCATCGAAAAGATGCAGGCTGTTTTTTCTTATTGGCAGCAGAGAAAGATTCAGCTCTTGTACAAGGTGCGCTTCCCGCTATAGAGAGAGCGGTCTCCGTCCCCTGCTATCTTTGCGGTAAGCTCGACCGTCAGTCCTTTGTGTGTTTCCGTGATCCTCTCCCGAAGTGAGGCAGTATCGAGTCCCCCTCCCGTCAGGACATGGATATCAAGATGCTGCCCGCGAAGTTCATAGCAGCAGTCAATAACATCCGGATCTTCAAACAGGATGCTGTCGAGTTCGGGCACATTCAGGCCCTTGTTTTTCCGCTCTATTCTGTCCAGGCGCAGAGTGGCACTGCCGCAGGGGCAAGGCTCCGGCAGGATCCGGGTGTAGTCTCCGGTACGATAGCGGATCAGCGGCATAGCCTCCATCCCTATGGTCGTTATCACGAGTTCACCTACTTCCCCATCAGGAAGCGCTCTGCCCTCGTCATCGACTATCTCGGCAATGATATGGTTCTCTCTCAGGTGCATACCTTCATGGGCCTGACAGCAAATTGCCCCCGCCATGCCCATCTCCCGTGAGCCGTAATGCGGGAAAAGCCTGCTGCCGAGAATGCTCTCGCATTCCCGGATAACACTCTCCGGGCACGCGTCCCCGCTGACGAGGGCACGGCGCAGGCTGCTTCTGCCGCAGAAACGCAGCAGTCCCAGCAGCTGTACGGGCATGCCCACGAATGTATCCGGCTTTTCACGTTTCAGCAGTTCCGCATATTCCCCGTAACAGAGGAAAGGCCCTGTTTTCAGAGGTCTTGCCCCGAGACGGCTTACGGCTTCGGATATCAGTTCCCCCAGTCCGAACGGTCCGGAAAACGGAAAGCAGATCATGGTGACACTTCCCGGAAAAATGAGTTCGCCCAACCCTGCCATGTAGAGCTGCACTGTGTTTTCAAGGTCATCCTCGGTATAGAAAACGCGCTTGGCAGACCCTGTGGTTCCGGAGGTGGCATCCGAAAGTATCCTCGTTATCTGCGACTGGGAACAGAGCAGAAGCCCTCCGGCGTTATTCGCCAGATCCTCATCGGTGGTAAAGGGCAGAAAAGAGATTTCTTCCAATGACCGCAGTCTCTCCGGCAGATCTCTATAATAAGCACCGCGTTCCTTTTCACGTGTCAAGAGGCGATTCAGCTTTTTCAGCTGGATCGCCTCTATGGTCTCTCTGTCGACCGATTCCAGTCCCTCCTGCTCCGCTATCAGCGCGTCAAGGCGGGATACAGGCACATTCCTCACAGCAGTTCCCTTTCCTGCAGGATCTCCATGCACTTTTCGTATGTCGCAGCAATGATCTGCGGGCAGTATTCCACTCTTTTCGCAGGATTGCCCTTTGTAATGTCCCTGCAGTCGATGCCGCCGTATTCCATGGTCATCTCTTCCTCGAACCACTTGGTGAAGTCCGCGAGTGCCGGCTTGTGCTGCGGGTCATCCATGCCGGTATCCTCCCCTTTTCCCGTGATATAGGAGATGATGCATGCGCCGCCTGTCATGCAGCCGCAGCAGCCCTGTGAATAACCTACGCCGCCGTTCAGTCCGCCCATTGCCTTCACCAGTCCGGGGTTTTCCTCTCCCACCGTCTCGAGCATGAGGATGGCAAGTATTTGGCTGCAGAAATAGCCGTAGCGCGAAAGTTCCATTATGCGGTCTGTAAGGTCCATGGTCACTCCTTCCTGCCTATGAGCAGCATATACGAACATTTTCCCTTTGGGACGGTGCAGGAGCACTCATCCCGCCAAAGGGCTTCCAGATAGTATTCTCTCCATTGCGGAGTCATGTCTTCCGCGCAGATCGTTTGAAATCCCGCATCCTCCAGCAGCGCCTGCGGCTCTTTAAAGAACACATCGGAGATCATGAGCAGTCCGTTCGTTCTGAGGATCCTGTGTGCTTCCTGAAGCGCTGCAGGCTGGTCTCCCGACACGAAGAAGGCACATTGACTGAGAACTGCATCGAAGCTCCCGTCCGGGTATCCGGTACGCAGAAAATCCCTCTGTTCAACGAGTTTAGAACGAGGCGCAAGGTCTATCCCTTCGGCCCTGTAACCGAGCTTTCTCAGCAGTGTAAGGCTCTCTCCGGCACCGGCCCCCATATCGAGCACCGATGCTCCATGGGGAAGCCCGGTCAGTTCCAGCAAGCGGAGGGTGTGCGCTTCTCCGCCCGGATGGCTCTTCATTTGTCCTCCAAAGCCCGTTCGACTGACGCCACTTTACCGAGCGCCAGTTCCTCAGGCACATAGACAAATCCGCATACCGGACATACCGGAAGCTCCACGGGGAATCCGTTGTCAAGATACATGAACTTCGCCTTGCCCTTTATCAGCAGAACATCGCACTTGCTGCAGCGGAGCTTCCCCTCCGGGTCTATGGTGTAGTAATTCTTTTCTGCCGGCATGTTCAGCCCTCCCTTTTTACCACCTTCATGCGGTGGCTGTATGCCCCGTGCACCAGATAGGCATCTTCACCCTCTTTGGTGAATTTCACCCAGAAGGTCGCGTTGCCGATCCTGCTTCTGGCAATCAGAAGACCTGTCTCCTCATCGAGCACAGCCTCCCCGGTCTGCCGGAAGTCGCTGAGGACTTTACTCACATCGTCGGTAAGGATCATTCTGTCGTCCATCAAGGCTCTTGCTTCAGGCGTATATTCAAGTTTAAAATTCAAGTTCATTTCCGTTGCTTCCTCTCTCCACACTTCCCGGAGCAAGTCGTTTTTCAGCGTAAGGCGGTTATACCTCTTCTCGCTTATGTCGGGGGGATTGCCCGCATCGGTACCGTAAACAAGTTCCAGAATATGTCTGGATTCCCTTCCCTGCCGGGCGAATCTGTCCCTGCAGGCCATGCAGTATGAAAGGTACGGCTCATCGGAGCGCTCAAGGCACTTCTTCGTCATCTCACCGGCAACTTCGCGGTTGGCATAGGCTGTCAGACCGCCGTATCCGCAGCAAGGTGAACGGTCTCCGCTGTATGGTGTATCCACCAGTTCACAGCCGAGCTCTTCAGCAAGCTTTCTGACCTCGTGCTGCGTTTTTTCATCTCCCCTCGCTCCGCAGGCATCATGCAGCGCCATGGAGCGTTCTATTTTTTTAGCCCCATCCGGCAGTCCGATCTCGCACAGGAGTTCCCATATTCCCTTCACGCGCAGGCCGTCATGCTGCTCAAGCTCTTTCCTGCATGTCGGGCAGCCGGCGATCACAACGGGATCTCCGAGTTTGGCTAGCTCTCTGTCCAGGAATTCCTTCGTATTATCAAACATCTCATAGCGGCCTGCCCAGTCGCAGATCGCTCCGCAGCAACCGAGCATAAGCGCCACACCACCCTCCAGTCTCTCACAGAGGTCGGAATAGGCCGCCTTCACAGTCTCCGGTGCAATGGCGGCAGCCTGACATCCGGGGAAGAAAACATATCTGCATGTCTCATATCCGGGCTGGGGACGGCAGAGGAATGCCTCCTCGTTTGAGAACAGCATATCAAGCAGGGCAAATTCGTGCGGCGCAAGCGGCATCTTATCCGTTGATACCATGTTCTGCCTTGCCAGATGGCAAACCCTGGCCATATCGAATCCGTTCGGGCACACCACCGTGCACTGTCCGCAGAGGGAACAGGCGTTCATGGGCTTGTTCAGCTGATGGTCACCCATGATGATCTGGGTATTGTTGTATATCTCCTTGGCTATAAGTCCGGGATGCTTTTTATAATGCTTGAGATAGGCACAGCTCTTCATGCATTCCTCACAGTGGCAGAGGATACATCTTCCGGCCTCTTTTACTGCCTCTTCTTTTGTATATGCCTCACCGCTTTTTCCCGTGCGCTTGAGTTCCTTTGCCTCGCTGAGATCCGTATAGAGCCGGCTCTCCACAGCTCCCTCGGTGCCGCGGGTATTGCGCGGGTCCAGATTCTGCGCAAGCCGGTCTACCGTAAGAGCTGCTTTTTTTGCACCGAAAGCCGCAGCCATAACGCCTTCCTCGTCGGTCGTCACAAGTTTCTCTCTTTCGAGCAGCATGATTTCCCGATCAAAGCCGCTCTGTGAGAAAAGGCTCTCCGCCACTGCCTTTGAAGCGCAGATTATATCGAACTTTTCTTTTATATCCGCGCAAAACGCCGCATCAATGCGGCAGCCGAAAGCAAAGCTTATATCCTTGGTTTTCAGCCGCTTGAGTTCTATGGCAAATGCCGTCTCATCAAGGAAGCCGGTCTCCGTGTGCAGGAAGCCCTCAAGATCCGCTTCTTCACAGAACACGGTGATGGGATAGGCTTTTTTCTCAACTTCTCCGGCAAGGAAAAGCGGGAACAATCCGGATCCAAGTATGGCAACGGTTTTTTTCTTTTTTGTTCTGAAGATGCTGCCGGTTCTGGACTGTTCACCGAATCTGGCCACAGCCGCCTCCACATCCCTGATCGCCACGCCGTCCCCGATCTCGCGCAGGCGGCATTTCTGCTCGCACGGTGCTTCGCATCCGCCCGAAAGAATGATCGGGAACGGTGCTATCTTCTCGTATATCTGCAAGGCTTTTTTGAAATCGCATGCGGCGGCGTGTCTGAGCATCTGGCGTGTATCAAGCTTGAGGGGACAGGCAGCATTGCAGAACGGAGGCTGCTCATATACGCAGCGTTCTACCATGCTGTCCATCTCCTCCTTGGAGATCTTGTTCACTCTGTAAACATGGGTGGATCCGCGTTCCTGAATGGTGGCCATAATGACACTCCCGTACGATCAAGTATCAAAAACCGGGGATGCGGAAGATCCGCATCCCCATTATATCATTGCGTATGCGTTTTGAAAAGAATCAGCCGAGCTCTTTGAGCGCCGCAAGAACGACCTCCGGACGTGCCGGGATACGGGTGATCCTGGCGCCGGTGGCGTTGAAGATGGCGTTGAGGATTGCCGGGTGAGGAGCATCCAGAGGAGCCTCGCCGCAGCCGGCGGCTCCGTAAGGGCCGTACGGGCGGTAGGTCTCGTTGTAGTGCAGCTCGATATCGTCCGGGACATCGTTCGGATAAGGAATGCCGCACTTGAGGAGGCTGGTGTGCTTGGACAGATCCTCGAAGTCCTCACTGAGAGCAAGTCCGATGCCCTGCGTGAGTCCGCCGTAGAAGTTGCCGTCGACAAGGAGCTTGTTCATGATGGTGCCGACGTCGGCAACACAGGTGAACTTCTCGACCTTGACCTTACCGGTCTGGGTATCGACACACACTTCGGGGAGGAAGATGGTGTACATATAGGTCGCGAAGGGCTCGCCCTGAGCAGTATCCTGATCAACGGGATGATCTGCGCAGTAAGTGGTGACCCAGTTGCCCTCGACCTTCAGCTTCTTGCCGTCGGCTACCATCTCATCGTAGGTCCTCCAGGTTCCGTCGTCCTTCTTCATCTCGGCGAGGAGGGCCTCGGCGGCAAGACGGCAGGCGTTACCGGACATGACCTGTGAACGGGAGCCGCCCGCAGGGCCGGAGTTCGGGGTGATCTTGGTGTCGTTCATGACGAGACGGATCTGCTCGGGCTTGATGCCTGCCTGACGGAGAGTCTCATGGGCGGAAACAAGTGCGCCCATGTCAGCGCCCTGGCCATGGTCTTCCCAGGAAACATAGATGGTGACAGTTCCGTCTTTGTTCAGCTCAGCATAAGCGGAGGAAGCATCAACACCGTCGAGGCCGCAGCCGTAAACACCGAGGGAAACACCGATGCCGTATTTATAGCGGCCATCGGAAGCGGCGTTCTTTTCCGCAACTCTCTTCTTTCCTGCCTCATACAGCGGGCGTGCCTTGTCGAACAGGGCCTCTTCGCAGTATACCTCGGGAGGATAGCCGGTGGGGATGGTGGAGTGCGCAGACTCTTTGTAGCAGTTCATAGCACGCATCTCGAACGGGTCGATACCCATCTTCGCGGCCAGGCAGTCAATGGCTATATCAGAGCCCATGAAGGACTGCGGGGAACCGTAGGCACGGAACGCAGAGCCCCATGCATGGTTCGTGAAGACGGTCTGGCTCTTATTGCGGATGGAGGGGATATCGAATCCGGCGCCGGTGAACTGGCTCAGACGCATGGTGAGTAGATCGCCGAACTCGGAGTATGGGCCGTGGTCGACATAGTTGTCACCCCAGAGAGCGAGGAGCTTGCCCTTCTCGTCAGCTGCCAGCTTGATGTGCATGAACGCAGGCGAACGCTTGCCGGTGTAGGTGATGTTCTGGAACTGGTTGAAGTTCAGGGATACGGGTTTGCCGATGATCTTGGCAGCCGCACCGATGAGAGCTTCGTTGGTCGGGGAGAACTTGTAGCCGAAGGTTCCGCCGGCGTGGTTCTGGATGATACGGAGATTCTCCATCGGAACGCCGATACCGGCTGCGATCATGGGCATATGCAGATGGATACCGATGGACTTGGAATGAACGGTGACCATTCCGTCCTCATCGATATAGCCGTAGCCGTTGTCCGGCTCGAGGTGCAGGTGAGGCTGACGAGAGCAGTAGCTCTCGATCTCGATCTGCTGTCTGTCGGGAACGCTGTCCCAGTCGAAGTCAGGTCCCTTGATGCAGTTCGTCTCATAGAAGACGTTCGGGGTGCCCGGATGGATCTCGATCGCATCGGGAGCCATGGCATCGAGAGCGCTCATGTATGCAGGGAGCTCTTCGATATCTACCTTGACTGCATCGGCAGCAGCACGTGCATGCTCTTCAGTGTCCGCAGCGACGATGGCTATGGCATCGCCGAACTGGAAGATCTTATCGGAGCAGAGAACGGGGCGCTCGAAACCATCGGTCTTGTTGTGCTTCGGGAGCATGACGAGGCCGTTGATCTGGTTGGTGCCGCCTGCTGCGAGGATGTCCTTGTAGGTGATGACCTTCACGACGCCGGGCATCTTCTCGGCTTCGGAGGTATCGATGTTCTTGATGTTTGCATGGGAGACCTTTGCCTGGGTAAGGGCCAGACGGAGGCATCCGGGCATCTTGAGTGCGTCGTCAGCACCGAAGTCCCATGTACCGGTGACTTTCTGAGCTGCGGACGGACGGATGTACTTGGTTCCCTTGATGCTGTCGCCGGTGGGCTTGAAAACGAGGTCTTCCTTGCTCATCTCGCCGCGCAGAACAGCTGCGGCATCCATGACAGCATCGACAAGGGGCTTGTAACCGGTGCAGCGGCAGAGATTGCGCTGCTTATTGAACCAGTCACGAACCTCTTCGCGGGTGGGGCTTGGATTGTTCTCAAGAAGGACCTTTGCGCTGATGATGAAGCCGGGGGTGCAGAAGCCGCACTGTGCGCATCCGTGGGCCATCCAGGCTACCTGCAGAGGATGCATGTCGCTCAGTGTGCCGACGCCCTCGATGGTGGTGATCTCGGCGCCATCGGGGACCTTGCTCATTTTGTAGATGCAGGATTTGGTGACCTTGCCGTTCATGATGACGTTGCAGGCGCCGCAGTGGCCTTCGCCGCAGCCGATCTTACAGCCGGTCAGCAGCAGGTGCTCACGCAGGACCTTTGCAAGGGTCTCGTCCTGTTCAAGGACCAGATTCCGGGTGACGCCGTTGATGACAAGTGTTTTTCTTATCATACGTTTTCCTCCTGAATTTTATTTAAATTTTTATTTTATCCCTTATTGGGGTTATGCTCTTCGATTCAATGACTATGCCCGCCGCAGCGGTCATGATCGGGGCCCTTGCCGGACACATCCTTGACACGCTCTATACCACGGGGAGTATAGAACACGAGCTGTGACAGACTGCCGTCCAGATTCTCGCCGCTCAGACGGAGAAAATTCGCGTTTTCGAAGTAGTCGATGGGCAGTTCTCTGCGGAAGACCTCCCCGGTCGCTTCATCGCGGACCTCAACAGTTATCTCGTGCGCAGTTATCTCAAAAAGCTCCTGATCCATTTCCAACCGCCTGTTTTCACATAATCGTCTGACTTTATATTACGGTGTTTGTCAGATAAATATCAAGTTACAAATAAAAGCAACTCGCAGAAAAAGCGAGCTGCTTTTTGTCAGTATTATACAACGAAAATGGCCTGTATTTATCGAACCCGTTAACGATCCATGCTTTCCGCCGCACAAAGCACGATCGTTCCGCAGATGTCACAGAGAGGAACTGCCGGGATGGCAGAGCCGAGTTCCGCTTCATATCTCTCCAGCGCCCTTTTTACGCCGGGCAGAGAGGGATTTCCATAATCATGGAGCATGATCCTGCCCCCTGGTGAAAGCCTCGGATAAAACCACCGCAGGCCCTCCAGTGTGCTCTGCTCAAGATCCACATCCAGCGAGACGAAGGCGAAACGTTCCTCCAGCCCGTCGAGCGATTCCGGGAAAATTCCCTGCCTTATCTCCACCTGCTCCGGATGCGGCATTATTTTCATTATTCCGCCGAGCCCTGCATGGCGGTGAGCCTCTGCAAGCCCCGGTGCATTATCCGGTATTTCTTCAGAAGCAAAACCGTCAAAGGTATCGAACAGATACAGCTTTCTGTTCGGGAAAAGCGCATTGATACAGCGGGCGAAGCTTCCCCTGTACACGCCGAGTTCCGCTGCCGCTCCGGGAACCTTTTCAAGTCGCCCTGCAAGTGCTTCAAGGCTCCTTATCCGCACATAGTCATCTTCCGCATCCCGATCCGTAAGAGAACTTTCCGAAAGCCAGAGCGGATCACGGACCGCGTGCGGCTTTTTCTTCGCCGACGAAAACACCTTCGGTGAAAGGACCTTCTCAGCAGCCTCATAGCATTGGTTCCTGTCGTTCAAAACCCAGTTGTTTTTGAGGAACAGCATCTTATCTGCTGCCAGTCCCAGTTCTTCCGCCTGCTTTGCAATTGCTCCCGCCTGCCTGCTTGCCACAATCAGCAAATCGAAGTCCTCCCCTTCGAGTGTCTCCGGTTTTATCACCGGTCTGCCAAGGAAAGTCTTTGTTCTCGGAAAACTGTCGACAAATGCGCAGACATCTTCCGGTCGGATTCCGAGGTCAATCAGTTCTCCCGCTCCGCATCCGGTTCCCCAAACAAGTAATTTCAAGCGCTGCACACCTCTTTTCCCCTGATTTTTAATAGAACTGTAAAGCAAACGGGCCGTTTTGTAAATACTTCTCCCTTTACTTTTTGGTAAAAATGACGTATACTACAAAAAATCGAATCATATAATTTTACGAATTGCTTTTTTTTGTTATTTGATCGATGAAAGGAGCAGCTCATGCAGATCGGTGCCGTAATAGTTGCAGCGGGGATGTCCTCCCGTATGGGCGATTTCAAGCCGATGCTGAACATCGGTTCCATTTCCATTGCCCAACGTATTGTAGCTACCTTCCATCAGGCAGGTGTGAACAGAATAGTCGTCGTGACGGGCTATCAGGCACAGCTCCTCGAAAAGCATCTTTCCAACAGCGGGCTGATTTTTCTCCGCAATGAAAACTTCGCCGAGACGCAGATGTTCGATTCAGCAAAGATAGGCCTTTCCTATCTCAAGGACAAATGCGACAGGATCCTTTTCACCCCGGTGGATATCCCGCTGTTCACAGCTCTCACGGTGACTGACCTGATAGATTCCGGTGCGGAGCTTGCCTGCCCTGTCTGCAGCGGCAAGACCGGCCATCCGATCCTGATTTCATCCGCCGCTGTTGAAAGGATTCTTCAGGACAGCGGAGAGGGCGGTCTGCAGGGTGCCATAAGCCGCTGCGGTGTCGAAATGGCCCGGATAGAGGTGGAAGACCCGGGCATTCTTCACGATGCCGACACTCCCCAGGATTATGAATCGCTCCTGCGCTACCATAACGAGCAGCTCATCCGCCCGGAGCTCTGGGTATCGCTTGCAAGAGAACGCCCGTTCTTTGATGAGAAGACGGCCATGCTGCTTTCCCTTGTGGACGAAACAAGTTCCGTGCGCACTTCTTGCCAGCGGATGCAGATATCGTATACGTCCGGATGGAATATAATACACGCCCTTGAATCACAGCTTCACTTCCCTCTGATAGAGAGGAGTCAGGGTGGAGCAAACGGCGGAGAGAGCCGCCTCACGGAAAAGGGACGCCGATTCGTAGATTGCTACGAACGCTTTGCCGCCCATCTCAAGCAGGAGGCTTCTGACCTCTTCGGCGAATTTTTCGGAGACGAACTATGAGCCGCAGGGTCTATTTCATCCGCCATGCAAGGCCGGACATCCCCTTCGGAGAGAGATGGTGCGTGGGCAGCCGGACTGATTTCCCTCTGGGCGCATACGGCATGATCCAGGCCTCGCTTCTTCCGTACGATCCGGAGCTGCAAAACGTCAGCACAGTCTTCTGCAGCTGGCTCTCCCGTGCAAAGGATACAGCCCTTGCTATATCCCACGCTCCTGTTATCGCAGAAGGTCTTGAGGAACAGGATATGGGTGCCTGGGACGGTCTTTCTTTCACTCAAATCAAAGAGGGTTGGCCGGAGCTCTATGCCGCAAGAGAACTTGATCCCTATCTCCTGCCGGATGGCGCCGAGACCTATACCCATATGGCTGACAGGTTCGGCAATGCCGTAAAGAACTGCATTGCCAAAACGAGCGGTGATATTGCTATCGTCGCCCACAAAAGCAGCATCTCCACCGTCACCGGCAGCCGCGAGATGCTGGGATGGACGAGTATTTCGACCGCTGAATTTGACGGGGAAGATTTCAAGATAACAGAGATAGGAAGACTTCCTCATCCCACGCTTACGGATGAAGTCTGCCTCAAGATGATGCTCGCAGCCGGAGCGGACGCAGATCTGCGGATGCACTGCAAAGCCGTTGCGGAAACAGCCTGCATGCTCTGCGATTCACTCGGTAAAAATGGGCTGCATTTCGACAGAGAGCTTATCCGCAGCGCATCGCTTCTTCATGACATTGCACGTTCTCAAAAGAAGCACGCGGCAGCAGGAGCGACCTGGTTGAAAGAGCTCGGGTATCCAGAAATCTCGGACATCATAAGGCAGCACCACGATCCTGACGGCACGGAACTGAATGAGGCCGCTGTCGTATTCATTGCGGACAAGGCGGTGAAAGGCTGCCAAAGGGTGGACATTGAGGAACGCTTTGCAGCGAGCCTGGCAAAATGTAAAACGCCGGAAGCCATAGATGCCCACGGGAAAAGGCTTGAAGCAGCAAGAAAGATAAAAAAAGATATCAATAATCTCTGCGGTGCAGAGATCCTATAACAGGAGGTTCGGAAATGAAACTCGTTAAAACAGAGGATGCCGTGGGCCATGTACTGTGCCATGACATCACCCAGATCATCCGCGGGGAGAAGAAAGGCCCCGTTTTCAAAAAAGGCCATATCGTTACTGCCGAGGATATTCCGGTGCTCTTAAGCGTAGGCAAAGACAGTCTTTATGTCTGGGAAAATGATGCGAGCATGCTGCACGAGGATGAGGCAGCTGCTATTCTGATAGACATTTGCATGAATGAGCACATGAAGGCTTCCGACCCCAGTGAGGGCAAAATAGAACTCACCGCCGAGACCGACGGGCTTTTCCTCATAGATCTTAATCGCCTCCGCGCCGTAAACGCATTGGGTGACATGATGATAGCCACTCGGGCTTCCGGTTTTATGGTAAAAGCGGGAGACAAGCTCTGCGGCACCAGGGTAATTCCTCTGGTCATAGAAAAAACACGTATGGAAAAGGCGAAAGAGCTTGCCGGTGATACGCCTATTCTCAAGCTTGTCCCGATCCGGCCGAGGAGGGTCGGCGTCGTCACAACAGGCAATGAAGTGTTTTACGGCAGAATAGAAGATACGTTCACTCCCGTTATTGAACAGAAGCTGGCAGAGTTTGGCTGCCGCATTGATGAGCATGTTGTCCTGAACGATGATCACGAGAAAATCACCGCTGCCGTTCTCGATATGCTGGACAAAGGCTGCGAGATGGTGCTCTGCACGGGCGGGATGAGCGTGGACCCGGATGACAAGACACCGCTTGCTATAAAGAATACCGGAGCAAATATAGTCTCCTACGGCTCTCCCGTTCTCCCCGGAGCCATGTTTCTCGTTTCCTATATGCCGGATGGCCGCCCCGTATGCGGTCTCCCCGGGTGTGTCATGTATGCCAGGAGAACGATATTCGACCTGCTGCTCCCCTATCTGATGACGGATATCCCCATCACACGCGAGCATCTGGCCGGACTCGGTCACGGCGGTCTTTGCCTCAACTGCAAGGTCTGCCACTTCCCCAACTGCGGATTCGGGAAAGGAATCTGATCTTTTTCCCGCTTTTGTTCAGATTATAAGCACGTAAAGCCGTGTTTATAAAATATATTTCCTGAAATACGGAAAAGGAGTCTGAAAAAAGCATGAAAAAACGCATTTCACTGCTGCTTGCGCTCGTTATGGTACTTGCGCTTGCAGCATGCGGCCAGTCTGCCTCCACACAGCCTGCCGCAGATGCCCCCGCGCCGGCTTCCGAGCCGGCACCTGCTGCCGAACCGGCCCCGGCGGCGGAACCCGCGCCTGTCGAAAAGAAGGATGTCATAGTCTTCGCTGCTGCTTCCATGACTGAGACTCTCACCGAGATCAAGGCATTGTACGAAGCAGAGCACCCTGAGATCGACCTGATCTACAACTTCGACTCTTCCGGCACTCTTAAGACCCAGATCCAGGAAGGCGCTGACTGCGACCTCTTCATCTCGGCCGGACAAAAGCAGATGAACCAGCTGGATATCAACGCCAGCGCAGAGGTCAACACGGACGGACTCGACTTTGTCGTGGCCGACAGCCGCATCAACCTGCTTGAGAACAAGGTCACCCTTGTTGTTCCCGAGGGCAACCCCAAGGGCATCATGTCCTTTGACCAGCTTGCTGAACTTCTCAAGGCCGGCGACGTTTTCATGGCCATGGGAAACAGTGACGTCCCCGTTGGTCAGTATACCCAGAAGATCTTTACATTCTATGGGCTCGATGAGGCTGCCTTGAATAATGCAAAGGTCCTGAGCTACGGCACCAATGTTAAGGAAGTTACAACACAAGTGAAGGAAGGAAGCGTTGACTGCGGCGTTGTCTACTGCACGGACGCTTTCTCTGCCAGACTCACCGTTGTTGACAGTGCCACCAAGGATATGTGCGGTCAGGTCATCTATCCCGCATCTGTCCTGAAGACTGCTAAGGCCCCCGCTGAAGCGCAGGCCTTCCTTGATTATCTCCTTGGTCCGGAGGCCATGGCGGTATTCGAGAACGTCGGTTTCTCACCCGCAGCATAACAACAAATCGGGGCAGTGCTATGCTGCCCCTTTTTCTGATCATCGGAGTATCCTATGAACATTGACTGGTATCCGCTTTGGAATTCCCTGCGAATCGCTGCTATAAGCTGCGTTCTGGTGTTTTTCCTCGGGATCTTTTTTGCGTACTACGCCTCCAAGCTTCCCCGAACAATAAAAGGCATACTCGACGTATTCCTCACGCTGCCGATGGTTCTCCCGCCAACGGTTTGCGGCTATTTTCTGCTGCTTATCTTCGGCGTTAAAAGGCCTTTAGGCCAGTTCCTGCTCCAGTTTGGGATCAAATTTGTCATGAACTGGTATGGCGGCGTATTGGCAGCAGCAGTTGTGGCTTTTCCGCTGATGTACAGGACTGCGAGAGGCGCATTTGAGAGCTTTGACGAAACGCTTGCCTATTCCGGTAAAACGCTCGGTCTTTCAAACAGCTATATCTTCTGGAGAATCCGCATGCCTGCCTGCAGACAGGGCATACTCGCCGGAACCGTACTTGCCTTTGCAAGGGCACTCGGCGAATACGGAGCCACCAGCATGCTCATCGGCTATACTCCGGGCAGAACTGCCACAATATCCACTACAGTCTATCAGCTTTGGCGCACGAATGATGAGCGCGGCGCTTTCTTCTGGGTAATGATCAACCTTGTGATCAGCGCTGTTGTACTGCTTACCGTGAACCTGCTCGAACGCAGGCAGAAAAAGGCGGTGAAGGCATGAGTCTGTTTGTAGATATCCGAAAGGACTTCGGCAATTTCAAACTGGATGTCACATTCACCGCCGAAAACGGCATCACTTCCCTGCTCGGTGCCTCAGGCTGCGGCAAGAGCATGACGCTCAAGTGCATAGCCGGAATAGAAAAGCCGGATGAAGGCAGGATAGAGCTTGACGGCAGAACTCTCTTCGACTCTGAAAGAGGGATTAATCTTCCTCCCCAGCAGAGGATGGTGGGATATCTTTTCCAGAATTATGCTCTTTTCCCGAACATGAGCGTCCGTCAGAACATCCTTTGCGGCCTTTGCCGCGAGCATGACAGGCAACACAGAGAGGAACGGCTGCAGGAGATGCTCAGCCTTCTGCAGCTCGAGGGCCTTGAAAAGCACAAGCCTTCACAGCTTTCCGGAGGCCAGCAGCAGAGAGTTGCTCTGGCACGCATCCTCGTGAATGATCCGCAGATGCTGCTTCTGGATGAACCTTTTTCCGCACTCGATTATCATCTGCGGGATTCGCTGAAAATAGAACTCAGAGATCTTCTTCAGGATTTCGGCCGTGAAGTTCTTATGGTCACGCACGACAGGAACGAGGCCTACAACATGAGTTCCATGATCGCCGTTATGGACAAAGGCCGCCTGCTCACACTTAAAACGAGTAAGGAACTCTTTGCGGATCCCGAAACCGTGCCCGCCGCGATCATCACAGGATGTAAAAACATCGCGAAAGCCGTTAAGGTCAGCGAATTTGAAGCAGAGGTGCCTTCCTGGGGAATCCGTCTCCGGACTTCCCGACCGCTTGGAGATGACCTGAAAGCCATCGGAATAAGGGCACATTACTTCAATCCCAACTGTCCGCAAAACCGCTTCCCGGTAACCTTTATTGAGGAGATGGAGGAACCGTTCGAGACCATTCTTCAATTCAGATTTGAAGGTCAAAATGAGGACTGCCCTCCGATCTGGTGGCGGCTCACCAAGGATAAAAAGCCTGCAGGAATGCCGGATGAGATCGGCATAGCTCCTGCAAACATCCTCCCGCTTTACTAAAAAACTATTAAGGAGAAAAAGAATATGAAACTCAGTGCAAGAAATCAGTTTAAAGGCACCGTTGTAGGCATCGATGAGGGTGCCGTCAACGGCATCGTAAAAATAGACATCGGCGGCGGCAACGTAATGAGCGCCACCATTTCCATGGCAGCCATTAAAGAGCTCGGCCTTGAGGTCGGTAAAGAAGCCTACGCAGTTGTCAAAGCCACCAGCGTTATGGTCGGTGTAGAGCACTGATCTCCACACAGCAAAAAAGGCTCTCTGCATGAAGCAGGGAGCCTTTTTATTATCCTGTTCAGACTGTTCCGTCCTCTATGAGGACCTTCATCGTACCGCCGCAGACCATCCCGTCCGACTCGGCTACCTCACCCGTGAGGTCAATGTCCACGGTCTTGTATCTGCCCGTACCGATTATCTTTATTGCGTCCTTTATCACAGCCCATTCGCTGCAGCCGCCGCCAATGCTGCCGGTGACCTTTCCCAGCGGACTCACTGCCATCTTGGCACCTGCCTCACGCGGGGTTGAGCCCTTTGTCTCGATTACCGTGACGATCGCTTTCGGATCTTTGTTTTCTGCCAGATAACGCAGCGTTGAGAGTTCGATGTCCGAATCGCTGCAGCAGCGTATCCCGTCGTTGCAATATTCGGGAAGGCGCTTATAGGTGATGAGCTCCGAGAGGATGGATATGGCTATTTCCTGCGGGGTAACGGCACCGATACTCAGCCCGATAGGCGTGCATATCCGGGCCATATTCTCTGTAGAGAAGCCTTCTTCGGCAAGCATCTCCATAAGGCCCTTCACACGGCGTCTGGAGCCGATCAGTCCCATGTATGCCGGCTGCTCACCGGGCAGGATCACCCGCAGGCAGTCCGCATCATTTCTGTGGCCGCGCGTGATGATGACCACATAATCATAAGCTGTTATGCCAAACCTGTTTATTGCATTCTCGAAGCTGTCGCAGATTACCTCTTCGGCAAGAGGAAATCTTTCACGGTTGGCAAAATCGGGGCGGTCATCCGCGACCGTCACCTTGAAGCCGCACTTTGCCGAAAACTCGACAACATGAAGGGCAATATGTCCGCCGCCCAGCACGAGCAGTCTCTCCTGCGGAAGCATAGGCTCCTGCACTACTGTCTCGCCGTCTGCCTTTACCGAGGTGACCATGGCACAGTTTCTCCCTTTGGAGTCAGTACCCGGTACCACGTCGACTAAGCTGCGGCTCATTCCCTCGCTCATCAGGCCCTGCTCCCCGGAGAATTTCGTCTCCAGCGCACAGGATCTGCCCACGTCAAGAATATCGATTATCTCTTTATACCAGTTCATTTTCTTCCTCCCAGGTTCCGAATCATTGCCTTGATAGTATCAGACCGCCCTCTAAAAAACAAGCTTTGCAGGCCTTATGTGAAAGACGTAAGGTATTTTGCGCAGAAGGGTTTGATCTTTCCGCTATCGTAGACATGCAGGCTGCAGCGGTGCAGCCGTTCTATATTGAGATTCATTGCGTCCTGAAAAGCCATTGCTGAGAGGGCAAGGCTCTCATGTCGCAGACGATAGAGAAATGTATCAAAATCCATCTCGTCAGAATACTTCCCGGCCGGGGCAGGTTCATCCGGCGCGCGACGCCAGTTTCGGGCAACATATTCACGGTTATCACGCTCGCAGCCTCGATCTTTCGAAGAGTGTGTAATGGAGCTCAGCGGCTTAAGTCCGCCATTCGGATCGATGAGGAAATTTGCGTGAAAGCCGCAGAGAGGATGATCGCAACGTGAGGGCATGAAGCTTGCCGTCGGGATACCCGTCTGTTCACTTATGTCCGCCATGAGATCGTCAAGCGTATACCTGTCAGCCGCCTCCGGCTTTCTGGGAAAGCGCCCGAAAAATGAAACCGGCTGGAAGTGGATACCGCGCACTGCCGGAGAGAGCTTGCAGGCAAGATTGATGATACCGCCGATGTCCCCGTCGTTCACGCCCTTCACCACCGTAGGAACCAGCGTAACACCGATCTGCTGCTCGCTACAGATACGTATCGCCTCTTTTTTTACTTCCAGCAGAGCTGCACCCCGAAGTGTTTCATAAACGGCATCGCTCGTTCCGTCAAACTGGAGAAACACAATATCAAGTCCCGCTTCCGCAAGTCTTTTTACATAGTCCGGCTTTTCGGCAAGGCGGATCCCGTTTGTATTCAGCTGCACATAGCTGCAGCCTGCCTCTTTTGCAAAACGTACAAGCTCATCGAGGTCATTACGCAAAGTTGGTTCGCCTCCGGAAAGCTGCAGCAGCGGCCTGCCGCACTGACGCACTATGTCCTTAACGGCTTGCTTCAGTTCTTCTATGCCCGGCTCTTTCGAGACTTCTCCGCCGCGGGCAAAGCAATATCTGCAATGCAGATTGCAGCGCTCGGTCACCTCAAGCAAAGCGCAGCAGGTACCGATTTCGTGCTCTGCGCAGATGCCGCAGTTTTCCGGGCAGCTCATGCCCTCGTTCTCCGGAAGCGAAGGCGTTTCGAGGAGCCATGAATCCCAGTCAACCTTCCCATGCCATACAGGCACGCTGAAGTCTCCGTGTTCCGGGCATCTTTTTTTCAGATCGATCCGCCCGTCTTCCAAGCGTTCCAGGCGGGCAGGGAGGTTGCGCAGGCATATCGGACATACCGAGCGCGTCTCGCGGATAACTGTCTCCATTCTATTCACCCAGGCTGAAATGGTCTTTTTTGAACATGGTTAGCTCGAGCTGATACCTCTCTGAAACCGCTTTCACCGCATCTTCAATGATCCTGTCCAATGCTTCATCCGGGCAGGCTGCACTGGTGTTCAGGATGACGGCAATATCCGTGCAGGGCTGTGTGAAGCGATGCGGGATCTCTACCGGCCGGTCGATACCGACAATGTCCGCCTTCCCGTAATCGCCTTCCGGGGCCCAGGCAAGAAGTTTGAAATGCGGCACCTCATTGCCGGAAGCACTGATCGCCGCGCGTATCTCATTCGCAAGGTCTGTAAGATAATCGTTTCCGTCAAAGTCTTCGCAGCATACAAGCGCGCGGTACTGGAGATAGTACTCGCTTAGGCTGCCCATCGCATCCTGCAGATCGTCCGCATCATATTCAATTGCAGGATGGTACATCGAGGCCTGACCGTTAAGCAGCGCCAGGCACAGGGCTTCAAGGTTTTCGCCAGTCTTTGCACTTGCCGCTATTATGTCTGCCTGCGGATACCTGGTTTTCAGCCAGGAAAGCTCCTCTTCCCGTCCAGGCGCATCCAGCAGATCGCATTTATTCAGCACGATCAGGTCTGCCTCTTTCAGCTGCGCGTCAAGGACCGTGCCCATATCTCCTCCAGTATCTGTCCTCAGCCGCTTCACATTGTACGGCTCGATCAGGACAGTGAACGGCGCTAGTTCGAACTGTCCGGGATGATCCTCTGTCAGCCCGTGATATACATGCTCCAGCGCACCGACGCCAAAGCCCGGGATGTCCGATACGACCAGCTCACAGCCTTCGTCATAGAAAGCGTTCAGCTTATCTGCCAGCACATCGTGGCAGAAGCATATACACTCGTCGGTAATCTGTGCGGCGCGGCAGCCGCAGAGCTGCGCCAGCTTATGGTCCGCCAGCATTACCCCTTCCCCGAGATCGTTAGATATCATGGCAGCTTTTCCATAATGCCCGGAACAATACTTTGTCAAAGCCATCATCAAAGTAGTCTTCCCGGAACCGAGGAACCCGCTTATAACCGCAAACTTCTTCACACCTTATTCTCCCGTATCCGCCTGTTCGGATCCAACTAATGCAAATGCTCTTTTATGAATTGTATCTAATGGTCATTTTCTCCCGCAGGCTGGGCAGGAATCGTCGCGTTGAAGCGGTATTTTTTGAAATTCCATTTCGAGCAGGTCACAGGTAAGAAGCTGTCCGGTGAGCAGTTCACCTGCTCCGAGCAGATATTTCACAGCCTCCGCTGCCTGCAGGCATCCGATCATGCCTGCCGATGCGCCAAGGACTCCTGCTTCTTTTGCCGTAAGTGCGGCTCCCCTGACCGGAGGATCATGAAATATACATCTGTAGCATGGTCCTTTTCCGGGCACCCAGGTAAGGACCTGCCCGTAAAAGCGGATAACACTGGCATGACAGAAAGGCTTTCCAGCTCTCACACAGACATCGTTGATCAGGTACTTGCTTTCAAAGCTGTCCGTGCATTCCAGAATGAAATCATATCCGGCAAGCAGTCCGGGCAGATTCGCTTCATCAGCGTACATATGATAAGTGACGACCTCAATTCCGGGATTCAGTTCGCACATGCTCTCTTTTGCCGATTCCACTTTTGGCCTGCCTATATCAGAGGTCCCGTGCAGGATCTGCCTCTGCAGGTTTGAGAGTTCGACAGCGTCGCTGTCCACGATGCCTATTGTACCTACTCCTGCCGCCGCCAGATACAGTGCTGCAGGTGAACCCAGTCCTCCCGCACCTATGACGAGCACCTTTGACGAAAGGAGCTTTTCCTGCCCTTTCCTGCCTATTTCCGGTACAGGGAAATGGCGAGAGTACCGAAGTTCCTGTTCTTTGGAAAGGGCCATCTCAGCCACCTCCGACCGGCGGAAAGAGCGAAACAAGATCGCCGTCATGAACCGGTGAATCGGGCTTTGCGTGGAATCCGTTGATAAGCAGGATAGCCACCTGCACAGGATCTATACCGCATAGGCGCATCACATCTTCTGCATTTGAAGCAGATTCGGAGGAAATCTCCGCGGATTTGCCGCGTCCGTCACGCAGCGTGGCAAAAAAACGAACTTCTATCATCTGATCACATCCTCTGATAGTAAAAGGGGGAGGCGGAAAGCCTCCCCCTTTCGGGTATTATATTTACTTTCCTACACACTCGTCAAGGCCGAGTTTCTTGAGAGTTTCATCCGTGGGGAACGCATTGACCCAGCCGCGGGCTTCATAATACTGAGGAAGCGTGAGCTTGAGCTGGGATACCATGCCGGTGGAGGGGCCGTTTGTGATCGGCTCTTCCAGCAGACGCTTGGGCAGACGGTCATCCTCGGGCTTCATGCCTGCAGCTTTATTGAACATACGCTCAATGTTATAGATACGGTCGCCGATCTCAAGCAGTTCTTCAACGCTCCAGGAGGTGCCGGTCGCAGCATTGAGCAGTGCGGCATACTCAGGGGCACCGAGTGCGAAAGAGGTGAACAGGCAGTTGCCCATGGAGTCGATAACGGCGGTAAGATCCTGGAAGGTCTTTGCCCATCCGGCCTTTCCTTCTGTGGTTGTGCGGTCAAGCTGAACGGGGATTCCGAGGACCTCAGGGCTGATCATGTAGCCACGGACGTGGGCTGCACCGCAGTTGGCAGTGGCATAGTTGATGCCGATACCCTGGATGGCACGGGCGTCATATGCCGGGATCTCCTGCTTCTTGACACTCATGGAATACTCAGGATGGCCATAGGCCTCGCAGAGACGAGCGGAACCGGATGCCATCAGCTTTGCCAGCGGGCTCTGAGGATCGCCCATGCGGCGGGTCCACTCAATGATGGCTTCGGAGCTGCCCCACTCAAGAGGAATACCATCGCAGTCTTCTTCCTTGATGAATCCGCGCTGATAAAGCTCCATAGCAGCAGCTATAGTGCAGGGCACACCGATTGCGTCAAGACCGTATTCATTGCAAAGACGGTTGCCTTCGTCTATTGCATGGAGATCATCGACACCGCAGTCGCTTCCGTACGCCCACAGAGGTTCGTACTCAGGTCCCCCAACGACTTTTCCATCATGGTTGATGATGCGTCCGCAGGCTATCGGGCAGCGATAGCAGGCACCGGGACGGGCAAGATATTTCTCGGCAAGAGTCTCGCCGGAGAATTTGTCCGCAGTGGGGAAATAGCTCTCCTGCCAGTTTCTGGTCGGCAGAGCGCCGATGCTGTTGATGATGTTGACAAGGACTGCCGTACCGAAGGCACGCAGGCCGCCGCCGGTGGTGGGGTTCTCTTTGAGCATGTCGAGGCACTTTTTGTTTGCTTCCTTGAGTGCGTCGATATCCGCTATGTTATCGAGCTGTTTGCGTGTGGCTTTGACCACAATAGCCTTAAGTTTCTTGCTGCCCATGACAGCACCGGTGCCGGAACGGCCGGCGGCACGGTCCTTGTCGTTCATAACGCAGGCAAGCAGCACCTGCTTCTCACCGGCAGGGCCGATGTTCAGCACGGAGCACTCCTCACCGTGTTTTGCTTTGAGCAGGTCATCCAGCTCTTCGCTGAACACGCCGACATACTCTGAAGCATCGAGGAGTTCTATTTTGTCGTCCTCGATATAAAGATAACTCCACTCGGGAGCCTGCCCCTCAACAATAAGGGCATCCCATCCCGCAAACTTGAGCTTGGCGCCCCAGATGCCGCCGGAGTTGGCGCACGCAATCATTCCGGTAAGCGGGGATTTCGTTACTACCATGTAACGGCCTGAGGAAGGAGAAGCGGAACCGGTCATCGGGCCGGTGGCGTAGACTATTTTGTTTTCCGGGGAGAGCGGGTCGACTGTTGCCACACCCTCATCATAAAGGATCTTGGTACCGAGACCGCGTCCGCCGATGAATTTCTGAGCAAGTTTGACATCAAGGGGCTCTGCCTTGATCTCACCGGTGCTCAGGTTGATGCGAGCGATTTTCTCATAATATGCTCCCATAAAAACCTCCTGTTGATAATAATGATTATAATTAAAACATACTGTCTGAAAACATTATATTTTACCTGTCCGCGGTGAACAAGTATTCCGTCGTATTTCGGTGCGAACTGATATGAAACAGGATGATACATCCGTTGCTTTCAAAAAAACACTGTGCGAAATATAACGAAATCGTACGAAATGATATGTCTTCGGCAGTTTAACCGCCCTTGTAAGCAAAGCATGAAAAAGATATAATAGCTTCATCTATAAACTGAGAAGGAAACTGACATGGCTAACGAAAAATCCCTCTCCACGCAGGAAGTCGCGGATATACTCCACGTCAGCAAATCCACGATATACGAGCTGATCCGGCGCAGTGAGATCAATTCCTATAAAATCGGCCGCAAAGTCCGTTTCACACAGGATGATGTTGACGCTTATATAGCCCGGTCCCGCCACGAGCAAAGTGTTCAGGCTGTGAAACGCGTTGATCTGAGCAGTTCCCTGCTCCATCCGTCTGAAGACCGGGATAACGTTGTTGTAATCTCCGGTCAGGATGTGGTGCTGGATATTCTGACCAATTATCTGCGCCAGCGCGGAACCGCTGCACAGCGCTGTTATCTCAACAGTTTTGAAGGGCTTCTTGCTCTTTATGAGGGTAAGACAGACGCTGCAGCATGCCATCTATATGATTCAGAGGAAAAAGCCTTCAATACTCCTTTCGTTAAAAAGCTGATGCCCGGGGTTCAGGCTGTGCTGATAAACATCTCTTACCGTGCTCAAGGCTTCTATGTGGCTGCAGGAAATCCGAAGGAGATCAGCGGCTGGCGTGATCTGGCACGGCGAGATATCTCCATACTCAACCGTGGTGTGGGATCAAGCGCACGTATTCTTCTGGACGGGCAGCTGCGCCGCATGGATCTTGATCCACGTGAGATCAAAGGATATGAACGTGAGATGAAGTCCCACCTTACCATGGCCGCCGCTATCGCGGAGGGAGAGGCTGATCTTGCCATAGGCACCGAACGCATATCCCGCCAGATCGACGGGCTTGATTTTATCCCTCTGTTAGAGGAACGTTACGACCTTGTGGTGCGCAGATCGTTTCTGGAGACCCGCTCTGCTGAGGCAATACTTGAAACTCTGCGTTCCGCAGCATTCAAAAAGGAACTGCTGCATTTTTCCGGCAATGACTACCGCGATCTCGGCAAGATCGTTGCGGAGGTGTAAGGTATGCTGCAGGTTAAAACACCGGAAGAGGTCCTGGCTCTCATACAGAAAGAATTCATTCCCGTCGGGGGACCTGCGGAGATCGTTCCGTTCACTGAAGCCGTCGGCCGCGTACTGGCTGAGGATATAAAGGCAGATGAATATGTCCCGGATTTTGACCGCTCAACAGTGGACGGCTACGCCTGCCGAGCTTCGGACACATTCGGCTGCTCTGATGCCATACCCGCAATCCTGACCGTCAAAGGTGAAGTTCTGATGGGTGAAGGGGCAGATTTCACTCTCCCCCGGTATTCGTGTGTCTACGTGCCGACGGGCGGCGCCGTTCCGAAGGGTGCGGATTGTGCTGTTATGCTTGAGTATACCGAGGATTACGGCGACGGGACTGTCGGCATCATGAAAGCCGGAGCTCCGGGAATGAACATGATCTTCCGCGGAGACGACGTGATTCCCGGCAAGGTCATATTGAATACCGGGCGTATACTTACCGCTCAGGACATCGGTGCCCTCGCCGCCATCGGTCAGACCTCGGTTCCGGTAGTGCGCAGGCTTAAAGTAGGCATCATCTCGACCGGGGATGAACTTGTTTCACCGGAGCAGACACCGGGACCCGGTCAGGTACGGGATGTTAACAGCCCTCTTCTTGCCGCTGTGCTCAGGGAATTCGGAACAGATCCGATGCATTACGGCATCGTCATCGATGACGAGGATCTTCTCCGTGCCATGGTCGCAAAAGCTGCAGATGAATGTGACGCTGTAATACTCTCCGGCGGAAGCAGCGTAGGGGTCAAAGATGCGGCTTGTAAGATCATCTCAGATATGGGCGATCTGCTGCTTCACGGAATAGCACTCAAACCCGGAAAACCAACCATTCTCGGGAAAGTCGGAAACAAACCTCTGATCGGTCTTCCCGGCCACCCGGTCGCCGCGTACTTTGTAACACGTCTGTTCGTGCTTCCGCTCCTCGGAAGGCTGTACGGTCTGGCAATGGATCGTTTTGCCGTCACCGCATGCCTGTCTGAGAGTTTGGGAGCAAACCACGGCCGTGCTCAGGTGAATGCCTGCAAACTCGTATGCGAAGACGGGAAACTCCTGGCTGTTCCTGTCCGCTCAAAATCAGGTCTTATCACACAGCTGGCCGGAGCGGATGGCTATTTCATCATTGAAAGAGACTGCGAGGGGCTGCCTAAAGGTGCCGAAGTACAGGTATACTTGGATTAGGAGAATAGTATGAGTTTTACATATCTGACGAATGTGCCTCTTGATCAGGCAAGGAAAGACTACCTTCAGAAACTGAGAGAAAACGGTTTCTCTGCAAAAGTTGAGACCGTTCCGGTACAATCCTCATACAGACGCATCACATCCCGTGCGGTATACGCGAAAATAAACGCTCCGCACTATGCAGCAAGCGCCATGGACGGCATAGCCCTTTCTGCTCGCGACAGCTTCGGAGCCACAGAAACCACTCCCATAAAGCTGCTTCCTGACAAATTCGTCCCTGTAGACACGGGTGATCCGATCCCTGACGGCTGCGACTGCGTCATCATGGTGGAAGATATCGTAAAGAATGATGATGGGAGTGTAACCATCCATTCCGCTGCCTCTCCCTGGCAGCATATCCGTCAGATCGGCGAGGACATTTGCGCAGGAGAGATGATCCTCCCCTCGTTCATGGAGGTCACTCCGGCCGCAATAGGCGCCATGATCGCAGGCGGAGTATCGGAACTGGAAGTCATACGAAAGCCCGTTGTTGGTATTATTCCCACCGGTGATGAGATAGTAGCTCCATGCTCCGATCCGAAACCCGGCGAGATATTGGAATTCAACTCCTCAATATTCTCTGCAATGCTTTCTGACTGGGATGCGGACGCAAAAACATATCCCATTGTGCCGGATAGATTCGATGCGATCAGGCAGACACTGGAAAAAGCTGTCAGCGAGTGCGACATGGTCATCCTCAACGCCGGTTCATCAGCAGGACGCGATGACTATTCAGCGGAAGCCGTACGCCGCGTCGGGAAGGTCCTGTATCACGGGATCGCAATAAAGCCCGGCAAGCCCGCCATCCTCGGATACAGCGATGAAAAGCCCATTCTGGGAGTTCCAGGTTATCCGGTATCCGGAATAATCGTGATCGAGGAGCTGCTGCGTCCCCTGATCGATGCCTGGTACGGGCGGCAGACGGAAAGCGGGAGCCGCACCGGAGCAAAGCTGACAAGACCGCTTGTTTCCGGGCTGAAGTATCAGGAGTATGTGCGCGTACGTATGGGATACGTCGGCAACAAGCTCGTTGCTTCCCCGCTTCCGCGCGGCAGCGGAGTCGTCTCCTCCTTTATGAAGGCGGACGGAATGATCGAGGTGCCGCAGGGCACGGAAGGCTTCACTGCCGGAGAGGAAGTGCGTGTACGCCTTCTGGGCTCCAAGAAAAAATTGAAGAACACACTGGTGATCATAGGCAGTCATGATCCCCTTTTGGATGAGCTTGCCGATTTGATCCACAGAGAGGACCACGGCCTGTATCTCTCGTCCGCTCACGTCGGTTCCATGGGAGGCATCATGGCGGTCCGCCGCGGAGAGGCGCATGCCGCCGGTATCCATCTGCTCGACACCGAGACCGGAGAATACAATCGCAGCTATATTAACAAGTATTTTCCTCATGGCGGGGTCTACCTTGTGCGCTGCGTCGGACGCCAGCAGGGATTGATGCTTCAGAAGGGCAATCCTCTGGGAATCAAAACCTTTTCGGACATTTCCCGTGAAGGCGTACGATTCGTCAACAGGCAGAAGGGATCCGGCACGCGCGTTCTCACAGACTGGTTGTGTCAGAAAGAAAAAGTCGATCCGGACAGCGTCTACGGCTATGACCGCGAGGAGGTAACCCATAATGCCGTGGCGGTTCAGATCTCCGAGGGAAGCGCTGACGCCGGAATGGGTATTTTTTCCGCCGCAAAGCTTTACGGTCTGGATTTTCTGCCTATCTGCATCGAGGAATACGATCTGCTCATCCCCGAAAACGTATGGGGCAGCGGAATGGTCCGGCAGCTTATCGCCACTCTCAAAAGTCCGGAATTCCGGGATCGCATTGAGGCTATGGGCGGATATACTCTTGACCGTCCCGGCGAGATCATAGATGTTTTCTGACTCTTATACATATTCCGCACAGTTTGAAAACGGTGATCCGTTACGGCTTCTGATGATACACAGGAAAACACGGCTTACCTTATAAGGTTTGGTCCGAAATCATCTGGAAAGGAGAAAACGAATGAAACTCAGCGCAAGAAACCAGCTCAAGGGCACTGTTACCGAGATCCAGGACGGCGCAGTCAACGCAATAGTAAAGGTTGATATAGGCGGCGGAAACATAATCAGTTCCGTTATAACCATGGCTTCTGTCCGGGAGCTTGGCCTCAAGGTCGGCGGCACTGCTTATGCGGTGATCAAAGCCAGCAACGTCATGATCGGTGTTGACGACTGACACCGGGCAAAAAACAGCCTGCGCAAGCCGACACTTTCCTGTAAGCTTGCGCAGGCTGTTTTCATGCTCCTGCCGATATGAACTGCAGGACGAATCTTCGATGGATCAATTCCGTTTCCCGATCTGATCCGCTGAATTCGATCCGGGTTGCCGGAAAACTGAGCGGGCCAAACTCCCGCGGAGGAAGTGCCGCAATGCTGATCCTGCAGTTTTCCAACAGGAAAACACCTTCTCCGCATTTCTGAACATCGTCCTGCGAGAGAAAGAATTCCTCTATTCTGGCAACCGGAACACCCCATGTTTCCTTGATCTCCACATCTGCCACCTCCCTGTTTATCATAGCATAGCTCAATAATCGTTCAAGTATTTTATGTCCTGAATAATCACGTATCGTATTATTTGGTACAATTCGCCCGAAAATCGGTTGAAATGCGACGGGCTCACTGCTATAGTTTGATTCATTAATACGCTTTTGAAAAAGCGGTGGACGAGCCTCTTTCCCAAAAGCAAAGCCGACGCAGGAATGCTGCGTCCGTTTTGCTGTGGAAGGAGGACTTTTTTATTGGGAGGAGAAAAATGAAAAAGACCATTTCCCTGCTGCTTGTACTCGTTATGATCCTCGCGCTGTGTGCCTGCGGTGCCAACACTGCCGCACCCGCAGCCACAGAAGCTCCTGCAGCTGCCCAGCCGGCCGTTGAAGCTGAGCCGAATCCGGCACCCGTTCAGGATCCTGAGCCCGAGAAGGACGCCCTCGTTGTCGATACCTGCATCCTCAAGGAAGCAGATGACAACATGATCAACACCTATACCCTGCTGGCAGTGAATCCCGATGCTCCCTTCGTGAACGCGGACGGCGTAGCCGTGGAAGATGTGGAGCTGAACAGCGTCGGCGCAGCTGCACTCATCAACTGGCTGCTCTCCGACGAGGGCGAAGATCTGGCCGCAAATTACGGTTTTGCCGAGTATGGCGAGTATCTGTTCTATCTTAAGGATGACCGGCCTGTCTCCACTGCGGAGATCCCAGCGGCAACAGATGAAACAAAGCATATCCGTCTTTCCACCACTACCTCCGTTAACGACTCCGGTCTGCTTGGCTATCTGCTGCCGATTTTCGAAGAGAAATACGGCTATGAGGTGGAGGTCTACTCTGCCGGTACAGGAAAGTCTATTGCCAATGCAAAGATGGGCAATGCGGACCTGATCCTCGTTCATGCCAAAAAGCAGGAGGAGGCTTTCGTCGCTGACGGTTTCGCCTATGTCCTCGACGGCATGGAGGCGGAGCGCATGAGCTATATGTATAACTTCTTTGTGCTGTGCGGCCCCTCTGCCGACCCTGCGGGAGTCAGAGACGCAGCAGATGTTCTGCAGGCATTCAAGGCGATCGCGGACGGGAAGTACACCTTCATCTCACGCGGCGACGGTTCCGGCACACACACCAAGGAACTGAGTCTTTGGCCGGAGGAGCTGGGCATTACAGCTGAGGCAGAGTCCTTTGCCGACTATACCGACTGGTATGTTTCCGCGAACACCGGAATGGGCGCATGCCTTGTGATGGCAGAGCAGATGGGCGCTTATATTCTGACCGACAAGGCCACTTTCCTCACATTTGTCGCCAATGACGGCGTCATGAGTTGATTCCAGAGATTATTTGAAGTATGATAACAGCCATGGGGGAAACTCCATGGCTGTTGTTCAAAAAGGACGGAAAAACATGGGCAGTTCGATTCAAAAAGCAATAGAGCTTATCCTCTCTGCAGACCGGGAGCTTCTGAATATTCTGGGCACCACCGCCCGGGTCAGCCTGACAAGCTCCGTAATCGCGCTGCTGATCGGTACCCCTCTGGGAATGCTGCTGGGAACCTACCGTTTTCCCGGCAGGAACACGCTGGTGGTACTCAATCGGACGCTGATGGGAATGCCTCCCGTAGTCTGCGGCCTGCTGTTTTACCTGTTGTTCTCCGGTGTGGGACCTTTCCGGCACTTAAAGCTGCTGTTCACGGTCCCGCTGATGATAATCGCGCAGGTCGTGCTGATCACCCCTCTTGTTGCCTGTACAATAGAAACCTCGGTCTCTGAGATTGTCCCTTCCATGCGGGAAACGACCCTTGGCCTTGGCTTCAGTCTGAAAAAACGTTTTCTGCTGCTTGTAAATGAGTGCGTTTATCCGTTGTTTTTCTCTTATCTTCTCGCTTTTGCCAGGGCAATTGCAGAAGTCGGCGCCGTATCCATGGTCGGCGGAGCCATTGCGTGGAAGACAAACGTTATGACCACGGCCATCATGCAGTATACGAACCGCGGCAATTTCACGCTTGGAATAGCACTCGGCCTGATCCTTCTTACTCTTTCCCTGCTGGTGAACATCGTGCTGAGTATCATGCAAAAGAGGTTAAGCCGATGAAAACAGCTGCTTTTACAAAAAGCTACGGTAAAAAGACCGTCCTTGATCTCCCTGCGTTGGAGATTCCCGCAGGAAAGATAACTGCCGTGATCGGGGCAAACGGAAGCGGTAAATCTACGCTTGCAAAGGTACTGGCAGGAATAGAGCTCTCTGACAGCAAGCAGTGTCCCGCTGCCGAAATCCGGATCGGCTATCTCCCGCAGAAAAGCTATGCATTCCGCATGAGTACGGCGCGCAACATAGCACTCAACGGAGCCGATACTGCAAAACAGAAGAAACTGATGGCGGCTCTGCAGCTTGAGCCCCTTGCCAGACAAAGAGCAAAGAAGCTCTCCGGCGGTGAGGCATCAAAGATGGCTCTGGCACGTCTTCTGATGGGCAGCTACGATCTTCTCATCCTCGACGAGCCTACAGCGTCCATGGATATGGAATCCACCCTTATGGCGGAACAGCTGATTGCCGAGACCTGCCATGAAACGGGATGTGCCGTTCTGCTCATCACCCACAGCATTCAGCAGGCCAGAAGACTCGCAGACAGCGCGCTTTTCCTGCATCAGGGAAAGGCTCTCGAGTATGGCCCGGCGGATATCGTGCTTAACACTCCCGAAACAGATGAGGCCCGCCGCTTCCTTGAATTCTACGGGCTTTAATGAGAGGTTCTCCCATGGAAGACGTCATCCGAAAGCTATATGTTGAGATCACATCCCGCTGCAATCTGAAATGCAGGATGTGCTTCCGCAACACATGGGTAAATGAAATATTCGGCGATCTCGGATTTTCCGACTATATGAAGCTGCTTTCAGACCCTGCTCTTAAAGAGACCGAAACCATCTTTTTCGGAGGTATGGGAGAGCCTCTGATCCATCCGGATCTCACTGCGATGGTACAGGCTGCCGCAGACTGCGGCAAGCGGACGGAACTTATAACCAACGGTACTCTCCTCTCGGAAAGACGCTCAAAAGAACTGATTGAGGCGGGCATATGTGAGATATGGGTTTCAATCGATGAGCTGTACGACAATTACGGCAAGATACAGATCGGCAGCAGCTTCGAGACCATCCTCAACAATCTGAACAGCTTCAATGCGCTGCGCAGGGATACATCCGTGAGGCTCGGGATGACGGCGGTAGTCATGCGTGACAACATTGCAAGTCTGGACAGAATAAGAGATTTTGCCCGGAGTTTTTCAGCCGATGATCTCAATCTCAGCCACATGATCCCTAACCGTCCGGAGGACGTTCCGAATGCGCTCTGGTCAATGTGCGACGTTGCGGCGATAAGAGAGGCAAATGACCGCGGAAATCCCATCTTCCGCTTTGAGAATCTGGAAGACCGGCGTGAGATCCCCATGTTCCGCTTCTCTGAGCGGCACGGTGCGGAACTCTTCGGCAGCAACCACGAAAAGCGGCGTGAGGCTGAGCTGTTCTCCTGGAACGGAAAGCCGTTCATGCGAAGGATGAATACCTGCCGCTTTATTGAGGAAAACAACTGCTTCATCCGCTGGGATGGCGATGTTTCACCATGTATGGGTCTGCTGCACAGCTCGGATACATACCTGGGTGAAGGCAAACGCAGGGTCTGGCATCATTCATTCGGAAGCATTTCTTCAGAGAGTCTATCAGATATATGGAACAGCGATGACTACCGGCGCTTCAGGGAACGCGTACGTCAGTTCAATTTTGCCCCGTGCCTTTACTGCGGCGGCTGCCATATGCTGGATGAAAACAAAGAAGACTGCATAGGCAGTCCCGCACCGACATGCGGAGGATGCCTTTGGGGGCAGGGACTTATTGTCTGCCCTTGACACCCCGGTTTTGAACGTGAGGAATCACTTTCCTGAAATTGAATAAAAAAACAAAAAATATCCCCCCGGGGGGCTTGCAAAACGTATGATGAGTGTGATAAATTCTTAACAGATAAGATGAAAATCTTTCAAATCACCTCTCAACCCCCTCTCAGATCCCTGCGAACCGGTCATTCGCAGGGATCGAATTCTATCTGCTGAACAGCAAGGTCCTCCGGCTTTTGCCGAAGGACCTTGCTGTATCTTTATTCAGTAAATTTGCATATTCATTAACAAGTTCTAAACATTCAGCGCTTCTCTGCCTGCACGGTATGCCCGCAGGTTCAAGTCCACAGTTTTTGCCGGGACCGTCTCCCGGATCACGGTTTCCCAATCGATATCGTCCATACCGAGCACCGCTGTCATCGCTCCGAACAGCACCACGTTCATACATCTGGCATTTCCGAGCGACACAGCGATGTCCGCGGCGTCGAGCACATGGCATTGGAAAGCCTCCTGCATCGCTTCGACACAGCCTTCCGGATATTCACAGAGTCCGGCAGACGTGGTGGAACTGGGCATCGAGTAGTCATTTATGACTGCGATGCCGTCGGGCTTCAGGAAGTCCGCATAGCGCACGGCCTCCATCTTCTCAAAGGCCACCATGATGTCCGCTCCGCCCTTCCCGATCACAGGGGAATAGATCTTGTCTCCGAAATGTACCTGGGTGGATACGCTCCCGCCTCTCTGACTCATGCCGTGCACTTCGGACATTTTCACATCATAGCCTTTACTGATCAGACCGTTGACAAGGATCTTCGCGGTAAGGATCGCTCCCTGACCGCCAACCCCCACAAGGATCACGCTTTTTTTCATGGCTCAGACCTCCTCCCTGCTTATGGCGCCCTTCGGACAGACCTGGGCGCAGATTGTGCAGCCTTTGCACTGGGTCGGGTCTATCACGGACTTGCCGTTGATGATGCTTATGGCCGGGCAGCCGACCTTCAGGCACATCCTGCAGCCGATGCATTTCTCCGGATCGACGCGGCAGGTGCCAGTTTCGTGCTTCATCCGCTTGATCATGAGGCAGGGCCGGCGAGTGATCATCGCAGCCGGCACATCGGAGGATATCGCCTCGTTTATCGCATCTTCCGTGGCTTTCAGATCCCACGGATCCACAATTAGAATCTTCTTATATCCAAAGGCCGAGAGCACTTCCTCAATTTTCACGGCATCCGCCACTTCCCCTTGAAGCGTGTATCCGCTTCCGGGGTTGTCCTGATGGCCGGTCATTCCCGTAATATGGTTATCCATAACCACCGGAACAATATCCGCTTTGTTGTAGATGATCTCCACCGCTCCGGTCATGCCGCTGTGGAAAAAGGTGGAATCACCCACCACACCGAAAAACTTTTTGGGCTGTCCGATCTCTTCGAACGCTCTGGACATCCCCGCACCGGCGGAGAATCCCGCGCCCATGCAGATACAGGTGTGTGTCGCGCTCAGGGGTGGATTGTCTCCGAGTGTATAACAGCCGATGTCCCCGGTCACGATCACGTCCTTATGTTTTGCGATTGCATAGAAGAATCCCCTGTGCGGGCAGCCCGGGCACAGTGCGGGCGGACGGGAAACCGCCTTCACGGGCAATTCCTTCACCTCCGGCTCAACGCCGTATATCATCTGGCGCAGGCGCTGCGGATTGAGCTCATACATATTGCTGACAAGCTCCTTACCGATGCAGTCTATGCCAGCGGCCTTGATCTGCTGCTCCATGAAGCCCTCAAGTTCTTCTATAACGTAGAGCTTTTTCACCTTTGAAGCAAATTCCCTGATCAGCTTCATCGGCAGAGGATTCGTCAGGCCGAGCTTGAGGAAAGAAGTGCCCTCCGGGAAGACTTCCTTGGTATACTGGTAGGCGATCGAGCAGGTGATGACACCGACCTCTCCGTCGCCGTATTCCACTTTGTTCAGCTTGCTGGTGCAGCCGTATTCCGCCAGCTCCTCCAGCATTTTCTCGACCTTGACACGCTTTTTATAGGCGTGGCCTGGAGCACAGTCATTCTTGAAGACATCCTTCACATATGTTTTCGGAGGGATCTCCGTACGCTCTCCGAACTCCACAAGGCTTTTGGAATGGGAAATGCGCGTGGTGGAGCGGAACAGAACAGGCATGTCGAAACGCTCGGAAATCTCGAAGGCCTCGCGCATGAAGTCCTTGCACTCCTGAGAATCCGAAGGCTCCACAAGGGCGATCTTCGCGAACTTCGCATACTGGCGGTTGTCCTGCTCATTCTGAGAGGAATGCATGCTCGGATCGTCCGATGTAACGATCACAAATCCTCCGAGCACACCGTTATAGGATGCGGTGAACATCGGGTCCGCAGCAACGTTCAGACCGACGTGCTTCATCGCCGTCATGCTTCTGACTCCCGCAATCGCCGCGCCGTAGGCGAATTCCGTGGCGACCTTCTCGTTCGGAGCCCACTCGCAGTACAGGGAATCTTTATATTGAGGCAGGTTTTCAAATATCTCCGTGCTGGGGGTGCCGGGATATGCGGAGCAGACCTTCACCCCCGCCTCATAGGCTCCGCGGGCGATGGCCTCGTTGCCGGACAGAAGATGTCTCATAAAGAATCACTTCCTTTGGATTATTATATATACCCGGTTTTATAATCAGTATATCATACCCGTGTTAAAATAAAAGCTCGTTTTCGGTCAAACTATACATTTTTTTATGTTGTTATCATACGAATATGATATATTTTCAACAACTCCAAATGGCTGCAGACGAAAATATAAAAAGACCGTGTGTTTACTGTGAAGCACACGGTCTTTTTCAGAATCAATACTTTCTGCTGAGAATAAGATACGATATCCAGTATATCACAAGGATCAGCCATACGGAGTAGGCAAGCACCAGTTGGATCGTCCGCTGGCCGAGCGCGAGGGCCACGATCGAACCGATGCCTTCGATCATGATCAGCGCACAGCCGGTCCACGACCAGCTCTTCATACGGATAAAGCTGAGTCGCTCGTCGCCCACCTCTGTATCCACCTTCTCCCTGTATTCCGCATCCTTCCGGTACCGCAGGTTCTTTACCATCTGCAGTACACCTACTGCTATAAGCGCTCCGCCCATTCCGGCATAGATGGATTCCTTCAGGACCTCTGCGACCGACAGCACCAGCAGCGCCGCTCCGGCCAGTATCCAGAATAAGCTCAACATGAGTCTTTTGTTGTTATAAACCATGATTATTCCTCCTCAAAAATGAAAACATCCTCTATAGCCATCCCGAACAGCTTTGCCACTTTATAGGCAAGACCTATGGATGGGTTATACCGTCCGTTCTCCAGTGAGCTGATCGTTTGCCTCGAAACGCCAAGGGCTTTTGCAAGTTCTTCCTGACGCATCCCCCGGTCATTTCGGATCTCTTCAATACGATTCTTCAACACATCACCTTCCGTCATCTGATGTAAAGTTTGCTTTACGTACGCATAGTATCACAGGTCTCAGTCTATGTCAAGCATACTTTACATTTTTTCAAAAAAGCTCTCCCCTCATACTGTCTGTATTGAGGGGAGAATAATATCTTCATCTGAAAAAGCATTATCCGAGCATGTACTCATCTGTACATTCCACCGAAGCGATAGATCAAGGATCTTCCTTTTCCGTGATGAATCACGTCCTGCAAATCATTTCTTTCTGCCAATATAGAAAAAACCGTTCGATCTGTTTCCGTTCATTGTGGTGAAGGTGAGATGCTCATAACGCAGCTGCGTGAAATCCCGGAGAAGTCCCCGAATGTGTTCCTCCGAATGATGCCTGAGCACCGCCCCCTCCGGCAGTTCGAAGATCCCGTAAATACCGTATTGTTCATGATATTTTTCATACCGGGCCGTGTTCCGCGCATCGTTGTTGAGGAGAAAATCGTTCACATAGAGGATCCCGCCTGGCTTCAGCACCCTGCCGATCTCCTTTATGAGCCTCTTCTGATCTGCATCTGCAGGGATGCATGTCAGCACCGCAAAGAGGATCACGGCCTCCACGCTGTCATCTGCGAGGCCGATTATTCCTTCTTCCATCACCCGCAGGTCAAGGAAAGGGTACATCCCTTTTCCGCGCTTGATCATTCCGTCCGAGATGTCGAATCCTACAAGATTATTGTAACCGCGCTCATAGAGTCCGGCCATTGTTCTGCCGTAGCCGCAGCCTATATCCGCTATCTGTGCGTCAGCTGGCACATAGGCGGCAAATTCGTCAGCCTGAAACGGTGTCGTAAAGTTTTTCGTTGCGGAAACGCTGTTCCAGTAGTCTTTCTGTATCATATTCTGCTCATTCTCCGTTCATGCCCTCGGAAGGCTCCAGCGAAAATGCGCTGCCAGAAGCCTGAGCAGCACCGTTAGCGCAGCACCCGTGACCATTGCCGGAAGCTCTCCGGTATAAGGCCAGAGCAGCACACAGGCCCAGGCCCCTATAATTGAGGCACAGGCATAAAAATGCTTGACGAAGATATACGGCATATTTCCTGCGAAAACGTCCCTCAGGATTCCGCCGCCCACTCCCGTGAGCACACCTACGAAGGTGACGAGAAACAGATTGCTCTCCGTGATGCTTGCTTGCGCCGTTCTGACGCCGACCACGGTGAACAGTCCCAGACCTATCGAATCCATGACCAGAAGCAGTGTGTCCCCTATCTTTCCCTTATGTTCAAACGCTCTGCGGATCCCCGGTATGAAAAGCACAATACCGGCAACTATCGCGATCACGGCGAACACAGGATTGCGAAATGCCGCTGGGGGCGTGATATTGAGTATCAGATCGCGCAGGATTCCTCCTCCGACGGCTGTGGTCAGTCCCAGGACAACAACGCCGAACACGTCCATCTTTTTCTGTATGCCCACAAGGGCTCCGGATATGGCAAACGCGATGGTGCCTATGATTTCCAGAACGAATAGGAGCTGCATGTCTATCCTCCTGCAGGGAAAAGCTGTCAATTATCCGTTATGATCATCATATCATAACGGCCGGTAAAAGCAAGCCGCCATGTGGGCTCAGGGCAGAGGATCTGCCCGCTGTTCTGCGGACCTGCAATCGGGTCAAAGTTGAAAAAAGCTCCCTTTCGTGATAAGATATCTCCCATCTTTCGGAAGGGAGAAACACGATGGATACGAACACAGTACTTTTCACAGTGCTCTCTATACTTCTGTGCTGCCTGATCGGATACGCACTCGGTAACTTCAGCCCCTCGTACATCCTGGGGCGCAGGAAGGGCTATGATATCCGGGAGGAGGGCTCGGGGAACGCAGGTGCCACCAATGCCTTTCTGCTTCTCGGGAAGAACGCATTCTTCCTTACGGCGCTCCTGGATATATTGAAATCCTTTGCCGCATGGAGACTCTGCGCGCTGCTCTTTCCTACCCTTCCCTTTGCGGGTCCCATCGCGGGATCAGCCTGCATCCTCGGCCATATCTGGCCCGTTCTGATGCGTTTCCGCGGCGGCAAGGGTATGGCGAGCCTCGGAGGCGTGATCCTTGCGTGGGACTGGAGATGGTTTCTGATCCTGCTGGCCGCCGCCATCCTGATTGCTTTCGGGACAAGGTACGTATGCCTCGTGGCACCGATCATCTCCATTGTCTTCCCCGTCATCCATTATATTTTCACAAAAGACCTCGTCTCCTCTCTCATTCTTCTGATCCCGGCTATCCCGATATTCGCCAAGCACTGGGAGAACTTTCGGCGGATACGGACCGGTGAGGAAATGCGGACGAGCTTTATCTGGAACAAGGAAGGTGAGCTCAAGCGGATCGGAAAATGGAATGAAAAGACGCAGTCCCAGCTGGAACGGCGGAACAAATAAACAAAAAAGATGCACCCGAAGGGGTGCATCTTTTTTCTCATCGTATCTGGCCGTCTCCGCGGATCACATATTTGTAACTGTTCAGCTCCTCCAGCCCCATGGGCCCGCGGGCATGCAGCTTCTGCGTGGAGATGCCCATCTCGCAGCCGAGGCCGAACTCGCCGCCGTCCGTGAAACGGGTTGAGCAATTCACATATACCGCTGCAGAATCCACAAGTGCGGTAAATTTATTTGCGTTCTCATCGTTCTGCGTGAGAATGGCGTCACTGTGGCCGGTGGAATGCTTTGCGATATGGGCGATGGCCTCGTCCGTCCCGTCCACGATGCCCACTGCAAGAATGTAATCGAGGAACTCCCTGTCGAAGTCCGTCTCCCCTGCCGGAACACCCTGAATGATCTTCGCCGCCCGCTCATCAAGCCGCAGCTCCACAGGCACCAGTCCCCGGTCCGCACGGTCGGTGGTCAGCACTTTGCTCAGCTTGGGCAGAAATTCCTCTGCAATGTCCCTGTGCACCAACAGCACTTCTTCCGCGTTGCAGACGGAAGGACGGCTGGTTTTCGCATTTTCTATAATACGAAGGGCCTTTTCCTGATCAGCTGAAGCATCCACGAAGATGTGGCAGATGCCGGTTCCCGTCTGGATGCAAGGCACCTTGGCGTTCTCGGTGCAGCGGCGGATCAGACCCGCGCCGCCGCGGGGTATAAGCAGATCTACCAGTCCCACTGCGCGCATCAGCTCGTCTGCGCTGGCGTGATCGGTATCCTCGATGAAGCCCACCAGTGCTGCGGGCAGTCCCGCATCCTCAAGCCCGTGTCGGATCGCCCTCACAATTGCCTCGTTGGAGCGGTAGGCCTCACGACCTCCGCGCAGGATCACCGCATTCCCGGATTTGAGCGCCAGAACGGCTGCATCCGAAGTCACGTTCGGACGGCTCTCATAGATGATTGCAACGACTCCGAGCGGCACCGAGGTCTTCTCTATAATGAGCCCGTTCGGCCGCTCCACGCGGCGCAGCACGCGCCCCTCGGGATCCGGCAGCTCGGCAACTTCCCGCACGCCCTGGGCCATCCCGGCGATCCGTTCGGGAGTAAGCGTAAGGCGGTCGATCATCACATCGCCGTATTTATCCGCCGCTGCCTCAACATCGGCGCGGTTTGCCGCAAGGATCTCCTCCTGCTCCGAGACGAGCCTGCAGGCGATCGCCTCCAGCGCCGCATTTTTCCGCTCCTTTGAAGCCGTCAGCGCAGGCAGCGCGCCTCTGGTCTCCAACAGAATGTCGCGGGTCTTTCTCATTTTGTCCGCTCCTTTCCGATAAATCTCGTTCCTATCTGTTTTCCTTCCAGCACCTCATAGATCTGCAGGGGTCTCGCCCCGTTCAGGATCACCATATCTGTCCCTGCTTCCATGCAGATCTCCGCTGCCACAAGCTTGGTACTCATGCCCCCGGTCGCGAGTGCAGTACCGCCGCCTCCGGCGCTCTTCCGCATCTGCAGGGTGATTTCCCGCACCTCAGGGATCAGTTCCGCATTTTGATCACGGCGCGGATCGGCGGTATAAAGTCCGTCGATATCCGAGAGGATGATCAGCAGATTCGCTTTGATGCTCACGGCTACCAGCGCGCCGAGGGTGTCGTTGTCGCCCACGCCGATCTCCACGGTGGACACCGTGTCGTTTTCATTGATGACCGGCAGGGTTCCAAGTTCCAGCAACCGGGTGAGCGTGTTGGAAAAGTTCCGGTGCCTTTCCTCATCGCGCAGATCCTCGCCCGTTAACAGGATCTGTGCAGTAGTGTGGTTGTAGGTGCCGAAAAGCTGGTCGTAGACATACATCAGCTCACACTGGCCTACGGCGGCAGCCGCCTGCTTCGTAGGCATGTCCGTCGGCCTCTCACGCAGGTTCAGCTTTCCTACACCCATACCGATAGCACCGGAAGACACCAGCACAACCTCATGTCCTGCATTCTTGATGTCGCTGAGCACCTTGCACAGCGTCTCAACATGGCGGATGTTCATCCGTCCGGTTGCATGCGTCAGGGTGGAAGTGCCCACCTTTATCACAACTCTCATTCTCCGCCGCCTTCCCGAAACTGTGCGGTAAGCTCCTTAAATGCGTTGACGAAGACTGATGCGTCAAGACTGTACGTCACGCTGTCGAAGCCGAATCTCTTCCATTTCAAGGCGTCGGTCATGTTCCCGGCAAAAATATACGACTCCTTGCCATTGTCCTTGCAGGCCTTCAGAATACGCTCCACAGAGCTTATCAACAGCGGATTGTCGAACTGCAGCGGGATGCCGAGCTCAATTGACAGATCGCAGGGGCCGATAAAGATGCCGTCCACACCGGGGACCGCTGCGATCTCCTCAATATGCTCCAGCGCCTCTTTCGTCTCGCACTGCGGGATCACCTTGACGCGTCGGTTGCATTCTGCCATATAGGAGAAAGCGTCCTTCGCCCACTCGTCCGCGCCCCAGGCAGAGGTCCTGCTCGGGCAGTAGCCGCGGTTTCCGACCGGCGGGAACTTGGCGTTCGCCACCAATTCCTTCACCTGCTCCACAGTGCGGATGTTCGGGACGATCAGTCCCCTTGCCCCGACGTCCAGCATACGCAGCACATAGGGGCGGCGGATGTCTCCGATGCGCACATAGGGCAGGAGTGAGCCGCTTTCCGCCGCAAGGATAAGGTCTGCGACGGTCTCTTCCGAGAAAGGACCGTGCTCCGTGTCGATGATTACGTAGTCAATGCCGGTGCGGCTCAGGCACTCCATGGTGCCTCGTCCTCCCAGCTCAAAAAAGGTTCCGAAGGTTGTCCTGCTCATATTCTCTCCTTTCCGGCGCAAAGCAGATCCGACGGTTTTATCTGTTCAGACGCTCCTGAAGCGCGTCGAGGTCGCTGCTGTCGAAATTGTCCGGGTCGATCCCGGCCCTGTAGCAGGCGCTGCGGAAATCGCCCGTATTGATCACACCCTGCGGGAGTTTCTCCAGTTCATGCGCCACAGCCTCTATATGCTCGCTGCGGATGCCGTTGTAGCCTGCCGCATCAATGAGGCCAAGCTGCCAAGCTTCAAATGCCATGTCCGTCTTCTCCTCTTCAGTTCTCTGTCACATAGGTATAACTGAGGGTTATAATCTCGTGCTCGAGGATCCTCGTATAGGCGGTCAGATATCCGTGCTCATCAAAGCTCAGGAACGTGTACGCCGGGCTCGGCACCGCTTCGTCTCCGTCGGACAGAATGTTTTCGGTGAATGTGATGTGGGAAAGCCTGCCGGCGCTATCCGGGATGATCTCATAGGAATAGCTGTATTCCAATATACCCGGAAAACCGTATTTTGTGAGCAGTCCCTCGGTATATTCCACCTGATAGCCGTGAAATTCCTCCTCATCGCGGATCGCGAGCACGGCCGCAGGAAGGCGGTCGGCCAACCGATACTCCCGTTCGGCATGATAGGCGTACTCCGGGACATCTCCCGTGACCTTATAGGAAAGCATATCGTCCGCGTACTCATATGAGGCGTACCAGTTCCCGTCCGCAATGAAAACAGGCCTGCCCTGTCCGTCGGTCTCCACTTTGCCGTTCGGATCCCCCGTGTTGAACAGGCTGTCGATGTCAAAGGCGGTGATCTGCCCTGCGGGACGTCCGTGCTGATCCAGCACGATGTACGTGAAATTATCGATGACGTCACCCATATTGGAGCTCACGGTAATTTTCCGAAGGCTCTGGGTGCCGTCCGGCTGCGGAACGGCATATACTCCGTATCTTTCGTTCAGGACCGGGTAAAATGCATCAGCGGACACGATCGGTTCAAACTCTCCGTCAGTGGCATCCCGAAGCACCGGGACCTTCTTATATTCGTACCGGGCATAAGATGTCACATAGCGGATCTCCGTGCCGGTCACCTTGAACTCATAGGAGCCGGTGCTGACCGTTTCGCCTTTGGAATTGACCGAATCGAGCTCGATAAACTCAAATTCCGGGCCGCGGAAAATATCTGCCTCAGCGTATTTCACGAGTGCCTTTCCGACAACAAGATGCGGTCCCTTCCGTTCATAGGTATACCGCTCCGTCTTCTGCCGGATCCCGCTGTAGAAGACCGCAAAGCTGTCCGGATAGCCGTCATCGTTATAGGTGATCTCATAGCGGGCTCTTCCGGACCCGGTCACATCATCGCATATAACGCGGCTGGCATCGTCATAGGAGAAAGTGTGTATCAGCATCTTACCGTCCGGCCTGGTCACGGTCGTGCGGAGTACCTTTCCATCCGCATCGCGGCTGATCTCCATGCGCTCCTGTCCTTTGGCCGTCTCCGTGGTCTTTTTTACGAGTTCTCCGGCCACGTCATACTCATAGGCGATCTTTAAACTGCTCAGGTCGTTTGTACCGGACGGATCCGTCGGTCCCTGATGGTCCCAGGTGACCAGGCGGCCTCCGTCATCAAAGACATAGACATCCTTTGACGGAGAACGGAAGATGGTCCCCCTCTTTCTGTCCGCGCAGGCCGTGACGTCCTCCTCTGTGAGCTTTCCCTCCGCGTCGTAGACGAACAGGTATTCGCAAATGATCTCATTCCCGCCCTCGGACGTGATCACGGAGCGCACCGGCCGGCCTTTCTCCATCTCAAAGGTCTGCACCAGAGCCATTCCGTTCATCTGGCCGGCGGGAGCGGTGACTTCGGAAAGATCACCGTCCGGGCCGTAGGCATAGTTGTATCCGACCATTTCCCGGCCCTTTGTGTCGAAGAAGCGCCCGTCTTTTCCGAACTCATCCGGAGAATAGAACGTGACCTCCGCCCGGGAGTTCCCGTTTTCATCGTAAGAATACTCCGTCACGCGGTCCAGCACAGGCCCGCAGATGATATCATCCGCCTTCTCCGGCAGCGCGCAGACGGCATAGACGGTCTCCTTTGCGAGGACCTCCGTCTCTTCATATACATGATAGAACAGTGTCTCCTGCGGGGCCTCCGGGCGCGGTTCCGTCTCCGGCTCAACAGGCTTCTGTCCGCATGCAGTCAGAGAGAGTATTATGGCCCCAAGAAGCGCAAGCACGATGAACTTCGAAGGATATCTTTTCATCTTTTCCCCCACGAAAAACACTTTTTTGAGATTATAACACAAGTCCGGTCCGATTCAAACAGAAAGAAAAGATACGCGCCCGAAAAAGCTGTGTATCTTTTCCTGTTCTATTTCAGCGTTTTTTTGCAGAATTCCCTTACCAGCTCCGTGTAACGGGCGGTGTCCTCCATATAGCTCATCCCGTGACGCGCTCCGGGGAATGTCCGGAACGTGACCATCTCCGGGTTCGCCTCCGCGATCCGCCTGCCCATCTCACAGGGAACCAGCTCATCCGCCTCGCCGTGGACCAGCAGGACCGGCACTTTCGCGTTTTTCACCGCGTCCGCTGCGTCCGCCGCAGTCAGTGAGAATCCCCCGAACACCCGCGCCGCAAGAGCCGTGAACGGATAGACGATCTTCATGGGGATCCCTTGCGCCTTTCCGAATTCCCTGATGATCTCCGCAGGAGAGGTGAAGGGGCAGTCCGCCAGGATGCCTCGGACATTCGCGGGCAGATCCAGCTCCGACGCCATCAGGACCGTCCCTGCCCCCATGGAGATCCCGGCGAGCAGGATCTTTACATCCTTCCCAAAGCGTTCAACAGCATATTCGGTCCATGAGAGCGCGTCAAAGCGCTCCTTCACACCGAAGGTAATGGTATGTCCCTCGCTCGTGCAGTGCGCACGCTCCTCGATCAGCAGAACATTGAAGCCGAGTCCGAAGAATATGTCAGCTCCTCCGCAGAAGTCCCGTGAAGGCGTGCCTCTGTAGCCGTGGAAGAGAATCGCAAGCGGCGCTCCGTCTTCCGTGTGGCAGTATCTTCCTTTCAGTTGCAGACCATCGAATGATCGGATGCTGATGCGCTCATAAGGTCTTTCATTCATCCTGTCGATCAGCGCTATACTGCGGTTGTACTGCTCCCTGCTTCGCATCTGTACAAGGATATGGTAGTCGTCATTCTGCTTTCCTCTCGGAGAATAAAAGCCAAACATATAGATTCCGAACGAGATTGCGAGAGTACCAACTGCAGTGGAAGCGGCTGCACAGGCTGCCGTCCTTATGATCTTTCCGTCCATTCTTCGCACTCCATTCCGCTCAGCGGCTGCTGTGTTTTGCCAATGTCTCCAGCAGCCATGTGCCGGTGTCGGTATAATCCTCCGGCGCAAATCCGCTGTATCCGATCACAGTGGACCTTACAGCCGAGCAGGCCTCGGGCGCTTTTGAAAAGGACCACATGCACCATGAGATATTCTCTCGCTCGAGAAGATCGATCCACAGATCTGCGCTTTCCAGATCTCTCGGGAATCCTCCGCTGGAGGCAGTGACGCCGAACTCCGTGACGAATATCGGCAGCCCGTTTTGACTGAGTTCCTCCGTCATATCTCGGTACTCCTGCCCGTGAGTGGCAGAATAGAAATGCAGGGTGTAAAGAATATTGTCAAACCCGAGAGGGTCTGCTGCGACACGGCGTAAATCCTTTGACCAGTCGGGATTGCCGACAATGATGATGGAATCCGGATCCTTTTCCCTTATCACCGGGACGATCCTCTCAGCATATCTCTTCACCGCTGCCCAGTCCACGTTATTGGGCTCGTTGCATATCTCATAGAGCACATTATCATAGCCGCTGAACCGTTCCGCCACATCTGCGAAAAAAGCCTCCGCGTCGTCCGCGTACCGGTTGGGATCCCCGTCGGAAAGGATATGCCAGTCCACAATCACGTACATATCGTGCTGTCTCGCCAGTTCCACGCCCTCGCAGATATCCTTTATATGACGCTCCTTGTCCCCTCCGGTGCTGTAGCCCACTATGCCGACACCATAGGTGTACATGGCCAGTCGGAACAGGTTTACCCCGTCATCCTCCGAAAGTTCCCGGAAGAGTTTGTCGTTCAGGAAACTCTCTGCGGTTATTAGGCTGTTCGTGCTAACTCCTCTGAGCATCACGGGCTCGCCGTTCTCCGAACAGAGCTTGCCGTCTTTTACCTGAAGATGCCCGCAGGATGATGGCCGCGCTCTTCCGTCATCGACTATTGTCGGAGTGGGCAGCATTTCTGCCTCGGCCGCTGCCGGAATCTCAATCACTTCTGCGTGAGACACTTCTGGCTGTTCCGGAACGGCGTCTGCGGGCATGTCGGCCCCGCAACCCGAGAAAACAGAAAGCGCGAGCAAAAGCGTAAGGATGATCGAGAGCAGTCTATGCATCAAACAAAGCTTTTTCATATGTCCTCCGATTCCAGTCTATTTTTTCAAATCCAGTCTATTTTTTCAAATATTATAGTATATTCTATCCGATAAAAAAAGATGCGTACCTGAAAAAGGTCACGCATCTTTTCTCGCATCCGCCTTCTGACGGCGGTACTTTATTTGTTTTTCTTCGCCTTCTCTATCACGCTCTTATACGGCACCAGCATACCCCTTGTCATGTTCGCGCCTATCTTTGTCGCGAGCTTTTTGTTATTCATCATTCCACCCACCAGATACATGCCAGCAATCATACCCGCCCGTTTCTGCGGGAAGTCATAGAAGCCGTGCTTTTTGTAGAAGCGGTGATCCTCCCTCATCAGGCCTTGCATCATGTAGATTAAATCTCTGAAGATCTTCATACCGCCTACGCCGTAGAAGTCCGCCGGCTGCTGATAGTCGTTTTCAACAGCATACTGCAGTTCCGCTGCCAGTGCGTTGATCTCCCGGTCGATGTCTCCTTCGTTGCACGCTATTCGGGTGAGGTAATTACCGCCTACTTGCGCTCTGGCTTTGATGAGCATCTGCAGGTTCGGCTCCGTGCTCAACTGTCCATTAATGATATATCCGACCGGCTTGCCCATGGTGACGGTCCTGTGGCCGTTGCAGAACTGCCTGTCATCATACATTTTGAACCGTGAGCCCATGGAGTGGTCCTTAATGGTAAAAGCATATACCGTAGCGCAGGAGTTCTGGATGTTGCTGCGGAGATAATCGTCAAAACCGTCCTTGTAGACGCAGGTCCCGTCAGAGGCGCAGTGGAAGCAGCCGAGACAGCCTCCGGAAAACGGGAACTCGCGCAGATTGATCACCTTGCAGGGATATGGTGAGACATTGACAAATCGCTCCAGCATTGCCGCCAGCATCGGATCGTCACCGAGATCTGTCACGAGGGCAATGCTCCCCTGTCCGGCATGCTGCTTCGCATCTTCCGGAATTGTCGCCCTGCTGAGCTGTTCCCCGTTTCGATCAGACATCAGGAACTCTTCCGCCTGATCGTTTTCGGCAGCCCACAACACATGCCGGAACCAGTCCAAGGCCTCCTTCTGCCCTTTCTTCTTGAGCAGATCCTCCATATCCGCCGACAGGCCCCGCACGTATTTCAAGCCGAGATCCGCGCAGTTTTCGCGGATAAACTCATGGGCCGTCGTGTCATAGAAATGCTTTGATGTGGAGACCTGTGAGGCATATTTGCCGGAAAGGACTATCCCCTGTTCCTTTATCAGCTCAATGAACCTGTGCAGTTGGCTCGGCACGAGGAAGGTATACACCGGGTAGCAGAAGATAATGAGCTCCGCCTTTTCAAGCAAAGCCTTCGCAGACGAGAAGTCTTTTTCAATCGCTTTTATCCTTTGGCCGACATTCAACAGTTCATATTCCTGTCCGGAGAAAAACTCCCGGATGTAATTCATCGTCTGAAGGGTGATGCTGCCATCCCCGGTCGGCGAACCGTTCAGGATAAGGATATTCATCGTGATTGCTCCTTGCAGTCTTTTTGTTTACTTTTAAAGTATATCAGACAAGCAGTCCTTATTCAACTGCAGCCCGCCGGCAGATCTCACTTGCCGAAAAGCAATGCTTCATAGTAAGATAGCATTATCAACAGCATGGAGGCGATCGTCATGTTTCTCGAACTCACCAAAAAGATCGGCAAGCCGGTCTGTGTTGCGCTTTACGCAGCTTTTGCAGCGATGGCCGCGAAGAAGAAGCCCGGCCCGCTTATACTTCTTTTCCTGATGCATGCCACGGAGTACATGGTCATCGGCAGAAAAGTTGCTGAAGAAAACGGTCTTTCCGTTCCGGAGGGCGTGGTGCAGTGCCTTGCCTTCGGCTTTACCTGGTGGCTTCCGATCAAGAAAAACTGATCATTCAGAAGAGTTAACGACCGCGATGTGAAATAATCACATCGCGGTCGTTTATTCTCACTTTTTCAGCAGCGCCTCAATATATACGCTGTCAGCTTCCTCGAAAGCTTCCTGCGCCCTTTTTAGTGCTTCTTCCGCCTTATCCATTGCGTTCTTGGCCTGCGCCACAGATTCATCTGCTCTCTGCGCGGCTTTCAGAGCGCTCCTCGCTGCTTTTTCAGCGCTCACCGCTGCCTCGCGGGCGATCTCTTTTGCTTCCTCTGTGATCCGGATCTGCTCCTGCGCCAGTTTTTCCAATCTGCGCCGGTGCTCCTCCGTGAAATACAGATTCATTGCCTCTTTCACCGTGTCCGCCCGCCGGTCCTGGAGATATCCGATCAACACATCCACGGTATCGAGCGTCTTAAAATCGCCGCCCAGCGTATCATCGGCGTCGAGCGCCTGTTTTACGCTTTCTTCTCTGGCTAATGTTTCCTCATATTCCTGTTTGGATTTTTCAACACCTTCGGTAATCTGAGCCAGCTCTTCCTCCTCCAGTTTTCTGCGCTGCTCAGCATAATCCTCAAAATAGGCATCGGAGAATCGTTCATATTTCTTTTTATAGTCAGCAAAATCTCTCTCGAACCGCTTCCTCGTACGGTCCACTACAGTCACTTCAACCGTTTCCCGCGGCCGCAGCGGCGCACGCCCGATCTGGGATATCACGTAAGTCTCTTTATGAGCACGGTCAAAATCTTCAACCGCCGTTGGTTTTCGTCTTTCGGCTTTCCGAAGTGTCTCGGCCGCTTTTTCCGTTTCCTCTCTCGCTCTGTCGTATGCGCGGATCCTTTCACGCAGAAGCCTCAGTGCCGCCAGTTCTTCGTTTCTGTCCATGGTCAAAACCTCGATTGTATTCCAGTTCTTTCCCAAGAGTGTCCGAAGGGACTCCCCTGCAAATAGAACAAGTTTCTTCACAACCCATCAGTGAATGCATATCATTTAATATATCGGCAAACAATAATTGTCAGTTAAATCTTTAGTATTATATTACTTTTTCCGCCATTATTTCAACTGAAAAGAACGCAGTTCCCGATTCCGTTCCTCTCTGCACCCGTTAATCGATTATTTTATCTGCTAAACACTTGCAAAGCGAGAAGAAATCTGTGTTTTTTCGGCATTTACAAGACAAAATCTATCTGTTATCATCGAAACGAGAATTATGATTAGGAGGAACCGGAAATGAGCAGTCTTCTTGATATCATCAAAGGCAGACGCAGCGTCAGGACGTTTGACGGCAGAGCATTGGGCGCAGAGGACAGGCAGAAATTGGAGAATTACATGGCGGATGTGCCGAACCCATTCGGCATCCCTGTGGAATTCGTGCTGCTGGATACAGAAAAGCACAGGCTTTCGAGCCCCGTAATAGCCGGTGAGAGTCTTTACGCGGCCGTGAAAGTCGACAAGGGCCCATATGCGGATGTTGCTGTCGGTTATTCGTTAGAAAAGCTGGTATTGTATGCATGGTCGCTCGGTATAGGCACCACATGGATGGGCGGCACGTTCAAGAGGGATATTTTTGAGAAGGCTGTCGGTCTCGATGAGGGAGAACTGATGCCGATCGTCAGCCCGTTAGGCTACCCGGCCGAAAAACAGTCTCTCAAAGAGAAAATGATGCGCAAAGGTGTTGGCGCTGACAGCCGTGTGAGCGCGGAGAGTTTCTTCTTCGACAGGGCATGGAATATTCCCTTCCCTCTCTCCCCCGTAGACGGAACCGCTGAGCTTGCGGAGATGGTGCGCTGGGCGCCCTCCGCAGTGAACAAACAGCCTTGGCGGATCATAGCAGCAGACGGATGCTTCCATTTTTACCTCAAGCACGACAAAGGCTTTTTAAGTGAAAAAGTGGGGGACATGCAGAAGATAGACATGGGCATCGCTATCTGTCACTTTGTTGCGGGTCTGGAGGGACAGGGAAAGACACCGGAGGTTTTCGTCGGTGATCCCTGTATAGAAGTCCCGGATGGTGTGGAGTATGTTGCCACTGTAAGAAGCTGAAAAAAACGCAAAAACAGACCTGCTGTTGAGCAGGTCTGTTTTTGTCTGTTATCTGTAAGTGCCGAACCACTGCAGAGTAGTCTCGAGATACGCATTGCAGAGCATTCCGCCTTCCACCATCTCGAGCATGTGGTTTCCGAACGGCACAGCTATCAGCCGGCAGGGCACACGTTGTATCGACAGCATGTCTGCCAGTTCGAATGTGGCCCTCGGGGGCACGAGCGTGTCGCCTTCACCGAGGAACAGCAGTGTGGGCGGAGCAAAGGATGTGACGCAGCAGACGGGATCGACGCTCTCGTACAGCGTGGGGTCCTCGTCCGGCGAACAGCCGGTATAGGCTTCCGCCATCTTTTGCGCGATGCTGCCGAGGATGAGGTCATTGTTTTGGTAAAAATCCTCCACGCTAGCCACCGGGAATGTAACACTCACAGCGTCCACGGACGGAAGCTCCGTGCCGTCGGAAGACGTCCTGTAAAAGCCTGCATTTATCTTGTAGGCGATCTCCAGTGCAAGGTTGCCTCCTGCGGAACCGCCCGTCAGATAAAAGCGGGAGATGTCCGCGCCGTAATCAGCGGCATGGTTTTTGACCCACGCGACCGCCTCGAGCAGCTGCCTCTCCGTGGACGAGGCCAGGTTCCGGTCCTCCGAGGAGAGGTCGTAATCCGCACTGAACACCACATAGCCGTTCTTTGCAAAAAACTTGGAATAATAGGCTTTGTTGTCCTTGTCTCCGAATATCCAACCTCCGCCGTGGAAATAGATCACAACGGGCTTGCCTTTGACGCCGTCATCTGTGTAATAGATGTTCAGTTCAACATCGCCGAGGTCGGAAGTCGTATAGACTTCGGTCTGTGTGATAACAGGTGAGACATCCTCCTTTGTCGGAAACAGATCTCCGCTCACGCCGAAGCGTTTGACCGAACCGGATATCACTATGGCGATCACCGCGGTGATTACGAGCGTCACAGACGCCATGGAAAGATCCGCGAGGTACAGTTTCGTACGCGTCCGGTCCCATACGGAAAGCAACAGGAAAGCAAGAAAAAACACAACACTCAGAGGCAGCCAAAGATGAATAAATGCTACCGTTACGAAGCCCGCAACGCTGCCGAACACGGGGAGCGCGGGAAAGACTGTACCGACTGTGAACAAAAGCATCAGAACGGCAACAATCGTGAGGATTACGGCTATTATCACTTTAAGTACTTTCATAGCTCATTCTCCGGTCTCCACATATACAGTCCTTCTCCAGTTGCCAAAGTCCTCAAAAGACTGAGAAGCTGCTCGTCGGCGTTGAACACGGTCAGGCATGTTTCATCCGATTCCGATACCATCATTGTATTGTCCGCCAGTATGCATACATGGCGTTTCATCACAGCATCAGCGATCTGCTCCGGAAGCGGGTTTATCTTTCCATACTCATCAAGAGAGATGTCCCGGTAACAGTTGAGTTTCAGGATCAGTCTGATATGCTTCTCCTTCACGGCTTTGAGTTGGTCTGTCTCCATGAACCATTTCTCCACGTTGAAAAACTGCCCGGGGCCGTCCATCGGGACCTGTGCTGGCAGAATATCTATGATGTGATACGGGGTCTGAAAGAGCTCTTCGACCGTCATTTTCATTCCTGCCTCAGTTCGAACATCACCTGTGGGATATGGCAGTATCCGTCCGGATTCTTTTCCAGGTATTTCTGGTGGTATTCCTCGGCAGAGAAGAAGTTCCCGATCGGCTTGAGTTCCACAGCAAGCTTTGCTCCGGCCTTTTTCTCCTCTGCTTCGTATACCGCCTCTATCTCAGGCAGCTGGCTCTCATCCGCCCAGTAGATGCCGGTGCGGTACTGGATGCCGACATCGCCGCCCTGTCTGCCGAAGGACAGCGGATCGATCACCATGAAGTAGTAGTTCAGCAGTTCGGTAAGTGAGATTCGTTCATCATCATACTCTATACGCACGGTTTCTGCATGTCCGGTGCCGCCGCAGACATCTCTGTATGTAGGGGCTCTGTCCGGCCCGTTGGCGTAACCGACTTCGGTAGACACAACACCTTTGAACTGGTCAAAGAAACGCTGTACTCCCCAGAAGCATCCGCCCGCAAGGTATATGGTCTTAACGCTCATGTCCGATGTACCTCCCTGATCCATTCAGATAGTTTTTCATATTATACACGAGCATAGACAGCGCTTCAACAGAAATCGGGCCTTTTCCTTGACATTGCCTGAGCACTGTGCTAATATGATTCGGCAACTTGATATTACACAACACATTCGGCATGCAGAAGTACCCAAGAGGCCGAAGGGGCTCCCCTGCTAAGGGAGTAGGCGTGTAAAAAGCGCGCGAGGGTTCAAATCCCTCCTTCTGCGCCAAAAAGAGCACTTTTTCGGGTGCTCTTTTTTACTGTCTTTTTTAACTTTCTCTTTTCCTTTCATCCTTGCAAGGATTTTTAGCAGATGTTATAATAAATCATTGTATTTCAGACTGCTTAGACTATGATAAAAACCGAAGGATCGGACGTGAACGACACCATGATCATGAAGTGGAAAACCGCATACACAACAGGCAGAGTGCTGCTCTGTCTGTTGATTGTCGTTTTGCTTATGTCTATGCTTTCCTTCCCGGCGAACGGGGAGGACGCCGTCTCCGTGCTGAACTCATCCGGCAGCAAGAACGGATCTCTCTCTGTGGATCCAATCGAAACCCCCGACGGTTTCACCTCCGTACTGTATAATATTAACAACGGTCTCCCCACCTCAGACGCGAACGCAATTGCACAGACCTCGGACGGCTTTATCTGGATCGGCGGTTACGCCGGTCTGATCCGCTATGACGGCACAAGCTTCGAGCGCATCGATCCCAGCACCGGGATCGCCAACGTGCGCTGCCTGTATGTAGACAGCAAAGACCGTCTTTGGATCGGCACCAACGACTCCGGCGTGTTCCTCATGAGCATGGGTTCTCTGCGCCACTGGGATAGGGCAGATGGACTGAAGTCTGTCAGTATCCGCGCCATCGCAGAGGACAGCAGTGGCCTGATCTACATCACGAGCGTGGCGGGAGGCATCGCCACCGTGAGTAACGGAGAGACTCTCACCATGCTCGACGACGCGAGAATAAATGATCAAACCATCTCTATGCTGCGTCTCGGAAGCGACGGTCTTATATATGGCCCTACACAGGAAGGAGATCTGTTCACCCTGCTCGATGGGAAAGTGCACAGCTTCCTCGGTCACAACAGCTGCCGCGTCAAGGGCATCCACGCCATCCTGCCGGACGCGGAGCATCCCGGCCGGCTCTACATCGGTACAGACGGCAACGAGGTCATCTGCGGCTCGCTTGAAAGCAACTTCAGCGACCTGACGGTAACGGATATATCTCCCCTCAGCTCTGTGAACTGTCTGGAGTATATCGATGGAAAGATATGGGTCTGCGCCGGTAACGGCATCGGCCGGATCGACGGCAGTGACTGCAGCCTGCTGAAGAATGTCCCCATGGGAAACTCCGTGGAGCACGTGATGACCGACTTCAGTGGCAACCTCTGGTTCGCTTCCTCGCACCAGGGCGTGATGAAGGTGGTCCCCAACATGTTTGCAGACCTCTTCGCTCGCTATGACCTGCCGGTCACGGTGGTCAACTCCACCTGCATGCTCGGCCCCCGACTCTTCATTGGGACCGACACTGGCCTGTATGTAATGGACGGTGACGAGCGCGTGGAGAGCATCCCCCTGGCAAGGGCCATGACGGCCTCCGGCAAAGACCTCGGCTTCACTGACCTGCTCGAGATGCTCGATGGCGTGCGCATCCGCAACATCTACCTGGACAGTCATGGCCACCTCTGGATCCCCGCGTGGAAGAAATACGGTGTGATCCGCTACGGCGACGGCATGGCTGTGGCCTTCACTCGTGAGGAGGGCCTCTGGTCCGACTCAGTGCGCACGCTCACCGAATGCGCTGACGGCACCATGCTCGTCCCCAGCAGTGGCGGACTGAGCATCATCAAGGGCAACCGGGTGAGGACCAGCTACGGCTACGAGGACGGTATCGTCAACGGGGAGATCCTCACCGTAATCGAGGGTTTCAACGGCGAATACATCCTCGGCTCCGACGGCGACGGCATCTATGTGATCACCGGCGAGGGCGTCCGGCATATCGGCACGGAGGCCGGCCTCAAATCCGACATCATCCTGCGGGTGAAGAAGAGCCTCTTCCACGACGTGTACTGGGTGATCGCCGGAAACTCCCTGGCCTACATGACGCCGGACTTCCGGGTGACCACCGTGCCCTTCCCCTACACCAACAACTTCGACCTTTTCGAGGACAGCAAGGGTGACCTCTGGATCCTCTGCAGCGGCGGCGTGTATGTGCTTCCCGGCGAGGATATGCTCAACGGTGGCGATACGGATCCGGTGTTCTTCGGCATCCAGAGCGGCCTGCCCTACGTCGCCACGGCCAACTCCTCCAGCGCGCTCACGGAGGACGGGGACCTGTTCATCTCCGGTTCCGAGGGCGTTATAAAGGTGAATATCGAACAGCCATATGATCAGAAGAACATCTACAAGATCTCCGTCCCCTACATCGAGGCGGACGGCGAACGCTTCTACGCGGATCTCTCCGGCACATTCAACCTCCCGGCCAACGCGCGGAAGATAACGGTATATCCCTATATTCTGAATTATTCCCTTACCGATCCCCAGATCAGCTACCAGCTTTCCGGTTTCGATTCGGAATACACCACGACGGACCGCAGCAGGCTCACCCCCGTGGACTATACGAATCTGAAGATCGGCAGCTATTATTTCATCCTTACGGTGCGGGATCCCGTGAGCCGTATGGAGCAGACCGCCCTTTTCAATATTGTAAAGGGGAAAGAGATGTCCTCCGGTACGATGGGCACGCTGGTCATGAACAGCGCATCTCTGCTGCTGATGACGGGCCTGTTCATTTTCACATCCCTCTACCGCAAACGCGGACGTCCGGACGACAGGCTGTTTCTCGGTCTGATCCTGACAAATCTGGTGATGACGCTGGGAGAGTCGCTCTCCTATCTTCTGGAATACCTCTCCCATCCTATCGTCAGGTTGCTGATGATCGCCGGGAACACCGCTTTCTATATCGCGATGGTATTCTTCCCCTATCTGCTCCTGATGTATTTTGAAAGCCGCCTTGACCCGGACAGCGGCAAACTGCGCAGGAAAAAGCTGCTCTACGGCATCCCCTGTTTCCTTTTTGTGATCGTGATGCTGATCAACCTGAAAACCGCCTGGATCTTCTCAATTGGGGAGAATAATTCCTTCATATCCGGGAAATTCGACGAGATGCTGTTCCTGCCCGTCATTCCCGTCTGGATCTATCTGGCCGTTTCCCTGATAAGACTGATCCGGATCGACAAACGCCTTCTTGCCGTGCTGTTCGTGCTCCTCGCTTCCATGGGCGCGGCGGAGATCAGCTTCGGCGGCATTTCCTCCACCTCGTTTTTCTACACGCTCATACTTGTCTGCCTGCATCTGAGCGAGATGAACAGACCGCTCAACGAGGAGGTGGCGTTATGACCTCCATTAACAGCATTTCAGTCGTATCCTGCTATGCAGACGCCGCGGCTTTTGTTGTTATGATCCTGCTGCTGTGTCTTTCGGAGCGCCTGCGCCACCGGAAAGATCTCTCACAGGCGATTTTTTTCAAGCTTTGTCTCGCTCTCACGTTTTCCTGCGTTTTCAGCTTTATCTGCCACATAACGTATATGCAGCCCGGCGCTTTTCTCCACGGTCTTGCCATATTCAGCAGGACGCTGTGGGAGTGGCTCGTGTTCCTGGCGATCCTGCTCTGGAGCTCCTATGTGGGCCTCAAGCTTTTCGGGAAAATGGAGAAGCTTCCCCTTATTGCCGTGCTGGGCAATATTTCGCTGGGCGTGTTCAGCGTTCTCCTCGTGGTGAACTTTTTCACCGGGATCGTGTTTTCCTATACGCAGCTGAACGAGTGTGAGACAACGGTGCTCTACGATATCGTTGTCGCGCTGGAAACGGTCTATTTCCTCGCTTCTCTCGTTCTGGTCATAGTTTTCGACAGGCAGTCGGAAAAAGCGCGCTTCATTCGGGTCCTGCCTATGCTGATCTCGGTTGAGCTGGGCGTGATCGTGCAGTTTTTCCTGCCGTATCAGACGGACGTTCTGGGCTTTGCAATCGGCGCCGTACTGCTCTATTTCTCCATGGCCGATGAACTGCGCTACCTTGACGAGGAATCCGGCCTGTACAACGTCGGCATGCTGAACTATCTGCTCGACCGCACGCTCGCCGGAAAAGACTCCACCCGCAGCGTGCTGATCGTGGAAGCGGGCGGAGATGAACGCTCCTGCTTTGATATCCTGAACGCCACTCTTCACAGGGAAGGGGACGTCATCCGTGTGGACGACAGCCGGTTCCTGATGTTCTCTGGCGACGGCGGCCTCAATACCGTGCAGAGGAGATCCTCCCTGGTGGAGGAGGCCGTGGAGCGGCACAACACCGAACATCCCGACGAGCTCGTGCGTATGAAGGTGACCTGCCGTCTGCGGAAGGCCGATGAGGACATTCTCATGTTCATCCGCGCCGTCACGGAGGACAGGAACGCCGGCGACCCCGTCCGGGGCGTGATCTCCATGATCTCCGAGCTGGGCCAGCTGGATCAGGAGCTCAAGCTCGCGGCGGACATCCAGCACAGCATGCTGCCGATGAACTTCCCGCCCTTCCCCGACCGGAACGAGTTCGAGCTGTACGCGCTGATGGATCCGGCCAAGGACGTGGGCGGCGACTTCTACGATTTCTTCCTCATTGACGACGACCACCTCGCGCTCGTCATAGCGGACGTGTCCGGCAAGGGCATACCTGCGTCTCTGTTCATGATGGTGTCCAAGACTCTGATCAAGAACCAGCTTCTGGAGCAGCGCGATCCCGCCGCCGCTCTCAAGAGCGTGAACGCGCAGCTGAGCGAGAGGAACTCCTCCATGATGTTTGCCACGGTGTGGCTGGCCGTGCTGGAGATATCCACTGGCAAGGGGCTCGTATGCAACTCAGGCCACGAGAACCCCACCCTCAGACGTGCCGGTCAGGCTTTTGAGGTGATAAAATACAAACACTGTGCGCCGGTGGGCGTGAGCAAAAACGCAGAATATATAAACAGGGAGTTTACACTCGCACCGGGCGACTGCGTGTTCGAATACACGGACGGCGTGCCCGAGGCCGTAAACGGGAGGACTGAAGCTTTCGGCGATCAGCGTCTGCTCGCAAGTCTGAACAAGGATCCCGACTCCTCACCGGAAGAACTGATCCGTCGCATGCACGACGACGTGTACGCCTTTGCGGAGGGGACACCGCAGTTTGACGACATCACGATGCTGTGCATCAAGTATTACGGTCAAGCAGATATCGGCAAGTAGTTTTCATTCTTTTTTCTCCGTCTGTGATCGGATGATGAGGTCTTTTTCCCTTCAATGAATCATTTTGTTTAACCTGATAAGAAAACAGCCCGCCCAAAAGGGCGGGCTGTTTTCTTATCAGCATAATCTTTCACTTGCCTACACAGAAGCGCTCGAAAATCCGATTCGTCACGTCCTCGCGGACGGTCCGGCCGTTCAGTTCCCCGATGGCCTGCATGGCGCCCTCGGTCTCGGTAAGGACAATGTCAGGAGTCCTGCCATCGGCCATAGCCGCAATGGCGGCGTTCATATAATCAAGTGCCCTGCCGGCAGCGTCCGCATGACGGGCGTTGGTCAGGATTTCTCCCGCAGGGACGTCGGGCAGCGGAAACAGCTCCGCAAAGGTCCTCTCCAGTTCATCCAGTCCATGTCCCGTCACGGAACTTACACGCACCACCGGCAGTATCGTTTTTATCTCGAAATCTTTTTCGCTGATATCCTGCTTGGAAACGATGACGATTCCCTTTTGGGCTTTCTCCGCCATATGGATTATCTCCATGTCTTCCGCATCCGGAACCATGCTTCCATCTATCACTGCAATCACGAGAGAGGCTTTTTCAAGTGCTTTCCAACTGCGCTCCACGCCTATTCTTTCCACAACATCTTCTGTCTCCCTTATGCCTGCCGTGTCCGTCAGGCGAAGAAAGAGGTCGCCTATCACGAGTTTTTCCTCTATCGTGTCCCTTGTGGTCCCGGGAACACGGGTGACGATTGCCCTGTCATATCCAAGCAATGCGTTCATCAGCGAGCTTTTGCCCACATTCGGTTTTCCAGCGATCACCGCTGGTATACCCGAGCGCATGAGTTTTCCTCTCTCAAACGTCGACAGCAGCTTTGAAAGAGTAAAGGCAATCCTTTTCATCCTTTCCAGATAGTCTTCGAGGACAAAAGGTTCAATATCCTCGTCCGGATAATCCAGCACGGTATGATAGTGGGAGGACATATCCGCGAGGTCAGAATAGATACCGGAGAGTTTCTCATCAATGGCACCGGAGAGCTGACCAGCAGCATTCTTCACATTTTCGGCAGTCTCCGCCTCAATAATATCAGCCACAGCCTCTGCGGCGGTGAGTTCAATCTTGCCGTTGAGGAAGGCCCGCTTTGTGAACTCGCCCGGAAGAGCCTGCCTTGCCCCGAGAGAAAAAAGCGTGTCGAGCACAGCGCGCAGGATCACGGGAGAGCCGTGGCACTGGAATTCCGCCGTGTCCTCCCCCGTATAGCTGTTCGGAGCTCGGGATATGACGCACAGGCATAGGTCAAGAAGATTGCCCTTGTCATCGCTCAGCTTTCCGTAAACGAGCTTTCGCTCCTCGCAGTCTGCAAGGCTTCTGCCGGAGTTCGGTCGGAAAAGCCGGGAGGCATATTTTATTGCATTATCTCCGGATACTCTGACGATCCCTATTGCCGAGACTGACATACCGGTGGCTATGGCTGCTATGGTATCAGACATGTCTATCACCTTATCAAAACAAGCTCCCCGAAGGGAGCTTTCATTCTTTTTCTTTACTACTTTCCGGAATTCTTCTGCCGTTCAAGGCGGGCATTTCTTGCAGCGTCTTCATCTTTTTTGTCCGAGATGTAGTATGTCAAGGAGAGAAGACTATCCGAAAAATGGAGATTTTCAACGATCAAGGAGCTTTCGGGAGCTGCAACGTCCACATTGGTAAAGTTCCAGATAGCTTCTATGCCGTTATCGGTGAGGATCTCCGTCACCTTTTTTGCGGAATCGTTCGGTACTGCCAGTACAGCCAGATCCACAGAGTTGCTTTTCAGAAAATCCGGCAGATCGTCCATGCTCCTCACGGGAATGCCGTTGAGCTCTTTGCCGATAATACCGCTATCCACATCAAAAGCGCAGAGAAGATTACAGCCCCATGCAGAAAAGCAGAAGTTGTCCATCAGTGCGCGGCCGATGTTGCCGACTCCGATCAGTACAGCACTGTAGCCTCTGTCCATGCCGAGAATTCTGGCTATCTCCTCTCTCAGCGCCGTGACATTGTATCCGTAGCCCTGCTGACCGAACTCCCCAAAGCAGCTGAAATCCTGCCTGATCTGGGAAGGTGTGAGTCCAAGCTGCTGACCGAGTTCAGAAGAGGAGACCCTGTTGATCCCCTGCTCCGCAAGCTCATCGAGCCGACGCAGGTATCTGGGCATCCTGCGGATGACGTTATTGGAAACTTTTATCCTCTTCAAAACGATCACTCCCGATAACAAAAGCAAATTGCTGATTTAGTTAATTATATCACAAATAAGTCTCTGACGCAAATCTAATTCTCGGAAGAGTTTATCTCAGGTCTTTTTTTATCCCCTTGCAAATCTCATGCAGCTGCTCAAGAGTCTCTATCCTTACAAGTTTCTGCTTGTAATAGCCAGCGTGGGCAACCCCGTGCAGATACCACGGCAGCTGATGCCGTGCCTCGACGCAGGCCTTTCTCTCTCCTGTGCAGGAAGCCAGCAGACGGATCTGTTCCTCCGCTACATCCATTCTCTCAGTGAGCGGCGGAAGCGGCGGGATCTTCTCTCCTGCAATGGCGGCGTTGGCCTGCATGAAGATCCATGGATTTCCAAATGCTCCCCTGCCGATCATGACTGCGTCACAATCCGTGTAACGGAGAATATGCTCCGCATCCTCCGCAGAGAAGACATCGCCGTTTGCGAAAATCGGGATGTCTGTGTTCTGCTTTACATCCCTTATAATATCCCAGTCTGCTCTGCCCGCATACATTTGCGCACGGGTACGGCCATGGATCGTAAGTGCCGATGCTCCAGCCTGCTCGCAAATCTTCGCAAACTCAACCGCATTTACGCAACCGCCGTCAAAGCCTTTTCGGAACTTCACCGTGACAGGGACGCTCACTGCTTCACAAACTGCTTTCACTATCTTTCCGGCCAGTTCCGGATCCTTCATCAGTGCAGATCCGTCTCCGCTCTTCACAATTTTCCCCACAGGGCAGCCCATATTGATATCTATCGCGTCAGCTCCGGATATCTCCATAGCAAGCACTGCGGCCTCGCCCATCACATTCGGCTCGTGTCCGAAGATCTGGACAGCACACGGCCTGTCGTTTTCGGGGATATACAGAAGGGCTTTCGTTTTCTCGTCATTATAGACCAGAGCCTTGGCGCTGACCATCTCAGTGACCGCATACGAGGCTCCGAAGCGGAAGCACATATGTCTGAACGCAAAATCACTCGTCCCCGCCATAGGAGCAAGGGCAACTCTGCCTTTCAGTTCGAGGTCACCTATCCTCACCATGTCATGTCCAGTCCTACCGGGCAGTGGTCGGAACCAGTGATCTCCGGCAGGATATAGGCATCCTTTATGTTATCCCTCAGCCTGTCGGACACAACAAAATAGTCTATACGCCAACCAACGTTCCGCTCTCTCGCCGCCGCCCGGTAACTCCACCAGGAGTAGGCGTCACGCCGGTCGGGATAGATGAAGCGGAAACTGTCGGTAAAACCTGCCTCAAGAAGCTCTGTGAACTTTCCTCGCTCCTCATAAGAGAAGCCCGCGTTGCCTATGTTCGCCTGCGGGTTCTTCAGATCTATCTCGTTGTGAGCCACGTTCATATCGCCGCAGGCGATCACGGGCTTCATGGCGTCGAGTTTACACAGGTAGTTCCGGAACTCATCCTCCCAGTCCATTCTGTAATCGATGCGTTTGAGGCCGTCCTGAGCATTGGGTGTATAGACACAGACGAGGTAGAAATCATCGTATTCAAGTGTCACCACCCTGCCTTCCGTATCGTGCCGATCTATGCCGAGGTTGTATTGCACAGAAAGCGGCGTGTGCTTCGTAAAGACTGCTGTGCCGGAATAGCCTTTCTTCTCGGCATATGCCCAATAGCTCTCATATCCCGGCAGATCGAGCTCTATCTGGCCCTCTTGCAGTTTGGTCTCCTGGATGCAGAAGAAATCCGCACCGAGGGACCAGAAGATATCTTCAAATCCTTTTTTCATTACGGCCCGAAGTCCGTTGACGTTCCATGATATGAATCTCATTCCTGTTCCTTTCTGCTTTCAAAAGCGGACTTGCTTTCCGAATAGCCTCTCGCGTCCGTAAGGGATGCGTCCTTCAGTCTGGGCACAGGACCGGCGGCAGTGCCAAAGGTCTCCACGGTCTTCGTTGCAACAAGACGGTTTATTTTCATGCCCTCCGCATAGAACTTCGCCTCGTAGTCCGTCATAATGCCGACAGGACCGTTCACGTGCAGGTCATGCGTGATTCCGGAGAGCTTCCATTTTTCATTCTCGAAGATGGATACGGACCAGTCAAAGAGCGGTGTATTGTCTGTTTTGAAGCATATCTGCCCGCCCTCGGGAAGCACGTCGCAGTATCTCCTGAGAAAGGCAGGCGATGTAAGGCGGAGCTTCGCATCGCGGCTCTTTGGCCAGGGATCACAGAAATTGATGAATATCCTGTCCACTTCTCCCGGGCTGAAAAAATCATCGAGAAGCGCGGCATTGCTGTCGATGAATCTCACGTTTGATAGGTCTCTGTTCTTCGCCCGCTCCATCGCTAATATCATCGCATCGGGCACACGCTCGAGAGCGACGAGGAGGACCTGCCGCTCCGACTCCGCCAAATCTACAGTGAATCTACCCTTCCCGCAGCCAAGCTCCAGCCAGAGTGCACTGCATTTGGGCATAAGGTCTCTCCATCTCCCTTTTATCTGCTCAGGCTCCTGCATCAAAAGTTCCGCGCATCGCTCCATGCGCGGCTCAAGATTGCGGCGTTTTCTCATTCTCATTTTACGGCACACTCCGTTTTTTGCTTAGTATAAGATAACACAGGCGCTGATAAACATCAATCAAGAAAAATCTTGCATGGCTTTTGTTGATGTTGTATAATGGCAAAGCCGCAAATCCGGGTGTAGCGCAGTTGGTAGCGCGGGTGGTTTGGGACCATCAGGTCGGGGGTTCAAGTCCCTCCACTCGGACCATAAGAGAAGGGATATCCAGCAATGGGTCTCTCTTCTCTTTTCATTCATTTGCCGGGTACTTGAACGGACTCTGCCTTGGGTTGGAAAAGGCGCCATGTATTTCTGATATGAAACCGGTTAACAAAAATCTCTTCCGAAAACCGCTCGCTCATGCTATAATCCAATCGGCAGTCCAACACGAGGGAGGTAACCCCATGCAATCTGATGTCTGGATCATTCATCCGTTTAATACACTTTTTCTTGTCGTATTTGCCGCTTTTCTTCTTTTGCTTATCATCTCAAGTCTGCTTCTTCGCGGAAAGAGTGAAAAAGTAAAAACCATGGTGCTTGTCTCCGCCTGTATCCTTACACTGATCGGTTTTGTCTTTTACAAGGCGTTCCTTTCCCGTGACAGCAGCTATGACATTATCACTGCGAACATGGGCGGTTTCAACTGGTGGGGGGAGCTTCCCCTGCAGCTGTGCAACATCAATATGCTTCTGATCCCCATCGCAGTGCTGAGAAAGAGCCGTCCGATGATGAGTTTCTGCTTTTTCGTCGGACCGCTTGGTGCATTGATGGCATTGATCATGCCCGGAAACGGCTTTGACGGATACTCTCTGCTTCTTCCGAGAATGCTTGGATATTACGGAACTCATTTTATGGTGTTCATCGAAGGGTTGGCACTTGCGACATTCGGCCTGTTCCGCCCCAAGTTCCGCGATCTTCCCGGCACCGTCCTGACCATATTGATAGTCTCCTTTTTGGTTTTCCTCATAAGCATGCTTTTACGTTGGAGCGGTTTGCATCCCAAGGCTAACTATTTCTTCTCTGTAGAGACCGAGGGCAACTTTCTGCTGGAGATCTTTCACAACTGGATTCCTGTCCCCTATCTGTATCTCATCCCCAGCCTTCTGATTCTGCTTCCCTATATGCTTCTTATTGTTACCCCGTTCGAACTGTCTGATCGTATCCGTCGAAAAAGGGAGTCAGGTGCCGCATAATTCTTGCAGTTTAATATATCTCAAATCTGGAGGAGTGCACTTGCAGGATACCAAATTTACCATGAACGCTTTGTTGCTGATTGTGATCATCCTATCTGCCATTTTCTTCTTTTTTACCGTTAAAGTTGTAGCGATGTCTGACCACTCATCTGTAAACGACTATTATCCGATCGACGGCACAGATCTGGCGGTGCGGTACTCCTCTCTCGTTCCAAACGGGATCTATGAGGGCGAAAAAAACAATGGCATTCTCCGGCTGGAAGGCAACTTCGGCTATGATTGGGGCATAGCCACAGAAGGAAGCTCTCTCTTCGTGAATGAATACAGCACCACTTCATTGGGCGTAATGCTATGCAATGTGGTCAGGATAGATACACACACCTTTGAAAAGCAGTTCCTCTGGAAGAACGCAATACTCCGCGGACGCTGTGCTTCCGGCGAGCTGGTATGCATGCGGTGCTGCATGATGCCCGCCAATTTTCCCGAAACAAACTCTCTGTGCTGGTTGTACGCCATGTCTGATCCGGATCTCGATCCCATGAGCGGAAGCGCCGAGGTGCTCTTCCTTGATCCCGGGACCGGAACTGTACTATACAGGATATTTGATGAGAATGCCCTCAGCAGCGATTTCGAAAGACTGTATCTTACTCGAACGCTTGAGGAGGTAATGGGATGAGATTCGGTCTTTACCATCGCCATGCATATACCGGCTCGGAAATATGTGTTATCGTGCAGCAGATCGCCGCTCTTCTCATTGCTCCGTTTATGCTGTTCTCGTCCGGTTACACCGGACTGTTTACATCCCACGGTTTTCTTGCCTGGCTGTTCGATGCGGGTATTTCTATTCTCCCGCGGTCTGAGGCACTCGCTCTTTCTTTGGCCTACCGCCGGACAGAGAGTGAACTCTTCGTTTTCTTCACCGTACTGGCGCTTGCTCTTGCCTGGGGCCTTGTATCCGGAAGACTCCTTCATGGGAAAAAGTCGGGCGTGGTAACCAGAGTCGTGCTGGCAGTCCTTCTCAGCGCAGATCTTCTGCTTCGGCTCCTTCCGCTTTCGTTTAACGGGACCTTCGGGATCCCCGCAGCCATGCTGGGCTTTGCAGTCAGGCTTGCCTGCCTTGTTCTCGTGCTTTTGGATCTGCGGGCATACCGTCGGGGAAACAATGCCGTATAACGCACCTTCAAAACATGCCCGATGAAGCACCTATTATGAGCCGCGCAAAACAGGATAAAAAGCATTTTTCTTTTGTGTTTAAGGAGAAAGCATGAATCCGACCGATTACACTATCCGTCAGGAAAAAGAAGAAGAATACAGAGATGTCGAAAACCTGGTAAGGGAATCATTCTGGAATGTTTATCGACCGGGATGCAGTGAGCATTACGTGATCCACGTGCTCCGGGATGATCCTGCATTCGTGAAAGAGCTGGATTTCGTCATGGAGCTGGACGGCAGAATTATCGGGCAGAACATGTTTATGCGCGCCGAGATCCGGGCGGACGACGGACGCACCATCCCCATTATGACCATGGGACCCATCTGCATCGCCAACGACCTGAAACGTCAAGGTTATGGCAAACGGCTGCTGGACTACTCTTTGGAGCAAGCGGCGGCATTGAGCTGCGGCG
>JAZMZR010000019.1:0-193675 GCA_045586065.1 Candidatus Limivicinus sp.
CTGGTCACCTGCACCGTTCTGCAGTTCTTCCTCACCGCTCTTGCTTTCCAGAGCCTTGTCAACGCCCATTGCAATATCGCTGGACTGCTCGTCGATGTTGGTGATGATGCCGCAGGAGACGCAGTCAAAACCGTACTTGGCACGGTCATAGCCGATGCCGCGGATGACCTCGCGGGTAATTTTGGGGATGTCCACATAGCACTTGGTGCTTATCTCGCCCATGATGTGTACAAGGCCGGTGGAGACCGCAGTCTCACAGGCTACGCGGCCTTCAGGGTCTGCGGAAAGTATTGCGTCCAGTACTGCATCGGAGATCTGGTCGCATATCTTGTCGGGATGCCCCTCGGTAACGGATTCGGATGTGAAAAGATAGTGTCTCATATTATTCCTCCATGGATAAACGTCACAAGCGCGGAGATTTTACAGCATACGCCGAAGGCGCTTTGTTTCGAGCTTACCCCAAAAACAAACGCTCTGCCCACCGGCAGAGCGCAAAAAAGCAAATTAGCCTCATCTTTCGTCACCGCCGGATTTGGCACCTTGCATACGCAGGTTGCCGGGCTTCACAGGGCCGTTCCCTCCACCACTCTTGATAAGGTGTTCAGTTGTCATGTTTAGTACGCGCCTATTATAACAGCAAATGTTCCTTTGTCAATGTTTTTATCGGCGTTTCTCCTCATATGCTTGAAAGAATGTCCCGTCGGTTGTAAAATAGAGAAACAGAAAAAGCGACTTTGGAACATGCAGCCGGAGGATCTCTGTGAGAAAAGCTTTGTTTTCAAAACTATGGGAGGCATTTATATCCGTCATGCCTGTGATGGCACTGGTGCTGGTGATCTCCTTCACCCCGCTGGCGCCGCTCACATGGTTTGAACGGATCGTCTTCATGATCTGTTCCGTCTTCCTTGTAATCGGCATCGGACTGTTCAATCTCGGCGCGGATGTTGCCATGTCTCCGATCGGCAGACACATCGGTGAAGGCGTTACGAAGTCAGGGCGGCTCGGTATTCTGGCGCTCATCTGCTTTTTCATGGGCGTGCTGATCACCGTGGCCGAGCCGGATCTTTCCGTGCTGGCCGATCAGATAAGCGCCGTGATAAACCCCACTCTTCTGATAGCCGCTGTGGGGCTCGGTGTCGGCCTGTTCCTTGTGATCGCGGTCGTGCGCATCATTACGAAAACCGACCTTACGGCCCTGCTGCTGTTTTCCTATATGGTTCTGTTTGCATTCGCGGCCGTGCTCATCTCCTCGGGCAAAAAATCCTTCCTGCCGCTTGCCTTTGATTCGGGCGGTGTGACCACCGGCCCGATCACTGTCCCGTTCATCATGGCGCTCGGTCTGGGCATTGCCCAGACGATCGGTGGACGCAACGCCGGTCAGAACAGCTTCGGCCTGATCGCCCTGTGCTCTGCAGGACCCGTCCTCGCGGTGCTGCTGCTGAGCCTTGGGGCAGGCAGCGGAGAGATCCATTACCCTCTGCCTGACTATTCCATCGCTGCAGGCTTCGGGCCCTCTTTCTGGCACTTGCTTGGGGAGACCGTTTGGGATGTGGCAAAGTCGCTGCTGCTTGTCGCGCTCTTCTTTGCGGGGCTGCAGATCTTTGCGCTGCATCTTCCTTCCCAGAAGTTGCTGCAGATCGTGTTCGGGATGCTCTTCACCTTCGCAGGCCTCGTGATATTCCTCGTGGCGGTAGCGGTAGGCTATATGCCGATCGGTTATTCCATCGGACAATCGGTCGCCTCGGGTTTTTCGTCCCTACTGCCTGTGCTGGCCTTCGTGATGGGCATGGTTGTGGTCCTCGCAGAGCCGGCCGTGCATGTTCTGAACCAGCAGGTCGAAGAAGTGACGGACGGAGGCGTAACGAAACGGCAGATGACGATCGCACTGTCCATAGGCGTCGGCATCTCAATAGGGCTTTCCTTCATCCGGCTTCTCTTCGGTTTTTCGCTGCTGTATTATCTCATTCCGGGATATCTTCTGTCCCTCGGTCTGAGTTTCTTCGTGCCGAAACTGTACACCGCCATTGCTTTCGACTCCGGCGGCGTTGCGAGCGGCCCGCTCACCAGCAGCTTCATCCTGCCGATGACTATTGGAGCCTGCGTTGCGCTGAGAGGTGCAGATGCAGTGCTCGACTTTGCTTTCGGCGTGGTCGCGCTGGTCGCCATGACGCCTCTGATCACGATACAGACACTGGGCTTCCGCTCCGTCGTATCGGACTATGTCCGTGAAAAAGCTGCTGTCCGCCGGATCCTCACTGCGGATGACGCCCAGATCATCTATTTCAGATAAGGAGGGAGGCGTCCTATGGATACAACTGAACAAAAGCATCTTTCCTCTCAGAATATCGCTCCCGAGCGTCTGATGCTGCTGGTCACCGTGGTGCAGAAAGGGAAAGGGACGTTTTTCTCGGATTACCTCCAGACATTTGAAGCCAATCTGCAGGTCTGTGTGGTCGGAACCGGTACCGCGCAAACTGACCTGATTGAATTCCTCGGCCTCAAAGACAATAAAAGAAGCATCATATTCAGCATAGTCCGCGAGGAATTTCTCAATAAGATCATGGAAGCGCTGGAAGAACGGTTTCGTACGATAAACCGGAACACCGGCATAGCCTTCGCCGTTCCTCTTTCCAGTGTGATCGGGAAACTGAGCTACGGCTTTTTGAGCAATGACCTGAGAGTTATATAGGAGAAAACGGATATGGAAAAAAAATATGAAGCGGTTTTCTGCGTGGTCAATACAGGCTTTTCTGACGAGGTCATGTATGCGGCAAGAAAAGCCGGTGCCGGCGGGGGCACCATCATAAAAGGCCGCGGCACGGCGCCTCTTGAAGCGGAAGAATCCTTCAAGATCAGCATCCAGCCTGAGAAGGAAATCGTGATTATAATCGTGCCGGAGGATATCAAGGACAAGGTGCTCCGCTCTATATACGACTCCGCCGGGCTCGGCAGCGCCGGTCAGGGAATCGTATTTTCGCTTCCGATAGAGCGTGCGATCGGTCTGAGCAGCTTTGATGAAGCTGTAAGCACCGAAACAGCGAAGCCTGCTGAAAAAGCGAAGACGGAGAACCAGAAACAATGAAATTCTTTTTTCTGACTGTTTTTATCATATCCGCTGCGATCCATCTGTACGCTTCTTTGAAAAAGAACCAGAAGCTTCGCAATATTACCAAGCCTTTTATTCTTCTAGCCTTGCTCGGATTTTATCTCTTTGCGGCACGCAATGTGATGGTGCTGATCGTCCTCGCGCTGCTCTTCAGCTGGCTCGGTGACGTGCTTTTGATTCCGAAAGGCGTGAAATGGTTTACAGCCGGTGGCATCGCCTTCATGCTGAGCCACCTGTTTTTTATCCTCGGCTATTCAAAGGACATTGATTTCGGCTCGCTGCATCCCGGCATCATCATCGTACTGGCGCTTTTCTTCATATGCGCGGTCTGCTTTGTCTTTGCCCGGCTCAAACCGTATCTTCCCAAAATGCTGTTTTACCCGATGTTTCTGTATCTGCTGCTGAACGGGGCGATGAACTGCTTTGCGATCTTCCGGTATCTCAGTGCTCCGACCGGCGCTACTCTCACCACCTGCATTGGTGCAATTCTGTTTTTCGTTTCGGACGCTTCCCTGTTTTTCGTGCGTTTCAAGAAAGACGGAAAGCTTCAGACCCATTTCCTCGTTATGCTCACCTATTCCCTGGGCGAACTTCTGATCGTATTAGGATTACTGTAAAAAACGGAGGTCGATCATGAAATACTATCTTTATAATTCCCTTGCAAACAACGGCATCCGGCCGGAAATCGGATTTGACACCCAACTCGTGGATGCGGTCGGTCTGGACTATGTTGAATATCTGCGCGGTCTCCGGCCCGAGGACGAGGTCGTACTCATCGGTGGCGACGGCACGTTGAATTACTTCATCAATGCGGTGAACGGCGTGGAGATCAATAATAACATCTATCTCCTCGGCAGCGGCACCGGGAACGATTTTCTCACGGACATCGGCAAAATGCCCGGTGAGGAGGTGCTCATCAACGAGTACCTGAAGAATCTGCCTACCGTGAAGGTCAACGGTCTGGAAAAACTCTTTATCAATAACATGGGCTTCGGCATCGATGGTTACTGCTGCGAGGTGGCTGATCAGATCAAGGAGAAGTCTCCTCAGGAGGAGATCAATTATTCCGGGATCGCCATCAAGGGGCTGCTGTTCCATTTCAAGCCCTGCCACGCCACGGTCACGGTGGACAGCGAAGTTCACGAGTTCGATCACGTATGGATTGCCCCGACCATGAAGGGCAGATACTACGGCGGCGGAATGGATATGGCCCCGGAGCAGGACAGGTTCTCCGGAAAGCTGAGCGTGGTGGTGTACCACTGCAGGTCCAAACTGAAAGCGCTGCTGGCATTCCCCTCCATATTCAAGGGCGAGCACGTAAAGAAGACCGACATCGTGAGTATATTCACCGGGAACGAGGTACGCGTGAAGTTCTCCCGTCCCTGCGCGGCGCAGATAGATGGGGAGACTGTTCTCAATGTGACGGAATACTCCGCTTTCCAGCCCTGATCAGGTGTGAAAAAAGAGCAACCCGCAGTCGTATGACTGCGGGTTGCTCTTTTATACGCCGTTTTGATCAAAGACCGAGGTAGTCCCTCTGCTCCTGCGTCAGATGATCGATCTCCACGCCCATGGAAGCAAGCTTCTTATACGCCACGGCCTCGTCGGTCTCTCTCGGCACCGGAATGACGCCAGGCTTCAGGGAATCTCTGTGCTTCACGAGATACTCCGCGCTCATTGCCTGAATGGCAAAACTCATATCCATGATCTCGGCCGGATGGCCGTCTCCGGCGGCGAGATTGACGAGTCTTCCCTCTGCTATGACAAAAAGGGTCTTCCCATTTGGAAGCACATAGCCGTCGATATTGTGCCTTGCCTCATATTTTTCAACAGCGATCCTGTTCAGTCCCGCCATGTCGACCTCCACGTCGAAATGGCCGGCATTTGTCAGGATTGCGCCGTCTTTCATCGTCTCAAAGTGCTCTGCCGTGATCACATCGCTGCATCCGGTCACCGTGACGAACATGTCGCCCACTTTAGCAGCCTGGGCCATGGGCATGACCTCATAGCCGTCCATCACAGCCTCCAGGGCGCGGACCGGATCGGTTTCGGTGATGATCACCTTGGCACCGAGTCCCTTGGCCCGGAGAGATACTCCCTTGCCGCACCACCCGTAACCCGATACCACGACATATTTGCCGGCAACAATCAGGTTGGTAGTCCGGTTGATGCCGTCCCAAACGGACTGTCCGGTTCCGTAGCGGTTATCGAACATGTGTTTGCAGTCGGCCTCGTTCACCATCACCATCGGGAATCGGAGCGTGCCCTCTCTGGCCATGATCTTCAGCCTGTGGATACCCGTGGTGGTCTCCTCGCAGCCGCCTATCACACCGGGTATAAGTTCCTGCATCTCCGTGTGGAGAAGATTTACGAGATCTCCGCCATCGTCGATAATGATATTCGGTCCCGGTCTGAGCACATTGCGAAGTGCGTCCATGTATTCGTCCATGCTGCAGCCGTGCTTCGCAAAGACATTCATCCCTTTGGATACAAGCGCTGACGCCACATCGTCATGCGTCGAAAGGGGATTCGATCCGGTGACGTACATCTCGGCACCGCCCATCTCCATCACGCGGCAAAGGTATGCGGTCTTTGCCTCAAGATGCACCGAGAGCGCGATCTTCAGTCCTTCAAACGGCCTCGTCTTTGCAAACTCTCTGCCGATACTGCTGAGCACAGGCATGTTGCGCTCTACCCATCTGATCTTCATTTCCCCGGAGGGGGCAAGGTTGATGTCCCGAATGTCACTCATAATAAAAACCCTTATTTATCGAATTTATAGCTGAGATCTTTCTCAAAACTGAGCCTCATCTCTCTGCCGCCGACTATCCTGATGATGCTCGGCAGACTGCGTATGATCACAATGATCAGCGTAGCAAGGGCAAGATATGTCACCAGCCGCTGATCATCCGAAACCAGAATGGACGTGACGAGCATCATGGCAGCAGCAGCCAGTGAGCCGAGGGAAATGTATTTGCTGAGCCAGATGACGAGGACTGCGGCGACAAGGGCCGCGGCTCCGATGGAGATCTCCGCAAAGAAAGCCGTGATAACGATGGCGACCGTGGCATATCCGCCCTTGAAATCATAGAACATGGGCCACTGTCTTCCCACGATCACGCAGTAGCCGGCAAACATCCTTCCGATGTCCCCGTGTCCCTTTATGGAAAGCAGCAGACCGCCGATTATGATCGGCACGATATCCTTCACCAGTTCCACCGCAAGAAGCTTGAGGATCCCGCCCAGACCATAGATCCGTCTGAAGTTGGACAGCCAGATGTTTCCTTTGCCCAGCTTGCGCAGGTTTTTGCGGAAAACATAGAGAGACGCGATCGTTAATGTACTGAGGCTTCCGAAAGCATATGCTATGACTGCCGTAATGAGCAGCAACAGATAATACATTATTCCGACTCTCCTTTCTGCCTGACGACCAGCCTCACAGGGGTCCCCTCAAGGCCGAAAACTCCCCTTATCTGGTTTTCAAGATAACGCTGATACGAAAAATGGAACAGTTCTCTTGAATTACAGAATACCACAAATGTCGGCGGTTTAACACCCGTTTGTGTAATATAATAAATTTTCAGTCTGCGGCCCTTATCCGTTGGAGGCTGGACCCTCGCCTGTGCGTCCGCGAGCACATCGTTGAGCATACCGGTGGTGATGCGCATGGCGTTCTGGTCAGCAACATAATTGATGAGCTCGAAGAGCTTTTCGGTCCTCTGTCCCGTCACTGCGGAAATAAAGATGACCGGTGCATAGCTCATGAAACTGAGGTCCCTCAGGACATCCTTGCGCATTTTTTCCAGCGTGCCCGTCTCTTTTTCCACAAGATCCCATTTGTTTACAACGATGATGCTGGCTTTGCCGGCCTCATGGGCAAGCCCGGCGATCTTTGTGTCCTGCTCGGTCACACCTTCCCGGGCGTCGATCATGATCAGGCACACGTCCGCTCTCTCGATGGCCATCTGAGCGCGCATGACGGAGAATTTCTCCACTCTTTCCTCGACCTTGGACCTTCTCCGGATGCCGGCAGTGTCTATGAATACATATTTACCGTATTCATTCTCAAAAGGACTGTCCACCGCGTCACGGGTCGTGCCGGCTTCATCGCTGACGATCACCCGCTTTTCACCGAGTATGTGGTTGACAAGGGATGACTTGCCGACATTCGGCTTGCCGATCACAGCGACACGGATACGATCCTCTTCTTCCTTTTCTTCCGACTCCGGCGGGAAATATTTCAGGCACTCGTCAAGAAGATCCCCCGTCCCGTGGCCGTGAACAGCGGAAACCGGGATCGGATCGCCGAGGCCAAGGGAATAGAACTCATACACGCCGGGATCCGTCGGTCCGGTGGAATCAGCCTTGTTTACGGCAAGGACCACAGGCTTGCGAGAACGGAGCAGCATGTTCGCCACATCCTTGTCCGAAGCTGTCACACCCGTCCTCAAATCGCCGACGAATACGATCACATCCGCAGCGCTGATGGCGATCTGCGCCTGCTCCCTCATGAACGCAAGGATCTCGCTGTCCGCGGTCGGCTCAATGCCGCCCGTGTCCACAATATTGAACTGTCTGCCGCACCATTCGCATTCGGCATATAATCTGTCCCGCGTGACACCGGGAGTATCTTCAACGATCGACAGTCTCTGCCCGGCCAGCTTGTTGAAAAGCATGGACTTGCCGACGTTCGGCCGGCCGACTATCGCTACCAGTGGTTTTGACATAGTTTTTTACCCGCAGTTATTTGTTGTACCTGTAATAATCCGTATCCTCGCCCTCGGAGGGATCCGGGATCTCCTCAACGATCCCGAACATGGCATCCAGCAGTTCGAAACCGTCCTGTCTGACGGGAACGATCCTCACTCCGAGTTCCTCTTCCGCCTGACGTATCGTGACATCATCCAGAAAGTCCATTTCCGGGTGGCGCAGCATGTTCTGCGATATGATCAGCCTCTCTCCGAGCTCTCTGCCCTTGAGCTGCCTTATCATGTCGCCGCCCGTTATCAGACCGGTCACATTGATCTCCGGTCCGAAGAAATCGTTCTTTACCGCATACACTCTGCCCTTGAGTCCGGGGAAGCGTGCAGCGGCCTTATCCAGCATTTTCTCCAGATATGGTGCAACGGCCTCGCCCGCAACAATGGCAAAAGGCTTTTCATCCGGCTCATCGGCAAGTGAAAGTGCGGAATTAAACTCCGTTTCCAGAAGCCGGATCATCCCGACGCCGTTTTCCAGCTGGATATGATCCTCATAATACTCATCCGGCGGGAGTTCCTTTCCCGCTTTGATATAGAGCTCATCCGAGCAGAAGAGAATGCGGCTCCCGTACTTTGCAAGACAGATGTCTGCAAAGGCCTCCACCTGAGAGATCAGTTCTGCTGCGCTCTCAGGCGTGAAAGACGTCAGATGGTACAGGCCCTCTCTGTATTTCGTAAGGCCGACGGGCACCACGGAAACGCTTCGGACCTGCGGATACATCTCCGCAAGGTCTCTCATCGTCCTGTCAAGAGCCTGTCCGTCATTTATTCCGGGGCAGCAGACGATCTGGCAGTTCATCACGATCCCTGCTTCCGCGAACTCTCTCATAACGCCGATGCTTTCTCCCGCACGGGGATTGCGGAGCATCTGTACCCTGAGCTCGGGATCCGTGGTATGGACGGACACATTCACCGGGCTTATGCGCAGGGCTTTTATCCTTTCGATCTCTCTTCTTGAGAGATTGGTGAGGGTGATGTAGTTTCCCATGAGAAAGCTCAGCCTTGTGTCATCATCCTTGAAATACAGGGTCTTTCTCATTCCGGGGGGCAGCTGGTCGATAAAGCAGAAAATGCAGTTGTTAGCGCAGGACCGGGCGGAATCCATGAGATAATTCTCAAAATCAACACCCAGCTCTCCGCCTTCCGGTTTTTCTATATGCAGTTCATAGATGCCGCCGTCCGGTCTGCCCATGACGAGATCAAGCTCTTCATCATAGGCATAAAACTTATAATCCAGAACGTCGCGGACTGCGTTGCCGTTAATGGACAGGAGGGAATCCCCTATGGATACTTTTCCGTAAAGAGGACTCCATTTATCAATGCTTTTTATCTTGTTCCTCATAGCGGCTCAAAAAAGCAAAAGGAGGACAGGCACACCGCCTCTCCTCCATTAAGCTCTTTACTTGCTCTCCTCGACGTTTATGACAGTACGGCCATTATACTGACCGCATGCCTTGCAGGCACGATGAGGCATGCAGAATGCTCCGCAGTTTGGGCACTTTACCAGGCTGGGAGCTGTGAGCTTCCATGTGGAAGAACGTCTTTTATCACGTCTCTGCCGTGATACCTTTCCCTTCGGGACCGCCATGATGACACCTCCTGATATCAGCTGTTCTGAGCAGCCAGATTAGTCTTTATCCAAAAGCTGCTCAAGCACAGCAAATCTTGGATCGATTTGTTTTTTGCACTTACATGTGCCTTTATTGAGATCGACACCGCAGCCCGGACAGATCCCCCTGCAGTCTTCCCGGCAGAGAAACTTCGTCTCCATGTCGAGGATGAAGCAGGTGGAGACCACCTCGTCCAGATCTATCCCGTCATCATGCAGGATGAAAAGCTCCGGATCATCATCGGACGGCTCCTCCGTGATCACGGCATCGAGCTTCGTGACCTTTTCGCTTTCAAACTCCTCTCCGCAGCGGTCGCAGATGCACAGCAGATCGGCTCTTGCCTCCCCGCTCAGACGAAGCACCCCGGCTTCATTGTACACACTGCCTTCAGCATGCAGAGGAGAAAGAAACGCCCTCACGGAATCGAATACCAGATTATCTGATTCGATATCCCTGTCAAAGCCGATCCTTTTTCCGGGAACTTCAATGATTTCTCTCAAGTCGAGCAGCATATTGTCAACCCGCCTTCCGGAAAGAGTCCGAAAACGTCAGCTTTGATATTATAGTAGACTTGTCAAGGCTTGTCAACAGAATTTTTGTGTTGTATAATCCAAAAAAACCTTATGATTTCGGACGTTTTTTCATGAAAGAATTCCATGTGGGCAGGAACGATTCCGGGCAGCGGCTGGACCGTTTTGTCGGCAAAGCCGTTCCTTTGCTTCCGGAGTCGCTTCTTCAGAAATACATACGGCTCAAACGCATCAAGGTGAACGGCAAGGGAGCGAAGCGTGACTGCCGTCTTGCTGAGGGCGACCTTGTCAGCCTCTACATAAACGACGAGTTTTTCGAGACTCCGCGCGAGGAGAACGCCTATCTGAAAGTCGGCACACCGAAAGTGGACATCGTCTACGAGGACGAGAATATCCTCCTTGCGGACAAGAAACCCGGCGTTCTCTGTCACAGTGCCGGCACCTGGGACTACAATACGCTCATCGCTCACATCCAGGCATATCTGGCCCAAAAGGGCGAATGGAACCCGAAGTCTGAGAATTCCTTTGCCCCCGCGCTGTGCAACCGGATAGACCGGAACACAGGAGGCATCGTCATAGCCGCAAAAAATGCCGAGTCGCTGCGGATCCTGAACGAAAAGATCCGGGACCGCGAGATCGAAAAGTACTATCTGTGCGCCGTTCAGGGAAGACCAAAGCCTTCCGAGGGCAGGCTCGAAAACTATCTTTTCAAGGATGCATCGAAGAACCAGGTCTATATAAAGAAAAAAAACGAGCCCGGAGCAAAGACCGCTATAACCGAATATCGTGTGCTCCGCTCTGCCGGCGGTCTCTCCCTTGTCGAATGCCAACTGCTTACCGGCAGGACGCATCAGATACGCGCCCAGATGGCCTATGCAGGCCACCCCCTGCTCGGAGACGGGAAATACGGCATAGAGAAGATCAACCGCTCATACGGCGAAAAAGGGCAAGCGCTCTATTCCTATAAGCTTGTTTTCAGTTTCCCGACGGAAGCGGGCATTCTCGATTATCTTCGCGGCAGAGAATTCACCGTGAACAAGGTGGATTTTGCCGAAAAATACTTTGGTGTTACCGGACCGGAGTACTGATATGCTTAGACTTCTTGCCAGACTGTTCATACACGACAGCGAAAACTGCTCAGATCCCCGTGTGCGGACCGCTTACGGCACGCTCTGCGGCATTTACGGGATCTTTCTGAATCTCATACTCTTTGCGGGAAAGTATGCTGCCGGACTTTTGTCCGGTTCCGTTGCCATAACCGCAGATGCGTTCAACAACCTTTCTGATGCCGGCTCCTCCGTCATCACCCTGCTGGGCTTCGCGCTTGCAGGGAAGAAAGCCGACCCCGAGCATCCCTATGGCCATGGCAGGATTGAATACATCACGGGCCTTGCGATCAGTGTGATCATTATTCTTGTCGGTACGGATCTCGGAAAAAACTCCATTGACAAGATTCTGCATCCCACCCCTGTCGAGGCCGGCCTTGTTCCGGCTCTTATCCTCTTCGCGGCGATCGCAGTGAAGATCTATATCTCCTTTTATAACCGCGCCATCGGCAAAAAGATCCATTCGACCGTCATGGAAGCCACAGCTCTCGACGCCCTGACGGACACCATTTCCACCTTTGTTGTACTGATCTCGATGGCGATCTCCTATTTCTTCGGGATCAACATCGACGGATGGGCCGGCCTTTTCGTTGCGCTGTTCATCATCTACGCGGGTTACAGAGCAGCTAAGGACACCTTGGCGCCGCTCCTCGGCAGCGCTCCGGACCCGGATTTTGTCCGAAGCATAGAGGATACGGTCATGGCCCATAAGGAGATCCTCGGCATCCATGATCTTTTCGTCCACGACTACGGACCGGGAAGAATATTCATTTCCATGCATGCGGAAGTGGACGGACACGGTGATTTCTTTGCCCTCCACGATGTGGTCGACAGTGCGGAAACCGAACTCAAGGAAAAATACGGCTGTCTTGCAACCATACACATGGATCCCATAGACTCGTCCAATCCGGAGATCAATGCGCTGCGCGACAAAGTGCTTGAAGCTCTGAAGCGTGAGATAAGCGAAGATATAAAGATACATGATTTCCGCGTGGTACCCGGTCCGACACACACCAATCTCATCTTTGACGCCGCTGTGCCCGTAGATTTCAAACTGAGCGATGCAAAGCTTGAATCTGCCATAAAGGAAACGGTAAGCTCTTTCTTCACGCATTGCTTTGCCGTTGTGAACATTGACCGCACCGCTGTATAGAAAGCCTATAGAGACTTAAAGCCGCACGCAGTGAACTGCGTGCGGCTTTTCAGAATCTGATGAAGCTTTCAGTTTTTCACATGAACATCCAGCTGGTTGAACGGGATGACTATACCATTCTCATCAAAGGCAGCATTGATCTTCTCAAGCAGATCGAAGAAGACATCCCAGTAGGTTTCCGTCTTTGTCCAGGCTCTGAGCGTCACTTTCACTCCGTTGCCGGCGCCGTAATCGGACACTCTCGCAAACGGTGCGGGATCCTGCAGAACATTTTCGCATTCTCCGCAAACTTTGAGGATGATATCCTTTACCTTCTCCGGATCGTTTCCGCCCACTGAGAAGACATGGTCCACACGGCGCAGATCCTTCTCGCTGAAGTTCAGGATGCTTCCGGAGGACAGGGCTCCGTTCGGGAGATATACCACCTTGTTGTCGAGAGTGACAAGTTTGGTGTTCACAATACGGATATCTTCCACGATGCCCTCATAGCCCTGTGCGGAGATGTAATCTCCGATCTTGAAAGGCCGCGTAATGAGAAGAAGCGCGCCGCCGGCAAAGTTGCTGAGCGCTCCGTTGACGGCAAGCCCGACGCTGACGCCGAGAGCCGCAACAAGTGCCGCGATGCCGGTGGTGTCGATCCCGAGGAATCCGGCAAGGGAGATCACCACGATTACTTTCAGGGCGATCTTGATGATGTTGGTCAGTGCTTTTACAAGGGTCTTGTCGAGTTTCTCCGCGGCAAGCAGCTTTTTCTCGATCTTGCGGGCAAGCGCGTTTATGATCTTGAATGCAATGAGCAGGATTATCAGTGCTATAATCACCTTTGCGCCGGTCGTGGCCCAGCTTGCAACAGTTTCTTTTAAAGCTTCCATTTCTTTTCCTCCTGTTATCTGATTTTGCTTTACCTGGTTTTATAATACCACACAGGATACCATTTTCAATCGTTTTATGATAAAAGACAGACAGCTTTCTGTTCAAAAGTGTCTGCCTTTTTTGATCATTGTTCTTTTCTCTTCCGGGAGCTCCGCCGGATCGCTTTTCCGATCTCAAACACCGGGATCGTGGAAACAGCGAGCGCTGCGGAAATCAGAAGTTCTTCCGTCTGGAAAGTGCCGGGTTCGATGTCGAACACCTGCTGGAGTCCCGGCGTATAAATGGCAGCAAGCGTAAACAGCGTGGTCACGGCAAATGCGCCTATCAGCCACCAGTTCCTGTTTTTCAGCATATGCTTTGAAAACAGAGAGCCGGTCCTGGAACGCATGTTGACTGCGCACATCATTTCCGCAAAGTTCACGGTCAGGAACGCCATCGCCATGGCGTTCACACAAACCGTACCGCGCATCATGCCGGAAAGCGAACCGAATTCAATATGATAGCCGATCAGATACGCGGCGATCTCGACCACTGCCAGATAAACGCCCTGCCAGATCATGTCGAATCCGGCGCCGTTGGAAAACAGTCCGTCCGTGGAGGGTCTGGGCTTCCGCTTCATCAGGTCTCCCTCAGCCTTCTCCACACCCAGTGCCAGGCCGGGCAGAGAGTCCGTCACCATGTTTATCCAGAGCAGGTGGACTGGTGAAAGTATGGTGAAGTTCAGCAGAGAAGCCAGGAACATGATGATAACTTCGGCCATGTTTGTGGACAGCTGGAACTGCAGCACCTTGAGCACGTTGTCGTAGATCTTTCTGCCCTCTTCCACCGCGTTGACTATGGTGGCGAAGTTGTCGTCCGCGAGCACCATATCCGCTGCGCCCTTAGTGACGTCTGTACCGGTTATCCCCATGCCCACGCCTATGTCCGCAGCCTTTATGGAGGGGGCGTCATTCACCCCGTCACCGGTCATCGCTGTCACGCAGCCTCTGGCCTTCCAGGCCTGAACGATCCTCGTCTTGTGTTCCGGCTGGACTCTGGCGTATACGGAATACTTCGTGACCAGTTCGATCATCTGTTCATCCGTAAAGCGGTCGAGCTCCGCGCCGACGATCGCCTCGCTCTCATCAGAGATGATCTTGAGATCCTTTGCTATTGCAACTGCCGTATCCCTGTGGTCGCCGGTGATCATCACCGGTCTTATCCCCGCCTCCCGGCATTTGTTTATCGCCTCATACACTTCGGGACGGCAGGGGTCGATCATGCCGGTCAGGCCGATGAAGACAAGATCTTTTTCTATGTCCTCCGCCTCATAGCTTTCCGGTTCGGAATCGTATTTCCTGTAAGCAGCGCACAGCACACGCAGGGCGCGGTCGGCAAAAGACTTGTTCTTCTTTTCGATCTCCGCCTTCCGCTCATCCGTCATCGGGACGACACCGTCCGCCGTGAGGTATCCGGTGCACCGGGCAAGCATCATGTCGCAGGCGCCCTTTGTATACTGGATGATACCATCTCCAGACCTGTGAACGGTGGACATCATCTTTCTGCCGGAGTCGAAGGGAGCTTCACCGATCCTCGGCTGCTTTTCTTTTAATTCATATTTCGGCAGTTCCAAGGAGAATGCGTAATTGACAAGGGCGCACTCCGTCGGTTCGCCGGCCGCACTTGTCTCGCCTTGCTCTATCTCCGCATCGGAGCAAAGCGCCATGGCTGTCGCAAGAAGCTGCTTGTCCGCGGTAAACTCATCCACCACGGTCATCTTGTTCTGGGTCAGGGTGCCTGTCTTATCCGAGCAGATGATCTGCGTACAGCCCAGCGTCTCGACTGCCGTAAGCCTGCGGATCAGCGCCTGGCGTTTTGCCATGGCCGTCACGCCGATGGAAAGAATAATGGTAACGACTGCAGGGAGCCCCTCGGGTATGGCGGCAACTGCAAGAGCGATCGCGGCAATGAACGTGTTAAGTCCCGTCTCGCCCAGCATTCTCCACGAGAAACCGTCTCCGGAAAGGAGCAGCGGTTCAACAATACCGATAATAAAGACGAGGATACAGATCCCGAGCACGAGTTTCGTAAGAAATCTTGAAAGCTCCGCCATCTTCTTCTGAAGCGGCGTCTGCTCTTTCTCGGCTTCGCTGAGCGCCTCGGCGATCTTGCCCATCTCGGTGTCCATTCCCGTTGCCGTTACAACAGCTCTGCCTCGGCCGTAGACCACGGTGGATCCGGAATAGAGCATGTTCTTTCTGTCCCCGAGAGATATTTCCGGCTCACCTTCGCGCCAGTACAGCATATCGACGATCTTGCTTACCGGCACCGATTCTCCCGTAAGCGCCGCTTCCTCTGCCTTGAGGGAATGGCTTTCAATTATCCTGCAGTCGGCAGGTACCGCGTCTCCCGCCTCAAACACCACCATGTCTCCCACGGCGATGTCTTCGCTCTTGATAACGCAGACCTTCCCGTCCCGCATCACCTTGGACGTAGCAGCCGTCATCTGCATCAGCGCTTCCATGGCGGCCTCGGATTTGCTCTCCTGTATCAGAGACATTGCCGTATTGATGATTACGACCACAAGAATGACCAGCACGTCTGCAAAATCCGAGAAGCGGAAGGTCCCGTGCGCTTCGATGACCGTCACGACCGCCTGGATCGCGGCTGCTGCAATGAGCATGATGATCATCGGGTCCGCAATGGAGCGCAGGAATTTTCTGAAAAGGCTCTCCTTTTCGGGCTCAGCCAGCTTGTTTTTACCGTTCTCCGCGATACGTTTTTCCGCTTCCGAAGAACTCAATCCCGTAACGCAGCTGTTCAATGAGGTAAGGACTGCTTCTTTTTCTTCGCAATAGTATCTCATTCTGTTTTCTCCGGTCTGAAGAATAATAAAAAGACTTTTACAGCCTTATGTGCCGTAAAAGTCTTGCTAAATACCGAAAAGTATCCGGACCGCCGGGCCATAAGGCCGTGATGACGGCGGTTCCGCCGCGGAACGCCGCGAAAGCTACTCCCTTTTGCTTAAAAAAGATACCATATGCCGGTGTTCAAAGTCAATCCCTTTATATATTGAAGCGGAAATTGGTAATGTCTCCGTCTTTCATGACGTAATCCTTGCCTTCCAGTCTGAAAAGGCCCTTTTCCTTTGCTGCCGCCATGGTCCCGCAAGCCTTCAGATCCTCGAAGGCTACGATCTCCGCACGGATGAAGCCGCGCTCGATGTCCGTATGGACTTTTCCGGCAGCCTTCGGAGCTTTTGTGCCTTTCACGATCGTCCAGGCATGCACATCATCCTCTCCTGCGGTGAGGAAGGAGATATAGCCGAGCAGATCATAAGATGTACGGATCAGCCTGTTCAGGCCTCTTTCCTTCAGACCGAGCTCCTCCATGAACAGCGCTGCCTCATCGGGATCCATGTCCGCGATATCCTCCTCGAACTTTGCAGCGACCGGCAGGACTGCTGCCCCCTGCTCTTCGGCGATCAATTTCAGGGCACGGAAATTGGGTTCGTTTTCATAGTCCGCCATGCCCGCCTCATCCATGTTGGCAACATATATGACAGGCTTCACGGAAAGCAGGCCGTTGTCCGCCAGCATATCGCTGTCTTCCTCGGAAAACTCGAAGCTGCTTGCAGGCTTCCCGTCGGAAAGATGCTCGATGAGCTTTTCGCAGGTCTCGACTTCGTGCTTATATTTCTTATCCCCGCTCTTGGCGTTCTTCTTCGCCCTTTCAAGGCGGCGCTCGGTGATCTCAATATCTGCAAGGATCAGCTCCAGATTCAGCGTTTCGGCGTCTCTGGCAGCATCGGCCTCCTCCAGGAATATCTCATCGTTGTCAAAGCAGCGCACCACGTGGACCAGTGCGTCTGTCTGGCGGACAACGTTCAGAAGCTCGTTTCCTTTTCCGCTTCCCTTGCCTATACCGGCTATGTCCACAAACTCGATCGTAGCGGGCGTATATTTTTTCGGATGATAGTATTCCGCAAGCCAGTCCAGCCTTTCATCCGGAACTTTTGCCACCCCTATGTTCGGCTTGGCTCCTGCATTGGAATATGCTCCCGTCTCCGCTTTTGCACCGGTGAGCGCATTGAAAAGAGTAGTCTTGCCTGCATTGGGAAGGCCAACGATACCTAGTTTCATATATCCACATCTCCTTGAGAATATCCTCTGTTATCCGAAACACGCCTCATAATATACCACTAAAAGCCTCTTTTCTCAATATGCCCTGACAGATTATCCGGTTTTCGGATAATCCGACTGCAAATCCTCCCCGTGATATGATATAATAATCAAAATGTTGATTGTGTATAACCGTTTCGGGAAAGGCAGTTATATATGTTTTCTCTTAAGAACCGCTCCGGCGAGGGCGCTATAACCAGAAGTCTTTTTCAGAAAGCAATGCTCACCATGCTGGTCGCCGAACTATCCGGCGCAGTGACAGCCATAATCGACGGAATCCTCACCGGCAGTTTTCTCGGCAGCACGGCTCTTGCGGCCTGCGGTCTTGGAGCACCGTACTACAGCATCGCTTCTATCATAAGCGGCATTCTGATGGTAGGCTGCACCAATCTGTGCACCAAAGCCATCGGTGCAGGCGACCGGAAATCTCTCTCCGCCACATTCTCGCTCACTTTGCTGCTGGGAGCAGTCCTTTCGGGTCTTCTGGCCCTGTCCGGCATTTTATTCCCCGGGACTTTCGCACTGATGTTCGGTGCGGGCGGCGCGAGCAAAGAGGTCTTTGCTGAGACGGCATCGTATCTGCGCGGCGTTTTCATCGGTGCCCCCGGTTTTATCCTTTTCGTTATCCTGACGCCCATCCTCCAGCTTGACGGAGATTCCTTCAGACCGAAGCTGGCAAGTCTCGTATGTGCAGTCGTCGACGTAGCCGGAGACCTGCTGAACCTTTATGTATTCCGGGGCGGTGTGTTCGGGATGGGCCTTGCAAGCAGCGCGAGCCATTACGCAGCTCTTCTGGTCGTCCTCTCTCATTTCCTGAAAAAGGACAGCCTGTTTCATTTCTCCATGGCAGAGATCCGGCATGCATCGGTCCTGCCGCTGCTGAAAGACGGCCTGCCGCGTGCAGTATGCATGCTCTGCCGCGGGATCCTTCCCGTACTGCTCAACGCTCTTCTTCTCCGTGTGATCGGAGACTTGGGCGTGACAGCGTATTCCGCCATGAGCAGCACTACTTTCCTTATCGGTGCTCTGGGATGGGGCATAGGGGGAGCCGTGCTGATTATGGGGGGCATGATGGTCGGAGAACAGGACGTAAACGGCCTGAAGACCGTCATAAAGACGGCGTTCACAGATATCCTGGCGGGTGTTTCGGCACTGGCTGTGATTGTATTCATATGTGCGCCATATCTATCCTCCCTGTTCATTCCGCAGGGCGGTGAGGCAGGCCGGATGGCGACCGCTGCGATAAGGTGCTATGCGGTAAGTCTGCCGTTTCTTGCCTTGAATGTGTCCGCGGCTAATTACTGCCAATCCGTCTCAAGGCTGTTGGGAGCGAATCTCATCAACATAGGCATTGAAGCCGCCTTTACCGCCGTAATGGCATATCTGCTGAGCTCTTTTCTCGGTGTTCTCGGCGTATGGCTTGCCTTCCCGATCGGGCAGGCCCTGCTGAGTACAGTTATCCTCCTGGCGGTGATCCTGAAGAAAGACAAAAGCAAAAACGGCTCAGAAGCCTATATGCTGCTTCCTGAGGATTTCGGAATTTCTGAGGAAAACAGGCTGGAGCGCTCCCCCTGCTCACTGAGTGAAGCAGCCGCTCTGTCTGAAGAGGCATATGCCTTCTGCACAGAGCGCGGGATCAGCCTGCAGAAGGCGAATAAACTCTCCCTCTGTGTAGAGGAACTGGCCTCCAATGTTATCGAGCACGGTTTCAACGACGGCAAACCGCATCATATGGATGTGCGTGTGCTTGTCAAGGGTGAGACCCTTATACTGCGTCTGAGAGACGACTGCCGCCATTTCGATCTGCGTGAAAAGGCCAAGCGATGGACGCCCGATCCGGAGCGTCCCGAAAAGGGCATCGGTATCCGCATGGTGATGGGTATGGCAAAAGACATCGCCTATACCAATACCATGAACACAAACAATCTGATCATAACTATATAAGCTGAAAACGAACCGGAGGCTAGACCATGACTGAAACGAAAATATATGTCGGTCTGAACGACGCTGTTTCCCTGACACAGAAACATGAAACCGATAAGTATATCAGTATTCTGAAAAACGTCTGCATCAGTTATAACGTCTGTTTTTCGTTCTCCCTCGCACAGGGAGGCTATATCTATGAGGATGGCCGTTATACCCAGGAAGAAACACTCGTAATCTCGCTGATAGACACGGATCCCGCAATCATCAATGAGATCGCGAAGGACCTCTGTGTGTTCTTCAACCAGGAATCCGTTCTGATCACGGAGGGCATTATACGGACATATTACATCAACGAAAAACTGTGACCGGATTCTTTAAGCTCTATAACACAGCAGACCGCCTCATTTCAGATGAGGCGGTCTGCTTTTCATTCATTCTTCTCTGAGATTTCAGGCTTTTGCGTCTGCTTCCTCGATCATGGCGAGGTCTCCGTAGATGACGGAATCATCGCCGAGGGCAGCGATCTTGACATCCACGGTATTCCGGATCTGAGGCAGGCAGTACTGATCCATTTCGGCAAGGATCTTGCCGAGGAACACTTCACCCACCGCTTCAATGACGCCGCCGCCGTACACGATCAGATCGGGGCTGAACACATTGATCAGGCTGCCGGTCGCGATGGCGAGATAATGGCAGGCACGATCCACTGCCTTTACGGCGACCTTGTCTTCTGCTTTCAAGGCCTTTTTCAGGGCCTTGCTGCGGAACACTCCGTCCTTTACCGCGTCGGCCATGAGGGTGGTCTTTCCGCGGGATATCTGCTGACGGATATAATTGCTCATGCCGGTTTTGGAGGAGAATGCCTCCAGGCAGCCGCGCTGTCCGCATCCGCAGACCGGACCCTCCGGATCAACAATCATATGCCCGATCTCTCCGCCCTTGAACATATGCCCGGTGTACAGCTCTCCGTTTAGGATGAGTCCGCCGCCCAGCCCCGTGCCGACAAAAAGGCCGACAACGTTCTTATAGCCCTGTGCCGCGCCGTATTTGAACTCACCGAGCACGCCGAGATTGACATCGTTGCCCACGAAGAACGGCACACCGAACTGTTGCTCCATGGAAGATTTGATATCATAGTCACGCCAGGGCAGATTGGGCGTGAACAGGACTATGCCGTGCTCCTGATCGATGACGCCTGGTGCGCATGAAGCTATGGCATGGATCTTGTTCTTGTCTATCCCGGATTCGCTGATCATCTGCTCGACCACGTCAATGATCACCTTTTCAACGTTCTCCGAGGTGCTGCCTCCCTCAGTCGAGCGTTTTTTCAGCCTGTAGATGATTTCCCGGTTCTCATTGAAGATCGTGCCGAGCACCTTGGTACCGCCGACATCCAGACAGATATTGTAGGATTCTGACATGGTTCGCTGCCTCCTTAATAATGATATATGTGATTTTTGTATTTTCCGATGCTCTCTCAGCCGACGAACGCTTTTTTCAGCCAACTCCAGAACGAACTTTTCCCGCCGTCTGCAGTTGCTCCTTCGTCCGCACTCCTGCTGCCGGGCAGGGGCATGCGCAGATTGCTGAAATAGTTATACAGCACCTCCTGAGAGGACGTGCCCTCTCCTCCGCTCTCGCGGATATAGCTTCCGTCGGACTGCATGACGCGTGATTTCTCTCTGTCGTCCCGCATGGCAGTGAGGATCCTGTTCACCTGCTCGCGGGTATCCGGCGTCTTCACTTCCATGAAGGCCTCCACGCGTCTTTCGAGGTTGCGGTTGAGCATGTCGCCGGAGCCGATGAACATCCTCTGCTCCTCGCCCTCGCCGAAGCTGTAGATCCTCGAGTGCTCGAGCCAGCGGCCGACAACGCTCTTTACCGTTATATTCTCGGTCATGCCGGGAACACCCGGCCGCAGACAGCAGATCCCTCTTATGAACAGCTCCACCTTTACGCCTGCCTGCGAGCATTCTATGAGTTTTTCCATCACTTCGCGGTTATTGATGGAATTCGCCTTTATGGCAACGCGGCCATCGCTTCCCTTTTCTTTTTCTCTGTCAAGGAACTCCAGCAGTCTGCTCTCAAAACTGAGCGGCGCAAACCAGAGCGTGCGCGGCTCGGGCGGCACCTCACCGGCGCTCAGCGCAGCGAACGCGTCCTCGGCGTCGAGTCCGGCATCCCTGTCCGAAGTGATGAGTGCAAGGTCCGTGTACTGTTCCGCCGTCACTTCGTTGTAGTTGCCGGTGCCCACCTGGGTGATATAGCTGATATTGCCGTCATGCTGCCTCGTGATCAGGCAGAGCTTGCTGTGGACCTTGCTGCCCGGCAGACCGTAGATGATTCTGCATCCGGCATCCTCCAGCATCTCCGAATAGTCTATGTTGCTCTGCTCATCGAATCTTGCCCTCAGCTCCAGCAGGCATAGCACATCCTTGCCCCTGTCCGCTGCGTATGCCAGAGCGGCGGCGACCTTGCTGCTCGCGGCCATCCTGTAGAGCGTTATTTTTATGGAAAGCACCTCTGGATCGTCCGCCGCCTCGTAGATCAGTTCCACGAACGAGAGCATGCTCTGGAACGGATAGCTCAGCAGCAGATCATGTTTTTCGATATAGTTGAAGAACTCTCCCTTTTTCAGCCCTATGTCTTTGGACGGACGGCGTTCCGGATACCGCAGGCCTTCCCCGCCGCCTATTGCCGAGCGGAATGAAAGGTCAAAGGGGACCGGATCATTGAACACACAGCCTTCCGGTGCGCGAAGCTTCTTTATGAGAAGCGTTCTCGCCTGATCGGTAAGCTTTCCGTAGATCCTCACCATAACAGGCTGCTCGCGCTTCCTCTTGGAAAGCATGGAGCTCATTTTCTGCCTGAGGTCCTCATGGCCGACGTCTTCGATGTCTGAAAGGAAGACGTCGGCGTTGCGCGTCACCCTGACGATCGCCGACTGGGTTATGGTCTCCTTCTTCAGTAGCAGGGGAAGGAAATGGCGCACGAGAAGATCCGTAAGCACGATCTTCTGGCGTCCGTCGATCTCAAAGCTGAGGTACGGCTGTATGCGATGGAGCGGAATGACAGCAAGGCTCTGCTCATTTCTGCCGAGAAAGGCGATGAGGTACGATTCCCCGTTCCACAGGAAAGGCAGCGGCTTGTCGCTGCTTATGATTTGCGGATAAAGCATATCCTTTATGTCGCCGAAGAGCTTTTTGCTCATCAGCTCGTCCACCTTGTTTATCTTTCTGAAGTCCAGCACATCCACGCCGTTTTCCTTCAGCTGGCCGCGAACGCTCTTCCAGACGCTCTCCCTCATGGCCTGCTGTTCCGCGGTGATCCGCAGGATCTCCTGAATCTGCTCGCCGGGAAGCGAGCCGGAGAGCGGGTCCTTCTGATCGGGTGCGAGGGCGGCTCTGTGGGACAGTATTCCTATCCTGACCCTGTAGAACTCATCCAGGTTCGACTGATAGATCGCCAGGAACTTCAGCCGTTCCAGCAGCGGCACACTGCTGTCCGCAGCTTCGAGCAGGACCCGTTCGTTGAACGCCAGCCAGCTGATCTCCCGGTTGATGAAAATGCTGTCTGTTTTTGTTTCGGATGGATTTTTCTTTACTTTGTCAGCCATTTTTCACGGTCCTTTTCACATATGCTCACTGCAGGCTTTTTCAAGTGCTTCCGTAACGATCTTCAGCGTCTTTATGCGGGCATACTTTTTATCGTTCGATTCTATAATATACCATGGGGCGTTCTCTGTGCTCGTCTTCTGGAGCATCTCGTCTATCGCTTCTTCATAGTCCGCCCATTTTTCCCTGTTGCGCCAGTCTTCCTCCGTGAGCTTCCACTGCTTTTCAGGGGTGTTCTGCCGGTCGGTGAAACGCTGCAGCTGGGTATCGGGATCGATATGGATCCAGAATTTGATCACCACCGCTCCCCAGTCGGTGAGCTGGCGCTCGAATTCATTCATCTCGTTGTAGGCGCGCTTCCAGTCATCCTCGGAGCAGAAGCCTTCCAGCCTCTCCACCATCACTCTGCCGTACCAGGTGCGGTCAAAAATGCAGATATGTCCGCTCCTCGGCAGCCTTGTCCAGAATCTCCACAGATACTGGCGCGCAAGCTCGTGGGGCTCCGGGGAAGCAATGGGCATCACGTCAAAGCCGCGCGGATCCAGCGGTCTCGCGATCCTGCGGATGTTTCCGCCTTTTCCGGCGGCGTCCCAACCCTCATAGCACAAAATGACGGGGATCTTTTTGCGGTAAATGATATTGTGCAGTTCTGCCAGCCTGCTTTGGAGCCTCTTCAGCTCCTTGCTGTATTCTTCATCATCGATGCAGGGCGAGAGATCCACCTCGCTCAGTCTGGGCATCTTCAGCAGCGGGAAGCTTTCCTTGAAAGGTTTTCCGCAATAACGCCCCTCCTCGAGTGCCTTGTCAGCGGCCTCTACCAGCAGCTTCAGCGCGTCTCTGATGGAAGTTTTTTTCTTTTCGCCGTTGAGCACGTGCCATTCGGCCGTCTTGCCGGTCTTTTCCATGAATTCCTCATAAGTGCTGCGGAAAAGATCATATTCTCTGTGCTGCCAGATATCATCCTCGCTCACGCGCCACTCGGTCTCGCGGTCAGACCTGAGCATGGCTATGCGGTCATGCTGTTCCTTCCGGCCGATGTCCAGGAAAAGCTTCAGAATGATATATCCGCCGTCCCTGAGTTGGCGTTCGAATTCGTTTGCCGAGCGGATCCTGTCCTTATACTGCTCTTTTGTGATATCTCTGTGAAGGTATTTCCTGACGGCAGCTTCCATCCAGCCGGAGTCATAGAACATGATCTTGCCGTTTTCGGGAATGGCGCACGCATAGGGATAAAGGAACGGATAGCGCTCCTCCCTGTTCGGCAGTATGGCGGGGGATATAACGTTATAGAAGCGCGGATCAAGCTCGCTGATCATTTCGTTGATCAGAGTGCCCTTGCCGGCAGTGGCCCATCCCTCGACCAGAACAATAATCGGAAGCCCTTTCTCCCGGATAAGCATCTGCTGAGCCATCAGCCGCTCACGCAGGGAGCGGATCTCCTCTTTCACAGAAGAGCCTTTGTCCTCGCCGCCCTTTTTGTCTTCCTTCATGATCAGATATCCTTTCCCGGCAGACGGTCCGCCGACGGATTTTTTTGTTTGACAGTGTTTCATTATACCTCTGATTTTCTCCCGTGACAATACGATAAGGGGCCGAAAAAGCGCATATTCTGATAGTTTTATACCGTTTTGATCCGGAATGCGGAGATAGAAGTTTTGTAATCAAACTGTCGCCTGAAAAAGAAAATTGCCGGATGATCCGCCCGTTTTTTCCATAAATTGTGTCTTCCTTTTCAAAGGTCTACATAATATTGTGTTTTCCTGTTGAAATTTCCTCCTTTCGGCTCTATAATTTAAATGGTAAAGTGTGAACATTCCGGATGGATCGCATCCGATCAAAGCATAAAAGCTCATTGCAGGCTTTAAGGAGGATAAAATGGCAGAAAAGAATACCGGATCTTCAAAGAGAAAAAAAGCTGCTGAAAGTCCGGCAAGTATAGAACCTGTTCCGGCTGATCCCGCTCCCGCAGAACCCGTGGAACTGCCCGCTGTCGAACCTGTTTCGGAGGAGACTGCGTCTCCGGTCGCCGCGGAAGCCCCTGCGGAAGAAAAAAGCGTACTGCCCCAGCCGAGAAGGAGTGTTGCCTTCATCGGCTCCGAGTGCTATCCCTTTGTGAAGACCGGCGGACTCGGAGATGTGATGTATGCCCTTCCGAAAGCTCTCATAAAGCAGAACTGCGATGTCAAAGTCATCCTTCCGCGTTATAAATGCATCCCCTGGGAATATCAGGAGAAAATGGTATACCGCGGAGAATTCTATATGGATCTGTGCTCCGACGGCCGCTCGTTCTATGTCGGGATCATGGAGTATGTCTGGAACGGTGTGGTCTACGATTTCATCGATAACGAGGACTTTTTCCGCAACGGCAATCCCTATACCAATCTTGTGGATGACATCCCAAAATACTGCTTCTTTGCCAAGGCGGCACTCGCCGCTCTGAACTACATGAACTGGGTCCCCGACGTCATCCACTGCCATGACTGGCAGGCAGGTCTTGTCCCCGTGTACCTGCGTTCGGTCTTTGCCGGGACCGCAGTTGCCAGCGCAAAGGTGATGCTCACCATCCACAACCTGCGTTTCCAGGGCATCTATAATATCGCCACCGTTAAATACTGGTCCGGTCTGCCTGATTACCTCTTTGACTATGCCGTGCTGAAACAGGGTGCGGACGACGCCAACATGTTCAAGGGCGGCCTCACCTATGCCGACATGATCACCACGGTCAGCGAAACATATGCCGGTGAGATCCAGTCGACCTTCTTCGGCGAAGGTCTGGACGCGCATCTGCGCTATCATTCCGGAAAACTCCGCGGAATAGTGAACGGCATCGATACCGAGCTGTGGGACAGCAGCACCGATCCCATCCTCGCCTATCGCTATGGCATAGCCGACGCCATCGAAAAGAAGAGAGAGAACAAGCTTCTTCTTCAGGAAAAACTGGGGCTTGAAAAGGACGCCGGCAAATTCGTGATTGGCCTTGTCTCAAGGCTCACCGACCAGAAAGGTCTGGACCTTGTCGATTTCATCCTGCCGGAGCTTATCGACGGCAACACCCAGATCGTTGTCCTCGGCACCGGCGATTCCCGATACGAAAACTCCTTCCGCTATTATGAGGATGCCTTCCGAGGAAGCGTCTGCTCCAACATCATGTACGATGAAGGAAGAGCTCACCAGATCTATGCCGGCGCCGACGCGCTGCTGGTGCCCAGCCTCTTCGAGCCCTGCGGTCTCACCCAGCTGATATCCATGCGTTACGGCACCGTACCGATCGTCAGAGAGACCGGAGGCCTGAAGGACACGGTCCTGCCCTATAACGAATATGACAACTCCGGCAACGGATTCACCTTCGACCGCTATGAGGCCTGGCTGCTCCTCGACGCGATCAACCGCGCCAAAACGCTGTACTTCACCAACCGTGAGCGCTGGGATGAGATGGTCATCCGGGATATGGAAAAGGACGTCTCCTGGGAAAACTCCGCAAGGAAATACCGGCAGCTCTATCTGGAACTCAAGCCGAATTACTGATGCATGCAAAAACAAAAAGCTCTGCCTTGAAAGGCAGAGCTTTTTTGTTGGTCAGCTCTTATTCTTCTTTTCCGTTCTCAGCCGTTTCCGTTTCCGCATTCCCGGCTTCTTCGGTCTCTGCGGCTGCCTCCCCGGCAGCTTCTTCAGGAGATGCTTCGCTTTCGGCTTTCGTGTCCTCTGCATATCCGTCTGTCATGGAGATATGCTTTGCCGGGCGCTCGATGGACGGATCATTCCGTGCCTCTTTCACCTTTTTAGAGGATATCGGCATAAACTCTCCGTGCGTGAAGTAATAATCGAACTCCTCCGCATCCATGCTCTCATGCTCGAGCAGGTATTCCGCAACGGCTTTGAGCTGCCCGGAATGTGCGGTAAGTATCTCCTCGCACTTCTTCTCCGCCTCGGTAAAGATCCGTTTGACCTCTTCGTCGATGATGGCGGCAGTCTCCTCGGAATAGCTCTTTGTGGTACCGAAATCACGTCCGATGAAGATAGAGTGACCGGAGGTGTCATAGGAGATTGGGCCGAGCTTTTCGCTCATGCCGTATCGCATGACCATGTCTCTGGCGGTGGAGCTTGCATGCTGGATATCTCCGGAAGCTCCGGTGGAAATGTCGTCAAGAAACAGTCTTTCCGAAACTCTCCCGCCCAGGGCCATAACGATGCTCTCGAACATCTGCGAACGGGAGGTGAAATTCTCTGCATCCTCGTCAGGACGCATCAGGGTAAAGCCGCCTGCCATTCCACGAGGGATGATGGTGATGTAATGCACAGGGTCCACATGCTCAAGGAATCTCGCGGCAACGGCATGGCCTGCCTCATGGTACGCGGTGAGTTTTCTTGCTTTCTCGCTCACCTTGCGGCTCTTCTTCTCCGGGCCCATCTGGACCTTTAAGATAGCCTCGTCTATATCGTCCATGGAGACGAATCTGTGCTTCCGGCGGACGGCAAGGAGCGCCGCCTCATTCATGAGGTTCTCAAGATCGGCTCCGGAAAATCCGGCAGTGCCTTTGGCAATGCTGTTGAGGTCAACATCTTCGGCAAGATGCTTGTCTCTCGAATGGATCTTCAGGATCTCCTCTCTGCCGCGTATATCCGGCAGTCCGACATAGACCTGACGGTCGAATCTTCCCGGTCTGAGGAGAGCGTTGTCGAGGATATCGGCCCTGTTCGTGGCCGCCATGACAATGACGCCCTCGTTGTTGCCGAATCCGTCCATTTCAACGAGCAGCTGGTTCAGCGTCTGCTCGCGCTCATCGTGGCCGCCGCCGAGGCCGCTGCCTCTCTGCCGGCCCACCGCATCGATCTCATCTATGAATATGATCGACGGAGCAACTTTCTTCGCCTGATCGAACAGGTCGCGCACACGGCCTGCTCCGACGCCGACATACAGCTCAACGAAGTCCGAGCCTGAGATCGAGAGGAACTGCACGTTTGCCTCACCGGCAACGGCTTTGGCAAGCAGGGTCTTACCGGTTCCCGGAGGACCTACGAGCAGAACGCCCTTGGGTATCCTGGCGCCCATATCGGTGAAGGACTTGGGATTCTTGAGGAAGTCGACGATCTCCGCCAGTTCTTCCTTTTCCTCATCGCAGCCCGCCACATCGGCAAAGGTCTTTTTGTTCTTCTCTTCACTTCCGAGCCTTGTTCTGGCGCGGCTGAACTTGGCGATCCCGCCCGCTCCGCCGCCCTGACGGTTCATAAGGGCAAACCACAGGACCATCAGGCCGATAAGGATAAGATACGGCACAAAGCTGACCCACCACGGCAGCGTGAAGCCTTCGGTGTAGTCATATTCCGTTATGATCCCGGCCTCGTACTGCTCACGGATAAGCTCATGGAAATCCTCGTAAAACACCGAGAAGCTGTACAGGCTGTATGTTTTTGACTCCAAAGGCTCTTCCGGATTCCCGGTCCTGACCTTCAGCGTGATGCTCTCGCCTTCCGTGACAAAAGACTCTACCTTCTCCCCGGTGAACAGGTCAACAAGGTCGGAATACTTGAGCGACTCGCTCACGCTGTCTCTTGTCATGGTCGCAATAACGGCCACGATTATCAGCAGAAGCAGGACATAAAAGCCTATGTCTCTGACCCGGTTTCTTTTTGGCTTCAAGCAGGGATCACCTCACTTATATACTTCTGGTTTCAGAATGCCCACATAGGGCAGGTTGCGGTATTTCTCATTGTAGTCGAGGCCGTAGCCCACCACGAAAGCATCCGGGACCTCAAAGCAGGAGTAGTCGGCATAGACATCGGCTTTCCTGCGGGAGGGTTTGTCCATCAGCGTGACGATCCTGATCGACGCAGGCTCTCTGACCATAAGATAGTGCTTCAGATAGTTCAGCGTTATGCCTGAGTCGAGGATGTCTTCCACGATTATGACATCCTTTCCGCAGATGTCCTCACTGAGGTCCTTGTTGATCTTGACCGCTCCCGTCGTTTTCGTGCCGCTGTAGGAGGACACCGCCATGAAATCCATGGAGCAGTTTATACTCACGCTTCTCACAAGGTCTGACATGAAAATGAAGCAGCCCTTGAGCACACCTACAAAGATCGGCGTCTTTCCCTGATAATCCGCGGAGATCTTCGCGCCTATCTCCTTGACCTTGGCCTGAAGCTCTTCCTCGCTGATAAGAACGCTCTGAATGTCTTTTTCCATTTTTTCCTCTTTTATTCGGACTGTTTTTTCTTTTTATTCTTGGGGACGGGAGGGTCTGTGAAAAAGATCCTTCCATTCTGTCTTCTTATTCTTGCACCGGGAACATCAATGTATGCCAGTTCCGTCCCCAGCGCGAGCTTCATGATGTCGTTCGTGTGCACCGCGCTGATGCTCTGCGGACACAGTCTGCGTATCACTCTCGCTTCCACCGCATCGGGCAGGGCGGCCAGGTCCTTTGATCGGACGCTTTCCCCGTTGAACTGGCTGGCGATGAACTTCTCCGCCATCTCTTCGAGAACGCGGTTATCCTCTCTCAGCGTATCGCCCATCCGGAGGATGGCCTTTGCGACCGAGGGGTTGATCTCCCGGAGGACCGGCATTACCTGAAGCCGGATCTTATTCCGGCTGTACTGCTGTGAACGGTTGCTGCTGTCTTCTATATGGGAGATCCCGTTTTCTTCGAGATATCTCTCGATCTCGCTCCGCGTTGTCTCAAGGAACGGTCTCACGATGATGCCCCTTACCGGAGGGATTCCGCACAGGCCGGCAGCTCCGCTTCCTCTTGCAAGATTGAACAGCACCGTCTCCGCGTTGTCGTCGGCGTTGTGCGCCGTGGCGATCCTTGTAAATCCGTGCTCCCGGGCTGTCGCTTCGAGAAACGCATATCGGAGTTCTCTCGCGGCCTCTTCAAGGCCCAGCGCTTTCTCTGCGGCGTATTCCGGGACGCTGCAGTGTCCGGCATAGAGCGTAATGCCCATCCCGGCGCAGGCTTCTTCAACGAAGCGCATATCCCTCAGCGATTCCTCTCCGCGGATCCCGTGCTCGAAGTGGGCGGCGGCCATGCTTATTCCCAGTGCTTCGGCATTGCTGTGCAGCCAGTGGAGCAGGCACATGGAATCCGCTCCGCCGGAGACCGCACAGAGGACCCTGCTCCCCGCCGGGAGCATATTATAACGGGAAACGAGTTCAGTAATCGTCTTCATGCACTGTATCTCTGGAGCCGAAGGAAGTATACTCCGGGATCCAGTTCAGTTCGACGGTATCCGTTCTGCCTTTCCTGTTTTTCAGGACGATGGCCTCGGCAAGATTCGGATCTTCCGCTTCCTTGTCGTGATACCCCTGTCTGTACAGGCCGATAACGACGTCCGCATCCTGCTCGATCGCACCGGATTCTCTCAGGTCAGAGAGGACCGGCCTCTTATCCTGTCTGCCCTCACTGGCACGGGACAGCTGCGAAAGGCAGATGACCGGGACATTCAGTTCCTTGGCCATGATCTTCATCATACGGCTTATATCGCTCACCGCCTGGGTCCTGCTCTCGTTCGACCAGGATTTCCCGCTTCCGGAGGAGCTCATGAGCTGAAGGTAATCGATCACTACAAGATCCACTTTACTGAGGCGTCTGCACTGCGCGCTGATATCCGCGACGGTGATCGCAGAGTTGTCATCGATACGGATATCGGTCTCGCTCAGAGCCTGGGCGGCGGTGGTGATATCCTTCCACTGCTGTTCCGAAAGGTGGCCGGTCAGAAGGTTCTTTGAAGGCACCAGTGCCGCCCTCGAGAGAAGTCTCGTTACAAGCTGCTCTCTTGACATTTCCAGTGAAAAGATCGCCACGGTCTTTTTTTCGTTCATCGCGGCATGGAGAGCGATGTTCAGAGCAATACTCGTCTTGCCCATACCGGGACGGGCGGCTATGATAATAAGCTCGCCCTTGTTCAGTCCGAGCGTCACATTGTCCAGATCCGGCAAGCCGGTCGGAATGCCGGGAATGCTGCTCCCGGATTCGGCGGCGTCGTTGAGCTGCTGGAAAACCGTCTGTACCACAGAGGATACGGGTTGCAGATGGCCGATATTTCTTCCGCTCCTGAGCGCATAGATCTGTCTCTCTGCCGCTTCGAGAACGCTGTCCGCCTCACCGGAACCCTCATACACCATCTCGCTGATGCTGTCCGCCGCTTCCCCGAGCCTGCGGAGCAGCGCTCTGTCCTTCACGATCGAAGCGTATTCTCTGACATTGGCCGAGGTGGGTGTCAGTTCCACGATCCCTTTTATATACTCTTCGGTATTGTCGTCAAAAACGCCTCTCACCTTCATGCGGTCGATGAGCGTCACGGGATCGATGGTGAGGCCGTAAGTAAACATGGTATACAGGGTCTCAAATATATCCTTATTGATCTGCGAATAGAACTCATCCGCTTTCAGAACATCGATCACATCGGGAATACATTCCGGATCGATGAGCATGGAGCCGATCACGGCCTGCTCTGCCCTTTCAGAACGCGGGACGCTTCTTCCGAGCAATTCATCCATATTGTATTCCTCCTTCCCGAATTCTTAAATCATTCGTTTTAAATCAGGCTTCCACTACCAGCAGGTTGACGTTGCCGCTCACCTCGTAGCCGAGCTTTGCCTTGACCGTATAGGCGCCGTATGTCTTTATCGGCTCGCTCTGAACAATCTTGTTCTTTTCGATCTCTATGCCGTACTGCTCCTTGAGCGCGGAGGCTATCTCTGCGGAAGTGACTGCTCCGAAGAGCTTTCCGGAACCGCCGGATCTGGCGCGGATGATCACCTGAACGCCTTCGAGCTTCTTGGCATTTGCCTCAGCCTCGGCTTTTTCCTTGGCCGCTTTCGCGGCAGCCGCCTTCTCCTTGATCTTGAGCGCGTTCAGGTTATCGGCGGTCGCCTGTGTGGCAAGGTTGCGGGGCAACAGATAATTGCGGGCGTATCCGTCGGAAACCTCCTTCATCTCGCCCTTCTTCCCCTGTCCTTTTACATCCTGCAAAAAAATAACTTTCATATCTGTTCCTCCGAAGCGTCAGAAATCAATCGAAATACTCGTCTATCGCTGCCGTGACTTTCTGATAAAGCTCATCTATCTCTATCTTTTCGAACTGGGCCGCCGCAACACTGCGGTTTCCGCCGCCGCCCAGCTTTTCCATCAGGATCTGGACATTGACCTCGCCGATGGATCTGGCCGAGACGAAAGCCCCGCCTTTCCCGTCCGGCGCCATGACGATCGATGCCTCGACCCCCTGTATATTCAGCAGCTCGTCCGCCGCCTGAGCCGCAACGATCCTCGTCTGGGGCTCTTCCGGAGAGGCTATGGCTATGCCTCTGTAAAGCTTGGCGGAAGTCAGCACATTGTACCGTGCAACGGTGGTGTCCATATCGGACTGCAGGAGTTTTATGACTTCCGCTGTATCCGCTCCGGAACGGCGCAGATAGGCGGCCGCCTCGAATGTCCTCTCTCCGGTCCTGACAGAAAACCGCTTAGTGTCGAGCACCATGCCCGCGAGCATGGCCTCAGCCTCGCAGCGCCGGATATCCTCTTTCTCTATGAGCTCCTGCAGCAGTTCCGCAACGAGTTCGCAGGCGGAAGAAGCATATGGCTCGATAAAGCTCAACGTGGAGTTTTGTATATATGTCGCGGCGACCCTGTGATGATCGATCACCGCCACACGGGTGCACGCATCCAGCAGATCCGGATCTTCCACCTGCTCCGGCCTGTTGGTGTCCACCACCACCAGAAGTGTTCCGCTGTCCGCTTTCAGCATGGCGTCCTGCGGAGTGACGAAGCAGGAGGCGTATTCCTCGTCTTCTCTTTTGAGTCTTGCTATCAGTTCCTTGGAATAGTTGTTTTCCTGATCAATGACGATCCCTGCCTTAACGCCGAATTTGCGCGCAAGACAGACTATTCCCGCACATGCGCCGACTGCATCGAGATCGGCAAATTTATGGCCCATCACATAGACCTTTGAGGCATACCGGATGAGTTCGGCGAACGCATTCGCCATGACTCTGGATTTGACCTTCGTCCTTCTTTCGACTTCGTTTCCGCGTCCGCCGAAGAACTCAAAGCCATGCCGGTTCTTTACAACGGTCTGGTCTCCGCCGCGGGAAAGCGCGAGTTCCGCGGCATTGCTTGCAAACTGGAGCGCCTCCGTGAAATCGGCGGCATCCTCTCCGAAGCCTACGCTTATCGTGGCGGCAATGCCTATCGGGTTCTCAACCGCGTGGACATCCTCGACGATGCTGAATTTTCCCTCTCTCAGCACGTCCGTATACTTCTTTTCAAAAACGGCGATATATCTGTCTCTCTCATAGCGCCGGAGGATCGCACGGTTGTTGTCCGCCCACAGGTTCAGCTTGTCCTCAATGGCGTCTCGTATGTCATTCTTCGTGCGGTCCGGGTAATTCCGGATCAGTTCATCCAGATTGTCTATGATGATGATCCCGACGACAGGGCGGGTCTCTTCATACAGGATCCGCATATCGTCATACTCGGTGACGTCGATCCAGTAGGTAATGCCCATGAAAGCTGCATCGGCCTCGTCATTGGCCGAGCGGATTATATTCCCGTGAAGCTGGTATTTTCGGCCGCCGAGCTCTATGAGAGAGCCGTAGCGCTTTTTCCCTTCAAGGAGCCATTTGCCGCTGAACTGCGGAACAAGATCCGTGATGGTGGCGTCGAGCCTGGTGCCCTTTGATCCGCACATATCGAAAAACATCTCGTTTCCCCATATGATACGGGAGTCGTCAAGCCGGAACACCACGATAGGCAGCGGAAAACTCATAAGGGTGTTGCTTTTCGCATTGTCCGTCTCGTAGGTGATCGACTCTATGAATGCGGCGAGCTGTTTGCGTTTTCTGGCAGCCATGATCAGGGAGAAGATAACGAGAAAGACGATTATGCCGGCTTCGATATATGCAAGCTCATGCATTCCGAAGAACCAGGTCGCTACAGCAAAGGCGATAAGAAAGAAAAAGTGGATCAGAACGCCGGATTCGGCAAACCTTTTCAGTTTCTTATTCACGTTTTCGCCCCCCAAGACATACTTTCCGTTTTACACAATACGGTAAAGTATTATATCAAATCCCTACCCCCTTTACAATGAATTTTTTTTGAATATAATGAAACCATGCTTGAAAAACCGACATTTTAAGACAAGGAGGATATACGCTTTGGACATTGAAAAAACCATCAGAAACCTCAAGCTCAGGCATTTCAAAGTCAGCCACTTCTCCACCGGGGAAGAAGCTGTAAAGCACCTCTCCGAGCAGATCAGCGGAACCACAGTCGGCATCGGCGGCAGCAAAACCGTGGCGGATCTCGGCCTCTATGAGGTTCTGGCCGAAAACAACGAAGTATTCTGGCACTGGAAGACCCCCGGAACGGATACCCTCAAAAAGGCTAACGCAGCGGATGTGTATATCACCGGTGCGAATGCCGTTTCAGAGACCGGCGAGATCCTGAACATCGACGGCAGAGGCAACAGGCTTGCCGGACAGGTCTTCGGTGAAAAACGGGTCTTCATCCTTGTGGGCAGGAACAAGATCTGCCCCGATTTTGAATCCGCGCTCTACCGCGCCAGAAACACGGCGGCAATAGAAAACGGCAAGCGCTTTCCGTACAAAAACCCCTGCCAGGTTGACGGCAAGTGCCATGACTGCCGCTCTGAGCACCGCATCTGCAACGCTCTGCTGGTACTCTGGGGCCCGATGATGGAGATGACGACGGAAGTCGTGCTGATCGACGAAGATCTCGGAATGTGAAAAGGAGACAGGAACATGATTAAAAGAGCTGCTGACAGAATCAAAGACCGGAAGAAAATGTTCAACGGCGCTGGAGAGGCTAGGATGCTCCATATTCTTGAGGCCGGGGAGGAGATGTACAACAAGGGAAGAGTCTTCAACCACCTTTTCCTTGATCCCGGCTGCGAGATCGGCTGGCACATTCACCACGGCGACGGCGAGACCTATTACATTCTCAAGGGCGAGGGTGAATACAGCGATAACGGAAATATCGTCACCCTGCATCCGGGAGACATCGCTTTTGTAGATGACGGCGAAGGCCACAGTCTGGTCAACAAAGGCACCGAGACTCTTGAGGCCATCGCGCTGATACTGTATAAATAATCATTTTTCGGAGAGCTGCATACATGAGCATGACCATCTTTACCCCCGGAAGAACAGAGCTGTCAGGGAATCATACCGACCATCAGCAGGGCCGCATCCTCGCATCCGCAGTTGACCTGGGACTTACAGCCATTGTCGGTGAAGGCAGCGGCAGAACCGCAAGGATCGAGTCGGAGGGCTTTGCGCCGTTTGAGGCGGACATTGAAACTCTCGAGGTGATCCCCGAAGACTATGGCACATCCAGAGCTCTTATGCGCGGAATGCTCGCCTGTTTCAAGGAAAACGGACTGGCGATCGGTCCTTTTTCCGCAAAGGTCACGAGTACGCTTCCCTCGGGCTCCGGGCTCTCTTCCTCCGCCGCCTTTTCCGTCATGGTGGGAAGGATCCTCAACGAACTGTATAACGGGGGTAAGGCCGATCCGGTGTTCATCGCAAAAGCGGCCCAGTTTGCCGAGAACAAATACTTCGGGAAGCCCTGCGGCCTGATGGACCAGCTTGCCTGCTCCCTCGGCCATGCCGTGTATGTGGACTTCCGGACCATGGAGATCGATCCGATCCTGGCCGACTTCGGGGCCATGGGACTCACCCTGTGCCTGGCGAACACCGGCGGAAGCCACGCCGGTCTTGACGATGCCTATGCCTCCATCCGCATCGAGATGGACGGCATCGCCGCCTCTTTCGGTCAGAAAGTGCTCCGCGACGTGGATCCCGCCGAGTTTGAAGCCAAAGGCTGGAGCCTGACGGAACGTCCGGTCCGGAGGGCAAAGCACTTCTTCGAGGAGAATGCGCGTGTGCCTCTGATGCGGGACGCTCTCAGAGCCGGCAACGGCGAGGAGTACATGAGGCTGATGAACGCCTCCGGAAGATCCTCCGAAAACCTTCTGAACAACATCGTCGCCGAAGGCGCCGGAGACACGAAGCTCGCCGAAGGCCTTGCGCTGAGCGCGAAGCTGCTCGAAGGAAAAGGCGCATGGCGTGTCCACGGCGGCGGCTTTGCCGGCTGCGTGCAGGCTCTGATGCCGTCTGATCTCTTCCCCTCGTATAAAACCGAGATGGAAAAGGTCTTCGGCCCCGGCAGCTGCCGTGAACTGAAACTGGCCTGATCATTCATATACATATAGCAAAAAGGAAGCTGTGCAAAACACAGCTTCCTTTTTTGTTTATTCCGTTCAGCTCGGAATTACTTGCCGGCGTTCATCTGCGCTGCGACTTCAGCGGCAAAATCTTCCTCTTTCTTCTCAATGCCTTCGCCCTTGATGAAGTGGACGGCATCGACGAATTTTACGCTTCCGCCGAGCTTCTTGGCGGCGTCTGCAATGTAGCCCTCAACGGAGCCGGAGAACAGATCGGAGCGGACGAAATCCTGCTGGAGCAGGCAGCTCTCTTTGTAGAAAGCGTTCATCTTGCCGGCTGCGATCTTCTCCTTGATGGCGGCGGGCTTTGCTGCCATCTTCGGATCGTTGTCCATGAGAGCGACCTGGACCTGGAGCTCATGATCGAGATCTTCCTGCGGAACGAGGGACTTGTCCCAGTACTTGGGATTCATCGCGGCGATCTGCATGGCAACGTTCTTGCCGATCTCGGTGGCGTCGATATCACCCTCAACGGCAAGGTTGACGAGAACGCCGTGGGTGCCGCCCATGTGCACATAGGCAACGTTGGTCGGGTTGCCGAATCTCTTGAAGCGGCGGATCTGGAGATTTTCACCGATGGACATGACCTTCTCGGGGAGGGTCTCGGCGACGGTGAGCTCAGAGCCGGGGTACTTGCAGTTGAGCAGAGCCTCAACATCCGCGGGATCGTTATTCAGGACCACCTTGCAGACGTCCTTTACGAATGCCTTGAAGAGATCGCTCTTCGCGCAGAAGTCGGTCTCGCAGTTAACTTCGACGACGGCGCCGACACCGCACTCGGGGCATACGCGTGCATATGCCATGCCTTCGGCGGCGATGCGTCCGGCCTTCTTTGCGGCCTTTGCAAGGCCCTTCTCGCGCAGCCAGTCGACTGCCTTGTCCATATCTCCGTCGGTGGCCTGGAGTGCCTTCTTGCAGTCCATCATGCCGACATTCGTCATCTCACGGAGTGTTTTAACATCCTGAGCTGTAAAAGCCATTATCTTATCCTCCTTATTATACTCATTAAAAAAGGGGCTTGATTCAGGCCCCTTTTATCGTTTATATTACTCGGCTTCTTTTGCTTCGGCCGGCTCCGCAGCTGCCTCGACTGCTTCAGCAGCCTCTGCAGTCGCTTCTGCGGGGACCTCGACATCCTCGCCCTGACGGCCTTCCTGAACGGCGTTGGCCATGCAGCCGGCGATGAGGCGGATGGCGCGGATAGCGTCATCGTTTGCGGGGATCACGTAGTCGACCTCGTCGGGATCGCAGTTGGTATCTACGATGGCGACAATGGGGATGTGGAGCTTGCGGGCCTCAGCGATCGCGTTGTGCTCCTTGCGGGGATCAACGACAAACAGGGCGCCGGGAAGCTTCTTCATATCCTTGACGCCGCCGAGATACTTCTCGAGCTTTTCCATCTCGCCCAGGTGCTTCATGACTTCCTTCTTGGGAAGCATGTCGAAGGTGCCGTCTTCCTGCATCTTCTTGAGCTGTGCAAGTCTGTCCACGCGGGTGCGCATGGTCTTGAAGTTGGTGAGCATGCCGCCGAGCCAGCGGGCATTCACGTAAAACATACCGACACGGGAGGCTTCCTCCTTGACCGCGTCAGTGGCCTGCTTCTTCGTTCCGACGAAAAGGACGGATTCGCCGTTCTCGCTGAGCTGACGCACAAAGTCATATGCCTCTTCCAGCTTCTTGACGGTCTTCTGCAGGTCGATGATGTAGATGCCGTTACGTTCGCAGTAGATGTACTCGGCCATCTTGGGGTTCCAGCGTCTGGTCTGGTGTCCGAAGTGGACGCCGGCTTCCAGCAGCTGTTTCATAGAAACTACTGATGCCATTTGTTTTCCTCCATATTTTTTGTTTTTCCCTCCGAAAACATCATCCTCAACCCCAAATCCGCTGTTTCTGCCGCGGATCACATGGAGAAAAGTCCGTTTTCGTGCGAAATGCTTGAATATAATAACAGAAGGCCCTTTCATTTGCAAGAGTTTTTTGCATTTTCCGGCAGCAAATCGAAAAGAAAAAGCAGCGGGGCATTCCCGCTGCTTTTTTCAGCCCTGTCAGATGCCTGTCCGCGCTGCGGACAGAGCAGGTCTTACTCGGCGTAACTGCTGAACTGTCCGCTTATCATCTCTTCCAGCCGCGCAAGGTTGTTCTCGGAGAACCTGTTCCTGCTGATCAAGATGACGAGCTCGCCGTCATTGTCCTTGAGATACTCCGCGATGATGCCGCCCAGCTCGGTCAGTCCCTCTTCGTTGCTGTTCAGCTCGATGTTCTGATAATCCTCGTCGTTGCTGACCAGGATGATCTCGCCTTCGTTATAGCCGGTGCCGTAGTCCTTGTAAGTAAGGAACACGGTCTTTATCTCTCCGTTCAGGCTGCCGCTTTCTCCTGCCTTCTTCATGGCGCTGTCCGTCCAGAACTGGTCCAGGGGGGCGGAGGAACTCAGTTCTTCAAGTGCGGCCTCTATATCCGCCATTTTCTCTCTGGCCCTTTCCACCGACCAGAGGCAGGAGAAGCATGTGATAATGACTGCTATGGTGAGGACCGTCACGAGGATATTCATTACGGCCGTTGAATTCAGAAACTTTTCTTTATTTTCCATTGTCTTTTCCTTCTTTCATTTATTCCCTGCAGCGGGTCTGCTGTCGTTCAGTATCCTCTCTGCGACAAATCGCAGTTTCTCTTTTTCGTTCAGGCCGGATAACGGCGGTCCCTCAAGATCGATGAGCAGGTATTTCGGCCTGTTGTTCTTGAAGATCACGGCCTCTCCCTTCGCGTCCGCTATTCGGGTGACCCTTGAGAAATTCTGATTCGCCTCGGATACCGAAACGATGGTTTCGGTATCGATGTTCATAGGCCCCACCTCAGCTTACATTATAAATGAGTATAGGTAATATACAAGCTAATATTTTACCTAATTTTGGAAAATCCTACAAAAATTGAAAGCGAAGGCCGGCGGCCTCCGCTTTCATTACAATTTGTTCTCAAAACTATTGTTTTTCTGTACGCATGGCTTATTCCAGAATGATCTCCCATGCAGCTGCCAGCCTGTCCATCGTCCATGCGGCGTTTGCCGGACTGGTCGACGGCAGCGCCTTCGCTTCGATCCCGAGTTCCTTCTCCTGAAAACGGTGATAGTATTTCCAGGAGGTCTGTCCGTTGCAGAAGACCCTTTCGATCTTCGATCCCCGCACGATCGGCTTCAGATCCGTAGGCACCACGTTTTTTATGCTGCTGTCCCCCGAGCCGATGATATCACAGCTGAAGATCGTATCCCAGAGCGCTATGTGATGCTTCAATACCAGCTGTTTCTTCTCCTCTGTGGAGTGCGGCTCCGGTTCCCCGAGCAGCCTTGCGAGCAGCGGCCAGAAGCGGTTCTGCGGATGTCCGTAGAAAAACATCTGCTCCCGCGACTTCACCGAAGGCAGACTGCCCAGGATAAGGATCCTGCTGTTTTCATCGAACAGCGGCGGGAACGGGTGCACGATGCGCTCATATTCCATATGCAGTCCCCCGCATTTACAGGTCGATCTTTTCGAAGTTTTTCTCCGACCTCTTCATCGAAAGCACGGTGAGAAGGATAAACGCCGCCGCCCCTGCGAGAAAGAAGGCGAGCTGCAGACCGATATGGTCAAACCCGAAGGCGTTGACGGCCTCCAGCCCCGGAACGTGATGCAGCGCTTCCGCGATGAAAATGATGACGAACGCAGCGATTATGTGGGAAACAAAGGGTTTTCCGAAAGAATAGGCCGTCTTGTAGAAGCCTCCCACAAACACGCTGTTGAAGCAGCCGAAGATCAGCAGGGCAAACCCGAGGAACACAAGATTCGCGTTCATCAGGGCGTTTGCCCTGTACACGGCCGATCCCGACAGGACCGTCATGCGCAGGAGCGTCATGACCGCCATGATCGCAAAGCTGCACATCTCGATGAAGACCACAAAGGCGTATCTGCCGCGTACAACGTCCCTCTTCGGAACAGGCAGGAGTGCGGAATAGACCGTGTCGTTGTTCTCACGCATGCTCTGAAAGGTCTGGAACAGGCCCAACGTGGTGAAGAACGCGCCGCACAGGATCGGATACCCGGGGATCAGAGTCATAAACCCGAACGCGATAAACAGATAACTGAGGATCGAAGCGCTGAGCTTCATCTCTTTTTTCAGCATATTACCCATTGCGCGCCTCTCTTTCCGACCGGAGCATGATCTCCTCAAGCGTCTCGCCCGGCTGCCCCATCTTCTCGATAAACTTTTCCCTCGTCTCCGAAGCAATGATCTTTCCGTTCCGGATGTACAGAATGTCATCCGCGCATTTTTCCAGATCTGAGGTGATATGCGTCGAATACAGGATCGCGACGCCGTGCTCCCGCAGCTGGAGGAATACATCCAGAAGCTCGTCTCTGGAGAAGGGATCCAGCCCGCTCGTAGGCTCATCAAGGATCAGGACCTCCGCCCTGTGAGACATGGCAAGGAGCAGGTTGCATTTCACCTTCATGCCCTCGGAAAGCTCCAGGGGTGTTTTATTCAGATCAAGCTTGAAAAGCTCCGCATATTCCCGCGCCGCCTCCTCATCCCAGTTGGGATAGAAAAGCTTCGTGACGGCAATCAGGTCTTTGAGCTTTTTCCGGGGGTAGTAATTCAGCGATTCCGTGGAGTAGCCGATGCGGGTCTTGATCTCCGCTTCGTTCCCGAAAAGCGGCAGCCCGAAATAGACCACTTCTCCCGCATCCGGATGAACGAGGTTCAGCATGGATTTGATGGTGGTGGTCTTGCCGGCGCCGTTTCTGCCGATAAAGCCCGTGATCCGCCCCTTCTCCAGTGAAAAGCCCACGTTGTCCAGCGTGAACTCCGGATATTTCTTGCACAGTCCGCTTACTTCAACAGCGCTCATTCCGCTTCTTCTCCTTCATCCTCTGATCCGAATACCCTTTCGTGCATCTTCGTGAACTGATCCTTCGGCGGAATGGCGATGCCCCGCTTCTCATCGCCCAGCAGCAGAAGAGTATCTCCGGGTTCAATGCCGAAAAGCTCTCTCGCCTGCTTGGGGATGACGATCTGTCCTTTTTCACCGACTGTCGCGGTCCAGGCATATTTCCCTTTGGGTTTTGGCAGCTTCATACTGTGTACCTCTCTGTTATAAAAAGTATGATTTGTATAACTTAATATAACAAAGTATACTTATCAGCATCTTGTTTGTCAAGAGGCTATGGCATGAAAACAGAAATGCGATCTCTACATAAAGCGAGACTGCGCCTTCTTCTGTCCGTTTTATTGGACAGTTCTCATGGTATTCTAAAAACATAAAAGAGATATCAATGGAAGAAATGAACAAGCCCTTAGAGGTGAGAAAAGGAGATCCGATATGAAAAGCATTCTCGGTTTCGGCACCGGAGAACAGCACGTCGCCCCGGAAATCGAACCGGTCCCGGCAGCCGCTCCGGATCCTGTCCGTTCTCTGGTTTCCGTCCGGTTCATCGACGACGGCAGGGTCCTGACCTATTACAACGACCGCTTTGTCCTTGAGCCCGGCGACCGGGTCTTCGTCAGCGGCAAACTTGCCGGAAAGCTCGCTGTGGTCGAGAAGGTCGTCACAAAATTCAGGATCAATCTCGCGGATTACCAGCGGGTGATCGCCAAAGCCGGCGGCACCCTCCGCGGTACCTTTGAGTCCCTTCTGGACAAGATGGTGTGCTTCGACGGCGATGCCATGTCGCCTGACGAGTTCAGGGCATGGATCCTGCCCCCGAAGCAATGGGATGGTCAGGAGGACGGATCCGAAGAGGAGATCGTTGTCGGCGATGGTTACGAGATCTCCCTTGCTGATATTGAAGGGAACGAGGATATCAGCCAAGGCGTTCCCGAGAGGGCCGTGGATTACTGCCGCTCGGGCAAGGTCGCCTATGTCGGTGTGAAAGATGGCTTCGGCACCGCCTTCATCGAAGGTTCAACGTGGTACGAGGTAAACTTCCGGCTCGACGGAGACATGCTGTCGGAGATGTACTGCGAATGCCCCTATCCCGGCCTCTGCAAGCACCTCCTCGCCGTCGCGCTGACGATCCGCGCCCTCCGGGACATCGGCGGCCTCGACACCTCCCGCGATTTTGCCGCCCTGGACAACGACCGTTTCTGGTCCATGGCCGCCTGCTCGGCCAGGCGCGTCACCCTGTAAAAGAAAAGAGCACCCGTCCGCCCGGACAGGTGCTCTTTTCTAATATGATCCGGATCAACCGGCTTTTTCCTGCAGCTTTTCCAGCACCCTCACCATGGCGAAGGTGTCCAGCCCGCAGTACTTCAGCAGATTTTCACGGCAGGCCGCAAGCTCCTCCGGCCCCATCTTCGCCATCGCCGCGAATGCCGCGGAGGCCTCGCCGCCGTTGTGCACGCCCTCAAGATTGTGGTAATCCAGTGCGGGATCGTCCGGGAAGAGAGCCGGAAGCACATATTTGATGGAGTAGGACCCCTGCATGGCTTTTGTATAGTAGTGTTTTTTCCGGAACGGTTCCATAAGGTCGATGATCCGGTCGTGGATGTCCATCAGATGCTCTTTGAGATCCGGATACAGGCCCGCCAGCTCCTTGATCCTGCCCCTTTCAAAGGCCATGTTGTAGGCGATCGTGCATACGTCCGCGGGGATATCCCTGCAAAGCTGCTCCGCCAGTTCTCTCCGCGGATCGCCTCCCGGCATTGCCAGGTATTCCTTATGCAGCAGCGGACCGCCTTCTTCCTCATAATAGTGGAGAGAATACTGAAACACGATCTGGTCGTACGGCCTTGCGTTCTCATAAAGGGGGACGGCCGGCTGGAACGACTCGAAGTCCAGGAAATAGAGCGGGTAGCTCAGTATATCGAGGAATTCCCTTATCCTGTCCGCTTCGATGTGATCCTCCCGGTCTTCGAGTTCAAACTCTATCTGCATCTTCTGCCCGGCGTTCAGCTTCGCGTCGCGCAGCAGATCCTCAAAACCTACGATCCCCTGATAGTAGTTTTTGAACATGGTCCGTTTCTGCATGCCGGACAGCTGGAACACATTCGGTTCCGGCAGATGCTCCGTGCAGTGCTTCCAGAAACCGCAGTCATAGGGATCAAAGCAGAACTGCCCCAGATCGGTTGCAGGCTCTTTGGGCTCCCGGATGCAGGATTTCAGCAGAGCAATTCTTTCCGCGACCCCCTGCTGCATCTGCCGGACCGTATCGGTCAGGTCTGCCACGGAAAACAGCTTGTCGATCTCAATCTCCTTCCCGCGGACATACTCCCGGTTTATATGCACGAGGCAGGCCCTGCTTACATGCAGACCGAGCTGTTCCAGAACGAACATCTGATAGGCGACGTCGTGGTAATAGATATCGTGTACGGAAGTCGAGCTTTTCACCTCATAGAGCTCCACGTCCCCGCCGCCCTTGTTCTTCAGGATGTCCACGCTGCAGAACAGGCCGTCGCAGGAGAAGGAAGCCTCGGCTATGATCCGTTCCCCGGCGGCCAGCAGCCGCTCCGTCTCCCGGATCATCCCGGAAAGATCGCCGTAGGGGACCTCGGTATAGTCCCCGAACAGGCCCATCGCCAGATCGCCGACTTCACTTCCCGTATCCAACACGGCCTGGTTCATCACAGATTCATCGAACAGTTCCGGTCGGTGCTTCTTCAGCCACAGCATTTTGGGGCACTGAACTCCGCTGCAGTACAGGGATTTTGATAAAGAATCCGTCATCGCCATGCTCCTTTAATCATTCTAATCAGATTATATCCGTTCAGGCCATCATTAGCAAGGAGGGGCAAATCGTGTCCGATACGGTAAAAACGTTCTGTCTCTATCCTTGTGTTATTCCGGTCTCAAGCTATTCTTTTCCGGACATAAACAACGGCTCCGGCATTTCTGCCGAAGCCGTTGTTGGTTTTAATGAGAATCAGTAGTTCTCGCTGTTGATCTCAAAGTACGCCTGAGGATGTGCGCAGACCGGGCAGATCTCCGGGGCGGCGGTGCCGACCACGATGTGTCCGCAGTTGCGGCACTCCCATACCTTTACCTCGCTCTTTGCGAAGACCGCTGCGGTCTCCACGTTCTTCAGCAGAGCGCGGTAGCGCTCCTCATGGTGCTTTTCAATGGCCGCCACGCCGCGGAATTTCTCCGCCAGCTCGTGGAAACCTTCCTCGTCCGCCGTCTTTGCAAAGCCCTCGTACATGTCGGTCCACTCGTAGTTCTCTCCGTCAGCCGCCGCTGCCAGATTGGCCGCCGTATCGCCGATGCCGTTGAGCTCCTTGAACCACATCTTTGCGTGTTCCTTCTCGTTGTCCGCGGTCTTCAGGAACAGGGCTGCGATCTGCTCAAAGCCATCCTTCTTCGCCTTGGATGCGAAATAGGTGTATTTGTTTCTCGCCTGGGATTCGCCGGCGAAAGCGGTCTCCAGGTTTTTCTCGGTCTGAGTTCCGGAATATTTGCTCATGTTATTCTCCTTTTAAATAATGTTCAGTGGTTTTTCTCTTGGGTCAGATCCCAAGCGCCGAGAGAAGGCTCTCTTTTGGTTTGAATCCTATCGATGTGGCGGCAACCGCGCCGTCTTTTATCAGGACGACCGTCGGGATGCTGGATACCCGGAACGCGTTTGCCAGTTCCGGCTCATCATCGACGTTCACCTTGCCGACCTTCACCTTGCCGGCATACTCGGATGCGATATCCGCAATAACCGGTGCGAGCATCTTGCAGGGGCCGCACCAGGACGCCCAGAAATCCACAAGCACGGGGATATCGGATTTCAGCGCCTCGGTCTCAAAGTTCTCTTTTGTCAGAACGATCTCCATAAGTCTTCCTCCTTTTCAATGATGATTATTTCGTCTTATAGTACAGCATGCAATGGCAGAAGCCTTCAAACTCGGGATCCTTTATCTGGTCCCGGAATTCCTGGCACATGCATTTTGTCGCAGGGGTGCGTTCTCTTCTGCAGGGGCAGTATCCGCCTGTTTGCTCAAGGCCTTCCTTTATGGTCTTTACGATCTCTTCATCCGGATTGAGCGTGATCTTCATATTGTCCCTCCTCCCTTTATCATACGTTTTTTGCTTCATGAACTGCATTATACTATATAAAACTATCTTTTAACAGTGGCTTCTGCAACAAAAAAGCGCCTTCCTGTTCCGGAAAGGCGCTTTTTGAAACAGTATCCCTTATTCCATACTGCAGGCTTCGCAGTCGTTGATCTTGAGCTCCTCCGGGTCATAGGCTATGCCGTTTTTGTCATAGTAATCCTTGACGGCGGCTCTCACTGCCTCTTCCGCGAGGACGGAGCAGTGGATCTTGTGGGTGGGCAGTCCGTCGAGCGCCTCAACGACGGCCTGGTTTGAAAGCTTCAGCGCCTCTTCCACGGGCTTTCCCTTGATGAGTTCGGTCGCCATGGAGCTTGTCGCAATCGCGCTGCCGCAGCCGAAGGTGTTGAACTTGCAGTCGGTGATGATGCCGTCCTCTACCTTGATGTACATCCTCATGATGTCGCCGCACTTGGCATTGCCGACTTCGCCTATGCCGTCTGCGTCATCGATCTTTCCTACGTTGCGCGGATTCTGGAAATGGTCCATTACCTTATCACTGTACAGTGCCATGATTCTTTGCCTCCCTAATTATATCAGATGCGGGCGTTCGCCCTTTTCAAGTTCATCCCAGACCGGGGACATGTTGCGCAGATATTCCACAACTTTCGGAACGACCTCGATTATATGATCGATCTCCTCCATCTCGTTGTATTCACCGATGGAAAGTCTCAGTGATCCGTGTGCCACCTCATGCGGCAGTCCGAGTGAAAGAAGCACATGGCTGGGATCCAGAGAACCCGATGTGCAGGCGCTTCCGGAAGATGCGCAGATGCCATTGGCATCGAGCATCAGAAGAAGCGATTCGCCCTCGATCCCTTCGAAGCACATATTTACCGTACCGGGCACATGGTGCTCGAGGCTTCCGTTTATCTTGCTGTGCGGGATCTTGCTGAGTTCCGCAAAGAGCTTGTCCCTCATCGGGATGATCTTGGCGGTGTTGGCCTCCATATTGTCACAGGACTCCTTGAGTGCCGCCGCCAGCGCAACGATGCCCGCGACGTTTTCTGTGCCCGCTCTCTTGCCGCGCTCCTGCGCTCCGCCTTCTATTATATTGAACAGCGGCATATTCCTTTTCGCATACAGAACGCCGACTCCCTTGGGGGCATGGAACTTGTGCCCGGACATGGAGAGCATGTCTATATTCATGGCCTTCACGTCGATCGGCATATGTCCGGCAGCCTGGACCGCGTCGGTGTGGAAGGGGATGCCCTTCGAGCGGCACAGTGCGCCGATCTCGGTTATCGGCTGTACCGTTCCGATCTCGTTGTTGGCGAACATGACCGTCACCAGCGCCGTGTCATCACGGATCGCGGCCTCAACATCCTCCAGCCTGACCACTCCGTCCTCGTGCACATCGAGCAGTGTTACCTCAAAGCCGTCTTTCTCAAGTCTCTTGAGTGTGTGCAGCACGGCGTGATGCTCAAATTTTGTGGAGATCAGGTGCATCTTGCCCTTGCGCTTTCCCACCAGCGCGGCGGAGACGATCGCCTGGTTGTCAGCCTCGCTGCCTCCGGATGTGAAGTAGATCTCCCTCGGCTCCGCGTTGATCAGCTCTGCGACGGTCTTCCTCGCTTCCGCGACGCCCTCGGTGACCTTCTGGGCGAAGCTGTAAAGGCTGGAGGGATTGCCATACATCTCGGTGAGGTAAGGCATCATCGCGTCAAGCGCGGTCTTGCTCACAGAAGTGGTCGCGGCGTTATCTGCGTAAACAAACATTTCGTACTGTCCTTTCTTTCTATCTGTATCCTTTTATGAATTCCATTTTTTTCCGGTTATGAGGTCATCGAGCGTTACCTTGTCGAGGTAGTCATTGACAAGATCGTCAAGTTCCTTCCACATCGGAAGCGTAAGGCACGCTCCCGCTTTCTCGCAGTCGACGCTGCCTTCTTTGATGCACGCCACCGGCGAGAGAGTGTCCTCCGTGCAGCGCAGGATCTCTCCGACGGAACACGCATCGGCTTTTCCGGCGAGTCTGTATCCGCCCTCCTTGCCTCTCGTGCTCTCCACGAGTCCCGCCTTTTTCAGGCACCCGACTATCATCTCCAGATATTTCATGGATACATTCTGCCGTTCGGCTATGGTCTTCAGGGAAATATAGCCGTCGTCGGGATGCTGGGCAAGATCCGTCATCACCCTAAGCGCATATCTACCTTTGCTCGTGATATTCAAGGCCAGCTCCTAATTCCTACTGTTTTTCTGTGGATTCAATATACCACAAAAAAAGTAGGAATTAAAGTGTCTGTGTTTCCGTTGTTGTGCAAAAAATGCACAATGCCTCTGCAAGCTTTTGTTTACTTTAGCTCGCTAATGTGTTATCTTGTCAAAGTAATCTTTTGTTTTTTACGGAGGAACAAAATGAAAAAGATATTAAGTCTGGTCCTTGTTTTAGCTATGGTCTTCGCGCTGTGCGCCTGCGGAAAGAGCGCTCCTGCTGAGAAGAAGAAATTCATCATGGGCATCGACCCCGAGTATCCCCCCTTCAGCTATCTCGGTGAAGACGGCAGCTACACGGGATTCGATGTTGAGATCTGCAAAGCAGCCTGCGATCTTCTCGGCTGGGATATGGAGATCTTCGCAGTCAACTGGGATGAGAAGCTCGTCCAGCTCGATTCGATGGAATGCGACTGCGTGTGGTCCGGCATGACAATCCTCGACAGCATGACCGAAGCCGGCTATGTGATCTCCAAACCCTATTTCGACAACACCCAGGTCCTTATGGTAAAGGCCGACAGCGGTTATACGAGCTCTGCTGATCTTGCCGGCAAAGTCGTCGCGGTCCAGCTCGGTACTTCCGGCGAGGCGCTTCTGAACGGCGATCTTGCAGACCTCGCCTCTTCCTTTGAAAGCGTCATGACCTGCGACAGCTTCCTCAAGTGCTTCACGGAGCTTGCCGGCAACGCGGCCGATGCTGTATTTGTTGACCTCCCGGTCGCTTCCGCTTATGCGGCCGAGCACGAAGGATTCCTGATCATCAACGAGAATCTCGGTGCCGAGCAGTACGGGATCGCTTTCCGTTCCGGCGACAAGGAACTGTGCGCCAGTATTGAAGGCGCGGTAGCCGAGCTCGTGAAAAACGGCACTTACGCCGAGATCGCCGCGAAATATCCGGATATCGTCAACAATCTGCTTTTCCTTAACGGCTGATCCCGCCGCAAAACACAACAAATGCCCGAAAGCGCATTCTCATGCGCTTTCGGGAACTTCTGTTTTTAAGGAAATGAGGTCTTTTTCATGTCGTTGATGACAATGATATTAAAGATGAGCGAAGGTCTCGGAAAGACCTGCGCCATCTTTTTTCTGACCCTGCTGTTTTCTCTGCCGCTGGGCATGATCGTTGCTCTGCTTCGCATGAGCAAAAACAGGGTCGTTTCCTCCGTCACACGTTTCTTCATATCCGTTCTGCGCGGCACACCTCTGATGCTGCAGCTGCTCGCCGTGACCTACGGTCCGTACTATCTGTTTGGGACAAATGTGGCAAGGAATAAGCTCATACCTGTGGTCATTGCCTTTTCGATAAACTATGCGGCATATTTTGCCGAGATATACAGGGGAGGGATCGAATCCATCTCCGCAGGGCAGTATGAAGCGGCGGAAGTTTTAGGATATTCCAAGTTTCAGACGTTTATGCGCATCATACTCCCTCAGGTGATCAAGCGCATTATGCCGAGCATCACCAACGAAGTGGTCACCCTTGTCAAGGACACTTCCCTGGCATACACCGTCTCTTATGTGGAGATGTTCACCCTGGGCAAGCAAATCGCGAATTCGGAAACGAGCTTCACGCCTTTTATAGTGGCGGGCGTTTTCTATTATGTTTTCAATGCCGTGGTGGACTATGTGATGGGCCGCATCGAGAAGAGACTCGATTATTACCGGTAAGGGGGTGCTGCAGAGAATGTCGGATAATAACTCTTTCGAGATACAGAACGCATTTCCGAGCATACTTGAGATACGCGGCCTGCAGAAATCCTTCTCATCGCTTTCCGTGCTCAAGGATATCTCCCTCTCCGTGGACCGCGGCAACGTGATGTCCATCATCGGTCCCTCCGGTTCGGGAAAATCCACTCTTCTGCGCTGCGCTTCCTTCCTCGAGACAGCGGACGGAGGGGATATCCTCTACGACGGTCAGTATGCCGTGCATGACGGGATCTATGCCCCGAAGGCCGCTCTGAACGGTTTCCGGACCCGCTTCGGACTGGTGTTCCAGAACTTCAATCTCTTCCCGCATTATTCGGTGCTGCGGAATATCAGCGAAGCTCCGATCCTCCACGGGCAGAACAAAGAAGAGGTCCGCGAGCGTGCGATGCAGCTGCTGAAGAAAATGGGCCTCGAGGGCAAGGAGAATTCCTATCCCTGCCAGCTCTCCGGAGGCCAGCAGCAGCGTGTGGCCATTGCCAGGGCTCTCGCCATGCAGCCGGAGATCCTGTACTTTGACGAGCCTACTTCCGCACTCGATCCCGAGCTCACCGGAGAAGTCCTGAAGGTCATCCGTCAGCTTGCGGATGAAAACATGACCATGGTCATCGTGACCCACGAAATGGCTTTTGCGAGAGCCGTCTCGGAATGGGTGATATTCATGGACGGCGGAGTCATCGTTGAAGAGGGCGAGCCGGAACGCCTATTCGGAGACCCTGTCCAGGAGAGGACCCGCCAGTTCCTGCGGAATTATCAGCAATGAATAAAACGCGAGTCGATTACTGCTATGCCGATCCCGCCGGAAACATCACCATTCTTGTTGAAACTCCTTTCCCGGTATCTGACTATCCTGAAACAGCGTCCAGACTGCTTTCCGCAGAGCCGTCCGCAGAGCAGGTCGGTTTTATAGAGGGCATTTCCCGCTCCGGGATCTCTCTTCGGATGGCCGGAGGAGAATTCTGTGGCAATGCCGCATTCTCCGCTGCGGCACTGGCAGCGATGAAGGCCGGAGCAGACGAAGGGGCCTTCTCCGTTGATTTCTTTGGAGTGGACAAGCCTCTCTCTTCCTCGATCAAACGGATCTCGGAAGGGAGTTATGCCGGGAAGATCGGGATGCCGCTGCCGGAAGAGATCTCCGGCCGGCAATTCCGCTTTCAGGGGACGGACATGTTTCTCCCCGTCGTGCGCTTTCCGGGAATAAGCCATATCATATGCGCAGAAATCCTGGATCCGGCTTTTGCCGAAGCCGCGCTGAAGCAGTGGTGCTCCGTGCTCGGAGCTCCTGCCGCGGGGATCATGCAGCTCGATCAGGAGAAGATGTCCCTTGTTCCTCTTGTCTATGTTCCCGCAGCAGACACGCTCTTCTGGGAACGCTCCTGCGCCAGCGGCACCTGTGCCGCCGCGGTATGGCTGTCCGCAAGCACCGGAAGTTACGGCACATACAGCTTCATCGAGCCGGGCGGTGAGCTCGGAGCCGAAACGGGCAGCGATTTCATCAATCTGCTCGATTCCGTCACGTTGTCCGTCCGGTCGGCCGAAATATGAATATACAACAAGCAAAGGCAGGGCCATCCCTGCCTTTGCTTTTTTATGACAGCATCATCTGATCTGTCTGCATTCCAGATAATAGCGCTTTTCTCTCGCGCTGCCGATCGAGAAGCACTTTTGGGGGAACAGTTCTTTCCGTTTCACCGTGTCGAAGATCTCCTCCTTCTCCACGGCAGGCAGCAGAATATACGCACTGCCCGGCCTGCTCCCCATCGCAACGGCCGTCTCGTCGTCGTGGATATAGTCCACCTCTCCGCCGTGCTCCTTCAGATACTCCGCGATCATCCTGTCGGTCTCGTCTACGATCTGCCCCACAGAAAGCCCGGATATGCCTATCGTGCGTTCACCCGCAGCAGATCCCGCTCGGAGAAGATGCTCCCTTCCGCTCCCGCTGAAAGCGGCAAAATGCTCTCCGACGAACGCCGTGAAATCCGAAACATCCGATCCGCTTATCACTCTGTGTATGGGTTCGATGCGAATGCCGCTGTCATAGATGTTCACGAGCTCCGCAAGAGCATATCTTGCAGGGTGTGTTTCCGCTTTGGCGTCCGTCAGCCCTGCCTTTATCCGCTCCCAGAAGAGCTTTGCCGTGGCGAGAGAGTGGTTCCCGTCGCCCATGGCGAGCGCTCCGGCACCTTCCGCGGAAACCAGATCGTTCAGTTCCCGCTCCGTCTCCGCGGCTTTTTCTCCGCTTACCGACCAGCCCTTTATATGGCCGCCGCTCTGCATGAGCTCAAAATCGTATTCTTTTTTCAGTTCAGGCTTCCGGTCACGAAGCTGCCCGGCGATATGGTCCGAAGGATCTTTGTAGAAAATGAGCACATGCGGCATCTCAAGGACCGCGTTTTCCTTGATCTCGATCCTTTTATATAGTCTCTCTTCCACCGTTCGCTCAGTCGCCTTGATCGCCGCTTCCTTTTCGGGTTTGTATTCATATTCCTCAAGATCGACAGCCGCGACTATCCCGTGCCGGACCGTGCCGTCTTCAAGTTCTCTTTCAATATACATGAATGCGTTGGGCAGCTTCCTGAAAAGACCGCTGTCCAGATAGTTTTTCATGTATCCGGATATCCGCTCACGCGCACTCTCCGCCTCCGGGGTCCCCATCAGGGCCTCGGGCAGTATCATGTTGAGCGTGGACGGCGCATCCCCGACTGTTTTGCGGGTCTCGTCCCAGTAAGCTCTGTCGGACGTGAACTGATCGCACGCTATCACGCTCCACCTGCTCATATCCCCGGTATCCGGCAAAAGTATATCCGCCGCCTTTATCGTCTTCATTCTCCGATCTCCGTTCATGAACCTTGTAAAGAAGATTATACTCCCGACCCCTCAGGTGACGCAACAGAAACAGCAGCCGGTGCACGGTGCAACGGCTGCTGCCTCATGATACAGGTTCAGTATTTCTCCCAGTAACGGTCGAGCATGGCAATATGCCGCCTGATCTGCTCGGCGTCATCGGGATCGGTCCCCTCATATTCGGAAGCGATATATCCGGTATAGTTCTCTTCCTTCATGATGCGCACATAGTTTTCAAAGTCTATGCCGGGACAGTTGCAGTTTTCATCCATGTAATAGAATTTCCCGTGCATATACTTGGAGTACTTGAGCAGCCTGCGGAAGCCTTCGTAGTCCGGATGTGTCCTCCAGTACGGTGTTCCGAATTTCGCGGTATACGGATCGATGGAGAACAGCAGCTTTCTTGCAGCATACTCGTCCGCCTCGTCTCCGCCTTCCGCGTAGATCATCTTCACGAGCTCCTCCTCCGGGATCTCGGTCGTGGCATAAAGATGATTGATCTTATTCAGCAGTTCCTTATGGACGACACCATCGGGGATCGGCGCGAGCACGTTGCCCGGTGCTCCCGATGCAAAGGCCGAAAAGTCCATCACGATGCCGAGATATTCGGAATTCTTCCTCTCAAACAGCTCGTAATACTCCTGAAAGATCGGGGTGGTCGGACAATATGGTCCGTGCAGTTCTATGGCAAGATGGATGCCGAGCTCCTCGGCATAAGGCAGCAGCTTCTCCATCGTCGTCGGAAGCAGGGCGTCCTGACTGCGGACCACCTTAAAGCCCATGTACTTGGCAAATTCCATGCTCGCGACGGCGTCGGTCATGCGTTCCGCCTCGCGTGTGAATCTGCCCTTGTGTTTGCCGCTGTCCACATAGATGCTGTAGCACACGGGATCCAGCTCGTGTTCCGCACACAGATCCTTGAACGCGTCCATCCATCTGACGGAGGGATTCGGATGACCCTGCACCATCTGCGGGGCAACGATCTCTATTCCGTCGCAGCCGATGTCTCTCGCTTTCCGCAGCACATCCTCGAGCGTCGCGCTGCCATGGACATAGGATCCGCCGAATCCGTAAAGTGTAATGCCGTGTTTCAGTCTGCTCATGATCACACCTCCTCTATTCTGCAGATGATGGTCTGTCTTCCTATTGCCGGATGCTGGAACTCAAGAGCTTTCTCCGCGTAGCCTTCCTCTGCTTCGCCGAAGGAATGCCCGAAATCATTCCTCTTGCTGATCTCTATCTCCAATGTGTGTTCACCTGCTCCGAGTCCGCCCACCTTGTTCACGATCACCCAGAGTTCGTCCTTCGCGGCCCAGAAAACATCCGTGTTGTTCCCGGTCTCGTCCACGTTGCAGAGGAAATCCCTGAGCTGGATGCTCATATCGTTGTGGGACACCTCTTCCCCGTCCACCTTGAGGCTGATATTCTCCAGTGTCGAGATCCACACGCCGCGGTAGCTCAGGTTGTTCAGTTTGAACATATACCCGGTGCGGCATCCGCAGATGACCTTGTTTTTCAGGGACCCTTCCCCGATGATGTCATTGGTCATGAATTCGCCGTGACCCATCGCCGCATCGATCGCGGCGATCCTTTCCTCTATGGTCATACCCGTTTTCTTCCTCCTTCTGTGTATGTTTTTTCAATACTTATTGTATATGTCGCAGTATATTGATTATACTTTGGATCCTCTCTCTTTTCAAGCGTCAAAGGGTCGCTCTCCCGCTCTTTTTTGTACTATAATCACAAAAATGTCCGAACCATGGCCTCCTGCCTTTGGATGATCCATGCAAAATCTCAGCATGATTTTGAAAAAAAAGACAGGATTGTCCTATGGCGTTTTCTGCGCCTGTTTTGTAAAATATTTATTAAGAGAACAGCAAAAGATCTGTTCAACTCAAAATCATCACAGGAGGAAAAGAAATTGAAAAAACGTATCATTGCACTGCTGATGGCGGCTGTTATGTGTGTTGCTCTCTTCGCGGGATGCGGACAGTCCGCAGCCCCGGCAGCACCGGCTCAGTCCGACGCTTCCGCACCGGCAGACACCGCATCTGCTCCGGCAGATAATGCCGCGCCCGTACAGCTCACCCGTGTTCAGGCCATCATCAAAGAGGCCGAAGGCATGACCATGGAAGAGCTTGCCAAGAAGGCCATTGAAGAGTCCAACGGAAAGACACTCTATGGCGTCGGCAACTCCAGCCGCGGCAAATCCGCTCTGCCTCTCTTCATCGAGTATCTGAAGACCATCGACCCCAGCTACGATCTCCAGTATGAGTGGCAGCAGCCGAAGAACAACAAGATCTTCGATCAGCTCACCTCCGACTCCAAAAAGAGCGAAGGCACATTTGCCCTCACTCTCATCCAGGACGGCAACCAGATCGAGAGCAAGATGGTCCAGACCGGCGTTCTCGATACCTTCATCCCCAAGGAGTGGGCAGAGGCCAACGGCGTTGATGCCGAGACCTATACCGGCTACCTGCCCCTCCAGACCCTCAACAAGGTCTTCATGTACAACAACACCGGCTCCTTCAAGCCCACCAATGTCTGGGACTTCGTAGGTGAGGGCCAGCACGGCCAGTTCATGGACATCGATTCCGAGATCGTCGGAAAGAACTTCCTCTACATGCTCACCGCTCCGAAATATGCAGGCTGGCTCAAGGAATCCTTCGACAAGCTCCCCGATGCCCAGAAAGCCTATTTCAAGCCCACCATCGATGAGGTCGCCCAGGATGCCAAGGACCTCGGCCTTGATGCCAACGGTGCCTATGCCCTTGCATGGATCAAGCTCTGGGTCGGCTCCTACAATGCTGTGACTGACGACGGCCCGATCTGCAATGCCCTCGTTCAGAAATCCTCCACCGACCAGTTCGGACTTCTCGTTTACTCCAAGCTCCGTTCCGTCGAGGAAACGGACGAAGTCTCCAAGAACAATATCAATGTAGCCGCATATGACGACGGTTACGAAGGTATCGGCGGCTACGGCTACTGCCACTACATGTTCGTCACTGACAACTCTCCTCTGCCCTGGACCGCCTGCGCGTTCATCTCCTACATCACCTGCACCGTTGACGGCTTCTCCGCATGGGGCAAAGATATGGGCGGTTACTCCTCCAATCCCGATGTTGCAAAGGGTGTTGAGGAAACCTATCACCACTCTCAGGGTGGCGAAGTCGACGGCGTTCTGACTTTCCCCGCCAAGAACGACCGCGGCTATGACTGGTGGACCACCGAAGGTAAGCTCGTTCTCGAAGATCCCGAATACTGCGCTTCCGTTGCATTCACCGTCGGCAGCTGGATCGAGATCCTCGATAAATACGCCGGCTGATTATTCTGATCCGCACTGTAAAGAAAACTGAAACAGCGCCCCTGGAGCGGTGCTCCAAGGGCGCTTTCTCAAATAACTCCTTGAAAGGAGAGACAAATGGTTCAGGAAACATTAAGGCCTAACGGCTCAGCGATCTTTCTCAACAAACTGAGGACCTTTTTTTCCAAGCCCTATAATGTGATCCTGCTGCTTCTGGGCATCGTGCTCACGATAACCACCGTTGCTCCGATCGTTGCCATCCTTCAGGATACAGTCGCCATCCATCCGGGCACAGTCGATGCCCAGCTTACGGGAAAAGTCAGCGGATACTCTTTTGCGAACTTCAAGGATCTTTTCACAAACAAGATCGTCATGAAGAAGTTCCTGATGACTCCGTTGAAGAACACGCTGTTTCTGTCTGTTGGCACCTGTGTCGTTTCGATCGTATTCGGCGGAATAGTGGCATTTCTTGTCACAAGAACCAATCTGGCCTGGAAAAAATACATCAGCTCCATTTTTATCTTCCCGTATATCATGCCCCAGTGGACACTGGCTGTCGTATGGCAGAACCTGTTCTGGTCCGTCAATGTTACCGGTGTCAAGGACGGTCTTCTCGCCTCACTGTTCCATATTTATATGCCCAAATGGTGGTGTCAGGGGCTGTTCCCCAGCCTGATGGTACTGGGTCTTCATTACGCTCCGTTTGCATACATTCTCATCGGCGGCATCTTCCGCAACATGGATGCGAACCTTGAAGAGGCCGCCACGATCCTTGATACCCCTAAGTGGAAGATCATGTTCCGGGTCACGCTCCCGATGGTCAAACCCGCCATTCTTTCCACCATCCTGCTGGTCTTCGGATCGGCCATGGGTTCCTATCCCGTACCGCATTATCTGGGTCTGAGCACTCTTTCGACCCAGTATATCTCCATGAACTCCAACCGGACCGGTGAAGCGTCCATCATCGCAGTGATCATGATGCTGTTCGGCGTCGCGATCATGCTGCTCAACCAGTTCAGTCTGACGAGCCGCAAGAGCTATACCACCGTTACCGGTAAATCCGGCCAGATCTCCAAGATCAATCTGGGCAAATCCGGCAAGTACATAATTGCTTTTATACTGGTCATAATCACCTTCTTCACCAGCATCTTCCCGATCGTTTCCTTCGCATTTGAGACCTTCCTTCCCAACCCCGGAGACTACAGTTTCCTCTATACAGGCAATTCAAGCAATCTCACTACCAAATGGTGGGCGACCAATGAAAACATTTCGGAGAACGGAATGTACGGTCAGAAAGGAATCCTCTATAACGAAACGATCTGGCATGCCTTCGGAGGCACCATCCTTGTATCCGTGGCCTGCGCTCTCGTGGCGGGCACCATCGGTACGCTGGTCGGCTATGCCGTGGCAAAGCAGAGGAGGAGCAAATGGGCCAACTACGTCAACTCCGTAGCCTTCCTGCCTTACCTGATGCCTTCGATCGCAGTCGGTGCCGCGTTCTTTGTTCTGCTCTCCAGTGAGAAGATCAATCTCTTCAACACATACTGGATCCTGATCATAGCCGGTACCGTCAAATACATCCCCTTCGCCAGCCGTTCCTCTCTCAACTCCATGCTGCAGCTTTCCGGAGAGATCGAGGAGGCGGCCATCATACAGGACATTCCGTGGATCAAGCGGATGCTGCGGATCATCATCCCGATCCAGAAATCCTCCATCATCAGCGGCTATCTGCTGCCGTTCATGACCTGTCTGAGAGAGCTGAGCCTGTTTATGCTGCTTTGCGTGCAGGGATTCATCCTCTCCACTACGCTGGACTATTTTGATGAAATGGGCCTGTATGCGTTCTCCAGCGGCATCAACCTGCTGCTCATCGTTACGATCCTCATTTTCAATACTCTTGTCAATAAGCTGACCGGTGCCAGCCTTGACGAGGGAATAGGAGGTTAACTCATGCCTAAGATCACTCTTACACATGTTACCAAGAGATGGGACAAATTCTATGCGGTGGATGATCTCAATCTGGTCATAGACGATAACGCCTTCGTTACCCTGCTCGGCCCTTCCGGCTGCGGAAAAACCACCACCCTGCGTATGATCGCGGGACTGGAAACTCCCACCTCCGGCAGGATCACCATCGGCGACAGAGTCGTTTTTGACTCAGACGCCGGGATCAACATCCCTCCCAACAAGAGGAAAGTCGGTTTTCTTTTCCAGAACTATGCCCTCTGGCCGAATATGACCGTTTACCAGAACATCTCCTTCGGTCTGAGCAACATAAAGGAAGAGCTACCGAAATATGACCTGGAAGCCCGCCGCACCGCCGCCATGATCCGTGCCCTCAGCAGACCGGAGGAACTGGTGAGCACCATCCGCGAGTGCGTGGATAAAAAGGGCAAGCTCGATGTGAACAAGGCCCATATCAAGCTGATTGACCACTACGAGGTCTCCATCTACACCGCGAAAGAGCTCATGGGCTACAAGCTCCACGAGACCTCCGATCCTGCCGCACTTGCCGCCGCGAAGAAAGCGGAACTCGAGAAAAAGCTCGAGGTGGCCGCGAAGAAATGCTTTTCCGAGGGATGCACCTTCAACGACGATTACGCCTATGTGAAAGACGGCGTTCCCGTCACGGAAGTGCGTAAGCTCAGCAAGGAAGAGATCGACCTGAGTGTCCGCCGTGTTTCGAGGATCGTCAAGATCGGCATGTTCATGGACCGTTATCCTGCGGAACTCTCCGGCGGCCAGCAGCAGCGTGTCGCCATCGCGAGGACTCTCGCTCCGGAACCCAGCGTTCTGTTCATGGATGAGCCTCTCTCCAACCTCGACGCAAAGCTTCGTCTGGAGATGCGTTCCGAGCTGCAGCGTCTGCACCTTGAGACGGGTTCCACCTTCGTCTACGTCACGCATGACCAGATGGAAGCCATGACCCTCGCCACAAGGATCTGCCTGATCGAGAACGGTCTGCTCCAGCAATATGATGCCCCTCTCACCGTATACGGCAGGCCGAACAATACTTTCGTCGCAGACTTTGTCGGCAACCCCGCCATCAACTTCATCGACGCGAAAGGCAGCCAGAATAGTGACGGAAGCCTTGACCTCAGCATATTTGAGGGAGTTAAGGCTAAATTCGTTCCCAATGATTCTCTCCGCATTGACGATTGGTATGCCGAGCAGGATGCCTCCGATGAAGCCCGCAAGGCCGCTGAGGCGGAGAAGGCAAAGCAGAAGGGATATGTGGAAAAGGGCAACAAGGATACGCTCTTCCGCTACCACGTAGCTACCGTGGACGAGGGAGAGGATTACGGCGATGAGGTCGAGGTCGGCAATGACGACTTTGTCATCGGCGTAAGGCCCGAATTCATCGACATCGTGCCGGACGGCCCCATCGAGGGCGAGATTTATTCCGCGATGCCTACAGGTATGGAGACCACCGTTAAGATCCAGGTCGGCAGATTCCTTCTCACCGGCGTAGTCTTCGGCGGTGTGCTCTATAACATCGGTCAGAAAGTCCGCTTCGATTTCCGCGGGGATGACATCATCCTCTTCAGCAGAAAGAACGGCCGGCTGATCGCGCAGGGCAGTTTGACGCTTATATCCTGATGTGGTAAAATGACCGGGAGCCGTAAAGGCTCCCGGTTTTTTATTCCCGTTTCCTGCACATTCATGACCATTTCCGGGGGAGGACTCATCTTTGAAAAAGATCCTGCCGGTCGTTTTCCTTCTGCTAACCATGCTGTTTTCCGGCTGCGGCTTCCGTGCGGATCCGCAGCTGCTGGACTATTCTCCCGAAGCGTCCATGCGTCTCGTTATTTATACTTCCCACAAGGAAGAGGTCTACGGGCCGATCATCGAGGAATTCGAGAAGAGGACCGGGATCTGGGTGGATCTTGTTGCCGGCGGCACCGGTGAGCTTCTCGAACGTATAAAGAAGGAAGAGAACGCGCCCGTTGCGGACGTTATGTTCGGCGGCGGTGTGGAGAGCCTGCTCTCCTATGCAGACTGCTTCGAGCCGTACACGGTCTCCGGTGCAGACAGCTTTATGCCCGGACTGCGTCAGCCGGACGATATCTGCACGCCTTTTTCCTCTCTCCCCTCTGTTATCATTTACAACACAAGACTCGTCCGTCAGGGTGAGATCACCGGCTGGGCGGATCTGCTCGATGAACAGTGGAAGGGCAGGATCGCTTTCGCCAATCCTTCGGTCTCGGGTTCGAGCTACTCCGCTGTCATGACCATGCTCACCGCTCTGGACGGAGACCGCTGGGAACTGCTTGCGCGTTTCTACGAAAATCTGGATTCCGCCGTGCTCGAAGATTCCGGAGATGTCGCCTCCATGGTCGGCTCCGGGGCGATGTCCGTAGGGATCACTCTCGAACAGACGGCCTTGAAGAGTATTGCGCAAGGCGCCAAGATCGGGATCATCTATCCTGCGGAAGGCACGAGTATCCTGCCCGACGGCTCCGCTCTTGTCGCGGGAGCGCCTCATCGCGATAATGCAGTCGCTTTTCTGGAGTTCGTACAGAGCACGGATGTTCAGAATCAGGTCGTCAGCAGTTTTTCACGCAGATCGGTCCGTATCGACGTGGCTGACAGGGAAGGACTGCTCCCTGCAGATCAGATCCCGCTTGTGGAGTATGACGTTGAAGAGGCTTCCGCTTTGAAAGAGGAGTTCCTGCAGAGATGGAACTCTCTCAGAAAGGGAGGCTGACATGTTCAAAAGTACTTATCAGCAGTCTCTTTTCCGTACTTTTCTTCTGGCCGGCGCACTGCCGCTGATCATATGCGTCATCCTGATCCTGAGCATATTTCGGATCTCTTCCGAGGCAAACACCGAGCGGACGGGCCAGTCGCGCATCGGCTCCATGTCACGAGCTGTCACCTCCTTTACATCTCAATCCGAAGCGGCACTGAACAGGGTGGTCTCCGATCCTCTGATAACCTCGGCTCTTGATCAGCATTCTCCCGCCAGCACGGAGATCTATCACGTTCTGTACAGCGCTCTCAACGATATCCCCTCCTCCCCCGACATATCAGTCTATGACTCCGGCGGTGTCCTTCTGTACACCACCGGCGACGGAAAGCCGGGAGAAAAGCTCTCCACAGACTGGGGGCTGCTCTTCTCCGCCCGTGACAAAGACCGGGTCGTGTTCCGCAGGACCTCTCCCTATGATTCCGGACAGCGCAGCTGTATGGAGATCGCCTGTCCTGCCAAAAGCGGCGGGTCCATACGCGGCTACGCCGTGATAGAAGTATCGGATGCCTGCCTTTCCGGACTGCTTGCGGATCTTACCGCCGAGACGGATTACATGCTCCTCGACCCTATGTGGAACGAGGTCCAGGCCTCTCCGTTTCTGAAGGAAGCAGATGCCGCATCGCTCCTTCGCGGCTCTCTGCTCCACCCCGGCGGCTCCGACACGCTTCTGGATGATTACCGTCTCTTCATCTCCCGCGATGAAAACAGCGGATTCGTCTCCGTGCTCTGTATGGACAGACCTCTCAGCGACCATACCGCACGTATCCTGTATGCCGTGGCGCTTTTTTCGATCCTTCTCTGCCTTTTTCTCTGTCTGCTGTTTTCCGTCCGTCTGAGCAAACGGGTCTCAAAGCCCGTCCGGTCTCTGAATGAGGCAATGGCTCAGGTTGAGCAGGGAAATCTCGATGTGCAGCTGGAGGAGACCGGTACCGACGAGCTCAGTATGCTCTCTGCGCATTTCGGCCGTATGACCGGGCAGCTCAAAAGCAACATTAACAGCTCCATCCGTCAGCAGCAGGAACTTGGAGAGACCAAGATGCGTATGATGCAGGCGCAGCTGAATCCCCACTTTCTCTATAACACGCTCGACACGATGAAATGGCTCGCCAAGATACATCATGTCCCGGAGATCTCCACCATCTCCGCCAACCTTGCGGACATACTCCGCAGCAGTATCTCTGCAGATGAATTCGTCCCTCTCCGGGATGAACTCAAAATGCTCGAAAGATATGTCGAGATCCAGAAGATCCGTTTCCCGGAGAAATTTGAATACCGCACGCAGATCGATGAAGAGACTCTTGACCTGCTCATCCCCAAGCTCATGCTGCAGCCTCTCGTGGAAAATGCCATCATCCACGGCTTTGAAGACGGCAGCAGCGGCGAGATAACCGTCTCTTCAACTCTGGCGAACGACCTGCTTGTTCTTGAAGTACGCGACACGGGCTGCGGGATCTCGGAAGAGATGAAGAAAGCCTTCCTCTCCGCACGCAGCGATGCCGGCGAACACAGCAGGGGCCATCTCGGCCTGCACAATGTCGATGCCATCCTGCGCCTGAACTACGGTGAGGAGCACGGTCTGCAGATCACCGATGCCTGCCCCGGCACCTGCATACGTGCAGAACTGCCGGTAGAAAACGTGAAGAAAAACGCCGATCGGGAGAACAAAAATGAAAAGGATAGTAGTGGTAGAAGATGAGGAAGTCGTCCGCCAGGGCATCGTCCATGCCGTGGATTGGGACAGCATCGGCTGTCAGGTGATCGGCGAAGCTTCGAACGGCCTGGCAGGTCTTGCTGTCATCCGGGATAAAAAACCGGATCTTATAGTCGCGGATATAAAGATGCCCATGATGGACGGGATCGATATGGTCCGCGCCTTGCGTAAGGATGGCATCGGATGCCGCGTGATCTTCCTCACAGCCTATTCGGATTTCAGTTTTGCACAGCACGCGGTAAAGCTCGGCGCCGCGGACTATCTGCTCAAGCCTTTCCGTGACGGGGAGCTCGAGGAAGCAGTCCGAAGATCACTTGAAGCCGCCCCGTCTCCCGTTCCGCAGCCTTCTGCCGGGCAGGATGCGAAATACAGCCGATATGTGCTTGAAGCGATGAAGTATATAGACTCGCATTACAGCGAGGATATTGGTCTCGGCACGATCGCCGATCATCTGGGTTTGAGCGAGAGCCGTCTCAGCCACCTTTTCAAAGACGAGACCGGCCAGTCTCCCGGCAGCTATCTTATACAGACCAGGATCAAAGCCGCGATGGAAATGCTCAGGGACTGCCGCAGTAAAGTCTATGAGGTGGCGGAGCAGACCGGGTTCCGGGATATAGCCCATTTCAGTTCCACCTTCAAAAAGATTGTTGGAGTGAGTCCTTCCGAATATCAGAAAACGGCAGCGGACTGATCAGGATCCCGCGAGTCTCTATAAGGAAAGTGTGGCTGTCATGCAGACTATTCAGGAAGCGCTTGAAAAACTTGACAGGTCAAAATTCCGTTCAGGCTTCCGGCTGACTGAACAGGACCGGGAGTATCTGAAAAGAAAAGGCCCGGAAGCAATAAGGCGGCATGCGTGTGATTTTGTTCTGCAGAAGCTTGCCCCGCAGGATCCCGTGAACGACGGGAAACAGACCCCCATGCGCGGGCACCCGGTCTTTAAGGCAATGCACGCCACGGCCTGCTGCTGCCGGGGATGTCTGAACAAATGGTATAAGGTCCCGCAGCACAGAGCCCTTTCGGCAAACGAGCAGGAGCGGATCGTGAATCTGCTGATGGCCTGGCTTGAGAAAGAGGACCCGGATTTCAAGGCCTGAATTCAACAAAAAGAGGATACCGCATCACTGCGGTATCCTCTTTTTATCAGTACATCTTATCAGCACATCGTGGCGTATATCACGGCCTTTATTGTATGCATCCGGTTCTCCGCCTCGTCGAACACCACAGACTGCCCGGATTCGAAAACCTCGTTCGTCACTTCCATCTCCGGCAGGCCGAAACGCTTCTCGATATCCGCGCCTATGGTGGTGCGGGTATCGTGGAAAGAGGGCAGGCAGTGCATGAATATCGCGGTCGGTTTCGCCTTTGCCATCAGTGCGGCGTTCACCTGATAGGGTCTGAGCAGACGGATCCTGGACTCCCAGACCTCATCCGGTTCTCCCATGGAGACCCAGATATCCGTATAGATAACATCCGCGTCAGCCGCGCCTTCATCCGTGTCTTCCGTCAGCCTGACCGAACCGCCGCTCTCTTCTGCGATCTTTTTCGCTTTCTCCACCAGTTCCTCTGCCGGAAACAGTTCCTTCGGCGCACAGGCCGTGAAGTTCAGCCCCATCTTCGCACAGGCGATCATCAGGGAATTGCCCATATTGTTCCGGGCATCCCCCATATATGTCAGGTTAAGTCCTTTCAGCCGGCCGAACTTTTCTTCAATGGTAAGCAGATCCGCCAGCATCTGTGTGGGGTGGAACTGGTCCGTCAGTCCGTTCCATACAGGCACGCCCGAATACTCCGCCAGTTCCTCCACCAGCCTCTGGCTGAAGCCGCGGTATTCTATGCCGTCGAACATCCTGCCGAGCACTCTGGCAGTGTCCGGGATGCTCTCCTTCTTTCCCATCTGTGAGCTTCCGGGATCAAGAAACGTCACTCCCAACCCCAGATCGTGGCCAGCCACCTCAAAAGCGCAGCGGGTGCGGGTGGATGTCTTTTCAAACAAAAGGACTATGTTCTTCCCCTCAAGACGGCGGTGCAGTGTCCCGCTGCGTTTCATCTCCTTGAATTCCTTTGCCTGGTCAAGCAGATAGCGGATCTCCTCCGGTGTATAGTCCAGAAGCGTCAGGAAGCTTCTTCCTCTCATATCTTTCTCCATAACCTGATCCCTCCCTTAAACCGTTTCCAGTTATTCAAGTCTGCCCGCTGTTATGCGTATGAAATCCTGCACATTCGTCACCATGGTGGTCGCGGAAAGACTGCCTCTGTCCAGAAGCTTGTTCACCACGAATTCATCGGCATCCACCGCGTAAAAGTATACGGGCCTTACCGTCCCGTCCGGCAGGACCCTGTAGGAAGGCGTCATGTTTCCGGAGGCGATGGTGTGCAGCATGGTCGCAAGGCAGATCACCGTAGTTGCTTTTCTCAGGACTCCTCTCATCGTGTCCTGCGCGCGGTATACATCGGATATCACCTCGGGGAGAGGCCCGTCGTCACGGATCGATCCGGCGAGGACAAATGGTACTTTATTTCTCACACAGGCACATATTATCCCGTCATCCAATCCGTATTCCTTTATGAAGGTCGGGATGGAACCGCATTTCCTGACTTTGTTGCAGATGTCAAGATGGTTGTAATGTCCGTTGGGCATCGAACGCTGGGTATAAATGTCCTGTCCGAGCGCGGTGTGGAGCAGGGCTCCCTCAAGATCGTGGGTCGCAAGGGCATTCCCCGCCAGAAGACCGTGGCAGTAGCCCTTGTCTATCAGGGATGCCATCGCGCTCCTCGCTCCCGCGTCGAATGCAAAGGCCGGCCCCATTACCCATACTATGTTCCCGTGTTCCCTCTCATAGGAAAGGAGCTCCGTCAGCCTGTCGTAATCGCGGGCGAAAGCGGTTTCACGGCTTCGTCCCTGCCGGAACACAAACTGGTCATCCGATCCGGCGTCGCCCGGATCCGTGAAGCCGTCGCAGTGCATATAGATGCCCTCTTCGGCTCTTTCCGTGCGCCCGAGGACCACGGCATCCCCTTTGCGGAGATTTCTGTTTTCGATCACATACGGCTGTCCGTCTTCCCGGATCACCACGCTCGAATCCATGCGGCTGTCCGCGGCCAGCGTCCATTTCCCGCCGATCTTGAAGTACTCCGGATACATCGAAGTGCTGTGGTAGCCCTCCGGTGCAACTCCGTCGGCAGGTGCGGGGGCAGTCCTGACATCCGGTGATGAGCTGAACTCCGGAAGCGAAAAGTCAGGATGGCGGTATTCCGGCAATACAAATCCCATGATTCTTCTCCTCTGCTTTCCTGTTTTCGGTCTTCTCAATGAATGATCCTGCGATTTACGTTTCCGTGAATGTAAAGATTATCGGACGGCCGCTGCATTTCAGACTGCCGTTTTTTACCGTGACTTTTCTGCCGCTTATCCGGTTTTCATATTCCCCGTCGGGAACAGCCAGTTTCACGTCCGCCTTTTCGGAGCGGAGGGAGAAAACGCCGATCTTCCGTTCCTTGCCGCAGCGCCGTTCCATCACGGCTATCGCGTGCTTATCGTCTGCTGTAGCGGAGAAACTGTCGTCCTTTGACAGCGCCTTCTTTTTTATTTCCGCAAGTTTTCTGAGCATCGGGCTGATATCTTTCCCGTCCCGTTCAAAAACCTCTTTTTCGAAAAGACTCGGCAGCTGTGTGCAGGAAAACTCCTGCCCCGCATACAGCAGAGTGGTCCCCTTGAGGAAAAACAGCATCGCGGTATGGTTTTCCAGATCGCCGTCTGACGCGACCATCCCCCGGATCCTCGGCCTGTCATGGTTTTCGAGGAACCGCATCTTGTTGTAGTTTTGAGGATACACCGCCTCCTGGAACTCCAGCAGATCGGTCCAGGCGCTCAGCGGCCCGGTACCGTCCAGGAAGTGCTCATACTGCTCCCAGATGTCATACTGGTATTCCATGTCGAAGGCCTCAAACTCCTCCGTATCACGCGCTGAGTAAAAGCCTGTGCTGCGGGCAAGGTTTCCGAACCGCATGTGTACGCTTTCGGCGAGCCATATACATCCGGGCCTCACTTCTTCGACCGCCTTTCTCGCGGCTTTCCAGAACTCAAGCGGCACGAAAGAGGCCACATCACAGCGGAACCCGTCCACGATCCCGGCCCACATCTTCAGGCTTTCTATCTGGTAATCCCACAGATTCCTGTTGGAATAATCCAGATCTATCACATCCGCCCAGTCGCCTATCTTGTTGCCGGTGTTTCCTTTGGAATCCCGGTAATAAAAGTCCGGGTGCTCCTTCAGCAGGACCGCATCGGGAGAAGTGTGGTTGTACACCACGTCGATCATCACCTTCATCCCGCGGCTGTGGATCTCATCGACGAGTTTTTTGAAGTCCTCCATGCTGCCGTAGAAAGGGTTTGTCGTTCTGTAGTCCCTGTTGGCATACGGGCAGCCGAGACTTCCCTTTTTCCCCTTCTCTCCGATCGGGTGGATGGGCATGAACCAGATGATATCTGTTCCCAGAGCTTTTATGCGGTCAAGATCGGGAATGATTGCGAGAAAGGTTCCCTCCTCGGTGTGATTTCGTACATATACGGAATAAATGATCTGCTGACGCAGTGCGTTATCGGTGTCTGCCGCCATTGTTCCGGCTCCTTTCGGACTGTTTTCTTTTTGTTTTTAATAAGTATATTCCCTGTGCTCGGTACGGTCAAGCATCGGCGCCGCTCCGGAAGGGTATAAAAACACCTCCCGCGGCTACGGGAGGTGTTTGAATGATCAGGATTCCGAGATGTTGTGTCTGTTGGCATATCCTGTGAGGATCAGCGTGAGTGCTCCGTCGCCGGTCACATTGCAGGCGGTGCCGAAACTGTCCTGCAGAGCAAAGATGGCCAGCATCAGTGCGGTGCCCGCATCATCGAATCCGAGCACACCGGTTATGAGGCCGAGAGACGCCATGACAGTCCCTCCCGGAACGCCGGGCGCGCCTATCGCAAATACTGCCAGAAGCACGCAGAAAAGGATCATGGTTCCGATATTCGGAAGCTGTCCGTAAAGGATCTTTGAGATCGTCATACAGAAAAAGACTTCCGTAAGCACGGATCCGCAAAGATGGATGTTAGCGAAAAGAGGAACTCCGAAGTCCACCATATCATTACGGAGGACCCGGCTCTTTCTGGCTCCGTTCAGTGCAACGGAAAGAGTTGCCGCACTGGACATGGTACCGACCGCGGTCAGGTACGCCGGGCCATAATGACGAAGCACCTCCCACGGGTTCCTGCGGGAATAAGCTCCGGCAATAAGATAGAGTACTGCAAGCCAGATATAATGGCCAGCCATCACGATCAGGATGATCTGGACGAAAGCAGGCAGCTGATGGGTGATCATCCCTTCATAGCTGAGGTTGCAGAAGGTAAGGCAGATATAGAACGGAAGCATCGGAATGATGACCTTCTCGACGATCTTCAGAACGATGTTCTGGAATTCCTCAAGAAGATTGCATGTGACCTCGCTTTTTGTCCAAACCGCGGCAAGTCCGATGAGGAGCGAGAAAGCAAGCGCGCTCATCACGGGCATGATCTGCGGGATATTCAGCTGAAATACCACTTCGGGAAGCTCGCGCAGTCCTTCAACATCCGTGACGATGCTCAGATGCGGAATAAGCAGATATCCGGCGCCTGTGCTCATCAGAGCGGCACAGATGGAACTGACATAGGCAAGGATTACGGCAACAACGAGCATGCGGGATGCGTTTTTGCCCATCCGTGTAATGGACGGTGCGATAAAGCCGATGACGATGAGGGGCACGCAGAACATGATCAGCTGGCCCATCACATACTGCAGCGACACCACCACTTTCATGACGCCTTCACCGAACAGCCGGCCCAGAACGATTCCTATCACCAGAGCTATGATCAGTCTGAACGGAAGACTTGTAAGAATCTTTTTCATTTTTTCTCCTTTGACGTAAAAAAAAGACATCTGCAAACAAACATACAGATGCTCTGTTTCCGGCTGAAATTATAATGAACCGCTTTCTGTTTGTCAAGCCGCAGCAGCTGTTCCGCACTGTTTACAAGCTTCCGGTAAAATATTATAATTTGTGTGTAAATGTGTTATCTGCCGTTTTTTCAAAAACTCCGAAAAATCCCCCTGCGTCAGGTATTGCTCGTGACGCAGCGTCATGCGCTATTATCGGCGCAAAGGAGGTGAAATGCCGTGTCAAAATATACTACGGGAGAACTCGCCAAACTCTGCGGAGTGACCGTAAGGACCGTTCAGTATTACGATACCCGCGGTATCCTGGTTCCGTCCGAACTGTCCGAGGGAGGCAGACGGCTTTATTCCGAAGAAGATCTCAAGCGGATGAAGACCATCTGCTTTCTGCGCGAGCTCGGCCTGCCGATCAATTCCATTTTCCAGCTTCTGTCTGAAGAAGATCCCGGCAGCGTGATCTCTTTGCTGCTTGAACAGCAGGAGACGCTCCTGAAAGAGGAGATCGGGGACCGGTCCGAAAAGCTGGCCCGCCTGGAAGCGCTTCAAAAAGAACTTAGGAGCGTGAAGACATTTTCCGTAGATTCCATCGGTGACGCGGCATATGTCATGACAAGCAGAAAAAAGCTCAGAAAGATCCGGCTGACAATGCTGTTTACCGGCATCCCGGTGACAGCGATCCAGTGGGCCGCCATCCTGCTCCTGATCGTCAGGAAAATATGGTGGCCTCTCCTCATCTGGGCGGTCGTTGCCATTCCATGGGGGATCATCATTTCAAGATACTACTTTAAAAACGTTGCGTACCTCTGCCCGCAGTGTCACACGGTGTTCAAGCCATCTCTCAAAGAGGCGTTCTGGGCAAAACACACGCCGAACACCAGAAAACTCACCTGCACATCCTGCGGCCACCATGGATTCTGCGTGGAGGTCGCCGCTGAGGAGGCGGAAAAATGACCGAGCAAGTACCTGTTTTAACGATCGTGTTCTGTGCGCTTTCCTGTCTTGCCGCATTCGGAATCCCCATCGCTCTGCTGCTGGTTTTCCGGATAAAAAAGCACGCGGACATCCTGCCTTTCTTCATAGGCTGCGCCGTGATGCTGCTCTTTGCCCTGATCCTGGAATCCATCGTCCACAACATCGTACTCAATTCCGTCCTCGGCCAGAAGATACGGGAAAACATCTGGCTATATGCTCTGTACGGCGGCATGATGGCGGGTATCTTTGAGGAAAGCGGGCGTTTTATCGCCTTCAAAACGGTGCTTAGAAAGAACAACGGAAAGGATGCCAATGCGCTCATGTACGGCGCAGGCCACGGCGGATTTGAGGCCATCGTGCTCCTCGGGCTTTCCATGATCAGCAACATAGCCATGGCGGCGATGATCAACAGCGGAAGCATCGGCACTGTCGCTGGGGCTCTTCCCGATGACGCTCGTGCGCAGCTGCAGCCTGTCATCGACCAGCTCGTCTCCTCATCGCCATATCTGTATCTCGCCGGCATTGTCGAGCGCATCTTTGCGATCGCTCTGCACATTGCACTCTCCGTTCTCGTCTGGTTCGCCGCGAAGAACAGAAAGAAGATATGGCTTTGGCCTGCCGCCATACTTCTCCATGCGGCGGTCGACGGCATTATGGTGATCGTTATGCAATTCACCTCGTTAATCGCCGTTACAGAGGCAGTAATAGGCCTCATGACGGTTATCACGGTCTTGATCGCCGTTAAGGTATGGCGCTCCAACGCCGTCCCGTACAGACCTGAAGAGGGCCCGCAGGCTGACTGACAGTATAGGATCCCGGAGGCATTTTTCATGAAAAACATCCTGATAATCTATACCGGCGGCACCATTGGCATGGTGCCCACCGAGAACGGATACTCTCCGCGGGAGGGCTACTTCCGCGGCGCTCTCGAGAAGATCGGCGGCCTGCACCACTTCAGTATGCCGCACTGGGATTTCATAGAGATGTCTCCTCTGCTGGATTCCTCCAATATATCCGTCGAGGAATGGAATAAGATCGCGGAATGCATTGCCGCAAACTACGACCGCTACGACGGCTTCGTTGTGCTCCATGGCACGGATACCATGGCCTATACCGCCTCGGCTCTCTCTTTCATGCTGGAAAACCTGGCAAAGCCTGTCATTCTTACCGGCTCCCAGATCCCGCTCTGCGAACTCCGCAGTGACGGGCGCGACAATCTTATCACCTCGCTGCTTATCGCAGCGGATGACAAGGTCCATGAGGTCTGTCTGTGCTTCGGCGGTCTGCTCCTGCGCGGCAACCGGACCACAAAATACTCCGCGGACGGACTTGCGGCCTTTGCCTCTCCCAATTATCCTCCGCTCGCGGAGATAGGCATCTCCATCCGCTATCATCGCCCGGCGCTGCTCCCCAAACCGGAGGGTGAACTGCATCTTCAGAAGCTCGAGCGCATCCCCATCGGTGTTCTGAAAGTCTTTCCCGGCATCCAATTCGAACTCTTTGAATCTATCATGACAGAGACCCTCAAAGGCATAGTGCTCGAGACCTTCGGCGCCGGCAATATCCCTAAGGGCAGCGGCGCTCTGCTTCCGATCATCCACAAAGCATTCCTCAACGGTACCGTCGTAACGGTATGCTCCCAATGCGTTCAGGGCACAGTATCCCTCGGCACATACGAGACCAGCAGCGCTCTGACACGTGCCGGTGCGGTGAGCGGTCACGATCTCACAACGGAAGCAGCGGTAACCAAACTTTATTATCTATTCAGCAAAGATCTCAGCAAGGACGAGATCAAAGCAGCCATGGAGCAAGATCTCCGGGGTGAGATCACCGTACGGGACTGATCCGTGATCCGGTCAGCAGACAGCGAGGGACTTTGGAACGATCCAAAGTCCCTCGCTGTCTGTTTAGATTACCGGCAGGGCATCAATAATACGGAAACAGTTTCAGGCGGTTGTCGCCGCTGCGGTTCGGTCTTCCGAGCGTTACTTCACCGGATGCAGCCCACTCCACGCCACGCACCAGCATGGTGATGAAGTTAAAGCGGTCAAGGGCCTCCCAATGCCCTATGGAAGTGACGAACACACGGCCCTTGCCGTATTCGTTGGTCCAGATCACGGGGGTATATTCATTCACGCCCGGCATATTCTCCAGTTTGCCGTCCGGAATATCCACGGGGTGGTGTGCAGGCGGGAAGCCGGGTACACGGTAATTGTTCACGTCGTCAAAGATGGATGCGAGCACGTGGATCTTCGCCTCGGGATGAATGATCAGCTGCGAGAACAGATCGTCAAAGACGTTCATCCACTTCTGGTCGATGTCTTTTGTAATGGGGCTGTCCGGATCGGTGATCTCAACGAAATGATCGTCCTTCGGGCAGCGGCGGCAGCCCATGGTCATATCGCAGTAGCCGCCCAGCAGCTTGCGCCACTCATCCGGCCAGTCGTGATCCACCCAGATGGTGGAGTGATAGAAGATTATGCCCTTTCCCTTTGCCACGAAGTCGTAAATAGCGGCCTCCGTCTTCTCTCCGAAACGGCGGGCTTTCTCGGTGGGGAACAGTTTCCCGTCATAATCGATGAAGAGCGCATCATACGGCTCAAGGTATTCCGGGGTGATATTGCGCAGTTCCTCCGTATAGACCACGTTGAAGCGCCCGGTCGCCTCCAGGAGCTCCCGAAGCCTGGCCGTGATCTTCCTTCCCTGGTGCTCGACTGTGATCAGACCGCCTACAAGCAGGATATTGAGTTTGTCCATTCTTTTCCTCCGATCATATGATTAGTTTTTGATGCTTCTGTTTATCAAGTTTATCATATGGCGTTGGAGAATTCCATTGTTTTTCTGCTGAACGCAGCCTATCAGATCATATTATTATCCCGTTCAGGTGATCGACCTCGTGCTGGATGATCTGCGCGGTTCTCCCGGAAAAACTCTGCCTGTGTTTTTTCCAATCTCCGTCCAGGTATTCCACTTCGATGTTCCGGTACCTTGTGGTCTTCCGCACGCCGTCCAGAGAAAGGCAGCCCTCTTCCGTTTCATAGGGATCTTCCTTTTTCGTGATCACCGGATTATACATCACCATGTTCAGGATCCCCATGTCCACTATGATGATCCGCTTTCTTACGCCGATCATGTTGGCCGCCATCCCGACGCAGCGGTCCCGGTTGGCACGCAGCGTGTCCTGCAGATCCAGGCCGACGGAAAGATCCTGTCCGGTGGCTTCCTCTGACTTCTGCCGGAGGAATAAGATATCTCTCGTTATGGTTCTGATCATAAGCCGTTCCGCCCGTTACAGTTCGTATTTTTCCCGGATCCTTTTCAGCTTGAGCCCGCAGTACACAATAAGAAAGATATATAGTCCAAACAACACCCCAAAGAGTATCCCGAAGAACATTTCCGCGCCTCCGTAATAATCCCCGGAGAACGCTCTCACAAAATTGGGAATGACACAGCAGAAGAATATAATGCACAGCGGCAGCAGCCTTGTTTTGACGATATGGCTCACCATTTCAACACGGGACGCATTGTCCGAAAACAGTTCGCCGTCCTCCTCCGTTTCAGCGGCAGACGCCGGTTTTCTGAAATACAGCCATCCGAAGCATTTCCCGCAGTATTCCCAGCCGAAATCCTTCAGCATCTGCATGTATTCCGCCGTCTGATCTGCATTCTTATAATCCAGCCTGTATATGACATCCTCCGGTTCGCAGGATTCAAACACAAAGAAGCAGGGAGGAACCATCTTAACGAGCTTCCAGCCTTTCCTGTGCTGCTCTCTGAGCCAGATCTCCTCCTCTTCAAAATCGGCAATCGTGAAGAAATGTAAAAGTGTTTTACGCATCGACGTTCTCTCCTTTGCTGTTCTTATAGAGTCTCTCTATCCGTTTGATCTCCGTTTCCAGTATTTCTCTGCCCAGTTCCGTGACCTGATACAGTTTTCGCTTTTCTTCTTCCCGGCAGAACCGGATCAGTCCGTCCGTTTCCATCTTCGAGAGCGTTCCGTACATGGTGCCGGCACTGATCGTAACTGCGCCACCGGACATTCTCTTTACCTGCTGGCTGATGCCGTATCCGTGCTGCGGCTCCTGCAGGCAGAAAAGAATATAGAAACCGGACTCCGTCATCGGAACGTATATTCTTTTTATCCTGTCGTCCATAAATCCTCCTGACTATCTGACCTCGATATATCGAACTGCGATATATAATATATCGAACCTCGATGTATTTGTCAAGAGGTTTTTGCAAAAAAATATCAGCCCGCTCTTTACGGGCTGATAACTTCTTATACGCTGTCAGTTATTCACTTGTTCAGCAGATCTTGATGATCCCGGAAGTAATACATAAGATTCAGGCTGCCAGGCGCGTCCTCATCCACATAGCCTGTGTCTGTAAACCCGGTTTTTTCGTATACGCGCAATGCCGCTTTATCCTCTCTTTTGACGCAGACTTCGACACAATCGTACTTCCTCTCCTTTTCAAGCTCTGCCAGGATCATTCGCAGCGCTTCCGTGCCGAAGCCTCTGCCCTGATACCGTCTGTCGATCATGAACTGCTGCAGATCGTAGCAGGCTGGCTCCTCATCCAGGTCCTTCACCAGAGCGACCCCGATGACGGTGTCATCATCCGCAATCCCGATCACCTGCGCACGGCTGGCGCGGTAGACATAGCCTCTCGCCAGTATGCCGAGAGGACTGTCCAGAAAGGCTTTCTGATCGTCATCGACCGTCAGTCTGACAATATCCGGCCAGTTTTGTTCGTTAACTTCAATCAGTCTGAGCATGATCTCATCCTCCTTGCGGAATGCAGCGGAAAAAGGCGATAGACGAACAGGATATCCTGTGCTATAATAAGCCGAAATCTGAAAGGATGCAATCGCAAACGGGAAAATGATCAAAAAACGTCGTTGATAAGTGCTGCAATTGATGAACAATGATCAGAAGGGCCGGATAAGCCCTCGGCTTTGCATGCATATTGTCAAACGGCGATCTTTCTTTTTCCCTGCAGCAAGAAGTGCATTCTTGTCTCTGTAGGAATATGGAATGATTGCATTTGTCTGCATGCAGACAAATGCTTTTTTACGGAGAATTCCTATGAGTAATAAATCGAATCCCCTCTGGACCAGGGATTTTACAATCATAACGCTCGGCAGCGTCGTTTCCATGTTCGGCAACGCCATGTCCGGCTTTGCCATGAGCCTCATGGTCCTGGACATATCCGAATCGACTCTGCTCTATTCGATCTATATCGCCATGTTCACCCTGCCGCAGCTGATCATGCCGATCCTTTCCGGGGCGCTGCTCGACCGCTTTTCGCGAAAGAAGACGATCTACACGCTGGACTTCATTTCGGCAGGCCTGTATCTGCTGATGTCGGCGGTCCTGGCGTCGGGGTGGTTCTCCTTCCCCGTGTTTGCCGTCTACTGCTTTATCCTCGGGTCGATCCAGAGCATATACATCGTAGCCTATGAGAGCTTCTATCCGCTGCTGATCAGCGAAGGCAACTATCAGAAGGCCTACTCCATTGCCAGCGTGCTTGAGACTCTTTCCGCGGTGATGGTTCCCGTCTCCACTTTTCTTTACGGGAAGATCGGGCTCTCACCTCTGCTGCTGGTAAACGGCATCTGCTTCTTTATCGCCGCCGTCATGGAGACCCAGATCGGGGCGGAGGAGCATTACATTGAAACACAGCAGGCCACAAAGCTGGAGGGCCACCATCCCGTCCGGCAGATGCTGTCGGATATACGGGAAGGCTTCCGGTATCTGTCGGAGGAAAAGGGCCTGCTGGCCATCGCCGCATACTTCGCCTTTTCCGCGATCTGCGGAGGCGTCTCGGCCGTGATCGTGCTCCCCTATTTCAAGAGCACTTTCACCAACGGCGAATACTGGTTCATGTTCGTGATGGCCTTCTCGCTTGCCGGCAGGGCGATCGGCGGGATGATCCATTACCGGCTGAAGATCCCGGCTGCATACCGGTACGCCATCGCTTTGACGGTCTATGTGGTCATTTCCGTATGTGAAGGGATCTACCTGTTCTTCTCCTTCCCGGTCATGATGCTGCTTTGCTTTATTGTGGGGATCGGCGGGGTCACCAGTTATACCATCCGCATTTCCGCCACGCAGAGCTATGTGCCGGACGAGAAGAAGGGCCGCTTCAACGGCGCGTTCAATATGCTTTCCACGGTGGGTGCCCTGATCGGGGAGTTTGCCGCCGGGATCCTTACGGAGAGCTTTTCCGAACGGGTCATCCTGCTCACGGCTATGCTCCTGTGCGCACTGGCTGCCGTCGTCTTCATCGGCGGAGGGAAGAGGCACGTGGAGCTCATCTACAACCGCACAGAATAAAGACAAAAGCCCTTCGCCGCGGGAATGCGGCGAAGGGCTTGCTTTTTTCTTTTATCGGACGGACCTGCGTTTTACTCCCACTCGATGGTAGCGACGGGCTTGGGAGAGAGATCGTAGAGGACTCTGTTCACGCCCTTGACCTCGGCGAGGATCCTGTTGGTGATATGGCCGAGGAGGGCATAGGGGATCTCCTCAATGGTGGCGCTGGTGGCGTCGATGCTGTTGACGGCACGGATGACCACGGGCCAGTCGTAGGTGCGCTTGTTGTCCTTGATGCCGGTGGACTTGAAGTCGGGAACGATGGTGAAGTACTGCCAGACCTTGCCCTCAAGACCGTTCTTCGCAAACTCCTCCCGGAGGATGGCGTCGGACTCGCGGACTGCCTCGAGGCGGTCACGGGTGATGGCGCCGACGCAGCGGACGCCGAGGCCGGGGCCGGGGAAGGGCTGACGGTAGACCATGCTGTCGGGCAGGCCGAGGGCCTTGCCGACGACTCTGACCTCGTCCTTATAGAGGAACTTGACCGGTTCGACCAGCTCGAACTTCAGATCCTCCGGAAGGCCGCCCACATTGTGGTGCGCCTTGACGCCGACGGACTCGAGGATGTCCGGGTAGATGGTGCCCTGACCGAGGAATTCGATGCCGTCGAGCTTCTTGGCCTCCTCGGCGAACACATCGATGAATTCCTTGCCGATGATCTTCCGCTTGGTCTCGGGATCGGACACGCCGGCGAGCTTATCCAGGAATCTGTCCACCGCATCGACATATATGAGGTTTGCCTTCATCTGGTTGCGGAATACTTCGATGACCTGCTCCGGCTCGCCTTTTCTCAGCAGGCCGTGGTTCACGTGGACACAGGTGAGCTGATTGCCCACCGCACGGATCAGAAGGGCCGCCACCACGGAAGAGTCCACTCCTCCGGAAAGGGCGAGGAGAACCTTTTTGTCTCCTATCTGATCGCGCAGGGCCTTGATCTGCTCCTCGATAAAAGCGTTCGCCAGTTCAGGGGTATTGATGCGTTTCAGGCTTTCGGGTCTGACATTATCGGCCATGGTCTGTTCCTCCGTTATTCTTTTTATGAAAGAGATTATAGCTTTGTCAGTTAAGCATTGCAACAAGCGGATCGTGTTTCCGCTTATTTTTATGAAATGTAACAACACAGGGCCTTTTCCGGCCCTGTGCTCTTGTTCTTATTTTTTCCTCCACATGGCCGGCATCACAAGGACCAGCAGCGGATAGATCTCCAGTCTGCCCAGCAGCATGGCAATGGTCATGACGATCTTGGAGAAATCCGAGAAGATCGCAAAGTTCCCGGCAGGCCCGACGAGAGAAAGACCGGGGCCGATGTTCGACAGGCAGGAGACGGCGGCGGTGAAGTTCGTCGTCACGTCGAAGCCGTCGATGGAAACGAGGAGCGTGGTCAGCAGCAGGGCAAGCATGTAGATGGCAAAATACGTGTTGCAGGCCCGGACCGTTTCCGAATCGACACGCTTTCTGTCCAGTCTCACCACGTTCACGCTGCGGGGGGAGATCATCTGGGCGATATCCGCATACGCGGATTTCGCGACCACCATGATCCTCGACACCTTCATGCCGCCGCCGGTGCTGCCGGCGCAGCCGCCCATGAACATGATCGCGACGAGCATGGCCTGCGCCAGGGCCGGCCACTGCGTGAAGTCCGCGTTTCCGAAGCCCGTGGTACTGACCACGGTGGCCACGTTGAAGAACGAATACCGAAGCGACCTGAAGAAGCCGCCGTAGATCTTCGAGATGAGGATCGCTATGATCACGGCCGCGGAAACGACGATCCCGAGATAGACATGGAGCTCCTCGCTCTTCAGCGCGTCCTTGAACTTGCCGATGAGCATCAGGAAATACAGGTTGAAGTTCACGCCGAAGAGGATCATGAACACGGTGATGACGATATCGATATAGGCGCTGTTGTAGGCGCCGATGGAGGCTCCGCGTGTGGAGAAGCCGCCGGTGCCTGCGGTGGCGAAGGCATGGAGGATCGCATCGAAGAAGCTCATGCCGCCGCAGAGGAGCAGGATGGCTTCCAGGACCGTCAGGCCGAGATAGATCACATAGAGGATCATGGCGGTCTTCCGGACTCTGGGAACGAGCTTTCCGACGGTGGGTCCGGGGACCTCGGCCCGCATGATGTGCATGGAGTGCTCGCCGCTCATGGGCATGACCGCCATGAGGAACACGAGCATACCCATGCCTCCGATCCAGTGGGTGAAGCTTCTCCAGAACAGGCCGCTTCTCGTGAGGCCCTCAATGTCGTTGAGGATGGAGGCGCCGGTGGTGGTGAAGCCGGAGGCGGTCTCAAAGACCGCGTCGATATAGCTGGGGATATCCCCGCTGATCACAAAGGGCAGCGCCCCCAGAAGGGACATGAGCAGCCAGGAGATGCCCACGATGGCGAAGCCGTCCCTCGCGAAAAGGTTCTGGCTCCGGGGTTTTACGCGGGACATGGCAAAGCCGATGGCAGCCGTGCAGCCGATGGTGATCACGAAATTCAGAACGTTCTCCCTGTACCACAATCCCGCGATCAGCGGCAACAGCATCAGCGCCGCTATGATCAGCAGGACATAGCCGAGAACGCGGCAGATCATTCGGTAGTTCATCCGGCAGATTCCTCAATGATGGAGTCCAGGTCGTTGAGCTTTCCGGCCGCGGTGATGACAATGACATGGTCCCCTTCCTCGATCACCGAAGCGCCGTTGGGGATATGGGCCTTGGAGCCGTGTATGATCGCGGCCACGATCATATCCTTCCGGATCTTCATATCCTTCAGCGGGACGCCGATGCACTTCGAGCCTTTGCTGACCTTGAACTCCAGCGCCTCCGCCTTGCCGTCGGCGATCCGGTAGAGAGATTCCATGCCGCCTGTCTGGGAGCTGTCCATGGCCCTCACATACCGGGCTATCTGCTGCGCGATGACGTTTTTCGGCGTGACCAGGCTGTCGAGGACCGTCTTGTCGATGATCTCCGAATAGTGGTCCCGGTTCACCTTCGTGACGATCTTCTCCACGCCGCATTTTGCGGCGTAAAGGGAGGTGACGATATTGTCGCCGTCATCGCCGGTGAGTGCGACGAAGCCGCCCATTTTATGGATGTTCTCTTCCAGAAGGACTTCGTTGCTGGTGCCGTCCGCGCAGATGACGTGCGCACTCGGAACGAGATCGCAGATCCTCTCGCACTGCTCCCTGTCCATCTCGATGATGGTGACGTCAATATCCGAATCGATGAGGAGGGAGGCCAGATATACGCTGATCCTGCCGCCGCCCATGATGATGGCGTCCTTGATCGGCCGGCGGTATTCCCCGGCCGAAATGAAGAACTTCCGGACCTCGCCGGAGGGTCCCGTGATCTCAAGCGTGTCGCCGCCCTTCAGAACGAAATCGCCGTTGGGAACGAAGACCTGCTCTCCCCTCTTCACGACCCCCACCAGGACCTTTGCATGGAACATGCGTTCCAGATCCTTCAGCTGCACACCGTCCAGCTTTCCTTTTTCGCGGACATGGTGCTCGACAAGCTCGGTGCTGCTCTTGGAGAAGATCTCGACCCTCGCGGCACTGGGGAAACGGAGGATCCTGGAGATCTCCTTGGCGCACTCGTATTCGGGGTTGATGATGAAGGTAATGCCCAGCGCATCCCGGAGGAATTCGCTCTGCTTCATATACTCCGTCTCCCGCACGCGGACGATCACGTCCTTTGTGCCGAGATTTTTCGCAGAGATGCCGCAGACCATATTGACCTCGTCCTGCTGCGTGGCCGCGATGAGAAGGTCCGCGGTCTCCGCGCCGGCTTCGATCAGCGTTTCCGCTATGGTGGCATTTCCTTCCACGCATATGACGTCATAAGCGTTTGACGCATGATAGATGGTATCGGCGTTTCTGTCGATGAGCGTAATGTCGTGTCCCTCTTCGGACAGCACCTTCGTGAGCTCCAGGCCCACACGGCCGGCTCCCGCTATGATTATCTTCACGCACATTCCTCCTTCGGATTCTTCTGACCAAACTAATGTTTGATTATATCACAGAACACCGTTTCTGTACAGTTTCATTCTCGTTGATTTGTTATCGCGGATATGGTAGAATCATCGACGAAAAAGTGAGGTTTCAGGCTATGTTCAACGGTTTTTCAAAAGAAACGGGCGAATTCATGTGGGAGCTCGCGTTCAACAACGAGCGTCCCTGGTTCAACGCCCACAAGCAGGAATTCGAGACTTATCTGAACAGACCCTTCCGGGCGCTGGCGGCGGACACCTACGCGCTATTGAGCGAGCGGTTCCCCAAGCTCGACTTCCGGGTGCACGTCTCGCGGATCTACCGTGACGCGAGAAGGCTGTTCGGCAGGGGGCCCTACAAAGAGGCTCTCTGGTTCACCATCAGCCTGGACCGGTTCTCCTCCGACCCGGATAACGAGGGGCCGGCCTTCTGGTTCGAGATCAAGGCCTCCTCCTATGCCTACGGCATGGGCTACTGGGGCTATCCGGGACAGATGGAATGCTTCCGGAAGACCGTTGACGCCAACCCCGCAGCCTTTGAGCGGCTGGCGGAGCAGATGGCCGCCCTGCCGGGACTTCGGCTCGAGGGCGAGGATTACAAGCGGCCGAAGGCCGAGCGGACCGGACGGACCGCGGAATGGTACAACAAAAAGCATTTCTCGCTTACCCGGCACGGCGATTTCGGCGGAGACCTGTTCTCGCCGGAGCTGCCGGAGATCCTGGCAGAGGCCTACGGCTCCATGATGCCCATGTTCCTGTTTTTATCCAATATCAGTTCCCGCGAGCCCTGACTCCGGGACCGGCAGCACCGTCCGTGCTGCCTTTTTTTACGGTCTCTTTCACGATCCGGTCCATATCGTCCAGATGGAGCATCATGTCCAGGAACAGCGAGAGCTGTTCCTTTGCTTTTTTCAGGTTCTGCCCCGGATACTCTATACGGAAGAACCGGTCGCCGGTCAGGTAGTCCTCGAGGTAGCGGGCAGCCAGCTCCAGGGTGATCACCGCGGCACCGGCGGAAAGCGAATCCAGCTCCTCTCCGGTGAGCACGCCGTCCAGTTCGGAAAGGAAGCCTTCGGCAAAGGCCCGGAAAAGTTCCAAATCCAGTTTCTTGCAGCCGGGCCGGGCTTCATCCGCCCTGCAGGCGGCAAAGCGGACCGCGTCGCCGAAATCGCAGCAGACGAGGCCGGGCATGCAGTTATCCAGATCGATGACCACGAGCGGCTCATGGGTGAGCCTGTCAAAAAGGACATTGTTCGTTTTCGTATCGTTATGGACGACGCGCAGGGGCAGCTCTCCCGCCGCACGCTTCCGGCACAGGGTCCCGGCAAAGGAGCGGTATTTCCTTATGAGCTCCGTCTCCTCCTCCGCTTCCGCCGCCCTGCCGAGCGGATCGCGCTCCGCAGCGGCAAAGAGGGAATCGAGGCAGACTTCCGTATCATGGAAATGCGGGATGGTCTCCGCAAGAAGGGAGGGATCGAGATCCGTCAGCTGCCTGTCGAAGCTTCCGAAGGCTCTGCCCGCCATGCGGAGGACCTCCGCATCCCCTTCCATGGATTCAAAGGAGACCGAATCCACGATGAAATCCGCCAGCCGCCAGAACTCCCAGCCCGCTTCCCAGGGCTCCTCCCCGAGCGCCGCAGTCCTCTGCTCCTCGGGCAGCTCCTCCAGATCGGTAAAGCCTTCTTCCGTTTCCCGGAGAATCAGGTAGTTCCGCCCGGAACCCGTCCGGTAATACCTCAGGTTCCTGCGCTTATCCGGGGCTCCCTGCTTCTCCAGAACATGGCCTGTGATCCGCTCGATATTCCGCATCAGAGACACGGGGTCCCGGTACACGTACCAGTTGACCTTCTGGACCAGATACTGCCGGACTTCCCTTCCGTCATACAGCGCGGCATACCAGGCCGAGTTGATATGCCCGGTGGAGATCCATCGGGAGATCACCAGCTCGCCGGGAAGTGCGAACTTCCCGCATATATATGAAAGCTTTTCCTCTGTTTTTTCCGGTTTCATTCTTTTTCTCACCCGTCAAAAATCCACGTTCCCCGGTATTCTACCGCAAAAGTCGGCTTTCTTCCAGCAGAAAATCTTCTGTCCGGTCATTTCAGCGCATCCAGATACGGTCGCTTTTGAGGAAGGTCTTCCTCTTCTCCAGCGGATCGATGAGAAGGTGCACCGGCTTCGGCGGGATCACGGGACGGATCGGGCGGGACATGCAGGCATACCTCCATTCATCGGCCACGTGGTCCTCCAAGTCGGAATCCATGTCCTCGGGGCAGTGCTCATCGTAGATCATGAGGGGGACGGTGCGGATGAAGGCCTCGCAGTTGGCGAAGACATACATGCCGGGAAATCCGTTGTCATCGAACTGCAGTCTGTAATGGCACTGCATCCAGCCCGGAATGCGCGCATTATCGCCCCGTAAAAGGAAAAAGAACCGCCTCTTTCGGGGCGGCTCTTTAATTTCTTTTGCAGTTTTCCTTTTTATCTGCCTGTTTCCTTCAAAAAACCCTACTTGCTTAATCCTTCTCAAGCAGCCAGTTCGCCAAGTCGTGTATCTTGATTCCTTCGAAGTCATAGGTCTCATGCCGGGTGTTCGCCAGAATCAGCTTTGGATACGCATCCTTGATCTTCAGCAGCGGATCATATTCCCGCTCAAAAGTCTCCTGGCGAGTAATATCGTCACTGACCTGGATATATACTTTCTCGTTCCCCCGGATTGCTACAAAATCCACTTCTTTCTGATAAAGCTTTCCGACATAAACTTCATATCCCCGCCGCATCAGTTCAATGCAAACGATATTCTCATACATCCTGCCATAGTCAAGATTTCTTCTGCCGAGTCTTGCAAACCGGAATCCTGTATCACTCAGATAATACTTGACGGAGGTTTTCAGATACTTTTTGCCGCGGATATCGTATCTGCGGACACCGTAAAAGACAAATGCATCACATAAGTACTTTATATAATTGCCAACGGTCTTATGGTTCGTAACCACCACGTTTGCCGTCAGTGTATCGCTGATGTTGTTAGGGGAGGTCAGGCTTGAAACATTGTCCATCATAAAATCCGCCAGATGCTCCAGGGTCGTGGTGTCCGGAAGGTTATACTTTGTGACCAGATCACGGTTGATGATCGTGTCGTAAACATCTCGAATATAGTTTGTACGGTCTCTATCTGTGCGGTATTCATAGGAGCCGGCCAAGCCTCCCTTTATCACATACTCATCGAAAAGCTTTGCGGTGTCCTTCTCATCCGCAAAGTAACGGCAGAATTCTGCGAAGCTGAACGGGAAAACATGAAGCTCTATATATCTTCCTGTGAACAGCGTCGCAAGATCTGAACTCAGAAGGAAGGCATTTGAACCGGTAATATAAAGATCATATTTCCGGGAAGTGTGCAGACTGTTAATGGCAAGCTCAAACTTTTTGCAGAGCTGCACCTCATCCACAAATACATAGTTCTGCTTTCCCTTGGCATAACGGCCTTCAATATAGTCATACAGCGCATGGTATTCCTTAAGGGATTCGTATTTCAGATCGAAGAAATCCACGAATATGATATTGGCGTCCGGCTGTATTTCAGTGATTTTGCTGATAAACGCCTTCATCAGTTCAGACTTTCCGCTGCGCCTTACTCCTGTGATAATCTTGATGTCCGGGGTCCCCATAAGATCAAAGAGCCTTTGCAAATATTCCGGTCTTTCGATATAGTTCACAAACTCACTTCCGAAACTGAAAATTTTTTTAATTTTCGCACCTGCATTCATAATCTACTCGAAAACGCTCTGTTTGTCAACGGGGATATTCTGCCCTGCAACTCGTATCATTAGAAAAGAACAGAATCAGACCCGCTCCGCTGGGCTCTGATTCTGTTCTGAGAAATACCGTAAAAGGAAAAAGGAACCGCCTCTTTCGAGACGGTTCGTTTCCCGTTATCTGATCGATACGGAATACCGGTATTATTCGGTGCGGCGTGTCAGCATCTCATTCGCAGAAAAGGTAGAATTCTACCTTTTTTGCGAATGAGATGCTTTTAATGGCCTGATTGCAACCGATCCTGCGATTGAAACGTGCCTTAAAGGGATATTTCAGGCAGGCAGACAGGCAATACTATAGATGCCGAAGATAACAGGAAGCTTTTCTTCAAATGAAATTAGCAGCAAATTTTTCGTTATATGATAATTCTCATTGCATATACCGAAAAAATACTGTTGTTTTTTTCAGTATGGCATGATAAAATGTCAACACGCTGAAAAAAGAGTGTGATTCTTTCACGGTTGTATGGGGAGTGATAAGTATGACGTATGAATCTTTAGATAAACTATACTATAAAAACGAGGAAGTATATAAGCAAACTTATAATGAACGTTTTATCTCCGAAGATACAGTTAAAATAGACTTCTTCCTCAGTAACCGTCCGGCATTCTTCGTTCAGTGCAGAGATGTCTATTCAACGATGTATGATATACTGAAACTGGAAAAGGACATCGTCGTTCTTTCCGAAAAGCTTCCCGTAATAGCGCTGCAGCAGTACTCAAGGAAATGCCTGATCGATGAGATCGTGCTGTCAAACAATATCGAAGGTGTGCACAGCACCCGTAAAGAGATCGGGGAAGTACTGGCCAGACTGGAGGAACAGACAAATACACGGGGCGGACACAAGAGATTTGTCGGGCTTGTCAACAAGTATTCCAAGCTTATCAGCGGAGAGAGCATACCATTGGACACCAGTCAGGATGTCCGGAATATCTATGACGAAATCGTGCTTGATGAAGTAATCTCGGAAGATAAAAACAATGCCCCGGACGGGAAGATCTTCCGGAAAGAACAGACTACGATCCTGAGCGCGGCAGGCAAAGTCGTTCACGTCGGAATGACTCCCGAGTCAAAAATAATAGAATCAATGGAAAAAGCTTTAGCTTTTCTAAATGATGAAAGCATTGAGCCTCTGTACAGGATATCGCTGTTTCACTATCTGTTTGAGTATATCCATCCTTTCTATGATGGAAACGGAAGGACAGGAAGGTTCATTCTGAGTTATTGCATATCAAAGCTAATGGCTCCGCTACTTGCTTACCGCATCTCGGAAACGATCCGCGAGAACCTTAAGGAATACTATAAAGCATTTGAGACATGCAATAATCCGCATAACCTCGGAGATCTTACCCCGTTTCTGATCATGATGCTGGACATGATCAGAAAGTCCGCTTCAGAATTACAGGAATCATTGAGCAACAGACTTTACAGCTGGAACTATTACCGTGAAATAATCGGCCGGAAGATCGGCTATAAATCAGACACTCACAATGCTTTTTACAGTATCCTGATCCAGGCTGCGCTCTTCAGCGAACAGGGCATCACGATGAAAGAGCTGGAAGAAAACATCAAGGCAAGCTCTGTAACGATAAAGAATAATTACCTTGCTGATGCCCGGGCCAATGGTTTGCTGATTGAGACAAAAGCCGGCAGGAGAAAGTATTATTATATCGACACAAAAAAACTTGATGACCTTGCTGCTCCAAAAGCGGAAATCAACTGAACAGATCTCCTCAGCCCCGGCAGGGGGCTTTTTTATTCCTCCTCCATGCGGGCACCGGCTACGCAGCAGATGCTTTATCTGCAAGTATGGAGTTAAGAAGGCCTGGGACAGAAATAAAAAAAGGACAGGGAGCGATCCCTGTCCTTTTGAAAGGATACGTTTTATCCGGCGAGGTACAGTGTGCCGGAGGCGGAGAGCAGCTCGATGCTGTCCTCAAGGATGATCTGGTGATAGGCGCTCTTTACGGCAGACAGACGGCTTCCGGTGCCGAAGGGGACGGAAAAGAATCCGTCTTCGTCCAGGGAGCCGAAACAGGTCTCGTCGAGTCTGTCCCGGATCTCCTCCGGGCCGTTCAGCGTATATCCGGCGCCTTCCAGATCCACGGTGATGGCATTGCTACCGACAAAGTACAGCACCATCTCATAGCACAGGCCGACCGTCACGCCGCAGTCGTCCTTCCGGTCCTCCGCCAGGGAGAAGCCCGGTTTGAGGCAGAAGCCGGAGCTGCCGAAAACATCGAGAGTCCTGCCTGCATCGTCCTTCCGGACAAAGGTCCCCTCCTCCGGGAAGGCGATAAACTCGAAATAATCAAAGAAGTTGTCCGCCGTGATCTTCACTTCCATATAAGCAGCGGACTCCGCCGGAGGCAGCATCTCCTCTATCAGGGCTCGCGCCGTGTCGTAGCGACCGGAGGCAAAGGCGAGGATGATGTCCTCAAAGGGCGCAAACTCCTCCGGAAGCTCGGGAAGCTCCTCCGGAAGCGGAGCCTCCGGAGCGGCCTCCGTGCGCAGGAACAGCCTGCCGGAGGCGGAGAGCAGCTCGACGGAGGCGGAGTCGACGATCTGGACGTAATAGTTTTTCTTGACGGTAAGATAGTCCCCGATCTCAAAACTCAGGTAACAGGAATCATGGGTCAGTGCGGAGACGCAGTCTTCCTCGTGCTCATCGGTCCAGCTTTCCGCTCCCAGGATCTCATAGGAGCAATTATCCAGATCCACGCGGACGGACCCGCCGCTTGCGGGATAGAAGCGCACGCCGTAGCGCACGGAAGCCTCGACGCTGCAACCGGCCTTTTTCTCTTCGGCCAGCTCATACTCCGGCTTGAGATAAAACCCCGAAAATCCGTATACACCGACCAGGCTACCGGAGACATCGAAATCCGAGCGGTGCGGTCTTTCCGGGAACTCCGCAAACTCGAAATAATCCAGGAAGTTCTCCCCGGTGATCTCCACCTCTTCGAAAGCGGGCGGCATCTCGGGGATCCATTTCTCCAGTTCGGCGAGGGCGGTCCCGTAGTCGCCTTCCGCCAGGGCATCGGCAAGGTCCCGGAACTGAGCGAATTCCTCCGGGAGCTCCGAAGGATCCGCAGGCATCCCCTCCGGCAGGCCCGAGGGAACCGGCATATCCGCAGACGGGATCTCTCCGCAGGCGCAGAGGGCGAACAGAGAGGCAAGGACAAGCATAAGGGCAAGGATCTTTTTCATGGCATGTGCTCCTTTCATGTGCCTTTCGGGAAAAGTATAGCATTGCGGCGGCCGCAGGGCAACAGAAAAGGGCCGGCCCGGATTCCAAGAGGCCAACCCGCTGCTTTATTCTGTTTTCAGGGCATCTTTTTCTTTGTCTCGGTCTCCAACATACTGTTAACCAGATAACCGAGGGCCGAACAGATGACGCCGAACACAAGAGCCCAGCCTGTATATTTCTTCATTGCTTTCTTCTCCCGTTCTTTTTGCAGGCGATTTGCTGATCAGAGTTTTTCCAGCTTGACGGCGGTGCCCGTTGCGGACGCAACCATCATGTTGATGCCTATGGACATGATCTCCACATCCACGGCTATAGCCGCATCCGCACCTATCCGGAGGCACTCGGCAACCATCTGGGATACCGCAGCATTTTTTGCCTGGGCAAGTTTGCTGCTCATGCGCCCATTCTCCACTCCAAACATGTCACTAAAACCCGCTGTAAATTCCGAAAGGAAACCGGTGCCCAAGACACAATGACCGCTTCGGATGCCCAGATATTGGGATATGCGGTATCCTTCCACGATCCCACTTGTTGTGGTAATAAAGTTCGTCGCTTGCCCGCGTATTTTCTCAAGGCGTTCTCTCTCGGGGCTGTCTTCCGGAAGCTGCTCCTCCAGCTTTTTCAGATACTCGGGGGAGACCATGCCCAGCGTGGTGTCAAATTTGCATTTGGGGCATATCTTCAGCGATCCCAACAGTTCTATGCCGCAATTCGGGCACTTCATTTTCGTTTTCCTCCTTGTGTATGAGATAACATGCCGCCGACCGCCCGGACTGCAGACACCCGGCCGGTAAATTTCTTCACTTCTTTCTTCTCCCGTTACTTTTCCAATTCATTATTTCGCATAGGTCCGGTAACACCCCTGCGCGATCTCCCGGATCAGCTCTTCCGGCAGTTCCCGGTCATGCGGGAGCCGGATCGCTCCCTTGCTGACTTCAATGCCAGTAAGCTTCTTCGCAAAGGCGGCCGTCGCTTCCTCTCCCGGATAGAGGCCGATGTGCTTTTTGAAGGCGGCAAAATGGATCAGGTTTCTCCCCTTCCGGAAGGTCGGCATGGACCAGGATATCCTTTCCTCCGCATCGGGTATCGCTTCCCGTATCACATCATGGATACGCTGCAGCCGGGGCCGGAGGGACTCCTCCTGCGCGGCGATGTACTCCTCGATGCTCTGCGGCTTTTCGCAGTAATGATCCTGATCCTTTCTGCTGAACTCCCTGCCGCACTTCGGACATTTCCACATCACGTCATCACCTCCGCACAGTTCCCAGTCTTCAAGACGGATTATACCACATATACCCTGTTTTCGGAAAGAACCCGCAGAGCTAAAGAGCCCATGCTCCCTGTTCTTTTTGCATAACGCTTGTAATAATGCCGTTTTCAGGTATAATTAGGGTGATTCAAGACTCGTACAACTCTCAGGATGGAGAAAGCAAATGGAAATAGATTGGATGGGTCGCTACCGCCCGCTAGTAGCGGCGCTGGTGCTTCACTCAAACATCGTCAACAGAGGGCAGAACGAGCGCATGGACTGCGGGCACGGCGTGATGCTCACCCCGCAGGAATGGCAGGTGCTGGAGTTCATCGTTGAGCATGACGACGCCTATTTCAACATGATCGAGATAGCCCGTCAGATCGGCATTCCCCAGAGTTCCTTCTCCCGCATCGTGAAGACCCTGCACGATGCCGACCTGATAACAAAATACCGTGTCGCCGGCAACAAGAAAAACGTTATCCTGCGGTCTTCCGAACTCGGTCAAGAGATATACCGGGGCAGGGCTACGGATATAAACAGAGATTACTTCAAGGTTCTCTTCCGGGAACTGGAGCCAATCAGCGATGAGGACATCAAGATCTTTACAAAGGCACTCAACCGCTTTACCCGCAGCCTGCCCACCGCAAAGGATTCGCAGGAAGTGGAGCTCATAGAGATCGACTGAACAAATATAAAAAACAGGACGGCTCCCGTCTGCAGGACTGCAGACGGGAGCCTTTGATTCAGCGGGTATCTTTTATCGCTCCGGCAGGAGTGAAAAAACCGGAGAGAAGGATCAGTTGTTGAAGAATATGCTTCCGAAGTTCTGAGCGAAGTATACGTCGTAGCCCATCGTGCCGACCAGCAGCCATGCGAGCAGCAGCGCCGCCACGGCCGCGCCGATCCAGACATTCCTGGTGGAACGGAACAGGCGTCTCGACACATAGTTGACAACGGGGACGGAAAAGATATAGCCGTAGGTGAATGTCCACTTGGCGCCGTTCTTCCCCATCAGCAGCGCATCGATGAAGCAGATGATCCAAACGCCGAGGGAGTTTACAAGGACAGCGAGCATGTCATCGGCAAACTCTCCCTTCCCGGTCTTCGGGGCATAGTTGAGAGCAAGCCCGCACATGATCGTGGAGGGAAGGAACAGGAGCGCAAGCCGGATGACGAACCACCAGTGCTCCACCTTGAGCTGCGGGAGGGCGAACATCCAGAGTCTGTAGTCCTGATTGAAGAGGTAGGTGATCATGGTCAGCGAGGCATAAGCCGCGATGATCACGATAAGCGCCAGAAGGAGAGACTTGAGTATCGCCGGGATCTTGATAAGCAGGTTTGTGTTGGCGAACTTGCTCTCCCCGTTCTTCTTGTCAATGACCGAAAGGACGATCACTTCGATGAGGGACAGCACCGCGATTACGCCGAGGAAGATGGGCACCATCCACCAGCTGAAGAAGAGCGGGTGAAGCTGTGTGGCATGGAAGTACATCCAGGGCTGCTCCGCCACTTTGTCTAGCACAAGCGTGGCGATGATGCCGATCACGACGGCCACGCCGTTGAGGATCCAGTAGCGCTTCTTGGTGTAAGTGAGAGGAGCGACCTTCTCCTCACCAAGGCAGGGGGCGAAGAACGCCGTGCCGCAGAGGAGCTTTGCAAGCGGGACAAGAGCGGTGAGCATGGCGATCATCGCTATCGCATTGCAGATTTCTCTCCACACGAAGTGACCGGTGTTCGCTCCGGCGGGAGCTCCGTCGATGGAAAGGGTATCCTCAAAGTATTTCACGACATCGGCCGCAGTCTGCACGGAGAAGAAGTTCTTGCTGTGGGACTCAACGTTGAGCGTGAACATCCTTGCGCATCTCGCATCGAGGGCCGCCTGCAGCTTTGCATTGCCCGCAGCGGCAGCGGAGAAGTCGCCCACGATCTCGTTCGACTGTGTCAGGTCGTCAACGGCATACCACTTGTCTGGCTGCAGTTCCGCAGTGGGATAGTATGCGTCCGCATAGGCGGGCGTGAGGTAGAAGCCGACACGGTCAAAGGTTCCGTTTACGATAGCCCTGTTGATGCGGATGTTCCTCATCACGGTATGTCCGGCAACCTCGACTTCCTTGAGCGCCTTGGTGTTCGGCGCGTCACCGCCGATCAGGCAGAGGGCGCGGGGACGGGTGTTGAACCACTCTTCCTTTTCGGCGCGGATGTAGTTGTAGAGATCCATCTCTTCCGGAGCGAGCTTGGCGGCGGCAAGTTCATCCGCATTCTCCGCGAGCTCCTCTTCTGAGATCTCCTTGCCGAACTGCTCGTAAAGCACGTTCAGCATGATGTCGTTGAAGCTGAGATAGCCGTTGTCCAGTATGGCGGCCATCTCCATACGCCTTGAGCCCTGGGAGTGACCGGCAAGTCCGATCCTCGTGGCATCCACGAACTTGAGAGAACGGACGAAATTCAGAGCGTCCACCGTTCCGCTCGAGGAGGAGTTGGTGACATAGGCATCGATGCCCATGTTGCTTTCATCGTAGACGGGCATCTCGCTGAAGCCTGTGGCATAGCCGTTGATATTCATCACCACGAAGCCGCGGCGGGCCAGTTCTTCGACTATGCCTCTGTAGTTGCCTTTGGTGACGCCGGCACCGTGCGCGAATATCACGGCGGGAAGCTTATCCCTGTCCGTCACGCCGGCGGGATAGTAAAGGTCAGCCTGCAGGACCGCTCCCCTTGCGTCGATCGAGATCTCTTCGATCTTGATCTTCGCGCCATTGGAGGAGATCATCTGGGCAATGCAGCTGAACAGAAGTATCACGCAGAGGCAAATCAGAAGCACTCTTACACAGCCGGCCTTCGTCTGAAGTGAGAATCGTTTTTCTTTCTCCATGACTTTCCATCCTTTCTTTAATAATTTGTTTATGAATGTATTTAGAGAGATACACTCATCTTGATTAAAATATATTCTTGTGGATTGATTCCGTCAATGCAGAAAAAAACGCCCCGGATTTGTTGAAAATAACAAAAATTTGAAGGAACTTCCTCTTCGGAAAACAATCGGCTTGATGGAAGCATTGCAGATACGATTGCTACGCCGGTAAACAGCCTTCTTTGTCACTCCGAGGAAAATAACGAGTTATAAAAAAGGCTGACCCGCTTAACCGGGTCAGCCCTCTGCTTTAGGAAGAAATAGCAGAGAAAACTACGTTTTTTTAATCAGATCTTTCCAAGGATACTTCCGTAGAACTGAGTACTTGCCAGAGTCATCATCGTAAACAGGATTGCTGCTATAAACGCGCCAAGATAGATGTTGCCACTCTTCTTATAAAGTTTACGGCTGATAATGGTTGCCACAGGAACTTCTATCAGTAGCGGATAGATATTTACTATCCTCATCGCATTGAACGGAACTGATCCTTTAGAGGCAAGAATTGCATACTGGATTATAATCATTACTACAAGACCGCCTATGTTTGCTACACAGCATTTTATCGTGGCAAGCCACTCAGGCATTCCAAGATTATCGCCGTCGTTAACTATAAGCGAGTTGATGATATAGAAGAACAGGAATGCCGGTATGTATGCAATGAGGAAGACGAGTTTCTGGACATTGAAGATCCTCATGGATATGACCCAGAGCCTGAAGTCCACATTAAAGATAAGGTCAGCAGCAAACAGGATTACATACGCTACAGTGACTGTCAGTACAGCAAGGACAAAAGACCTCCAAATCGCTTTGAAAGGTACTTTCACTCCTTCTATGCGCTGACCGCTCTTCTTCCCGACAGCGTAGTATGCAACGAGGAATGCAATGAGAAATAGAGCTGCTATAATGATAGCCCACACGGCAATCTCATTGACGCTGTCACATCCAAACCAAGGCGAGAATGTTCCAATGGCTCCTGGATACAAGTCTCCTTTGCCTATCCAATTGACTTGAATCGGCTGCAACAGCAATGCCGGGATTGCTGCATAGAACAGAAACAGGATCCAGTGAATCAGTTTTCTCCTTCCATCCGGTTTCCCCTGCTCCATTTCAGGAATATCTCTCTTGATCTCAGCAAAATACGGAACAGACTCTATCATTGCCGTTGCAAACGGAGCAAGGAAAAGGAAGATGCCTACAAGTCCAAGACAGTTGAAAAACTGTTTCCACTGCCAGATTTGCTGGGTCGGTTCTATTTTTTGATAGCCAGAGGGAACGCCCAGAGAGCTATAGAAGAAGTCAATGGCATCCGCCGCACTCTCTTTGGAAAAAATGTTCTGAGGATGGGATTCTGCAGGCTGATAAATTACACGCAAGTACTCCTGACCGTCTATAGTGCCAGTATAGTGCTTGCCTGCTTCAACACTGCCTGTTACATCAACACCCTCAAGCTGGTTGACAAATGTTTTTGCGCTACCGCTCTCAAGGTAGCGAACAACGCTGTTGTCTACATCCTCGAAATGGAAATTCCATTCATCAAATTTGCCCGCAACAACGCCCCAGTCCAATGGAGGATAAATAGGATCAAGACCTTCAAACTCATAGGGATCATATTGAGGATCGAGGCCGACAGTAAGTATAGCTTTGATTCTCACTTCGTCCTCATCTTTCAATTGAGCCTCTATAAAAGGAGGAAGACCAAACTTTGCTACAGCAGCTCCACCGGAATGACCAGTAATAGCTATTCTGTCAGCATCAACATAACTTAGTTCCGTTACTGCATAGTGCAGCACATCACCCAACGCCGTAAAATCAATTGGGGGACCAACTCCACTGCCGAGCGTAGCTATTGAAGAGGACCCGTGAGCATACATGTCATAGGAGATTACTATAAACCCTCTTCTTGAAAGCTCTACCATGTTCAAATCCTGCATCTCGAGGTTGTTGAACGCTCCATGCACAGTAACTATCAACGGCAGCTTGTTATCTGCGGATGCAAGCTTGGGCGTGTAGATCTGTGCATTGGTTGTATAGCCATCTCTCATGACAAGTTGAAGATCCCGCACTCTGACTTCGCCATTGCTTGTCATTACTGAAGAAGCGCCAATCATGCTTACCAGAACAAAGCATAGGGCTATTGCAATCAGGATCTTTGTTTTTTTGCTGGCTTTCATAACGAGTTTTCCATCCTTTCATAGTATTTTTTGTGAATGTATTAGGAAAAATACACTCGCCTTGATTAAAATATATTCTTATGGATTAATTCCGTCAATGCAGAAAAAAGCATCCCGGATTTGTTGAAAATAACAATAATATTAAAGGAACTGCCTCTTCCGAGACAGTTCCTTTCCTTATATATCCTATCTCTATGTTTACCTATCCTAACCTTACCTGTGTATACCATACTGTGTATACAGTACTGGGTATACCAGGTGGTATACCAAAAAAGAACCGCCTCTGCCGAGACGGCTCTTTCTTCTGATCTTACCTAATCTATTCTTATCTAATCTTATCTTATCTGCGTCAACGCCCCGTGACGGGTTCGTGACGGATCCGTCACAGGGAACGGATCGCATCTCTGAAAAGCACGCTGCCGGATAGGATCCGCAACTGTACACACGGCGGAGAATCTGCTAATATTAGTTAAAAGGATGCAGCCGGAACCGGCAAGGGAAAGCAGAACCGTAAAACAACAACGACGGGGTATACGATATGGAAGGTCTATTCATCCTCCTGTTGATTTTTGCATTGAGCAAACTCATAAAAGCCGTCCGCAGCTCCAAACAGCGCAGCGCGGGACAGCAAAACCAGGCGCAGACTGCCGGAAACCAGGCGCAGAAGCTTTCCGAACAGGAAGCGCTGAAAGAAAAACTCCGGCAAAAACAGATCCGGGCGCAGGAAGAAGTCAGGCGCATGAACGCCGAGGCCGCAAGGATGAGACAGATGCGGGATCAGGGGCTGAGCCGGCAGGAATACATGAAGAAGCTGGAGGCGCAGGCCCGGCAGAAACAGCAGGCCGAGATCGAAGCAAAAAAGAGAGAGGTGCTGAGCAAGAGCCGGGCAGCGGAAGCCCCCGGCACGAAGGCCCCTTCCGGAAAGACAGCCGCGGCTGCCGCGGACACCCGTTCCCCCAGTTCCGCCGCAGCAAAGAAGCTGCTCTCCTCCGCTCCCTATTCCCGCCGGGATCTGATCGACGAGCTGGAATCGGCCGGCTTTTCCGAAACGGACGCTGCCTATGGAGCGGACAGCTGCGGGGCCGACTGGATGGAGGAGGCCGCCCGCAGCGCCATCATAAAACTGTCCCGGGAGCCCTATTCCCGGAAAGGCCTGATACGGGAACTGAAATCCGAAGGCTTCAACGCCAAGGAGGCGGCATACGGAGCGGACAACTGCCAGGCGGACTGGATGGCGCAGGCCGTGCTGAGCGCCCGGAGAGAACTCAGGTTTGCCAAGTATTCCTTTGACGATCTGGTGGAATCCCTGGAAGAGTATGAAGGCTTCACCCGTGAGGAAGCGGAATACGGCGCCAGACAGAACGGCGTAGGATAAATAGGATAAACAGCAGAACAGCCGTGTGACCAATGATGATCACACGGCTGTTTTATTATCCGTCAATCCTCGAAGGGGCGCGGTATTCCGCATTGATCTCAGCGATCTCTTTCTCCCCGTCGATATACGGCTGATACATGCTCTCGATCCTTCCGCCACCCATGTTGTCGCAGCCGGAGCAGAATTCGCATTCCGCACTGCAAGCTCCGTAAAGCGCCTGCCGGACGATTTTCTCCCCCTCCTGCGGTGTCGTGTCTTTGATGAGGATTGGTCGCATAGGTTCTCTCCAAAATTATATCTCTTCAATGCCTATGCTCTTCAGGTACTGATAAGTCCCATCATAGAACTCGGGCAACCTTGTGCTATCTTCCCAGTACCCGCTCAGGTTTTTGTTAGGATTACCTTCCGGCACACAAATGACCATTCCGGCTCTGGCACGAGTGAGCAATACCCGGTATGCATTTAGCATATATTTAATTCTGTCTTGTCTGCTCTCACTTGTAGCAGTCAGTTCACTCCATTTTGTGCTCCCATTAAACGTATAGTAATGCCATTCGCCATTTTCATAACGCATGTCCGCATCCCATAAAACACAAGTATAGTCCAGTTCCAAGCCTTGAACTTGTATCTCTGTGGCAGCATCTTCAAGATAATTCGAAGACCTTATATCGTATTTATCATCGAGAAACCAATGAACAGCGTTCTCATCGCCAGAGGGCAAAATGTGCACCGCTAATGGTTTGTAGCGTGCTGCTTCCTTTGTAACCAATACTCCTGTACGTTCTGAGCCTCTTACATTTGCATGAAGCCATTTTCTCGCCTTTGCCATATCTCTCGTCAAGACAATTGGATATTTATCCTTAATCTCATCATAGAGTGTCGCGGCGTCATCATCAAAGCTCAATAAAGCATGGACAAAGGCAGATAGTTTTTCAGCTCTGAAAGAGCGTAACGAAACAGCAAGATGTAAATCTTCAGAGAACGTTACGTTTTCTCTGCCTTTTAAAAGCTCGTTGACCCTTCCTTCAGCATATTCCGCTTCGGTCAATTTGGGTGAAATATGTACCTCCCAATGCTTGTATTCCTCGTTTAATGCCTTGATCCATTCAGAAATACCGGCTTCTCCAGTGTTGATTTCCTGTCCTCCACCAACAAGGCATATAATCGTAGCCCAGTCTTCGCGCTGGTCAAGTGACCATATCAGGAATGCGGCTTCAGACATTGGGAAATTCGGAACTTTAAGCTTGTTGCCATATGTTCCACCCCTCTTGAGATAATCCGCAAGCCTTTTGTGTGTCCAGGAACGCTGAGCTTCATCGAAGATGGCAACATGCTCAACCTCTCCGAATCCTGACTGTTCCATTCTTACAGCCTTTTGAGGATCGATCTCAAGTTTTCCATTCTCAACGGGGTTTTTGATTTTTGCCAGCATATTATCGCGATACCGGTGAATCATCTGTATCGATTTCCCTACTTCGCGGCGTGAGTCTGTTAACTTTTTGCTCTCATTTCTTTCATGAGCTTTTTTCACATTGTCCCGTGCAAGTGCTTCAGTTAATACAGCGACAAGGGGACCATTGCCGGATAGATAAACGGCTCCCTCATCTTTTACAGGGTCGTTATGCCCCTGATATGTCTGCTTAATCGCTACATCAAGCCCAACCAAAGTCTTCCCCGCACCAGGAACGCCAGTAACAAAGCATATGGACTTTTTTTGCTGCTCTTTACTGTCCTTTATAACTTGAAGAATATACCCGATTGTTCTATCTGTATATACATCATCCGCTTCATGTCTTGTAATGTCTGCTACGGAATGACTCTCATATAAAGATCTTGCTGCTTCGATAATTGTTGGCGTAGGGGCGTAAGGGCTGATGATCTAGTCTTTGCTGACGGGTGTTTCATTGGGAAAACAATTCAGGACTTTTGCAATCAGATCAAATAGGGCGGTTTTGCCGGCTACTAGAGGATTAACCACTTTATCATCATACACGGACAATTGGACATCAGAAGATGCCTTTTTGTGTTCTGTTGCTACAAGGATTGGAACAACAACTTGATCATGGCTGAATTTATGGAAATTCTTTAGATCCAGAGCATAATCGAGGACCTGGTCAATATCGGCCTCTAAAATCTTGGATTCGCCGACTTTGAACTCAACGCAGAAAATGATGCCTCTATAGAGCAGTACAACATCAATGCGTTTGCCAAGACGTGGGATATCATACTCAAAGATGATTTGCCCATCTCCCTCGCATTTGGATAAAACATCCCGCATTATAGATATTTCGCCACTCCAGGCTTCTCTTGTCGTGGTTAGCGCTTCCCCATGATATCTGGTGCATAGTGCTGAAAACACCCTATCTGAACCATCATAAAGAAAACCGGAAAAGCTATTATTATACAAGCAACGAGTGTTATCGTTCATTATGCTACCCTTTCAACCGTGCATCCTAAATAACTATAGGACTTCTTTATCAACACTTAGCCTTTAGTAGGTCAATAACTGTTTTATCCGCCGGAAGCCAGTTAATATTGTCAAGCTCATCTTTGTAAAGCCATCTAGCTGCTTCATGCTCTTTCAGAACTAAACTCCCATGTTTTACTTCAGACATAAAGCAATCCATGCTGAGATGAAACTCAGGATAATCATACTCTATTGTAGTGAGTTTTTTCCCAACGGCTATTTCAGTATCAAGCTCTTCAAGTATTTCCCGATATAGCGCGTCTTCAGGCTTTTCACCTGGCTCGATTTTACCGCCGGGAAATTCCCAGTAGTCTTTCCAGTCGCCATAACCGCGTTGAGTTGCGAAGATTTTGTCTCCTTCAACAATGATAGCGGCTACAACATATATTGTTTTCATTTAAGTCTCTTCCCGCCACAATCTCTTATTAGCATATTTCCTCAAAAGATTATTGCTAAAATTATATCATCCGAGCATGTATATAACAATAATTATGTACTATTGCGTGACAGATGCAACGTGGACCCTCCCATTATGTCTTTTTCTAAGCCCGGCTTTGCAATACGATGGGACTGTGATAGGATAAGGGCAAAGTGTTCAGGCTTTCTGAAGGAGGATCCGCTATGATCTTTTATTTCACCGGAACCGGCAACTCCTTGTTTGCCGCGCAGAAGCTGGCAGACGAGGGCGAGGAGATCGTTTCCATCGTTGAGGCCATGCGCAGCGAGAACTTTTCCTATGTTCTGAAAGAAAACGAAAAGCTCGGTTTCGTGTTCCCTGTGTATTTCTACACGGTGAGTGATCCGGTACTGGAATTCGTCCGGAAGCTGACCGTAGAGAACGCGGGCTTTGTCTACGCCGTCATCCCCTGCGGAGCGAGCATCGGCGCGGCGGGCGGCTTTCTGAAAAGCGAGCTGAAGAAGCGCGGATTGGAGCTGCAGCGGATCGACGCGCTGGTCGTGCCCGACGGCGCGCTGCTCTTCTACGATATCGATCCGCCGGAGAAGATGGAACGGCAGCTGGAGGCGGCGGAGAAAGAGCTTGCCTCCATCCGGCAGGCCATCGACCGGCGCGAGGGCAACGGCATCAAGGGAAGCGCACTGCCAGGAATGATCGGTCTGGCGGGCTATCACGCTTTCATGGGCACGAAAGCCTTTTATGCGGATGAAAGATGCATCGGCTGCGGAAAGTGCGCTTCGATCTGCCCTGCCGGGGCGATCGAAATGGCCGAAGGCATCCCTGTCTGGACGAAAAAGAAATGTTTCAAGTGCTGCGGGTGCATCAACCGCTGCCCGGTCTCAGCCATCCAGTACGGGAAGAAGACTGCCTCCCGCGGCCGGTATGTGAACCCGGTGCTGAAGTAAGCGGTTCCGCTCTGTCTTCGGGCCAAGCCCGAACGGGAAAACGACTCTCGAAAAAATATTTACGATAAACGATAATTTTTACTTGACAAATGATAATCGCCATGATACAGTGTTCTCGAAATTAACGATAAACATTAAATCTTTATCGAAATCGAAGGAGAACACCTCATGGAAAACAAGAAACTCATCAAGAATGCAACGATCATCGACCGCATCCTGAAGATCCTGCAGGGATTTGCCGCTGCCGGCGTCATCGTCGCCGCCGTCTTCATCCCGCTGACCCTGATCTTCGGGGAGAAGGTCATCGCAAGCGCTGACAATCTGACGGTCGGCGAGCTGCAGTTCAAGCTGTCCGGCGACCTGTCCTCCTATCTGGACATGGCAAGGATCAAGTCCAGCATCGTGGTGATGCTGATCGGGGCGATCCTGACGGCGGCTTCCGTCTGGTACTGCCTGCGCGTCCTGCGGGAGATCCTGGCGCCGATGAAGGAAGGACAGCCTTTCGCCAGCGGCATGGCGGACAAGATCCGCAAGCTCGGATGGACCGTACTGGCCACCGGAGCGATCTCCGAGATCGGCGGTATGATCACGTCCGTATTCGAGCTGCGCGCCTATCAGCTCGACAAGATCGTGAACCGGGAGATCGTCTCCGGAATAACCTTTAACTACAGCTTCGGCCTCTGGTTCGTCTTCGCGGCGCTTATTATCTTCTTCCTGTCCTATGTCTTCCGCTACGGGGAAGCGCTGCAGAAGGAATCGGACGAGACGCTCTGAGGTAAAGAAAATGGGAAAGATCATTCTGCGGCTGGACCGCGTGATGGCAGATCGCAAGATCAGCCTCAAGGACCTGTCGGATCAGGTCGGCGTATCAAACGTAAACCTTTCCAAAATGAAGACCGGAAAGATCAGCGCGATCCGCTTCTCCACGCTGGAAGCGATCTGCGAAGCCCTGCACTGCCAGCCGGGGGACATCCTGGAATATGATCCCGACGCGAGCGGCGAGGAGGATCTGCTATGAGTCGGCTCTGCAAGATGCTCGGCCATAACTGGGACCACTGCAAGTGCGTCCGCTGCGGCGAGAAACGGGACGAAGACCATCAATGGTTCGGCTGCAAGTGCATCAACTGCGGCAAAACACGGGACGAGGGCCACATATGGAAGTACAGCACGGGAAGCTCAAAGCTCTGCGTCCGGACATGCAGCCGCTGCAACAAGGTGGAGAAACGGCCGCACCGGATGATAGATGTTCCCGCAAAGTGTTACCAGGAATGCGCGGAGTGCGGCTACAAGACCACGCCGGTGCACAGCTGGGACGGCTGCACCTGTACGGTTTGCGGCGAGCAGCGGGACGAGAGGCACAGATGGGTCCGGGAAGGATGCACGGAGACGTGCTCGATCTGCGGGAAAACGCGGACGGACGCTTCCCTGCACAGCTGGGTCCGGGAAGGGTGCATCGAGCGGTGCAGCGTCTGCGGAAAGGAACGGGAGAGCCATGATTACCAGTTCGTCCGGAAAGTGACGGAATACGGGACCGGAAAATGCTCCACGGTATACGCCAACGACGATTACGCCTGTGGATTCTGCAGGACGCCGAGCGCCTGTCTGAAATATCCGCAGACGGATAAGGACCTGTATAAGTGCTCCCGGTGCGGGAAGGAAAAATGGAACATCTACCGGCCGTAATCTAAAAAAAGCAAAAACAGGAACCGTGTTTCCACGGTTCCTGTTTTATTATGCGGAAGGAACGATCACTTCAGGTCGCCGCTGAGGATGGCATCGATCACGATGGCGGAGGCATCGAAGAGGTTGTGCATGGAGGGCTCGAACACGTCCAGGGTCTCGGAGTTGTCGTTCTCGACCTTCTGGCTGAAGCTGGTGTATTCGCCCCAGATGCTCTCCGGCGTATCGCCGTTGAGGAAAAGGTCCATGTTCACGACAACGCGCAGGGAGATCAGGCGGTCGAGCAGGCCGAAGATGTCCGCCGTGTTCGCTATGGCGATCTCCTCCATCTCGGTGACCATGTAGGGATCGGTGCACTCATAGTAGTCCGCGATGAAGTTTGCCGTGACGTGGCCGTAGATGCCCTTCCAGTAATTGTCGCCGGTAAGGGCGGTGCCCTTCCGCACGGCCGGGAGGACCTCCTCCTCGGTGCGCGCCGGGAAGTTTTCCAGCATGACGGCCTTCGCCTTCTCCGTTGTGCGGAGGGGGCAGTCCTTGATCAGGTCATAGACCCGGTCGCAGAGGGCGGGATCCATGCGCTTGAATTCATAATAATTATAGGACTGGTCCGGGAACCACATGACCTGGCTCCCGCTCTTCTTTTTCTCGTGGGCGTCCACATGGTGGCCCAGGTCATAGTCGCAGGCGGCCGTGACAAGGACGATGTCCCCGAGGGTAGTCTGGGCGGCGCTCCCGCCCGCACAGCCGACGGAGACGATATAGGTCTCCGACCAGTCGTACCGGTCCGAGGAAAGGACCGCCATCAGCGAAAGGCCGGCGGGCGTCTTGCCCGCACCCGTCACCAGGAGAGCGACGCCGCTTTCCCGGTCCGCATAGAAATGCGCATCGGCCGGCATGTGCTCGATGGGAGCCTCCTCGCAGCCGGGGCAGTAATGCTCATAGAAGAGCTGCGCTTCGCCGGGGAAATCCCCGCTGATGGAGTCGATCTCGAACTTCGAGACGATCAGGACGCGGATCTTCGTCTTCTGCGGCGAAGAGGCGCAGGCCGAAAGGAGCGGCAGGAGCAGCACCAGAAGGGCGGCGCAGAGCCTTTTGAATCGTATTGTTCGGGAGTGGTTCATGATGCAGTCTCCGATATAGAAATTTCAAAGAGAGGGGGAATGTATGTATTTTTTGAGGATGGCTTCGGCGCAGCGCATCCCGTCCACCGCGGCGGAACTGATCCCGCCGGCATAGCCCGCGCCTTCGCCGCAGGGATAAAGGCCCTGAAGGGTCGAGGAGAAGTCCTTCCCCCGCAGGATCCTCACGGGCGAGGAGGAGCGCGTCTCCGGAGCCGTCAGCACGGCATCGGCCGCATCGAAGTCCCTGAGCTTTCTGCCCAGTTCGGGGATGGCGTTTTCGAGCACGCCGGTGATCCTCTCGGGGAGCACCTCGCGGAGTTCGCCCCAGGTGACGCCCGGCCTGTAGCTCGGCACGACTCTTCCCGCTCCCGTGCTCGGAATGGCGTTCAGGAAATCTCCGAGGAGCTGGGCGGGAGCATGGTAATTGCCGCCGCCGTATTCGAAGGCTCTCCGCTCGATCTCCCGCTGCCAGTGCATGCCCGCAAGGACGCCCTCGCCGGGGAAATCCTCCGTATGGAGCGTGACGAGCAGGGCGGAATTGGCATTGGCCCCGTCGCGGGCGGAATTGCTCATGCCGTTGGTGACCACGCCGCCGCTCTCCGAGGCCGCGGCGATCACCTCCCCGCCGGGACACATGCAGAAGGTATAGGCACTGGTGCCGTCGGGCAGGTGGACATTCAGGGAATAGTCCGCAGGCGGAAGCTCCAGATCCGACTCTCCGTACTGGGAAGTATCTATATCGGACTGGAGATGCTCGATGCGCACGCCCATGGAGAAGGGCTTGCGCTCCATGGCAATGCCGCTTTCAAAGAGCATCTCAAAGGTATCCCTCGCGGAATGGCCGACGGCCAAGATCAGATCCTCGCAGGGGAGCTCATAGGCCCCGTCCGGGCCGGTGACTTTTATGCCGCACAGCTTTCCGTCTTCGGTGAGGAGCCCTTCGAGCTTGTGACCGAAGCGGATCTCGCCGCCGAGGGAGAGGATCTCCTCCCGGAAATTGCGGACCACATCGATGAGGATGTCCGTGCCCACATGGGGCTTTGCGTCATAGGTGACGCTCTCCGGCGCGCCGTGGTCGCGGAACTGCTCGAGGACCCAGAAGAGCCGTTCGTCACTGATACCGGTATTGAGCTTGCCGTCTGAAAAAGTGCCGGCTCCGCCTTCGCCGAACTGGACATTGGCCTTTTCGTCCAGGGGCCCGCCGCTGCGGAAGGCGTCCACGGCCTTTTTCCGCTCCTCCACGCAGGCGCCCCTCTCCAGCACAATGGGCCGGGCGCCCGAACGGGCCAGCACGAGGGCCGCGAACATGCCCGCGGGGCCGAAGCCCGCGATGACCGGCCGCGGGGCATCCTGCGGATAAGCAGGGATTCCATATTCTTTCTTCTTATATTCGCTGATGTCCTTATGTCTGCGTTTCAGGATGCGGCGTTCGTCGCCCTTTACTTCGGCGGCGACGGAGCAGACATACCGGATGTCCTCTTTTTTCCGAGCATCCAGCGATTTTCTGATCAGCCGGATATTCAAGAGCCTGCCGGGGTCCACACCGGCCTTTTCCGCGGCACGGACGGCAAGGACGCTCTCGTCCTCCCCCGGCTCCAGCTGCAGGTTCCGTATGAGTATCATGTGCCGAGCCTCCCGGCAAGCCTGCCGCTGGCCCAGGCCCACTGCAGGTTGTAGCCGCCGCAGTCGCCGTCTATGTCCAGGACCTCGCCGCAGGCGAAGAGGCCGGGGACGATCCAGCTCTCCAGGGTGTGGGGGTCGAATTCCTCCGTGCGGATGCCGCCGGCCGTGACCTGGGCGTTATCAAAGCCCTCGGTCCCTTTTACCGGAAGGCGGAAATCCTTTGCCGCACGGGCGGCGGACTGCAGCTCCTCCTCCGAAAGCTCCGCCAGGGTCTTCTGGGAGCGCAGGCCGCTGTATTTCAAGAGCATCTTTCCCAGACGGTTATGAAGCATGCCGGTAAACAGCTCCTCCGAGGAGAGGCTGCCGAAGGTCTTTGCCTTCGCCTCGAGCTTTGCAAGCACCGCCTCTTCGGCATAATCCGGGAGAAAGTCCATCTGCGCCGCGGCCTCCCTGCCGCAGAGGGCGGAGACGGCACGCGAGACCTCGAAGGTGACGGGGCCGGAGAGGCCCTTCTCCGTAAACTGCAGTTCTCCCCGGCTGACGGCGAGCTGCTCTCCCTGCGAGAGGATCTTCATCTCCGCGTCCGCCCGGACGCCCTTGAGGGCTCTGGGATATTCGGGGTCCGTAGTGACCTGAACGAGGGAAGGCAGAAGCGAAGTCCGCCTGTGGCCGAGGGCCCGGAGAAGCTCATACCCGTCGCTGACGCCGCCGAGCTTTGCCCCGGCCATGCCGCCGCAGGCGACGATCACCTTGTCCGCAGAATAGCTCTGCTCCTCCGCGAGGATGCGGAAGCTCTCCCCTTCCCGTTTGATCGCCCGGACGGGGCAGGAAGTGAGCAGCTCCACGCCGGAGCAGAGGCAGGCGAAGCGCAGCGTATCCACCACGCTGTTGGCCTGATCGGAGAGCGGATAGACCCTGCCGCTTTCCTCCCGGACCGTCAGCAGGCCGAGCTTTTCGAAGAAGGCCAGGGCTTTTTCCGGCGGGAAGCTTTCCAGGGCAAAGGATGCGAAGGACGGATCGGCCCCGTGATAGTTGGCTGTCGAAAGCTCCGTATTGCTCAGGTTGCAGCGGCCGTTGCCGGTGGCCATCAGCTTCCGGCCGACCCGCTGCTGCCGCTCGAAAAGCAGCACCCTGTTCTCTTTGTTCTCCGCGGCGGTAAGGGCCGCCATCATGCCCGAGGCGCCTGCGCCGATCACGGCAACCGTTCTCATATATCTTTCCCCTGTTCCGTGTTTTTTCATTTCCAAGTTGTAAATGATTATAGCAATGTGCGGGATTTTCGGCAAGTGGCGGCAGTTTAAGTTGAATTTAAAGTAATTATGGTTTATTATAGTCATACTTTTCCGCCGGCGCGGTCGAAAACGCTTCCCGCACCCGCCGGAAAACCTGATCGAATTGAGGGAATCCATATGAAGAGATCCATTGCCATAATCATCATCACCGTACTGATCCTGTCGCTTTTTGCCGGCTGCGGCTCCTCCTCCAAAGGTACCGAGGGAACGGAGATCGAAAGCATTTCCGGCCCCGAGATGATCGAACTGAACGGCAGCAGCGCGAAGTATTCCGGAAAGGGCGTTGTGATCAATAAGAACGTGATCACCATCAACGCCGAGGGTGACTATCACCTGACGGGCAAGCTCGACGACGGACAGGTGGTCATCAACACGGGAGACACCGCCGGGACCGTGTATCTCTATCTGGAGAACGCGGAGCTCAACTGCCTCACCGCACCGGCCATCTACGTGCTGCAGGCGGAGAAGCTCCATATCGTCCTGCCGGAGGGCACGAGCAACAAGATCGTCTCCGGCACCGAGGCCGACATGGCCGCCCATGACGAGACCGCCAACGGCGGGGCCATCTTCGCCGAGGACGACGTGGACTTTGAAGGCGCGGGCTCCCTGGAGATCTACGGATATATCAACAACGGCGTCACCTGCAAGGACGATCTGAAGGTCGAGGGCGGCAACATCACGATCGTGGCTGCGAACAACGGGTTCCGCGGCTCCGAGAGCGTGACGGTCGAGAGCGGCAGTCTTTCGATCACCTGCGGCAACGACGGCATCAAGTCCACCTCCTCGAACAAGGACGGAAAAGGCTTCGTGCAGATCGACGGCGGCAGCGTCAGCATCAACTCTAAGGGAGACGGCATTTCCGCGGAGACCGAGCTTGTCATCACGGGCGGCGAGCTGACCGTGAACACCAGCGGCGACTCCTACTATGAAAGCTGCAAGGCCATCAAGGCCAACAACACCATCACCATCAGCGGCGGAACGCTGGACCTTTCCTCCGATGACAACGCCATCAGCTCCAACGAGGCCGTGCTCATCAGCGGGGCCGAGATCAACGCCGTGTCCGCCTCCCGCAAGGGCATCCACGCCGACGAGCTGATCCGCATCAGCGGCGGAACGCTGAACATCTCCTCCATCGAGGACGGCATCCAGACCAAGGGCGACGTGGACATCAGCGGCGGAACGATCACCGTCTCCTCCGGCGAGGACTGCATCAAGGCAGGCGACAAGAACGACAGCGCCTCAACGGCCGGCAACGTCACCGTATCGGGCGGAGAGCTGCGCCTCACCGCGGCCGGAGACCCGATCGAGGCGAAGCAGACGTTCACCGTCACCGGCGGCTCGGTCTTCGGCGCGGGCTCGCCCAAGAACCCGAAGGCACCCGGCTCCGGATCCTCCCAGAGCTATCTGGCCGTTTCGCTGCGGGGCAAGGCAGGCGACCTGCTGACCGTATTCGGCGAGGGCGTGGAGAGCAGCCTGGAGACCGTCTATGACTACAGCTACGTGCTGTTCACCGGTTCGGGACTTTCCGCCGGATCGAGCTACAAGCTCGGTACCGCCTCCGGCAGCACGGACGTCACCGCAAAATGATCCCGGCGGTTTCCGCTTTTCCGGGAAACCGTTTCCATCAAAGCATAAGGAGATCCTTCCGATGCCAACAAAGAGTTCCTTTGTTCTTTCCAAGCTGCAGATGCGGGCCCTTGAGACCTGCTGCTATATCATCGGCGCCGGGGCATTCGGCGTATTTATACGCTGGCTGCACAACGTAGCCGGCACTAACGAGGAAAAACTGTATAACGAATCCCTGTGGTCCATCCTCGTGCCCGTGGTGATCATCATCGGCGCGCTTATTTTCGTGGGCATGGTAAGGAAGCTTGCCAAGGACCGGTACTACGTGGACGAGGAGAACGTCTGCGAGGCACTGTGCAACACCGGGAAGATCTATGCGGCGATCCGGATCGTGATCGGCGTGATCATGGCCGGCGGCTCCGCCCTGCTCATCGCGCAGTGCGAGCTCGACAAGGCCGCGACCCTTCTGCGGATAGTCGGTGTGATGGGAATCGTCATAGGGGTCTCGTTCCCGTTCATGATGAAGTGGTATAACGACCCGGAGCGCCGGGTGGAACTGATGTATGTTTTCTCCATCCTGCCCGTGTTCATGTTTTCCGTATGGCTCATTGCGACTTACAAGCAGAACGACATCAACGGTGTCGTATGGCAGTACGCGGTGGAGATCATCGCGGTGTGCGCCGCCATATGCGGCTTTTTCCGCGTTGCAGGCTTCTCCTTCTATTCCGTGAAGTCCCCGCGCATTCTTTTCTCCACCTTCTTTGCCGCGTTCCTCCTGATCGTGACACTTGCCGACGAGCGGTATCTCGGCCAGCAGGCGATGATCGTCGGATCCATCCTCATGCTGCTGTATTACGACTGGGTGCTGATCGTGAACATGAAGCAGAGGGAGAAACCGCTGTCTTATCAGCCGCGGGACGGATTCGACCACCTTTATAACTGAGGCATTATCGGAGGCAACCGGAATGGACAAGCTGTTTCGAAGATTCAAAGAAATGAAGCGGGAAAAGCTGTTCCTGTATTTTGTCGTCGGCATTTATCTCGTTTATACGGCCGTGAGCGTCTTCCGCCATCTGGCCGAATCTCCCGATAAAAAGGCTCTGCTCATCGTATTCTGTGTTCTTTTTCTCGTCTTCGGGCTGTTTCTGCTGCTGATCTGCGGATACTTTCTCCTCAGGGCCTATTATCTGCGGCTCTACCTTGCCAAGCTGGAGGAGGAGCAGGCCCTGTACGGAGACTCCGACGCGCCGCGGCCGGAGAAGCCGATGACCGGTGCGGAAAAATACCTTGATTTCATGTACCGCCTGTTTAAGATCAAGCAATAAATATCCACCCGCGAAGCGGGTGGTATTTCATTTTCGGGCATAGCCCTAATACTGCTGGCTGCGCACAAGTGCGCCTTCAGTTGGCCTGCCAGCCGTGCATGGATTACCTGCTACCCTTGAAAGGGTCCTGTGGGTCATACAGGCTCAGCTGGTCTGATTCTTTGTCTGCTTTCAGTTGATTCGCGATGTATTCTTTTATTGCTTTCGTATTCTTTCCTACTGTATCCACATAATACCCCTTGCACCAAAACTCCCGGTTCCGATATGCGAACTTCATGTTTCCAAACTTCTGAAAGAGCATCAGACTGCTCTTCCCTTTCAGATATCCCATGAAACTGGATACCGAATACTTCGGTGGTATTGACAGCAACAGATGCACATGGTCTGGGCATATCTCTCCTTCGATGATTTCCACTCCTTTCCACTCACACAGTTGTCTTAATATATCCCGAATCTCTGCTCTCTTTTCTTCAAAAAATACTTTTCGTCGATACTTCGGTGCAAATACTATATGATATTTACAGTTCCATTTGCTATGTGCTAAACTGTTTACGGTATTATTTTGTTCTTGCGACATTTTAATACTCCTCCTAATGTCTCTGTTTAAGCTGGCAGGCTTATTTAACAGTTTAGCACATTAGGAGTTTTTCATCGCTTAAGCTCTTTTGAACCACGCGCATAGCGCGTGGTTTTCTGTATACAATAACGAAAAACCACCCTCGCGGGTGGTTTTTTTATAGAAGAAAAAACTTGACAAGCAGTTCAAAACAGATATAATTATTAGGCCTGTCCTCAGAGGCAGGATAATCCTTGTTCCCGCCCAGAGCGGGGGCCAACAGACCAGAAGGAGGTGCAACCATGGCAAAAGCAAGCGAAAAATACGAGGCAATGTATATCATCAACCCCAACCTCACCGAAGAGGAGACCGCGGCGGTTGTTGAGAAGTTCAAGGCACTTGTTGAAGCTAATGGTACGCTTGATGAATTGGAGGAGATGGGTAAGCGCAAGCTCGCTTACGAGATCAACTACATTTCTGAAGGCTACTATGTGCTGATGAAGTTCACGAGCGGCCCCGAGTTCCCCGCAGAGCTCGACCGTGTCCTCGGTATCACAGACGGCATCATGCGTCGCCTGATCACCATGCGTGCGGAGTAAGGAGAGAACCGAATGCTCAATCATATCGTCATCATGGGCCGTCTGGTCCGCGATCCTGAGCTGCGTTTCACGCAGAGCAACACTCCCGTTACTTCGTTTACCCTCGCGGTGGACCGCGATTTCGGCAAGTCCGAGTCCGGCGACAAGCAGACCGATTTCATCGACTGTGTCGCATGGAGGAGCACTGCCGAGTACATCAACAAGTATTTCACCAAAGGCCGCATGGTAGTTGTCAGCGGCAGACTGCAGCTTCGCGAATGGATCGACAAGAACGAAAACAAGCGCAGAAATGCGGAAGTCGTTGTTGACAACATCTATTTCGGCGACAGCCGCCGTGACGGTGAGAATCACCCCGCTTCCTCCCAGCCCGCTTCCGGCGGATTCGACTTCGGTCCCGGCCGTTCGGCCGATACCCCGAGTCCCTTCGAGGAGCTTGAGGACGACGGTGAACTCCCGTTCTGATTCATTACATACAGGAGGATAAAGCAATGCCTTTCGATAAAAACAACCCCAAGGCCCGCAAACGCAGAAAAGTATGTCAGTTTTGCGAGCAGAAGGCCACCTTCGTCGACTACAAGGATACCGCAACGCTCCGTCACTATCTCTCTGAGCGCGGCAAGATCCTTCCCCGTCGCAGCACCGGCGCATGCGCCATGCATCAGCGTCAGGTGACAGAGGCCATCAAGAGGGCTCGTCAGGTCGCTCTGCTGCCCTACGTCATCGACTGATCACCAAGAATAAAAAACGGACAGTGCTCTGTGCACTGTCCGTTTTTTTATCCGTGTCAGTCCTGGAAGATCTCTCCGAAGAAGATCCTGTCTTCCGTTCCGTCGGGGCGCTGTGTGACCAGGGAGAAATCGTCCTCGATCCGCAGGGCCGTTCCGTGGCCGGAGACCTTTCTGCCTATGGTGCAGCACAGGCGCCGGTATTCCGCGAGGTCCTCCGGGGAGAAGCCGGGAAGGTCCGCGTAAGCCCTGTCCAGCTCGGCGGTGAGGCGGGCGGCCAGCTCCTCGATGCAGCTGCGGCGGCCGGTCTCGGTGAAGACTGAGCAGGCCATGCCCTCGGGCAGGCCGGGGAAAGACTCCGTATTCACGTTGATCCCGATGCCGACGATGATCTGCATCCCGTCCGCGCCGACGGTGGACTCGGTGAGGATGCCGCAGAGCTTCTTTTCACCGCAGAGGATGTCGTTGGGCCACTTGATCTGCGTTTCAAGCACGCAGGCGGCCTTCAGCGCCCTTGCAACAGCCACCGCCGCCAGCGGTGTGACCGCGGTGAGCCGCTCATCCGGCGAGGTGAATTTGAGGAGCATGGAATAATACAGGCCGCCTTCCGGAGAGAGGAAGCTCCGGCCGCTCCGGCCGCGTCCCGCAGTCTGCCGGCGGCACCAGAGCACCGCTCCGTGCGGCAGCTTCGCCGCGCAGCGCTTCAGCTCCGTATTCGTAGAGGAGAGCTCCTCCTCAGAAAGAACCGGCGCATTGCGCGCCGGTATCGTTTTAAAAGTTGTATCCGTCTTCGTCATCCTCGTATTCGTTCCGGTAGACTTTCCGGTAATCCTGCATCTCCTGCTCGGAGAAGCGCTGTGTTCGCTGCTGGTTGGCGGCAGCAGCCTGTCTCCGGTATTCCTCCAGCTTCTTGCGGCGGCGGATCTCCGCCAGCTGCTGCTCCCGCAGCTGCTGTCTTCTGAGTTTCCTGTACCGCACCACAAGGAAGATATAGGCGGCGATAATGATCACAAACAGGATGATCCCGAGCTTGAACCAGATGGAGGAGGTGACGTTCCGGAACTGCTGTTTGAGCAGCTCCGAACGCGAGATCTCCACGCTTATGTTGTTCACGAGGTTTATGGTCTCATAATACTCGCCGTCGATATAAATGTCCGCCGTGCCGAGAACGGTCCCGGAAGAAATGGGCGCGACCAGGTCGGCCTCCTTTATGTTGATGTTGGTAACGGCCATGGAGGTGCTGTCGTAATCCTTCGGCAGAAGAAGTCTGACGTCCTTCTGCGGCCGCAGGATGACGGCCCCGTCTCCGGCCGCCAGATCCACCGTGACCCTTCTGATGCCGTCCGACGCCGTCAGGACCGTCTGATAGCTGTAATTGGAGAAGGCCCAGTTATACAGGGCGATGGTATCGACAAAGTGGCCGTAGTCGTCCCGCTCGGAGTTCAGCACGCCGGTGCTTCCCATTACGATGCAGAGGATGCCGACATCGTTCCGGGTGGCCGTGGAGATCAGGCAGTAGCCGGCCGCACGGGTATAACCCGTCTTTACGCCGGCCGCTCCTTCGTAGATATAGCCGCTGCCGTACATGGAATCGGAGCAGATCAGGGCGTTCGTGCTGTCGAGCACGCGGGCTTCGGCGGTTTTGTTCGTCGGGGCGACCGTATAGCTCTTGGTGTTGCAGATGGTCATGAAGAGCTCGTGGCCGATAGCCTCCCGCGTGATGAGCGAGAAATCATAGGCCGTGGACCAGTGGTCCGGGTCGGTGAGGCCGTTGGTGTTGTTGAAGTGGGTGTTCAGGCAGCCGAGGGCGGCGGCCCTTTCGTTCATCCTTCCGACAAAGGCGGAGATGCTTCCCGACAGATAGGTGCCGATGATGTTGCAGGATTCGTTGGCCGATTCGAGCATGGCGCAGTACATGAGGTCCTCCAGGCGCATCTGCTCGCCGGGGTAGATGTCCGAGGTGGAGCTGTCGCTCTCCATGCCGATGCGGCAGTCGTCCTGGGCGGTGATCATGTCGTTCAGGGTGCACTCGCCCGCCTCCACCGCCTCGATCGTGATCAGGATGGTCATGATCTTCGTCAGGCTGGCCGGGGCGACCTTTTCGTTCATATTCTTTGAATAGATGATATGGTCCGAGTTCATGTCGGCCACCACCACGCAGCGCGCCGCCACGGACGGCGCATCCAGTGCCGATGCCGCCGGGGCGAAAACGCACAGTACGATGCATATTATGAGTGAGAAGGCCGTGGCCCTGATTTTTTTCATTTTATTCTCCCATTTTCCCGGGAATATGATATAGTATAAGAACCAAATATGACTAAAGTATTATAAAGTTTGGCCGGGAGAAATGCAACAACTATTTCCCCGCCCGGAGGACAGATGCTCAGTCGAAAGCTCTCTGTGATCATTGCCGTCTCGCTCGTTCTCCTGTTCATCGTGTTTCTCGGGGTCCTGCTGCTCATGAAAGCGGGCAGCTCCGGGATGCAGGTCATTACGGAGCGGAAAGCCGACCCGGAAGCCATGATGAAAGGCGGACAGGAAAACGAAAAGCCGTACCGCGTGATGCCGGGGGATGTTATCAACATCAACACGGCCGACGCGGAGGACCTGCAGCGACTGCCCGGAATTGGCGCCGTGCTCGCCGAGGCGATCGTTGCCTGGCGGACGGAAAACGGGCCTTTCGGCAAGGCTGAGGACCTCATGAAGGTGCCGGGGGTCGGGGCAGATACGTTTTCGGCCGTTTCCGATTATATTGTTACAGGTGACAGTTAATGAAGATTCTTGTTGTGGACGATGAAAAGCTCCTTGTAAAGGGGATCAAATTCAATCTGGAAAACGAGGGGTACACCGTTGACTCCTGCTACGACGGCGAGGCCGCCGTGGAGATGGCGCGGGAGAACGGATACGACCTGATCATCCTCGACCTGATGATGCCGAAGAAGGACGGGCTTTCCGCCTGTCAGGAGATCCGGATGTTCTCCACCGTTCCGATCATCATGCTCACGGCCCGCAGCGAGGATTCCGATCTGCTGATGGGCTTCGAGTCCGGAGCGGACGATTACATCACCAAGCCCTTCAAGATCCTGGAGCTCAAGGCAAGGGTCAGGGCCCTGCTGCGGCGGGCGGGGATCAGCTCGGCCGTGCAGGCGGAAAACGAGGAGAACGTCTTCGTGCTGCGCAAGGGTTCGCTGAATGTGGACACGGAGCGCAGGAGCGTGACGAAGGACGGCGTGCCCGTTGAACTCACGCTCAAGGAATTCGATCTGCTTGTGTTCCTGATGAAGAATCCCGGCCGCATCTACAGCCGCGACAAGCTGCTGGAGCTCGTCTGGGACTATGACTATATGGGCGACACGAGGACCGTGGACGTCCATATCCGCAGGCTCCGCGAGAAGCTGGAAAGGGATCCCGCTTCTCCGGAATATATCATGACCAAATGGGGCGTCGGCTACTATTTCGCCGAATAAGGAGAACCGGATGCACAGCATAAGAAATCAGTTCGTGGCGTTTGTCTCCGTTCTGCTGATCATTCTCCTGGTCCTGCTGAACATCTTTCCTCTCACCGCTTCAAGGGATCAGGTGTTTGAAGAAAAAAAGACGTCCCTGTCCGCACAGGCGTCTGTCATATCATCCTCTCTCGGAGGTCTTGACAGCCTGACCAGAGAGACCGTGAGCGATGTTCTCGCCTTTCTCGACATAAGCGGGTTTGCGAGGACCGTCGTGGTCAACAGCGAGGGGATAGCGGTCTATGACGACGGCGGACCCACGGGCGTCGATCCGGGGATCGAGGATCTCCGGGATTCTCTGGGCTGCAAGATCATCTTCCATTCCTTCTTTGAAGACTCGGCTTTCCGCAGCTCCGTCAGCACCCCGGTCAGCAACAGGCTCGGCAGGATAACCGGAGCGGTGTATCTTTATGAATACGATGCGCAGCGCGCCGGGATCCTCCTCGGGATCCAGCGCAGGATCCGCAACATCTCGCTTGCGATCGGCATCGTGTCGCTTGCGATCGTGGCCGTCTTTTCAGACATTCTGATCCGGCGGATGCGTGAACTCGTCCGATCGATCCGCATCGTTGCCGCGGGGGATTATTCCCACAGGCTGGTCACCCGCGGGAATGACGAGCTCACGGAGCTGGGGGACGAATTCAACCAGCTCACCGAACGGCTCGACACCACGGAAAAGCAGCGCCGGCGCTTCGTTTCGGACGCGTCCCATGAGCTGAAGACGCCGCTGGCCTCCATCCGGCTCCTGACGGACAGCATCGTGCAGAACGAGGACATTCCACCCGAGATGATGCGCGAGTTCGTCACCGACATCGGCAACGAGGCGGAGCGGCTCCAGCACACCACGGAAAAGCTGCTGGATCTTTCCCGGCTGGACGACGATATCCAGGTGGTGCCGGAGCCCGTTGACGTCAAGCAGACGATCATCGATGCGGTGTCGATGCTCAATCCTCTCGCCAAGGAAAAGGACGTCCGGATCAAGTGCGACCTGGCAGACGGCTGCGTGATCATGGCAACGTCCGAGGATCTCTACCACATCGTGTTCAATCTTATTGAAAACGCCATTAAATACAATGTGGAAGGCGGCTCGGTGCACGTGGTCTCCGAGGCAGATGATGAGGCCGTCACGCTGACGGTGGAGGATACCGGGATCGGGATCCCCGAAGCGGACAGGCTCAATATTTTCTCAAGATTCTACCGGGTCGACAAGGCCCGTTCCCGTGAGGCGGGAGGCAGCGGCCTCGGCCTGAGCATCGTGCACGACGCCGTTCTTGCCCACGGGGGAAGCATAACCGTCGGAGCAAATAAACCGCAGGGCTCGGTGTTCATCGTATCGTTCCCGCGGCCGACAGACGAGGAGACAGGAATATGAACAATGTAGAAAAGATCCGGCAGAAGCTCGCCGAAAAGGAGCTCGACGCCGTACTCATCGAAAACGAAAAGAACCAGCGCTATGCCGCGGGCTTCCCGTTTACGGACGGGTCTGTGATCGTGGCGCGGGAGGGCGCGTGGCTCATCACGGATTCCCGGTACATCGAAGCCGCCAATCTTCGTGCCGAGGGCGTTACCGTGCTTATGTATGACAAGGAAAAGCCGCTGAAGGCTTTTATCTCCGAGCTGCTGGATGGAGCGGGCGTGAAGAAGCTCGGGTTCGAGGAGAACAGTCTCAGCTACGGAAGGTACAGCGCTCTGAAAGAGCAGCTTTCCTGCGAGCTCGTTCCCGCCCAGACGATCTTTGCGGACCTGCGCGCCTCCAAATCGGAGGAGGAAATCGGCTACATGAAGGAGGCCCAGGCCATCAGCGAAGCGGCTCTGGACGAGGTGCTCGGGATCATCAGGCCGGGCATGACGGAGTCCGAGGTCGCGGCGGAGCTCGTCTACCGCATGCTGAAGCACGGCTCCGAGGGCAACTCCTTCGACCCCATCGTCGTCACCGGGACAAAGACGAGCATGCCGCACGGCGTCCCCGGCGACAAGGTGGTGAAGGATGGAGACTTCCTTACTATGGACTTCGGCTGCACCAAGCACGGGTACTGCTCCGATATGACGAGGACCGTCGCCGTCGGCCATGCGGACGAGGAAATGCGGAAGATCTACTCCATCGTCCTGGAGGCGCAGCTGGCGGGCATCGCCGCCTCGCGTGCGGGCATTCCCGGCTGTGAGATCGACGCGGCGGCGAGAAAGGTGATCACCGACGCCGGCTACGGCGAATATTTCGGACACGGCTACGGCCACAGTCTCGGCCTCGATATCCATGAGGCCCCGAACGCCAACCCGCTGGGCAAGACCCCGATGCCCGTCGGAGCCGTGGTCAGTGCGGAGCCGGGCATCTATCTGCCGGGAAAATTCGGCGTGCGGATCGAGGACGTGGTCGTGATGCGGGAAGGCGGCTGCGAAGTGATCACAAAAGCCCCGAAGGAGCTCATCGTACTCTGAAGCCGGAAAAACAAATAATACTTGCAAAATATAAGTATTTACAGTAAAATCATTAAGCTAAAACCGTATTTTGATATGGGAGGACCATTTTATGATTACAGCAGGTGATTTCAGAAACGGCGTTACGTTCGAGATGGACGGCCAGGTCATGCAGGTCGTTGAGTTCCAGCATGTCAAGCCCGGAAAGGGCGCGGCTTTCGTCCGTACCAAGATGAAGAACGTCATCACCGGTGCCGTTACCGAGACTTCCTTCAACCCGACTGCAAAATTCGAGAACGCCACCGTCGACCGCATGACTGCGGAATTCAGCTATGCCGACGGCAACCTCTACTATTTCATGAACCCCGAGACCTATGAGCTCGAGCCCGTGGACGAGTCCGTGCTCGGCGACAACTTCAAGTTCGTGAAGGAGAACATGGAGTGCACGATCTATTCCTACAAGGGAAAAGTCTTCAACGTTGAGCCTCCCTTCTTCGTGGAGCTCGAGGTCACCGAGACCGATCCGGGATTTGCCGGCAACACCGCCACCAACGCCACCAAGCCCGCCACTCTCGAGACCGGCGCTGAGATCAAGGTGCCTCTGTTCATCGAGCGCGGTGAGAAGATCCGTGTGGACACCCGCACCGGAGAGTATCTCTCCAGAGCCTGACATTCCCGTTATCCATATAGAAAAAGGGGGCTTGCGCCCCCTATTCTGAACATAAGGAGGTACAGCATCATGACAATTTCCGAAAAAGCGGCCTATCTGAAAGGCCTTATCGACGGTCTGGGCGCGGACAAGGATTCCCGTGACGGCAAGCTCTGGACATGTGTTTCGGACCTGATGGCGGACATCGCGCACGAGATCGAGGATCTCAAGGATCAGGGGCTCGATTTCGCGGACACGCTTGACGAGATCAGCGATGAACTGTCCTACCTCGAGGAGATCACCTGTGATCTGGATACCCCCGATATGTTTGACGATGACTGCGACGGCAACTGTGAAGAGTGCGGTCTGTGCGACTACGACGAGGATGACGACATCGGCGACGTCGTTGCTTTCTCCGATTACGCGGACGCCGGGGAAGACGAGGCGGAAGAGCTTCCCGAGGACGATGAGGAGGAAGAGCCGGAAGACCTTCCCGGGGACGATGAAGCATATGACGATGACGAGCTGGAATACGATGGCGTCATCTACGACGTCACCTGCCCGGCCTGCGGTGAGGAGATCAGCTTCGATGAAGACACTCTCAAGAAGGGCTCCATCACCTGCCCCAAGTGCGGGGAGATTCTCGAATTCGAGCTGGACGACGGCGAGATCCCCTTCTGATAATACTGCTTTACCGGCCGCCTTTCGGCGGCCCTTTTTTATGTTCTGCAGCGGCAGAGCACCGATCAGACCGAGGAGGTATGATCTATGAAAATATTTCTGCTGGAAGATGATGACGCGATCGGCATGGGCCTGAAGTACTCCCTGGAAAAAGAAGGCTACGAGGTCCGGCAGGTCAGAACCTGCGCGGAGGCCAAAGAGGCATGGGACTCCGGGCAGTACGGCCTTGCGGTGCTTGATATCAATCTGCCCGACGGGAACGGCTATGACCTGTGCCGGACTATCAAGGCGTCCGGGGATGTTCCCGTGATCTTTCTGACAGCGGCAGATGCGGAGGTAAACATCGTCATGGGCCTCGAGATGGGCGCCGACGACTATATCTGCAAGCCGTTCCGCATCAACGAGCTGATGGCGCGGATCCGGGCCGTCCTCCGCAGGGCAGGAAAGGCCGGAACGGATGCGGGCGGGACCGTCAGGGTCGGCAGCATCAGCGTCTATACGAATGAGGCACGGGTGACCATGACCGACGAGGCCACGGGAAAAGAAACGCCCGTGGAGCTCACGGCGCTGGAATACAGGCTCCTGCTGACCTTCTGCAGCAACCGCGGGACCGTGCTGACCAGGGGAACACTTCTCCAGGAACTCTGGGATGTGAGCGGGGACTTCGTGAATGACAACACGCTGACGGTCTATATCAAGAGGCTCCGCGACAAGATTGAGAAGGATCCCTCGGATCCGCGGATCATCAAGACTGTCCGGGGACTCGGATACGTCATGGAAAAGCAGGGTGCGGAATGAAGAACAGGACTCTGCGAAACTGCATACTGGCCGGTTCTGCATGCACGCTGATCCTTGCGGCCGCCGGCTGGTATTTCTTCGGGACGGCAGCAGGCATCCTGTTCCTGCTCCTCGGCGCCGCGCTGACCGGGGGCTTCGCGCTCTATACGAGACGGCGGTATGCGGCGATCCGTGACCTCAACGATTATCTCGTCCGCGTTCTGGCCGGAGAAGACGTGCCGGACATCCTCGACCAGCGGGAGGGCGAGCTGTCCATCCTAAAATCCAACATCTACAAGACCACGACCATGCTCAAAAGCCAGAAGGAGCTTCTGGCGGAGGACAAGGCCGATCTTGCCAGGGCGATCGCCGATATCAGCCATCAGCTGAAAACGCCCCTTACCTCGATGATGGTGATGAACGACCTGCTGAAAAGCGAGGAGAACCCGGAAAAACGGCAGGAATTTCTGGATGTCCAGCAGACGCAGCTCGACCGGATGAACTGGCTGATCCAAACCCTGCTCAAGCTCTCGAAGCTCGACGCGGGAACCGTTGAGCTGAAACGCGGGGATGTTTCAGTGCGGAGCCTTGTCGACGAAGCGCTGAAGCCATTTGCGATCATGATGGAAATGAAAGGGATCGGCCTCGCCGTTTCCTGTGACGACATCCGCGTGAAATGTGATGAAAACTGGACCGTGGAGGCGATCCAGAACATCATCAAGAACTGCTGCGAGCACATGGACCGCGGGGATACATTGTCGATCGAGACCGGGGACACCAATCTTTTCACCCGGATCGTCATAGCCGATACCGGCTGCGGCATTGCCGCGGAGGACCTCCCGCACATCTTCGAGCGCTTCTATAAGGGGAAGAACGCCGGGAAGGACAGCGTGGGCATCGGACTGAGCCTTTCCAAAACCATTCTGGAAAACCAGTCCGGCGACATTCTCGTTCAAAGCACGGAGGGCAGCGGCACCCGTTTTGAGATGCGCTTCTACAAGACCATCATCTGATGTGACAAAACTGTAATGAAAAAAGTCACCGGATCGTAAGGTCCCTGCGATATCCTGTCCGCATAAAGACCTGCGGGAGAGGAGCACACACATATGAAGATTCTTGAGATCAGAGACCTGTGCAAGGTCTACGGCTCAGGTGAAACAAGGGTGGACGCCTTAAAGGATGTCACCTTTGACGTTGATCAGGGGGAGTTCGTGGCGATCGTCGGGCCGTCGGGATCGGGCAAGTCGACACTGCTGCACATCCTCGGCGGCGTGGATACGCCGACATCGGGACTCGTGAACATCGCCGGAACGGACATCAGCCGGCTGGACGAGACGAAGCTCGCCATTTTCCGGAGAAGGCACATCGGCCTGATCTATCAGTTCTATAATCTGATCCCGATCCTCAATGTTGAGGAGAACATGACGCTTCCCATCCTGCTCGACGGGAAGAAGCCGGACAGCACGCTTCTGAACAATCTCGTTGAGAAGCTCGGGCTGACCGACAGGCTGAAGCATCTGCCGAACCAGCTCTCGGGCGGGCAGCAGCAGAGGGTCTCCATAGGGAGAGCGCTGATGAACAATCCCGCGCTGCTGCTGGCGGATGAGCCCACCGGCAACCTGGACACCGAAAACAGCAGGGAGATCGTATCGCTGCTGCGGAAATTCAACAAGGAAAACAACCAGACCGTGATCATCATCACGCATGACGAGCGCATCGCCTTGTCCGCGGACCGCGTGATCACCATTGAAGACGGCAGGATCACCAGAGACTCGAAGAATGCAGAGGTGAGTGTGCCGTGAACATCCTGTCAAGACTCACCCTGCGGCATCTTGCCGAAAACAGGAAAAGGACCGTCGTTACGATCCTCGGCATCGCCACTTCCACGGCGCTCATCAGTGCGATCCTGCTCGGCGTGTTTTCGTTTTTTCGATTCTTCGGGCAGATCGCCGTCTTCAGGGACGGGAACGTCCATGCCGCTTTTTATGAACTGACCGAGGAACAGGCGCTTTCTCTGAAAGAAGACAGCCGGATCGCGCTTGCGGGAATAACGGACACCGATCCCGTAATCAGCGGCGTGCGGCTGGACAGCGGCAAAAGCGACCGGCTGCGCATCGGGAACATCGCTCACGGCGACCGGGACTATTTCACGGAGCTGGTCGTGTCCGAGTACGAGGGCAGGCTTCCTGCGAATTCGCATGAGATCGCGGTGGAAGAGAAGTTCCTCTCGGACAACGGACTGGCGCTTTCGGTCGGAGACTGGCTCACGTTCGAGCAGGGCAACCGGTATTCCTATGACGAGAACGGCGAGCGCACCTACTGGGTCGGAAACTACCGGTCCGAGGAAATCTTTGAAGCCCTGTCCACCGAGACCTGCATCATTACCGCCATCCTACACGGCAACAGGCCGACGACCGGCTTCGACATCCTGCGGGGCATGGACACCGGGGACTATCCCGCGCTGAAGTATTCGGAAGTCCGGATCAGCCTGAAAAACTGCGACCATACGGCGATCCGGCAGGTCAAGCAGATCGCGCAGGATCACGGGATCCATAAATTTGCGCTGAACACCGAATACATGATCAGCGTCTTTGCCTTTGAGGGCAGCGTCGGAGCTTACCGTGCATTCTTCGTGCTGATGGCCATCGCGCTGCTGATCGTCGTCGTCACGTCGGTGATCCTGATCGTCAATTCCGTCGGGATGTCCCTTGCGGAGAGGATGCGCTATCTCGGCATGCTGGCCAGCGTCGGCGCGACGGGCAGGCAGAAGCGATCCTCCATCTATTTTGAAGGCCTGATCCTCGGAGCTATCGGGATCCCGCTCGGGCTCCTGCTGGGCTACCTCGGAAGCAAGGTCACGCTCTCCGTTCTGGGGAGAAGAATCCTCGAAGCCGAAATCCTGGCCGGTGCAGAGGGGATCCGCGGAAGCATACCGGTACGCTGTTCGCCGTGGATCATCCTTGCCATCGTGCTGCTTTCGGGGATGACGGTGTTTCTGTCCACCCTCCTCCCTGCGCTGAAAGCGGCCAGGATCATGCCCATCGACGCTCTGAGACAGAGCGACACCATAAAGGTTAGTGCGAAAAACCTGAAGGTAAGTCCTCTCATCCATAAGCTGTTCGGCTATGAAGGCGAGCTTGCCTACAAGAACATAAAGCGGAACGGTCTGAAAGGCACCGTAATCACAGGATCCATCGCCATTTCCGTGATCCTGTTCCTCACCATCAGCTTCTTCTGCCGGGCAGTGGAGAAGGCAAACCAGGTCGACTTCGACCTGCCGTATCAAATCGCGGTGTCCTGTTCGCTCAGCGAAAGCGATAAACTGCGGGAGGCGCTGGAAGCCACCGACGGCGTAGACAGGGTGTTCAGCGGCGCGATGATCCAGTTCCTTTTCGAGAAAAAAGAGGACGAGAAAGCTGCTCTCGCAAACAGGGACATCGCCGACCCGCGCTTCCTGACATCCGGCTTTGCAAAGCTGAAGCTCGACAGCATTTCGCTCGTGATCGCGGAGGATGAAGACTTTAAACTGCTCCTGCGGGCAAACGGACTGACGGAGGAAAAATACTTCGGCGATACGCTCCGCGGCGTTCTGCTGAACGATCTGTTCCGCAAGAAGAACTCAGGGACCGTGTTCAACGAAGAAATCCTCGGGCAAAGTCTGCGGTACGATGAGGCGGATGGGAATCCGCCGGCCGTGGAGATCGGGGATCTCGTAAAGTATGACAAGGACTGCACTCTGTTCGCCATGACTCCGAAGGGAACGGTGACCGTATTCGTCCCTGCATCGGTCTACTACGAAAAGGCAAAGGAGACGATCCCTGAAGAGATCCTGACCTGCGACATGTGCGTGGTGACAGAAAGGCACAGCGAGGTCTTCCGGGCAGTCGAGGAGATGCTGGAAAACGATGGATATCACCATTACAGCTGTGCGGATCTGTCTGCCACCCTTGCGGTGATGAACACCGTGACCATGATGCTCAAGACCGCGATGTACGGCTTTACCATCCTGCTCACGCTCATCGCCATTGCCAATATCGTCAACACGATCTCCACCGGGGTGGTGCTGCGCAGGAAGGAATTTGCGATGTACAAGTCCGTTGGCATGGCGAGCGGCGGCTTCCGGAAGATGATCCGGCTGGAGACCTTCCTCTACGGCTACAGGGCGCTCGTCATCGGCATCCCCGTTTCCCTGCTCCTCAGCTATCTGATGAACAGCACAATCGAAGACAAGACATACGTCTTTGATCCGAACCTGCTGACCTATGCCGCCGTGATCGCGGCCGTCTTTTCCGTGGTCGGGCTGAGCATGCTGCTCAGCATACACAAGCTCAAGGATGACAGCATCATCGAAGCCCTGAAGGAGGATACGGTCTGACGGGGGCAAAAAGACACAACCATGCAAAAAGTGCCTGCTTCTGCAGGCACTTTTTGTATGCTCTTTTTTGCGTTCTCCGTTATACGAACGCTTTTTCCTTCAGTCTCTCCATGGTTTCCTTCAAAACACGCGTCGGCAGGGCCAGGTTCATGCGGATGGTGTTCTTCATGACGAAGGCTTCACCGTCCTGCCAGATCACGCCGGCCTTCACGCCTCTCATCTGAAGTTCCTGCACCGTCTCCTTATGCTCCCTGCACCATTCGCTGCAGTCCAGATACAGCATATAGGTTCCCTGGGGCTTCATCACGCTGACACCGGGGAAGTTTTCTTTTATGAAGGAGCAGGCATAGTCGAGGTTTTCCTCTATCACGGAGCACATCTCGTCCGTCCATGCCATTCCCTCCTCGGAAAACGCCCCTATGAGCGCACGCATGGAGAGCACGTTGGGAACGTTGTAGATGGCGCTCTCGGATTCCCGGAGCACCCTGTCCCTGAGGTATCTGTTATAAATAATCCCGTAGGAACCCACGAGCCCGGCAAGGCTGAAGGTCTTACTGGGGGCATAGAAAGCCATGGTCATGTTCTTTGCATCTTCAGAGACCGACTGGAACGGGATGTGCTTATATCCCGGCATAATGATGTCCGACCAGATCTCGTCGGAGATGACGAGCACTTCATTCCTTTTGAAAAGGTCAACGGCTTTTTCCAGTTCCTCCCTTTCCCAGACGCGGCCGGTCGGATTGTGGGGCGAGCAGAAGATGGCCAGATTGATGCCGAAATCCTTAATCTTCCGCTCCATGTCCTCATAATCCATCCGCCAGATCCCATCGGCATCAAGCACAAGAGGGCTGTGGATGAGGTTCCTGCCGAGCCTTTTCATAGTGCCGGTGAAGCCGACATAGGTGGGAGAATGGACAAGGATGTTGTCTCCGGGGGCGGTGAAAGCTCTTACAGCGGAGCAGACTCCGCCGAGAACGCCGTTTTCATAGGTGATGTCCTCTTTGCCGAGGCCTTCCACTCCGTTGCGTTTTTTCTGCCAGTTCAGGATGGCGGAAAAATACTCCTCCGGGAGTTCAAAGTACCCGAAACTGGGAGTCTCGAGCCTTGCCCGGATCGCATCCAGAATGAACGGAGCTGTTGGGAAGCTCATGTCCGCGACCCACATGGGGATCTTCTTGATCCCCGCTTCCGGTCCTTCCGGGAACGGCACCTTATCCGCGGCAGTGGAATCCTTTCCCGCCCGCTCGACAAATGTTTCAAAATCGTATTTCATGGCACTGTGCCTCCCTGTTGTTCCAATCTTTCGTATAGTTGAGTATAATCCCGGAGCGCTCCAAAAAGCAAGGACCGGATCCTGTCCGGGCTTTCGAAACTCCGGGAACTGTGGTATATTGGTTTTTAACAATTCGGGATTTGGCGAGGGAAACAATGAAAATCGAATGGGCAGATGGATCTGAAATCCGGGTAAAAGTTGAGAATGGCACAACGTTAATATCGGCAAACAGAGAAGGAATGACGTCTCTGGCAAAACAGCTTCTGGCGCTTGCTGACGGAGTGCCGGGAGATCACATCCATTATGATGAGAATAATTCGCTTGAACCCGGATCATCGGAAATGATCATTGAAAGAGTTCCGTAATATCATATTTGCGAGGACCGGCTATGCTTTACTTTGTTAAGATCCTTCTTATCTGGCTTCTTTGTCTCCTCTCCGTACTGCTCCATGAATCGGGCCATGCCCTGGGATATCGTGTCTCCGGCGGGAGAGCGGAATGGAAGATCATCGCGGGATCCGGACCTGCGATCATCCGTACGCGGAAAATCATCTTCTGCCCTGTCCCGGCGGGCGGGTATTTCATTCCCGAAGAAGACCCGGAAACGAAGAAGGGAAAGCTCCTGATGCTTGCGGGCGGACCCGTTGTATCTTTGCTGCAGTCCGTCCTGTACGGCATCCTCTGCTTCTGCATCATCCGTTTCCTCCAGCCGAAGAGCACCCCTTACGAGATCCTGTTCCCGGCTTCCACCTTCCTTTTGTATTTCAACTTCTTTCAATTCCTGTTTACCGTCATTCCGATCCGCTACAGGGTCGTGTGCAGAGGACAGGAAAGCGACGGTCTGCAGATCCTTCACCTTCTGAAACAGAAAGCTTGCGAGAACACAGAAAGCGGTGAAGCGGAACCGTGACACCTGCAAATCAGGTTGTAAGGATCGCTCCGTTTGTTCTTACAGGCACGATCGTCGGTGCCGTTATGACTCGAAAACGAAACTGAAATTCCCATTTGTCAGAATATAATCATGAAACAGCGCCTGTCAGGGCGCTGTTTCACCATCTCTTCCGCCGGTTTCATCCGCGGGTCCTGTGTTTGATTTTTTCTTTATAATAATAGGGAAAATGTTCTTGACATTGCCTGCCGTTTGATATATAGTAAGCAAGCGCTCCGAAGACAGCAGGTGGTTTCGACCGTAAATCCTGCCGAGGACAACAACAGTTTCAAGATTGTTTTTGTGCCTTTGCGTCTTTCCGGATGCAGAGGTTTTCTTTTTGTGAGCGTGTCATCATTCATCACGGAGGTGAAACCAAACAATGCCTAACGCAAAGGTTCTCAGCGAAAAGCAGGCGATAGTCGATGCTCTCGCCGAACGCATTCAGAAGGCCGGCGCCGGTATCCTCGTTGACTACAAGGGAATCACGGTCGAGGAAGACACCGCTCTCCGTTCCGAACTGCGCAAGGAAAACATCCACTACACCGTCGTCAAGAACACCTTGGTCAGAAAGGCTCTCGACAAGATCGGAATGAGCGAGCTCGATTCCGTTCTGAACGGAACCACTTCTCTGGCCACCACCGAGGATGATCCCATTGCACCTTTCCGCATAGTCAACGACTACAGCAAGAAGCTGAACGACCGCTTCAACGTCAAGGCCGCCTTCATGGACGGCAAGATGCTGAGCGAAAGCGAGATCGTTGAGCTGGCAGCTCTTCCTTCCAAGGATGCGCTCTATGCAAAGGTACTCGGCACCATGCTCGCTCCCATTTCCAGCCTGGCCGTATGTCTCGGTCAGATCCTCGAGCAGAAGGGCGGCTCCGTCGCTCCTGCAGAGGAAGCACCCGCTGCCGAATGACCGGCAAAAAGAATTAATTAATGGAGGATTTAAAAATGTCTGAAAAAATAGCCGCTATGATCGAAGAGATCAAGGCCCTTTCCGTTCTCGAGCTTTCCGAGCTCGTTCACGCTCTTGAGGAGACCTTCGGTGTTTCCGCAGCAGCAGTCGCAGCCCCCGCCGGCGGCGCCGCAGCAGCAGCTCCCGTTGAGGAGAAGACCGAGTTCGACGTCGTCATGACCGAGTTCGGCGCAGAGAAGATCAAGGTCATCAAGGAAGTCCGCAGCATCACCGGTCTCGGCCTTGCCGAGGCAAAGGCCCTTGTCGAAGGCGTTCCCGCCAAGATCAAGGAAGGCATTTCCAAGGAAGATGCAGAAGCTCTCAAGGCCCAGCTCGAAGCTGTCGGCGCAAAGGTCGAGCTCAAGTAATCTCTCTGAAAAGGATCGCGGCTTTCCGAAGCCGTACCGCCATACCGGGAGTTTTTCTCCCGGTATTTTTTTATTGCCTTTTCCCCTCCCCTTGTCCCTCCGCCGCGCTTTTGCTATACTGTTGGGCAGATAAAAAAGACGGAAGCTGAAGGGAGGAGGCGCTCGCATGACAGACCGGGAAGTCCTGAAAAAGGCGCTTCCACTGATCCGGGAGTGGTATAAAAGCAACCCGCGCCCGCTGCCGTGGAGAGATTCCCCTTCTCCCTATCATGTATGGGTCTCCGAGATCATGCTCCAGCAGACCCGCATCGAGGCGGTGATCCCCTATTACGAGCGCTTTCTCGCTGAGGTGCCGGACATAGCAGCGCTGGCGTCGCTGGAGGAGGACCGGCTGCTGAAGCTGTGGGAGGGGCTCGGCTATTACAGCCGCGCCCGCAATCTGCAGAGGGCGGCCGGGGTCGTGAAGGAGCAGTACGGGGGCGAGCTCCCGGCATCCGCGGAGGAACTGCGGAAGCTGCCGGGCATCGGGGACTATACTGCCGGCGCCATCGCTTCGATCGCCTTTTCCCTTCCGGAGCCTGCGGTGGACGGGAACGTCCTGCGGGTCCTGTCCCGGCTGCTTGCCGATGAAGGGGACATCGGCAGCCCCGCCGTCCGGAAAGCCTATACCGCACTGCTCCGGGAGTTCTATCCCTCCGGGGAGGAAGCGGGACTGCTCACACAGGGACTGATGGAGCTGGGAGAGCGTATCTGTCTCCCGTCCGGCGGGATCCGCTGCGCCGAATGCCCGGTGCGCACGCTGTGCCGCGCCGGCACGAACGGGACGGCAGACCGCTATCCTGTCAAGGCTCCTCCGAAACCGAGAAGGATCGAGCAGCGGACCGTGCTGCTGCTCCGCTGCGGCGGGAAATACGCGATCCGGCAGCGGGAGAAGAAAGGCCTTCTGGCCGGTATGTGGGAGTTTCCCTCTCTTGAGGGCGGGATCGGGCAGAACAAACTGCGCTCCCTGTACCCGGAGGCCGCGGAGATCCTGCCATGCGGAGAGGCAAAGCACATCTTCAGCCATGTGGAATGGCACATGCGCGGGTATATTGTGGAGCTTCCTCAGGAGCTCCCCGGTTACCGCTGGGTGTCCCCGGAGGAAATCCGGGAGCAGTATTCCGTTCCCATTGCTTTCCGTTATTTTCTGAAGCAGATATAGAGCCGGTCCGCCGGACCGGCACCGGATATGAAAGGAGTCTTCCATGATCCGTATCGGCATCCTCGGCTGCGGGCACATCGCCCGGTCCAGACACATACCGGAATACGCATCGAATCCCGACTGCAGCCTGGCCGGATATTATAATCCGACCGCCGCCAAGGCCGAGGAAATGGCGCGGCTCTATGGTGGAAGGGTTTACGCTTCCGCGGAGGAACTGCTGGCAGACCCCGGGATCGTCGCCGTTTCCGTCTGCACCTCAAACGACGCTCATGCGGAGCTGTCTATCGCGGCAATGCGGGCCGGAAAGCACGTCCTCTGCGAAAAGCCGATGGCCTGCTCCCTTCCCGAGGCGGAGGAAATGGTACGTGTGTCCGAAGAGACCGGCCGCCTCCTGATGATCGGCCACAATCAGCGCTTCCTGCCCGCCCACCGAGAGGCAAAAGAGCTGCTTGAGCAGGGCATGATCGGGAAAGTGCTGGGCTTTCGGACCACCTTCGCCCACGGCGGCCCGGAGATGTTCATGAAGGAGAAGGACATGGACAGCTGGTTCTTCCGGAAGGAAAGAGCCGCCATGGGCGTTCTGGCGGACCTCGGAGTGCACAAGATCGACCTGATCCATTTCCTGCTCGGCGAGCGCACCGTGAAGGTCAGCGCAAGGCTGAGCACCTTGGACAAACGCAGGGACTGCGGCGATCTGATCTCCGTGGACGACAACGCCGTCTGCCTGCTGGAGACGGAGAGCGGTGCCCTCGGCACGGCGACAGCCTCCTGGACCTGCTACGGCAGGCCGGACAATTCCACCGTACTCTACGGAAGCCGCGGCATCATGCGGCTGTATGACGATCCGGCGCACTCCCTCATTCTGCACCTTGCGGACGGACGGGAGACCACGGGCCGATCCGGGCCGATGGACTTCCGTGCCCCATCCGGCGTGATAGACTGCTGGATCGAAAGCATCAAGGCGGGAAAAGTCCTGCAGGCGGACATGCGGTCAGCGCTCGACGCCATGAAGACCGTATTCGCGGCGATCCGCTCTTCCGAGACCGAAACCTGTATAGAGATCTCCTGAAAGAAAACTCAAAGACCGGCATCCTTTCGGATGCCGGTCTTTTATCTATCCGGTTTTTTCAGCTTTATTGCTCCGGAAGCTTGTCGCTCTTCTCCTGGAAGTACTCACGCACGAGCTTGATGATCACCGGGCTGAGCGTCAGGATAGCGATGAGGTTCGGGATGGCCATGAAGCCGTTGAGGGCGTCCGCCAGGTTCCACGCATCGCTGAGGGACATGGTCGCACCGACGATCGCAAAGAGAACAAACACAAGCTTGTAGCCGATGCTGGCCTTGGTGCCGAAGAGGTACTCAAAGCAACGGGTGCCGTAGAGGCTCCAGCTCAGCACGGTGGACAGAGCGAAGAGCGCCAGGCACAGCGCCAGGATGATGGATCCGACGCCTCCGCCCAGCACGCTGCTGAGCGCTGCGGAGACGATCGCCGCGCCGCCGCTGGTGCCCCAGGCGATCTCAACGCCGCCGGCGCAGGCCGCGCAGAGCACGGTGAGAGCGGTGAGAGTGCAGATGACGATGGTGTCCATGAAGACTTCGAAGATTCCGAAGAAGCCCTGTTTGACGGGGTTTGTCTCGCTGGTGGCCGCATGGGCCATGGGCGCGGAGCCGAGACCGGCTTCATTGGAGAAGCAGCCGCGGGCGATGCCCTTTGTGATGGAAGTGGAGATCGTGATGCCGAAGGCGCCGCCCAGTGCAGCCTCCGCACTGAACGCACCCTTGAAGATCATGCCGAAGACCTGGCCGATGTGGCCGATGTTGGCAAAGATCACGATCAGCGTGGAAATGATGTAGACAACCGCCATAACGGGAACGATCTTCTCGGTGACGGAGCCGATGCGCTTGATGCCGCCGAAGAGAACCAGGGCTACGATGATTGCCACAACGATGCCGACGATCAGGTTGCACAGCGTGAATTCATTTCCGAGGAAAGAGATCATTGTTCCCTGCACGTTGCCGCCGAGGGCGTTTATCGCAGAACCGATGGCTTCGCCGATGGACTGGACCTGCGTTGCGTTGCCGATGCCGAATGCGGCGAGAAAGCCGAAGAGGCAGAACAGCACGCTCAGCCAGCCGAAGCCCTTGCCGAGGCCGTTTTTGATATAGTACATCGGGCCGCCGACCCAGTCACCCTTGTCATTCCTCTCGCGGTATTTGACGGCGAGGGTGACCTCTGCAAACTTGGTGCACATGCCGACCAGTGCGGAAAGCCACATCCAGAAAACGGCACCCGGGCCGCCGATGACGATCGCACCCGTGACGCCGGCGATGTTTCCGGTACCGACGGTGGCGGCAAGCGCTGTGGTGAGTGCCTGCAGCGGCGTGACCTCACCTTTTCCGGCAGTCTGTTTTTTGAACACCTTGCCGAGGGTGTTTTTCATGGCATGGCCGAACTTGCGGAACTGCAGGAAGCGGGTGCTGATACTGAGTATGATGCCGACGCCGACCAGCAGACAGAGCACAACGGAGCCCCATGCGATATCGTCCAGCTTGGTAATGAATTCGCTGAGTGTCATGTTTTTGTCCTCCTCAATGATCCACTCATATCCGTTTCCATTATGAGCGGAATAGAAATGATTACGGGCTTCCCCGTTTCGGAGAAGCCCGGCAAAAAGCAAAAGCATGCTCACCAAGGTGAGTTTGAGCTCTGTCCTTTTGCCTGAGAGATTGACCGGTTTCCCGGCTTGCACCTTCGGCCCCCGTTTTTTCACGGGCTTCTCCAGAGAGCGATCCCCCTGCAGTCTGTTTGCCTGAGAATGTTATTCCTTCGGCGGCACTTTCCGTGCTCTTTCCTGCAGAGTTCATCTCGCGTTCATATATACTTTGCAATATGGTGACATAATAATATAGTCTTTCGGGATTTGCAAGCACAGCTTATGCTTTTTTGCTTTTTTCTTACAAAACACTGAAAAAACGCCGTCTATGCTCCCGATATTGAGTCATTTCCCATAATTCACGATCCTTTCATACCATTGGATATACCGGAAGGAGATTCCTACATGAAAAAAACGTTCGTTTCCATACTCATTCTGGCACTTGTTCTGTCACTGAGCGTCACAGCCGCAGGCTGTGCGTCCGAGGCTTCCGCTCCCGCATCCGCCCCCCAGGAACCGAGCCAGGCAGCAAAAGACGTGATCGCCATGATCGAGGCCATACCGGAGCTCGCTGAAGACGGCAGCAACGCCTCCGAGGTGTATGATGCCTATACTGCTGCCCAGAGCGCCTACTTCCAGCTGAGCTACGACGAGATGAATCTGGTGAGCAACGTCGGCTCCATGTGGAAGGCGAGCGATGCGTATTACAACCATATCATGAATACCTCTCCGAAAGAGGATTACGAATACTACCAGCGTATTGAAGAAGCCGGAGCGCTGCTGCAAGGCATCTGGTATGACTCATCCTCCGTAATCTACAAGGAATACAGCTGCTGGCAGATAAACAGCGACGGTTCCGTCATCACCCCGTTTTACAATGAGGAGACACAGTACGTGCAGTCTCTCGGCAACGGGGAATATTATGTTCCTGACTACGGAACGATCTATCCGGACTATAGCATGGGTGAGATGCGCCTTGCCTCCGTGGAGGGGACCGGCTGCCTGATCAGCCAGACTACCATAGACAAGATGTTCGTTCAGGTGGAACTCTCGGCAGAGAATGTCGCTGACTATTTCACCTTTGATCAGATCTATTCCTATGTTGATGAGTGGGGCGACTACGCAAACTACGCCGATATCGGGCAGACCTGCTATGCCGCCGTAAACAAATATGAGGGCACCGAACTGACCTACGTCGGCTCGAACGGGGCACAGGTGGAGCTGTTCATGAAAAACGGTACGAAGACCACCTTCTACGGCATGGGACTTTTCCAGGTGGACGGCAAAAACGTCGCCATCAAGGATTTCGGCCGGGCGAAAGGTACTCTCTGGTTCGTAAGAAGCGAATATGTCTGGAAAACGGAGACCAATGACGGCTTTGTGTACGTTTACCTCAATGACGGTTCCCTTTACACCTACTATCACGGAGAATTCGCCTACGGCTGATATCTCTGTCTGAAACGACAAAAAAACGGTGCTCCGCATTTGATGTGCGGAGCACCGTTTTCCCATGTATAAAAGATTTCAGACCATCCTGTTTACCAGTCTGCCGATCTCCTCTATCTCCACTTCAACAAGATCCCCCGGTTTGAGCCACTTTGCATCTTTCTGCTCCAGTGCAACACCGGAAGGGGTCCCGGTATAAATGAGGTCTCCGGGTTCCAGCTTTATATACTTCGATGCAAAGGCCACGATCTCGGCGCAGCTGAAGATCATCTCCGAAGTGGAGCCGTCCTGTCTGAGTTCCCCGTTGACGTAGCTCCGGATCCGCTTGCCTTTTTCCGGGTCGAAGCCATCCGCCGTCACAATGAACGGACCGCAGGGACCGAAGCCGGGCATCGTCTTGCCGATGAGCCACTGGGAGGTCATCTTCTGGGCACGGCGCAGGGAAAGGTCGTTCCCGCAGGTGTATCCGAAGATATGCTCCGCCGCCTCGGAAACATCGATGTTCCAGGCTGTCTTTCCCATAACGATCACGAGCTCCGCCTCGTAGTCGTAGCTGTCCTCCCATACGGGAAGCTCCACATCCGCTCCGGAAGGAACAAGCGCATTTCCGAACTTGGAGAACAGTATGGGCGATTCCGCCCGGATGAAGTTCTCCCCCACCCTGTCCGCGTGGGATTTGTAGTTCAGGCCGACACAGACAAGCTTTTCCGCTTTTACAACATTTGCAAACACCGGATCCCGGATCTCCTCACCCGGGGTACTCGGTTTTGCTCCGCGTATGAGCTCCTCCATGGTCAGCGGATACAGATCGTACAGCTTTCCGTCCTTTTCGACGGCAAGATGGGTTTCCCCGTTCTTCACCACATTGCAGTATTTCATAGTTTTCTCCTTCCGATATCCGTGTTTTATGCCTTTCACATTATCATATTTCACAGTCTCTTCCAACACTTATTTTTTTAAGTGTTTCTGTTGAAAGCCAGGCTCCGCGCCGTTATAATGATCCTATAAAAGTATCGGAGGATCTTCCCATGGAAAAGAAAAGATGGCTTTACGCGGTAATAGGCGTTGTTATTCTTCTCTTCGTAGGACTGGTTTATGCCTGGTCGGTCCTGTCCGGTCCCATTAAGGCTGATTTCGGCTGGACTCAGGCTGAAATCACGCTTCCCTATACAATCGTCATGATCTTTTTCTGCATCGGCTGCGTTGCGAGCGGCGCGCTCGCATCCAGGATCCCCGCGAGGATCTATGTATGGATCTCCGCCGTGCTGTTCCTTATCGGGTTTCTTATCTCCGCAAATATCAGCAGCCTGATCATGCTGGTCATAGGATTCGGCGTGATCTGCGGGTTTGCCTCCGGTCTTGCCTACAGCGCCGTGATGAGCACGGTGGGCAAATGGTTCCCCGACAAGCAGGGTCTGATCTCCGGCATCCTGCTCATGGGCTTCGGCATATCGAGTTTTGTGATCGGGAAGCTGTATGATGCCTTCACTCCCGATACCTTCGGTGCATGGAGGACATCCTTCACCGTGATCGGGATCGTCATCGCCGCGGTCATGGCGGTCTGCGGCTTCTTCATCAAAAAGCCCGGTCCGGACTTTGATATCAAGCCGGCAGCCGATGGCAAAAAACACAGGGAGAATCCGGCCGCGATCGACGCAAACGCGGGGCTTATGCTCAGGCAGCCTTCCTTCTGGCTCTATCTGCTCTGGGTCATCTTCATGTCCGCCGCCGGTCTTGCCCTGATCTCGCAGGCGAAAGGCGTCGCAACAGAGGCAGGAGTCACCGGCGGAACGGTGGCAACGATCGTCGGTCTGATTTCCATCGCTAACGGAGTTTCCAGGATCATATTCGGCGGCTTGTATGACAGAATCGGCAGGAGCGCCGTCATGCAGATCGTGAATGCTCTGTTTATTATTGAGAGCATCATTCTCATCTTAGCTCTGATCAAGAGCAGCTTCGTCCTGCTCGTTCTCGGCTTTGTTATAGGCGGCGCCGCCTACGGCGGAGTCACCCCGACAAATTCGGCCTTTATCAGTTCCTACTACGGCATGAAAAACTATCCTCTGAATTTCTCCATTATCAACTGCAACCTGCTTATTGCCTCCTTCGGCAGTAATATCGCCGCAAAGCTCTACGATGCTTCAGGCTCCTTCCGCAGCGTTTTTATCATGATCATTATCTGTGCGGTCGTAGGCATCGCCGCCTGCATCGGCATAGATTTCTGCGATAAGGCGATCATCCGGAAAAAAGCCGCGGCAGCAGAAAAAGAAGAGTAACTACACATAGTACAACAAAAAAGAAGACAGCTTTAACAGCTGTCTTCTTTTTTTGTGTCAGGTGTTATTCCGCTGTCTCAGGTTCCGGCTCTCCTTTGCGGCGTTTCCTGTAAAGATTTTTGAATCCTCCCGGCGTCATGAGATCGGGTATAAAGTTCACTCCCGTGATGATCTTTGCAAGCCACACAAAGAAAACCACCACGAGGATCGGTATCACGCAGGAAGTCACGATCATGACCGCGAGCGTCTCCACGAAGCGGTTGAGCGTATTCGCCGCCTTTTCAGTCAGGCTCGAGGCGGTCTCAGAGATCCCGTTGAGGATGGACTGCACCAGACCCGTATCTTCTCCGGCATCCGTGATCTCCACGGTATCGTCTGCGATCTGCTCAGCGGAGCTGATGGTGTTGTTAATCGATTCGTCGAACGTCGCGTAGATCATATCCGACACTCTTACGCTGGCAGGAATTACGAGGAATATAGCCAGCCCGAAGACGGCGAATTTCACGGCCAGCCTGCGCCAAAGTGCGCTTTCACTGAACAGGGATATGCCCATGAATACGCACGCCAGCGGTATCAGAATCTTGAAGGTTGCGAGGCCGATGATCGTGACGGAGTATTTCTCCGCATACAGAACACACATGATCAGCAGAAAATACTGCGTGAAGTCCGCAAGTTTCTCCGCTATCGGCGTGGCTGTGTCACCCGGTATCGCCGAGATGCCGGCCGAGGCCACCGTAGAGGCGGCCGTCAGCTTCATGACCATATCCACCTTTTCATCGATGGAGTTTATGGTATGGCTATGCGTCTCGATCTTCATCGCCCAGTCTCCCAAAAACAGCAGGGAAATCACCGCCGCAAGAAGCAGCAGGACGCATATGAGCACTTTTTTCAGTCCAGCATTGTCTTTCATCTTTTCTTCCCTCCCCTGTTCAGGCGGTCACGTAACGGACCGAATACTCCGAAGTGTCTATCAGACTGTTCACAAAATTCGAGATCACGAGCTTCGCATTTTCATCCGCTTTTTCCAGAAGTCCTCTTTCCAGCGCTTTTTCCTCAGCAGTCTTCTCGAGCTCTATCAAAGAGTCATTATAATCGGCAAGGGAGATCTTGTTGCAGAGCCCCTCTTTTTCCGAATACAGCACAAAGCTCTCCGGGTCTATATCCAGATACTTTATTTCAGATTTCGGCAGCCGGATAGTAATGGTTTTGGCTTCATCGTCTTTTTCCACGCTGATCTTTTCAAAATCGAGCCCTGCGGCGATGACCCCCTCATAGCTTGCCAGATAGCTCGATTCCGTTATCCCGAGCTTTATGGTCTTGAAAAGCTTTTTCACGCTGGAAAAGCTGATGACCTCTGTAAAATAGTACTCTTCGGTTACGAGAAACCCCATGTCCCGAAGACCGTCCTGTATGATCTCCCCCGAGATGTTTTTCTCCACTTCTACGATCTTTTCGACCTCTACGATCTTTTTGGTCTGCTTCACCGGCGCGGAGGTGACTGCCGGCTGTGGCACGCTTTTCACGTCGTCCCGCCCCAGTGCCCATACGAGGGCAAGCACCGCTGTGGTCAGCACTGCGGCGGCGATCAGAATAAGATAGATCCGTTTTGTGTTTTTCATCTTCGTCCCCCTTTCATGATCCGGGTGCTTTGTCCTGCTGCAGCATCAGCGCGGATGCGGGCATCATGCCGCATTTTGATTATATATCTGGTTTTGAAAAGAATAATGCGAAAAAACTGTAAATTATCCGCCCTTATTCACGCAGATTTCGCAATTTACGGTTTTTCTTGCGCAGAATCCGAAACTGTTATATAATTTCCTTACCGAAAACAAATAATCACGGGGGAGAGGGTCAACTATCATGGCGGCTAAAAATGTTAAATGCAGTGAGTGCACAAAGATCAAGGAATGGAGCTTCAGCGAGAACGTCGTAGCGTTCTGCCCGGTTGCCCAGAAATATGTCAAGGCCGAGGACGGCTGCAAAAAGGGTGAAAAGAAAAAATAAGCCCTCATATATTGCAAAAGTGCGCCGCATCAATATGCGGCGCACTTTTATTATTCCGGTCGGATCCTTTTTTATTCGGTCCCGCAGAGTTTGCGGAGAGCTGCCAGCCGCATGCTGACACAGTAGATCTCCATCGCCTGTTCGAGCTGCTCGGTAGGCGGCAGAGACGGGGCGATTCGCATGTTGCTGTCGTTGGGGTCGTTCTTGTACGGGAAAGTAGCACCGGCGTCCGTCATGGTCAGGCCGGCATCTTTGCAAAGCTGCCAGGTGGCTTTTGCTATTCCCGGCATGGTATTGACGCTCACGAAGTATCCGCCGTTCGGGTGCTGCCAGCCGGCTATACCCCTCGGGGCTATCTCTTTATCGAGCCAGTCGAGAACGCATCGGAACTTCGGTCCGAGGATCTCTGCGTGCTTCTTCATCAGCTCCAGCACCCCGGCCTTGTCCTTCAGGAAGCGGACGTGCCTGAGCTGGTTCACCTTGTCGAAGGAGATCATCTGCGCGTTGAGGAGTTTCTTCATGTAGGCCATGTTCCGGTCGCTGCAGACGAACACCGAGACGCCCGCTCCGGGGAAGGTGATCTTTGAGGTGGACGCAAACTCGAACACCATATCTTCATTGCCGTATTTCGCGCATTCGCCCAGGATATCCGGGAACGGAACATACTCGCCGAAAAATTCGTGCACGCAGTAGGCATTGTCCCACATCAGCAGGAAATCCTCCGCCGCAGGCTTCATGGACGCGATCCGCCGGATCGTCTCCGCGCTGTAAATGATGCCGTCCGGGTTGGAGTATTTCGGCACACACCACATGCCTTTGACTTCAGGATCCCGGATCAGCTTTTCCACAACGTCCATATCCGGTCCTTCCGCCGTCATGGGAACGGGGATCATATCCATTCCGAAGCTTTGGGAAATCCCGAAATGCCTGTCATATCCGGGAGCCGGGCAGAGCCACTTTACTCTGTCCATTTTTGCCCATGGTCTGCTGCTGTTCACTCTGCCGTGCGTATAGGCCTTGGCAATCGTATCATACATAAGCGTCAGCGATGCAGTTCCGCCGATGAACACGTTTTTCGGTTCCACTCCCAGCAGTTCCGCAAACAGCGCCCGGCAGGAAGGGATCCCCTCCAGATTGCCGTAATTGCGGACATCTATCCCGTCGCTGATGAAATCGCTGTCCGATCTCAGAACATCCAGGATCCCGCTCACCATATCGAGCTGGGCCTTTCCGGGCTTTCCTCTGGCCATGTTGAGCGACAGTCCCAAGCCTTTCAGTTCCTCATAGCGCTCCGTTACCTCTCTCAGTTCCGCCTGCAGTTCTTCCGCCGTCAACTCGGAATACTTTTTCATGTGTTTTTCCTTTCTTGCAAACACTTGTTTTTCTGCCGGCCGCGCTTTTTCTGCAAAACCGCCGGCTTTTTCCCCTGTACCCACCATAGCATAAACCCCGGCCGGCTTCAACACATATCCCTTATTTTAACTACTAAAATATCATTCTCCAATCTGTCCTTTACTTTTTTCGTCGGGGTGTTATTATTACTTGCAGGTGAAAAGAAGAAGGAGGGTGAACAGATGCAGGCGATGCTGTTTCCGGTCGAGCTGACCGTGCGCATGGTGATAATCGTTGTGATCGGTGTCTTTCTGGCCTCGTTTGTTGACGGAGTAGCCGGCGGCGGCGGGATCATTTCCGTGCCGACCTATCTTCTTGCCGGCCTTCCCACCCATCTTGCACTCGGGACAAACAAACTCTCCTCGGGAATCGGGACTGCAGTTTCCACTGCAAGATTTATCCGCAGCGGCTATGTCAATTGGAAGCTCGGCATCCCCTCTATACTCCTCGCGCTTATCGGCGCACATCTCGGGACAAGGCTGCAGCTTTCCATCGACGAGCGATACCTGAAATGGCTGCTGCTGATCGTTCTTCCCCTGGTAGCTTTCGTTGTTCTGCGGCAGAAAAAGCTCCCCGAGGAAGCCGGTCAGATCGATCCGGCAAAGCAGGCGGCCATAGTCCTGTCCGCTTCTTTTGTCGTAGGCGCCTATGACGGTTTCTACGGGCCGGGAACCGGGACCTTCCTCATTCTGATCTTCTGCAACCTCGGAAAGATGGATGTACGAACGGCATCCGGCAACGTCAAGCTCGTCAATCTTGCCAGCAATGTCGGCGCCGTCACCACTTCCCTGATGAACGGGAAAGTCTTTATTGTTCTCGGTCTGATCGGCGCCGTCTCTTCCATCGCCGGCCATTATATCGGTTCGGGGCTGGCCATCAAGGACGGGTCGAAGATCGTACGTCCGGTTATAGTGATTGTTCTGATTCTGCTGGCTATTAAAGTCATAGCAGAGCTTATCGGGGGATAAAATGAAAAAACGACTTGGAATACTGGGCGGCATGGGTCCTCTGGCCACCGCCGACCTTTACAGAAAAATCGTGGAGCTCACAGCCGCGGACAGCGACAACGGGCACATCCGCGTCATTATCGACAGCAACACGGCCATTCCGGACAGGACCGCTGCGATTCTCTCGGGAGGAGCAGATCCCGTGCCGGAGATGCTCTCCGCGGCCAAAAACCTTGTCAGCTGCGGGGCTGAGTGCATTATCATGCCCTGCAACACCGCCCACTTTTTTCTGCCCGCTCTTCAGGCTCAGATACCTGTTCCCATTCTTGACATGACAAAGATCGCAGCGCGAAGCTGTGCAAAGCTTTATCCCGGCAAACGCGCCGCTATCCTCGCCACCCGCGGTACTCTGTCCTCAGGCGTTTACAGCCGGGCGCTTGAGGAAGCCGGTGTGGAGTTTATTCTGCCGGATGAAGAAGAACGGACTTTGCTGATGCATCTTATCTACGATGTGGTAAAAGCATCAAAGCCCGTCCTGCCCGAAAAGGCGTGCTGGTGTGCTCTTCTGGACGGTCTCCGTAATAAAGGCGCGGATTATTTCCTGCTCGGCTGCACGGAGCTGCCGATCCTCTCCGGCATCCTCACCGTTCCGGGACCGTTCGTCGACGCCACGGACGAACTTGCAAAAGCAGCCGTTGAAACCTGCGGATATGAAGTAAAACAGGATCACGCTCCGGTGTGATCCTGTTTTATTTGTGTTTTTTATGGTTTTTTCCGCAAAAAACTCTACCCAAATCCTTAAATAATTAGTATAATATCTGTATTGATTGTCTCCGCCTTCCACGGGCGGGAAAAGGCAAATATTTTATAGGAGGGTAAATATGGAAAACGAAGCACCCAAGAAGGGCGGTATCTTTCGGGCATACCTGAACTTCAACGTACTGTACAAGATCCTGATCGGTCTCGTGATCGGTGCCGTCGCCGGAATCATTCTCGCGGCGAGCGGGATCACGTCGCTTCCCGCATGGATCAGCATGTTCGGTACGATCTTCACCAGATTGCTGAAAATGATCATCATCCCGATGGTCGTCGGTTCTCTGGTGGTCGGCGCGTCCTCTGTTTCTCCGGCAAACGTCGGTAAAGTCGGTATCCGTGTGATCATCATCTATCTGGTCACCTCCGCCATCGGCGTTATCATCGGCCTGGTCATGGCCAACATCTTCCAGCCCCATGCTGAACTGGCCGCTGTCACGGAAATGGCTGCCGACGCGGCAGGCAAGACCGCAGACGTCAGCGTCTGGAAGACCATCTCGGACATTGTTCCGACAAGCGTGCTTTCCTCGCTGGTCAATGAGACCGTGCTCCAGGTCATCTTCTTCTCGCTGATCTTCGGTCTGTGCCTTTCCTACATGAAGGTCTCCGAAGACGAGAGGATCCGCACCATTTCCACCACCATGTACAACGTGTTCGACTGCCTGACCGAGATCATGATGAAGATCGTCCGCGGCATCATGCAGTATGCACCCATAGGCGTTGCGGTATTGATCTGTGAGGTGTTCGCCAAGAACGGCGCCAAGGTCGCAGGCGCACTGCTCACCGTTACCATCGCCTGCTTCCTCGGATATCTGATCCACATCGTTCTTGTATACGGCGGTCTGCTGAAGATATTCCGCATCAAGATTGGCCCCTTCTTCAAAGAGGCCAGGATCCCCTTCATCACCGCATTCGTCACCCGTTCCTCCAACGGCACGCTCCCGACCACCATGGAAGCCGCCGAGAACCTCGGCGTCGACAAGGAAGTCTATGCCTTCTCGCTCCCGCTCGGTGCCACGATCAACATGGACGGCACGGCGATCTATCAGGGCGTCTGCGCCTTCTTCCTGGTTATGAGCTGCTTCGGCCGCGGACTTACCTTCGGTGAAATGGGCATGATCGTTCTTCTTGCAACGCTCGCCTCCATCGGCACCGCCGGTGTTCCCGGAGCCGGCGCCATCATGCTGGCCATGGTCATGCAGGGCATCAACCTGCCCATTGCAGAGGGCACTGTCCTGGCCGGTGCCTATGCGATGATCCTCGGTATCGACGCCATCCTCGATATGGGCCGTACCGCTCTGAACGTCGTCGGCGACCTGACCTGCACCTGCTGCATCGCCAAGAGCACCAAGTTCCTCAAAGAAGACTCCGTTCTTCAGTGATCCATGAACCGGAAAGCACTGGACAGACGCCTGCAGGAGCTCTCCATCTACAGTGACTTCTATCACAGGAAGGAACTGAACGCTCTTGCTCAGGTCCTCGCGGATGACGAGACACTCAACTGCATCCTCACAGGTGTTCATGACGGCAACCGCAAGATGCTTGCCATCTCCGACCGCCGGCTGATGATCATCTTCGCCGGCGCGCTGTCCGCCAAGGATTTTGTCGTCATCCAGCGCAGCGCGGTAAAGGAATACCGGTTTGATAAGAAATTCCTGTTTTCCAAAGCCGGCTTCCGCACAAGCAGCGAAGAGTTCGTGTTTGAAAACACCCAGGGCTCTTTAAAGGAACTCTTCGAATGGGCCATGCAGCGGCCTCTGCCCTCCGTGGGCTGAGCCGCGCAGGAACAGCATCCGTATAAAGCGATCGGGGTGCCCTTCCCGGGCATCCCGATTTTTTTGATCCCACTATTCAATGAAAGGATCATGTCCATGAAACTGAAAGACCGGACGGATCTGTCCTTCCCGGAGGCGGCGAGCATCATCGTCGGGCACGGGATCGGCGCAGGCATCCTTTCCGTGCCGTATCTCGCCTCCCGCAACAGCATCCGGGACATCCTCATCATCCTTGTTCTCTGCACGCTGTTCAACATCGTGCTCCACCTTCTCATTGCGGAGCTCTCCCTGAACAACGGAGGCGCACAGTTTGTGACGTGCTTCCATGCGGAGCTTTTTCACGGACTGTTCAAGAAGATCTTCACCTGGCTTGCCTTCGTTCTGATGGGCTTTTCCGTGATCGTCAACGTCGGCGCGTACCTCACCGGCGCCGCGGCTGTTTTTGAAAGCTGGTTCGGCGTCAGCCGCATCGTCGGCATGCTTCTTTTCTATGTGCTCTGCGCCGCTGTCGTCTTCTTCGGCGTGAAGCTGGTGGGGATCTGTGAAAAATACGCCGTCGGCGCCATGGTCCTTGTCGTGCTGGTCCTGCTTGCCGCCGTCCTTGCCGGCAGCACCTCTCCCCTGCCCACGCAGTTCCGGACCTGGAGCAACGTCCTCGCGCTGTTCGGGATGGTCTCCTTCTCGCTTTCCGCCGTGATGTCCACGCCGCAGGTGGTGAAAGGTCTCGGCATGAAGCCGGGCAGGATCCGCGCCGCCATCAGCACGGGCATCGTTGTGAACGCCTGCGTCATCTTCCTCGTCACCCTCACCACGCTCATGGGAACGGGCAGCGCCATCACGGAGGACGGCGCGCTCGTAGACCTTGCGAGGAAGATGGGCGGATGGGTCAGCATCGTGGGATACATCTTCACGCTGCTCGCTCTTGCCACGTCCTTCTGGACCAACACCCTGAATCTCCGGGACATCATCTCCGAGCAGGTGCACTGGAACCGGGACATCTGCTGGCTTGCAGCCTCCCTGCCCCCGCTCGTGCTTGCGATGCTCGCCGGCTCCAGCTTCGTGACACTCTCGAGGATCGCCAGCATCATCATGGTTGTGACGAGCCTGGGGATCATCCTCGCGTATAACCGTTCCCGGAAGCGCGTCGGCCGGTCGGATCTGCTCGGAACCTTCGGCACGCTGCCGTTCCAGCTGATCGTCCTCGCCCTTTCCCTGCTTGCGACCATCGGCTCGGTTCTGAAAGTCACCTGACCGTTTTCCCCGTTGGATTCAGCACTCGCTAAAAACCCGGAGCCGGGACGGTACCGGGTTTTTAAACTGTAATCGCCGAAATATGTAATATTCCCCTCCGGATCGCTACTGTATTGTTGAGACGGAAAAGATTGGAAGTGATGATTTGGAAGACAGCTTGATAATTGATCTGTTCTTCGAGCGCTCGGAACAGGCGATCGTCGAACTGACGGACAAATACGGGAGATCCGCAAAACACACAGCGGCGAATATTCTGAACAATGAATCCGATACGGAGGAATGCATGAATGACGCGAATCTTGCCATGTGGAATTCTATCCCGCCTGAAAAACCGGATAACCTGAAGGCCTATTATATGAAAGTGGCGAGAAACCAGGCACTTACGAAATATCGTTCGAACACTGCCCAAAAGCGAAACAGCATCTATGATACGGCCCTCGATGAACTTGAGGACTGTCTCGCCGCGAAGGATGATCCCTTGGCCGATGTGGAGGCGAAGGATCTTTCAGAGGCGATAAACAGTTTTCTGAAAAAACTTCCGAAAGAAGACAGGCAGATTTTCGTCTGCCGTTACTGGCTGGCAGATACGATCGAGGAAATAGCCGCAAAACTGCACTGCCGAAGCAGCCGAATCTCCGTGAGACTTTTCCGTACCCGTGAGAAATTGAAGAATTATCTTATAAAGGAGGGACTGATATGAGCCGGGAAACGATCTTGAAGGCACTGGACGGCATCGCGGATGAATACATGGCCGAAGCCCTTGAACTGGAGCTTCCCGCCTCTGCGGCCTCCTCCGGAACGGAGGAAAAGAGCATGCATCTGAATGTGCAGAAAACGAAAAGATTCTCCCGCAGGGTCGTTACCCTCGCTCTTGCGGCCTGCCTGATCCTTGCACTGGCCGTCACGGCCTACGCCGTGGGCAGCGCGGTGAACAGCCCGAAAGCCGCGGAAAAGGTGGCCCGGGAAGAACTGGCGAAATGGAAGGAGATGGGCCTGCTGTCCGAAGAAATAACGGCAGACGGTCCCGCGGATAAGATCTATGAGATCAAAGGACATACCGGCAATGACTACTGGTACGGCCGGATCTTCTCCCACAGCTACGATGTCCGGTGGTATATGGGAAAAGAGGGAAAGTATTTCCTGAATCTCAGCGTGGATACCATCACCGGAAAAATCCGGTTTGCATCGTTTGAGGCCAGGGCCGACGAAACGGATGTGCCGGTGAAGGAGATCGAAGCGGAGCAGCCGGTGGATCCGGAGAATCCGGAGGGCGAATGGGCGCCCGTCACGATGTATCTCTACGATAATTTTGACGACATCTTCCCCGCTGACATGACCGTGGACCGCTTCTGCAGCCTGCTGGCGGAGTACTGGGGTTTCTCGGGATACACCCTGGCGGACACCGTGGACGAGGCCTATTACGACACCCACTGGAGCGCCGTGGACGGAAACTCTCTGCTGAAGGATATGCCTACGGACAATTATTATCTCACCGTCTTCTTTGAAGGTGATCAGGACGGCGCGCCCATGTATATCCAGCTGAGCCAGTTCCCCGGAAGAGTGAACATGAACATCGGAACGGGACATGCGGTAGGATAAGGCAAAGTCACAGTTTCGGGCGTTCCTTGGAAATCGCCCGAATTAAAAAAGACCGTTAGGAACTACAACTGTTCTCTAATGGTCTTTTCTTTATTATTAATCTGTTTCCTCTTGTATATTTGGATAATACTCCATAATATCTTCTACTTTACAATTAAGAATACTACAAAAAACATCAATCGTATGCGTGCTTACACTTTCGTTTCTTTTCAAACGGGTTATCTGTCCCGGACTGATTTTATACTTGGTTATTAAAATGTACTGGGAAAAACCTTTTTCCCTCATTGTCTTCCACAAATTATCGTATTTTATCATTCATTCAAGCCACCTTAGTGCTTGAATATTAACCGAATCAGGTATAGAATTATATTAACCAAAATCGGTTAATATAATTCTAGGAGGACAATATGCGCTTGTTTAGAAGGCTGATCATTGCTGTTCTTTTTCTTGCTTTGATCATAACGTCTTTCTCTGGATGCGGAAGCACTGCCCCAGTTGCTTGTGAGCATGATTGGAAAGATGCAACATGTACCCAGCCGAAGACATGTTCAAAATGTGGTAAAACGGATGGCGAACCCCTCGGTCATAAGTGGAAAGAAGCCACTTGTACTGAAGCTCGAACCTGTTCAGTATGCGGAGTAACTGAAGGAGACCCGTTAGGGCACATTGTTCCTACGTATGAGACAACTCTTGAGGCTACATGTTCCAATGAAGGTGTACAAAAGGGTACATGTGCCGTATGTGGTGAAGAAATTGTAGAACGTATTCCAGCCACAGGAGATCACAACATTAAAAAATGGAAAGTAGTTTCCGAGGCAACTTGTTCAGAAGAAGGTGTCAGAGAAGGAACTTGCTCTATCTGCGGTGAAACTATTAGTGAATCAATAGAAAAGAAAGAACACACCGATGATAAAAAATGGGTAGTATTAAAAGCTCCTTCTGGGACAACTCCAGGAGAACGGGCAACTCATTGCAAAGTATGCGGTGAAGTATTGCAGACCGAAACATTCGAACTGACATTGGAAGAGAAAAATGCATTAAAGTCAGCAGAAAACTACTTGGCATTCATGGCTTTTTCTAGAAGCGGCCTAATAAAACAACTTGAATTTGAAGGCTACAGCAAAGAAGCTGCCACCACAGCAGTTGACAGTATAGTTGTTGATTGGTTTGAGCAAGCAGTTAAATCTGCAGAAAACTATCTTTCTATGATGTCATTCTCTAGGAGCGGATTAATATCTCAACTGCAGTTTGAGGGATTTACAAAAGAACAAGCCGAATATGCAGCCAAGCAGGTTGGTTATTGATATCTGATTAACAAATAAAAAACCTGCCCTGAGTTTAACTCAGGGCAGGTTTTATAATAATTTTTCAGTATTTTACGCCCCAGATGTTGTCCGCGTATTCCTTTATCGCGCGGTCTGCGGCAAAGATGCCGCTCTTGCCGGTGTTGATGATGGACATCCTTGCAAACTCGTCGCCGTCTTTGATCCGGTCGTACAGTCTGCTCTGGCACTCCGCATAGGAGCGGTAGTCCGCAATGAGCATGTAGGGGTCTCCGCCGAAGATCAGTGAGGAGACCAGATCCGAATAGCTCTTGCCGTCGGAGAAGCCGATGTTCAGGCGGTTCAGGATTCTTGAGATCACGGGGTCGTTTCTGGACATCTGCTCCGGATTGTAGCCGCCGCGCTTCCAGTTCTCGATCTCATCGGTATGCAGGCCGAAGAGGAACATGTTCTCGTCGCCGAGCTGCTCGTACATCTCCACGTTCGCTCCGTCCAGCGTGCCGATGGTGACGGCGCCGTTCATCATCTGCTTCATGCAGCCCGTGCCCGAAGCCTCTTTGCCTGCCGTGGAGATCTGCTCGGAGATCTGGGCGGCGGGGATGATGGATTCGGCCGCGGATACCCGGTAGTTTTCCACAAAGTAGACCTGAAGTTTATCCTTGCAGAGCGGATCGTTCGCCAGCTCCTTGGACAGGGAGAGCAGCAGCTCGATGATCCTCTTGGCCGTCTTGTATGCCGCGGCAGCCTTGGCGCCGAACACGAAGGTGCGCGGTGTGAACTCCCTGTTGGGATCGTCGTGGATCTGCATCCACTGATCCACAATGCTCATCGCACAGAGGAGCTGACGCTTATACTCGTGCAGTCTCTTGATCTGGACGTCGATCACGCTGTCCGGGTTCAGAATGTAGTTATCATTCCGCTTTGCGAATTCCGCGAATTTTCTCTTGTTTTCGGCCTTTATCTCATTGATTTGCTTTCTGACCTCAGTGTCATCGGCAAAGGCGCAGAATTTTTCCAGCTCCTCGGGCTTGGTGAGATAATCATCGTTCCCGAGGGTCTCACAGACGAGACCGTGGAGTCCGGGGTTGATCTGGGCGAGCCAGCGGCGGTGGTCGATGCCGTTGGTGACGTAGGTGAACAGCTCGGGCTTTAGTCCGCAGATATCCTTGAAGAGATCCTGCTTGAGAATGTCGCCGTGCAGTCTGGAAACACCGTTCACCTTGTAGCAGGTGGCAAGGCACATGTTTGCCATAAAGACCTGATCGTTTTTGATGATCAGGTTCCGGCCGACGCGTTCATCGTTCCCGAAGGAATAGATGAGAGTATCCGCCCAGCGCTTGTTGATCTCGCAGATGATCTCCCATATTCTCGGCATCAGCTGCTGGATGAGGGACTGGGGCCATTTCTCCAGCGCTTCGCTCATGACGGTATGGTTGGTATAGGCCACGGAAGCCTTCACCAGATCCCAGGCCTGATCCCAGCCGAGATTGTACTCATCCATGAAGATCCTCATGAGCTCCGGGATGATCAGGGTCGGATGGGTATCGTTGATCTGGATGGTATGATGCTCCGGGAAAGAACGGATATCTCCCCAGGTCTTCATATGTTTGCGCACGATATCCTGCGCCGTGGCGGACACGAAGAAATACTGCTGTTTGAGCCGGAGCGTCTTTCCCTTGATGTGGTCATCCGCGGGATACAGGACCTTTGTAATGACCTCCGCCATGGTCCGCTCTTCCATGCTCTTGATATATTCGCCTTCCGAGAAGAGGAACATATCCAGTGACCGGGGGCTCCTTGCCTCCCAGAGCCGGAGCAGGTTGATCTTCTTCCCGCCATATCCGGCGATGAGCATATCTTCGGGGACCGCCGTCACCGAGGTATAGCCCGTGTGCTGGAAGGAATAGTGTCCGTAACTGTCCCAGTGCGGTGAGAGCTGACCGCCGAAACGGACCTCCACCGCCTCGTCGAATTTCGGGACGAGCCAGCTGTTCATGGCGTTGCCCCAGGAATCCTCTACCTCTGTCTGCTTACCGTCAACAAACTTTTGGCGGAATATGCCCAGCTCGTAGCAGATGGAATAACCCGAAGCCTCTATTCCCAGCGTAGCAAGGCTGTCCATGTAGCAGGCGGCAAGCCTTCCGAGACCTCCGTTTCCGAGACCTGCGTCCGGCTCCTCTTCAAATACATCCGCCGCGTTCCAGCCCATGTCCTTCAACGCCTCAGTGAGGGCTTCTCCGATGCCGAGGTTGAAAGCGTTCTTCATCAGGCTCCGTCCGAGAAGGAACTCCATCGACATATAGTGGACTTCTCTGCCGGGCTTTTTCTCCGGCTCGGCTGCGCGGAAGCGGCTCATGATCTCCCGGAGCACCATCGCCGAGGACTGGAACACCTGGTCGGTAGTGGCGGTTTCGCCGGTGACGCAGAAGTATGCGCTCAGCTTGTCCTCTATCGCGCTGCGTATTTCATCTTTGGATATCGCACTTACCATTTATATAAAACCTCCAATGAGACAGAGGCGGCATGCGCCGCCTCTGCGACTTAGTTTATTCTCGATTATCCGCTCTTCAGATCACTGCGCCCTTGGGCACCACGATCGGGAGCCTTTCGCTTCCCACCAGGATGACACCTTCGGAGAACTGCACGTTCTTGTCGGCGATCACGCAATTGAGCTCAACACCCTCTTCCACCGAGCAGGCCCGCATGAGAATGCTGTTCTTTATCTTGGCTCCGGCGCTGATGGCCACTCCCGGGAAGATGATGCTGTTTTCCACGCTGCCGTTTATCCAGCAGTTGTCTGCAATCAGGCTGTTTCTGCAGTCTGCGCCTTCCCCGTACAGGGTGCTGGTAATTTCATTGTTCTTGGTCTTGACCGGTCTGTCCTTCGGGAAAAGGCTTTTTCTGTTCTCAGGCTTGAGAAGGTCCTTGTTGGCCTGATAATACTCATCGACCGTGCGGATGAACGAGACATAGCCCTCGTGCATGTACACGCCCATTTTTCCGCCTTGTCTGAAGAATCCGGCGAGGGCCTCCTTATGGAAGCGAAACTGGTTCATGACCATGGCATTGCGCACCATGTCCACAAGGAACTTTTTGTTCACGATATAGCATTCCAGAGCCGTGAGCCCTTCCGCATCGCCGGAGTACCGGATCTCGGAGATGAAGCCGTCTTCGCCGCAGACATATTTGTAGTGCTGGCTGGAGATGTTCTTCTCCGTACAGATCGCCGTGATCTCGACACCGGAAGCTATGTGCTGCTTCAGCGCAGCGGTGATGTCAACATTCGCGCAGAGGCTTCCGAGCATGAGAACGATGTAGTTCTGACGGCTCTCCTCGATATAGGTGATCACAGCGCTCAGAGCTTCGATCGTGCCCGAATAGTTGCCTTGGTGGAATTCCGGAAGTCCGAACGGGGGCAGAATCCTGAGTCCGTGGCTCTTGCGGTCCATATCCCAGGCCTTGCCGCTGCCGAGATGATCAAGCAGGGACTGATAATCTCTCTGCATGATCACACCGACATCAAATATACCAGCATTCATCATCGATGACAATGAAAAGTCGATCATACGGTATCTTCCCGCGAAAGGAAGGGACGCGGCAGTCCTCTGTTTCACGAGGTCGCCGAGATCGGGGGATGCGCTGTAAGCGAAGATGATTCCCTTTGCGTCTGTCATTTCAGAACTCCTCCTCTCCTGTATAGACCATGGCTCCGGCAGGGATCCGGGCACCTTCCTTTATACAGATATCCGGTCCGCAGGTGGCAACGCCCCAGCCGTCGGATCCGTCGGGAGGATTGCCCACCACGGCATTTTCGGATATGACCGTGTTTTCTCCCACGATCGCATACTGGACGGTCGCGCCTGCCTTTACGGTAACACCGGGCATCAGTACGCTGTAAAGAACAGTTGCGCCTTTTTCCACCGTAACGGCACTTGAGAGCACGGAGTTTTCGATCCTGCCGTCGATATCGCAGCCCTCGGTGACGATCGAGTAGATGATCTCGGCATTCTCGCCGACATAATGCGGCGGCACGGTATCGTTGCGAGAGCTGATCGGCCAGCTGTTGTCATGCAAAGAGAGGGTCTCCGGGGTGAGCAGGTCCATATTGGCATCCCACAGGCTCGTGATCGTACCGACGTCTCTCCAGTAGCCCTTGAAGCGGTACGGCCAGAGCTTTTCGCCAGCATTGAGCATGGCGGGGATGATGTTTTTGCCGAAGTCGTTGGAGGAGTCGGGATTGTTCTCATCGTCGATCAGATATCTGCGGAGCTTCTCCCAGTTGAAAATGTATATGCCCATGGACGCAAGGTCGCTCTTGGGCTGTTTCGGCTTCTCCTCGAATTCACATACATAGCCGTTCTCTCCGAGGTTCATGATACCGAATCTGGTCGCCTCCTCCATGGAGACCTGAAGCACTGCGATGGTACAGGCGGCATCCTTTTCAAGGTGTTCCTTCAGCATGTCGGCGTAATCCATTTTATAGATATGGTCGCCCGACAGGATGAGCACGTTCTCGGGATCATACTCGTCGATGAAGTTGATATTCTGGTAGATCGCATTGGCAGTGCCTCTGAACCAGGATCCCTTTTCCCCGGCGCCCAGATACGGCGGCAGGATATAGGCCCCGCCGGTAGATGTGTCAAGATCCCAGGGCTGTCCGTTTCCGATATAGCTGTTGAGCTTCATCGGTTTGTACTGGGTGAGCACGCCCACGGTGTCGATGCCGGAATTTGCACAGTTCGAGAGCGGGAAATCGATGATCCTGTATTTCCCTCCGAAAGGAACGCTCGGCTTTGCCACCTGCTGGGTCAGGGCATAAAGTCTTGAACCCTGTCCTCCCGCAAGGAGCATTGCTATGCATTTTTTCTTCATAGTCGAAAGTCTCCTTCTGTCTTGCTGTCAGTTGTATTTATTCATGGCGCGTTCCGCGCCTTCGCTTATGTAGCAGTCAACGGCTGCTGCAACCCTTTGCGCAGCATCCTCTATTTCCTCGGCATCCCGGTTCCGGAACACGGAAAGGACCCAGTCCTTCGGATCATATTCCGGATGGGGCGGCTCTCCTACACCCATGCGTATCCGGGGGAATTCCTCCGTGCCAAGTTTCTCGATGATATTCTTGAGCCCGTTGTGACCTCCCGCCGAACCCTTTGTCTTGATCCGGATCTTCCCGACGGGGAGTGCCATCTCGTCCGAGATCACGATCACATGGTCCGCGGGGATCTTGTAAAACCGCACCGCCTGGATGACAGCGTCACCCGAAAGGTTCATATAGGTCTGCGGCTTCATGATCATCACCGTCTCCCCGCCGATTGTGCAGGTCCCGGTAAGTGCCTTGAACCGCAGTCTGTTTACGGCAGTTCCGTATTTTTTTGAAATGGCGTCTGCCGCCATGAAGCCGGCATTGTGTCTCGTTCCTTCATACTTCGGCCCGGGATTGCCGAGACAGACTACCAGCCACTTCGGAGCGCCTTTGCTTCTGTCGAAAAACATGGTCAGTTGTCGAACATGCTCCCGAGGGACACTTCTTCATATACTCTGCGTATCGCCTCGGCAAAGATCGGCGCCGTGGACATATAGGTTATCTTCTCACACGGCTGTGCTGTTGAAGGATAGGGTATGGTATCGAGCAGGCGGAGTTCCTTGATCTTGCTGTCGTTGATCCGTTCGATCGCCGGTCCGGAGAGCACGCCGTGCGTAGCGCAGGCATAGACCTCCTTCGCGCCGCCTATTTCCACGATAGCGTTCGCGGCACCGCAGAGGGATCCGGCGGTGTCCACGATATCGTCGAGCATGATGCAGGTCTTTCCCTCAACATTACCTATGATGTTTTTTACTTCGGACTGATTGGCCCGCTCCCGGCGCTTATCGACGATGGCGAGGTTGACCCCGAGCTTCATTGCAAAAGCCCTTGCCCTTGCGGTGCTGCCGACATCCGGGGACACCACCATGACATCCTCGTTGCCTTTTCCGAAAGCCTTGGCATAATACTTTGAGAAGATATAGGCTCCCTGCAGATTGTCGACGGGAATGTCGAAGAAGCCCTGGATCTGGGCGGCATGCAGGTCCATTGTAAGGACACGGTCCGCACCGGCAGCCGTGATCAGATTGGCTACCAGCTTTGCGGAAATGGGATCACGGCTCTTTGCTTTTCTGTCCTGCCGTGCATAGCCGAAATACGGGATGACCGCCGTGATCCTTCCGGCGGATGCGCGGCGCATGGCGTCGATCATGATGAGGAGTTCCATGAGATTATCGTTTACGCGGTTGCATGTGGACTGGATAATAAAAACGTCATTGCCTCTGACGGGCTCGTAAACGGAGATCGAACATTCCCCGTCCGCAAACTGTGTTACCGATGCCTTGCCCATCTGCAGGAAAAGCTGTGCACAAATGTCCTCCGCCAGTTCGGGGTTCGAGTTTCCGCAGAACACCTTGATTTCCTTGCCGTGAGATATCATTTTGTTCTCCCTTTGTTAGCAATGTAGTGTAGTCGGCGTTATTTCACCGATGGCGCATACTATTACAGGTATCATTGTAACACAAAAGCTTTACTAATAAAAGTAAAACCGCCGGGATCCCTGTAAAAAATTTGATTTACAATCATATGGAATTTGTTTATAATGTTTTAGCCGTTTACGGCCTTCCATTCAACTTAAAGGAATCGTACAGATGCTGGAATTTGAAGAATACAAAGTCAAACTGAATAATATAAAGCCGACTCTCGAAGTCCTCCGGTCCGCTCTCAAGCTCGAAGCCGCAGAGAAGGAGATCGAGGAGCTTCAGGCCGCCTCTGAGCGCGACGGCTACTGGAACGATGTGGAAAGGTCCCAAAAAGACCAGAAGCGTCTGAAATCGCTGCAGGCAAAGTGTGACAATTACGCCCGCCTCTGCTCCGCATGGGACGACATGTACACCATGTGCGAGATGGCGATCGAGGAAAACGACGGCTCCATGCTCGAAGAGCTGACGGCTGAATTCGAGAAATTCGCATCGAATGTCGAGGCGACCCGTCTGAGCACGCTGCTCAACGGCGAATACGACGCCAACAATGCCATCCTCACCCTGCACGCGGGGGCAGGCGGCACCGAGGCACAGGACTGGGCAGCCATGCTCTACCGTATGTACAACATGTGGGCCGACCGTCACGGCTATAAAGTGAAGGTCATGGACTATCTCGATGGAGACGAGGCCGGGATCAAGAGTGCGACCATCATGATCGAGGGCGAGAACGCCTACGGTTTTCTGAAAAGCGAGCACGGCATCCACCGTCTTGTCCGCATTTCGCCGTTCGACGCCGCCGGCAGAAGACACACTTCCTTCGCCGCGGTCGAAGTCATGCCGGAGATCTCCAACGACAACGAGATCGAGCTCCGCGAGGAAGATATCAAGATGGACGTGTTCCGCTCCTCCGGCGCAGGCGGCCAGAAGGTTAACAAGACCTCCTCTGCCGTAAGGCTCACGCATATCCCGACGGGCATCGTGGTCTCGAGTCAGGTGGAGCGCAGCCACTTCCAGAATCTGGAAAACTGCAAGAACATGCTCCGGGCGAGGCTTGCGGAGATCAAGGAACGGGAGCACCTCGAGAAGATAAGCGATATCAAGGGTGTCCAGATGAAGATCGAGTGGGGCAGCCAGATCCGGTCCTATGTGTTCATGCCGTACCAGCTGGTCAAGGACCACCGCACCGAATACGAAAACGGCAACATCCAGAATGTGATGGACGGAGACCTCGACGGCTTTATCAACGCATATCTGTCGATGAAGGCGGGCACCTGAATCCCGTAGCCGTTCATCCAAAGGCATTTCCCTTGAAATCAAGCCTTTACGGCTGTATAATACAAGCGTTTTGCTGAGAATTAAAACTTGTAAAAGGATAAAATGATATGAGTGCAAAGAGTATAAAACAGGATCGCCTTGCAGCGAGCGAGGCAAAGCGGGACAGAAAGCTCCGCCAGGCACAGGAGGCTGAAAAGGCCAAAGCCAGGGCAAGAGCCGGATGGATCGCCGGAATAATCATCGCTGTTCTGGCAATTCTTCTGATAATCTTCGTCAACACCGGCCTGATCTACCGGTGCACCACAGCTTTAAAAATCAATGACAGCAGCTATTCCCCCGCTGAGCTCAATTATTTATACGGCAATGAATATACCAGCGTCGCAAGAACCTACGGCTCTTATGCGGCCTATTTCGGCTATCCCGATCTGGATACCAGCGCGGGGATCTCCTCTCTGAAAAACCAGCCATATCCCGGTGATGAATTTGCAAACTACAGAGCGTTTTTCCTGGATGCCGCCAAAGAGAAGATCAAATCATACCAGCCCCTGTACGACTATGCTGTTGCCAACGGCGTGAGTCTCAGTGACAAAGAGATCGCCGAGTTCGATTCTTCTTTTGCCTCTCTTGAGGAGAGCGTCCTTGCGGGCGGCTGGAAGAGCCTGGACAACTATTTCACGTCGAACTACGGAAACGGCGTGAACGCAAAGGTCGCCAGAGATTGTGAACTTTTCCTGGCTCTTGCCCGGAAGGGTTATGAGTACGCATCGGATCAGTTTGAATATACCGACGAGGAGCTCGCCGCTTATTATGACTCCCTCGAGGGCGAGAGCGACAAGTATAATTACTGGTACTATTATCTCGCCGCCGATACCGTGGATTCCGAGCCGGACGCGGATGGGAACACCACCTCCGCTGTCACCGATGAGACTCTGGCCGCGGCGCAGCAGAAAGCCAACAACATCGTGAATGCCTTCAAATCCCGTATCCCGGAGGCCGGGATCGAGAATGCAGAGACCTGCGAAGCCTATTTCAATTCCGCCATCTCCTCTCAGGTAACCGCGGAATGTGTCTCCATGAAGAACACCGCCGCCAGCAGCGTGAACGCGGATTATAAGGACTGGATCACCGACGCGCAGCGCTCCTTGGGCGATATTTCCGTTATAGCCAATTCCGCCGGCACCGGATATAACATCGTTGTTTTCGGAAGCCATGACGACAACCACTATCCCACGGTCTCCGTCCGCCATATCCTCATAAAGGTTGCCGAAGATGAGAACGGCACATACTCCGAGGAAGCTCTCGCGGCCACGGAGGCGAAAGCGCAGGAGATTTTGGAGCAGTGGAAGGCCGGAGAGGCAACCGAGGAGAGCTTTGCTGCTCTTGCCGAGGAGTATTCTGAGGACGGTGGTTCCAACACCAACGGCGGCCTCTATGAGAACATCTACAAGGGCCAGATGGTGGAACCCTTCGACGAATTCTGCTTTGCCGGGCACAAGCACGGAGACACCGGCGTTGTCACGGCGACCACCGGCGGATATGTCGGTTGCCATGTCATCTATTATGTCGGTGAGGGCGAGCTCTACAGCAACTATATTGCAAGACAGGACAAGCTCGAGGAAGACCTTGCTGCCTGGTCCGATTCCCTCTCGGCCGGTTATGAGCTGAAAGAAGGTCCTGCATACTTTCTTGCCGGCTGATCTTTCACATCGGTCCGCATACCGCCATTCCGGGGTCTCCCGGAATGACGGTATTCTTATATCAGAAAGGGGGCAAAGACCCTGAACAAGCGATTTATCCGCACGGCTGCCCTTCTGGGCAACGAGGCGATGGAGAAACTCGTCTCCAGCCACGTTGCCGTCTTCGGGCTTGGGGGCGTGGGCTCCTGGTGCGCCGAAGCTCTTGCAAGATCCGGCATCGGGAAACTGACGCTCATCGACCGTGATATCGTAAACGAGAGCAACATCAACCGGCAGCTCATTGCCCTGTCCTCCACCGTCGGAAAGCCGAAGGCAGAGCTTATGGCGGAGCGTGTGCACGACATCAATCCCGCCTGCTCGGTAAACGCCGTCACCGGGACGTATGACGCGGAGCATCGGGACGAATTCTTCGCAGACTATGATTATGTGGCGGACGCCATCGATCTCGTCTCCTGCAAGCTGGATCTCATCTGCACCTGCCTTGAAAGAGGGATCCCCGTGATCTCCGCACTGGGCACCGGCAATAAGCTGGATCCGACGCTTCTTCGGATCTCCGATATATCGAAGACTGAGAACGATGCTCTTGCGAGGGTAGTCAGAAAAGAGCTCCGGGCGAGGGGGATCCTTCACACCACCGTAGTCTGGTCCCCGGAGCTTCCGCTGGATGCGCAGCAGTTTGAGGCCCCCGACCCCGGCCGCAGAAGCGTTCCCGGTTCCCTGCCATGGGTCCCTTCCAGCGCGGGGCTTCTGATGTGCAGCCATATCGTGAAGGATCTGACCGGCAAAAACGAAAAATGAACTTACGCCTGAAACCCTTTCAGGCGCTTCTCCGTCATATAGGGCAGAACCGAATAATACCAGGAGGACTTATAAAAATGAAAAAGATAGTATCTCTGTTCCTTGTTCTGATCATGATATTCGCTCTGTGCGCGTGCGGTTCCTCTTACAAGGAGTCCTACAGCACCACAGCCTCCGGAGCCTCCTACAACAGCTCGGCACAATATGCTGCTGCAGATTACGCTGCAGCAGATGAAGAGTACGGCTACTATGAGCCCGCAGAAGTGCCTGCTCCCGCAGCGGTATCCGGCAATGACCTCGGCGGCCTTGCCGCAGACCCGTCCTCGACCGCTGCCACCGGTACCGGCAGCAGCGACACGATCAACACCGAGAAGATCATCTACTCGGCAGATGCACAGCTCGAGACCACGAAATTTGATGAGACCGTTGCGGCCGTATCCGACTTGATCTCGGCATACGGCGGTTTCGTCGAGAGCAGCAGCGTGAACGGCGCCAACTACTACAACAAGTCGAGAGGCAATACATACCTGCGTTCCGCAAACTATACCATCCGCATTCCCAGTGAGAACTTCAGCTCGATGATGAACGCCCTTCCCACGCTCGGCAATGTGCCCTTCACCAACACTTACACCGAGAACGTCACTAGCCAGTATTATGATGTACAGGCAAGGCTCACCGCCTATAAGACCCAGGAGGCAAGACTGATCGAGATGATGTCCGTCGCAGAGACCGTTGAAGACATCATAACCATAGAAGACCGTCTGACCGAGATCCGCTACCAGATCGACTCCATGCAGTCAAAGCTCAACAACTGGGACCGCCGTGTGAACTATTCCACGATATACCTCAGCATCTCCGAGGTCAGCGAATACACTCCCACCGATCCGGTAAAGGTGACCTACGGTGAGAAGCTCGGCGCGGCGGTAAAGAACGGTCTGAAGTCAGTCGGTGATTTCTTTGCTGATTTCCTTCTCTGGTTCGTCGAAGCGCTCCCGACCCTTATCATTCTTGCGGCGATCGCAGTCGTCATCGTGATCATCATCCGGAAGACCCGCGGAAAGCGCGAAGTCCGCAGAGAAAAACGCGCGCAGCGCAAGGCTGAAAAAGCCGCCGCAAAAGCAGCAAAAAAGAATCCGCCCGTCCCCTCTCAGATCCCCGCTGACACAGACGAGCCAAAACCGTAATCCTGTTTTGAAACAACACCGGGCTGTTACATGCTCACATGCATCTAACAGCCCGGTTTTTTATTCTGTTTTCCGGATCACGGTCCGCTCATCCCTCTTGAAATGAAGGAGGAGACCTCCCGAACAAGTTCCTCCCGGCCTATGCCCTCATCGTTGATGATCCAGGCTATGCAGCTGTCCACTACGGCGCCGGAAACACAGGCGCTCAGAATCAGCGACCGGGCTCTCCCGAACAGATCTTCCGCATACTGCAAAATGGAATCCCGTATGAATTCCTTGAGCTTATAGAGTATGGCCGGGCTCTTTCCGTTCTGCGAGATGATCCGCAGTTCATCCTGATACTGCAGAAACACATCCAGGCAGGCGGACACGGCTGATTCGGGATTGACGATCATCTCCTGCGGCGGCCGGGCGGAGATGAGATCGTGGCAGACCGAAACGATCCTGTCCTCCATCTGTTCCCCGAGATCGGGAATATCCTTGAAATGCGCGTAAAACGTCCCTCTGCTTACATCCGCCTTCTCAATGACTTCGTTCACGGTTATCTTCTTTCCCTCGTTCTGGAACAGAAGCTCCAGATAGGCTTTGAAGATCATCGAGCGGGTCCTTGCAACGTCTCTCCTCATTTTCTTCCCTCCCGCTGAACAGTTTTCCGCTTTTTTGTATAAAGTCGGATAGATTGCGTTTTGTTTGAACATTGTGTATAACTTTATCCATTAGTATAATTATATTTAAGCAATTAATCAAGCAGAAGGTAAACTTCTCTGAAAGGAGGTCCGGCGTTGAAGAAAAAAGGGGATTTCATGCATTCCGTATCGGAAGCGATCGTGAGCTACCGATACATCATTATCCTTGTTTTTATTGTGGCATGCGTTTACTGCGCAATGTCCATCGGCAGAGTGCGGGTCAATCCGGACCTCACGGCTTTTCTCCCTCCCGAGACCGACACCCGCAGAGGCATAACCGTTATGGAGAAGGAATTCACCACCTACGGTTTTGCCGAGATCATGGTCTCCGGCCTTACTCTTGACGACGCCTGGACCCTTTCGGAACAGATCGCGGACTGCGAGCACGTGACCTCCGTCGCCTTTGACGATACCACTGCCCATTTTGTGAACGCCTCCGCTCTCTTCACCGTGTCTTTCGACGGACCGTCCGGCGACAAAGACGTGATCCGGGCACTGAAGGAGGTCCGGGAGATGCTGTCGGATTACGATGTGTATGTCAACACCGAGATCGGGCAGGACTTTGTCGGACAGATCATAGACGAGATGTTCGGCGTCGTAGCGATCGCGGCAGCCGTCATTGCCGTGATCCTGCTTCTGACATCCCGCAGCTACTTTGAAGTGGTGATCTTCGCTATTGTCTTCGTCGTCGCGGCGGTGCTGAACATGGGCACGAATTTCTGGCTCGGGGAGATCTCCTCCATCTCGAATGCCGTTGCCGTGATCCTGCAGCTCGCCCTGGCGATCGATTACGCCATCATCTTCAGCCACCGCTATCAGGATGAGGCCGCGGTGTACAGCACCCCGCGGGAGGCCCTGGTCGAAGCGCTCTCCAAGTCCATCGTCGAGATCTCCGCCTCCAGCCTCACCACGATCTCCGGCCTCGTTGCGCTGATGCTGATGCAGTTCCGTCTCGGCTATGACCTCGGCATGGTCCTGAGCAAGGGCATCATCTGCAGCATGCTGACGGTTTTCCTCCTCATGCCGGGTCTTATCATGCTTTTCCCGAGACTGATAAAAAAGACAGCTCACAAAAACCACGTTCCCAGTCTTCGTCCCTGGGGCCGTTTCCTCATGAAAACGAAGGTACTGTTCGTTGTCATCTTCCTGCTGATCATCCCCGCCGCGATCTACTGCTCATTCAGCACAACCTATGCTTTCACCGACAGCGCTGTGGACGAGATTATCTATTCCGAGAGCCGCGCCGCCATGCATAGGATCGAGAACACCTTCACCAGCACCTCCACCGTGGCTGTGATCGTGCCCGCGGAGGATTTTAAAAGCGAAAAAGCCATTCTCGAAGAGGTCTCCTCATACGACACGATCAAATCCGCCCTCGGCCTCGCTGCCATTGAGATAGAACCGGGCCATGTGCTCACCGACGAATATAATCCCCGGATGTTCTCGGAGCTTCTCGGTATCACGCTCCAGCGGGCAACGCTGCTGTATCAGGCCTACGGGGCCGAGCATCAGCAGTATCAGGCCATTTTCGGCGACAGCGCCTCCTATTCCGTGCCTCTGATCGATATGTTCCTTTATCTGTTCGAAAAGGTCGATCAGGGGATCGTCACCCTTGACCCCGAAACGGCCGAGACCCTCAACGAACTCCGGACCGAGCTCAGGCGCGGAACAGATCAGCTGCGCGGAGAGCATTACAACCGCCTGATCTTCACCGCCTCCCTGCCCGGCGAGGGCGAGGAGAGCGTGGCTCTCGTGGAGAAGATCAAAAAGGTGGGTGAAAGGTATTACGGAGAGGGGAATGTGCTCGTTGTAGGTACGATCACGTCCGCCCGGGACCTTGCCGACACCTACAACAGTGATACGCTGAAGATCAATCTTCTCACCATTGCCGCCATTTTCACCATATTGCTGTTTACCTTCCGCAGCATCGTCGGCGCGCTCGTGCTCGTTTTTGTCATTCAGGGCAGCATCTGGATCAACTTCTCCTTCCCCTTCCTGATGGATTCCCATCCGTCTTTCGTCACCTATATGATCGTATCGGCCATTCAGATGGGTGCCACCATAGATTATGCCATTGTGCTCATGAACCGGTACCAGACCTTCAGGGCGGAATTACCGAAACGGGAAGCGATGGTGGAAGCCGTCTCACACAGTTTTCCCACGGTTTTCACCTCGGGCTCCATTATGACTCTCGCGGGACTGCTGATAGCATACAGGGTCAGTGATGTCTATGTCGGTCATATCGGCCTGGCCGTCGGCCGCGGGGCATTGATCTCCGTCATTCTCGTACTTACGGTGCTGCCCCAGCTGATCGTCCTCTGTGACAAGCTGATAGAAGTCACGAGGATCCGCATTGCAGGAGGTGACAAAACATGAAGGTTTTGAAAGACGTCCTCTGCCTTGTCCTTGTCCTGCTGCTGCTCGTCTCCGGTCCCGTCTGTGTTTTTGCATCTGCCGACGGAGCTCCGGAGGTCACGGATATCGCCTCCCTGCAGGATTTTCTCTCCTTCGCGGAGGGCTGTTCCATCGACAGCTATTCCTCGGGCCGCCGTTTCCGGCTCGTTTCGGATATCGACCTTCAGGGAAAAGAATTTGCCCCCATACAGATCTTTCTCGGCGTTTTCGACGGGAACGGTCACAGTATCACCGGCCTCAGCATCACCCGCGAAGGCTCCACGCTCGGCCTGTTCCGGCGCGTCGGGAAAGATGCCTGTATCGTAAATCTTGCCGTCGCCGGGTACGTCATCCCCTCAGGCACAGCGCTGTATGTGGGCGGCATTGCGGGTGAAAACCGCGGCACCATCTCAAACTGCAGTTTTTCCGGCACAGTGGAAGCCGTCCGATATGTCGGCGGCATTGCCGGCACCAGCAGCGGTACCATCTCCGCCTGCATTTTCGGCGGCAGTCTTACCGGAGAGCGCGAGTCGGGCGGTATTGCCGGCACCAGCAGCGGCAGCATTTATTCCTGCACCAACCTCGGGGATATCTGCTCCGGCCCCATTGATGTTGCACCCGTGACGGAATTCAGCATCAACACCTTTGATATCTCCCAGCTCACCACGGAGGATTTCGTAAACATATCCAATATCGGCGGGATCGCCGGCTATTCATCCGGGGTCGTGACCAGCTGCACAAATTCCGGTACGGTGGGCTATAAGTTCCAGGGTTTCAACATCGGCGGGATCGCCGGAAAGACCTCCGGCTATATTTCCGGCTGCAGCAACAGCGGAACCGTGCTCGGACAGCGCGATGTCGGCGGGATCGCCGGTCAGCTCGAGCCTCATATCGCCATGGAGTTTTCCGAGGATCTTCTGCAGGAACTGCAGAATGAGATGGACAGCCTCTCCACAACGGTCAATTCCCTTTCCGGTTCCGTTAATTCCATGGTCTCCGGCAGCGCCGGCAAGGTCTCGGAGATGGCCGGTTACACCAGTGCGATCGCTGTGGAAGTGGGAAAGATAGCCCAGGATTCCATCTCCGCACTGCCTGATATCCCGGAAGGGATCGATCCCTCGGAGATCCCCGGCATCGTCATCCCGAATATTACCATCCCGCAGGATCCCGACCTGAGCGTGATCAACTATAACATGAACATGCTGCTGCGCAGTTCGTCCGAGCTCGCGTCCATAGTAGGCGGTGCGGCTTCCGGTCTTTCCGGCAGCATCGGAATACTCAACCGCCAGCTCGAGTCCATACGCAGGATATTCGGAAAAGCGATCGACAATGCTTCTTCTTCAAGAGATCTTACCGAAGATATATCCGTCCGGGATGCCTACGTCACGGATACCGGAGCCATCAGCGAATGCCGGAATTCCGGCGAGGTCAAGGCTGACACCAATGCCGGCGGGATCCTCGGTATCTGTGCCGTGGAGCTGAGCTTCGACGTCGCGGAACAGCTCAATATCTCCGAATACTTCTACACCGATGTGAGGACGACATTCTTCGCCGTCATCCGGAAATGTGAAAACGCCGGCAGCATCAACGTCCGAGACAGCTGTTCCGGAGGTGTTGCGGGGAAAATGGCCCAGGGCGCCGTGATCGACTGCAGCAGCCGCGGAGAAGCCTCCTGTACAAACGGGGATTACTGCGGAGGCATAGCGGGGATCTCGAGCGGCAGCATCCTAAACTGCTGTGCAAAATCCGAGCTCAGTGCCACCAAGTATATAGGCGGTATCGCAGGCAGCGGAACGACCATCAAAAACTGCCTGAGCTCTGCATCGGTAGGCAGAGGTACGGAATATGTCGGTGCAGTCGCAGGCACTGCAGGCGGAGAGCTGGAAGGCAACCGTTATATCGACAGAGGTATCGGAGGGGTAGACGGCGCAAGCTATGCAGGAAAGACCGATCCGGTCGACAGGGCTGCGCTTGCTGCGGATGATTCCGTGCCCGCGTTTTTCCTCTCGGTCACCGTCACCTTCATGGTGGAGGATGAACTCTATGCCATACGTGAGGTGGATTACGGCGGGTATATAGAAGAGACGCCGGAAGTGCCCGAGGACAGCCGCGGAAGGCCCTGGAAATGGGATCCTCTTCCGGCAGAAGCGCTGTTTGAAAACATCAGCGTCAGCGGCCACTATGTTTCCCCGACCCCTGTCCTGTCCTCCGGAGAGAAGCGCCCGCTGTATCTTGTGGAGGGCGATTTTTCCGAGGAGCAGAGCCTCACGGTCAATGCGTTCGATCCGCCCTCTCTTGCCGGTCTTCCGGAAGGGGAGATCACCCGCTCGGCCGCTCTTCTGGTCGAAGGCTATACCGGAGATCTCACCGTCCACATGCGGGCTCCTGCCGGCGGCAGCGTTTTCCTCGTCTCCTCCGACGGCTCCCTGATCCCCACGGAAAGCCAGCGGGACGGAAGCTTTATCGTTTTCAAAGCGGCCAACGGAAGCTCCTTCGTCTATCTGACGGAGCCCGAACAGCACACGCCCGTTACCGCGCTGGTGATCGTTGCCGCCGTTTTCGTCGCGGATGCGATCCTTCTGATCGTGATCCTGTCCGGAAGAAAGCGCCGCAGAAAAGCCGCCCGGCAGAAAGAAGAACAGACCTGATCCGTAAAGATCTTTGCAGGAGGCACTTCCGGGAGAAGTGTCTCCTGTTTTCCCGGGACGGGCAGCTCAACCGACAGGCGGGTCTTCTCCCGTGCGGGTCGGTGGAATCGTCCGCAGGTATCTGCTAATATGGGTCCAGAAACAGAAAAGGAGTGATCCATTATGGAAATGGGAAAAGAAATACGCCGTCTCCGGAACGACCGGGGCCTGACACAGGAGGCCCTCGCCGCGGCTATGAACGTCAGCGCCCAGACGGTAAGCAAATGGGAATGCGGCAACAGCATCCCCGACGTGCAGTTGCTGCCGGAGCTGGCGGTATTCTTCGGGGTCACCATCGACCAGCTGTTCGCCATGAGCCCGGAGCAGCAGATGGAACGGATCGAGAACCGCATCTATGAGCACGGCCTGTTCGACAAGGCGGAGGAGCGGCAGATCGAACAGCAGCTTCTGACATACGCGGAGGACCGCGGCCTTGCGGGAAGAGCCAAACTGCTGCTGGCCGTTCTTTACAACCATCAGGCGGAGCAGTACCGGCAGATGGCCGTGGACTGCGGGAAAGAGGCCGTGGAGAAGACCGGCGGAGACCGGGACGCCGTCAGTGAGCTGGCAAACGCCTGGGGCAGCTATATTCCCGACTGGAATATACGCAATCATCATGCCCTGATTGAATGGTTCAGCGACTACTGCCGCCGGAATCCCGATAACCGCGCCGCGCTGATGTGGCTGCTGGACAACCTGATCGATGACCGGCGTCTCCGGGAGGCCCGTCTGTGGCTGGAGAGGCTTGCCGCGATCGACAGCAGCTACCGCACTCCCCTGTACCGCTATCTGATCGCCGCGGAGGAGGAGAAAGAAGAGGAAAGCGAGGAACTGCTGCACGGGCTGGAAGAAATGGAAGGGCAGGACTTCGGCTGGGCGCTCAGCCTCGGCGACATATACGCTCTGCGGCAGGAATATGACCGGGCTATCGAGTGGTACCGCAGGGGACAGGAACTGCAGCCCTCGCCGAAATACATCGACAGCGCCTTAAGCATCGCCCATATCTGCGAGATCCGCGGCGACAAGGCCGAAGCCGAAGCCGCCTACCGGGAGGCACTGCGCCTTATGAAAGAGGAGTGGGGCATTATCCGCGGCTCGGAGCGTGAGGAACTGGAACTGGCCATCCGAAAGCTCCGGTAGTATTGCCGTCCTCCATGAAAGCCAGAAACCTGTACCGCAGCAGCGGGGCGTGACCGGATCGGCCGCGCCCCGTTTTTTCAGTCCGCCCGATGAGATGCGCTTTTTCTTGTTTTGCCCGCTTGCCTGTGATACAATTCTTTCCCGTAAGCCAGGAGAGGAGGGCGATCATGAAAAAATACGGTCCGGCCATTGCGGTCATCCTGGCGGGATGTCTCTGGGGCATGATCAATCTGTTCGTCAAGACGCTCTCCGCGGCGGGTCTCAGCTCGCTCCAGATCGCACTCGGCCGCCTTGCCGCCGCAGCGCTGATCTTTTCCGTCTTTCTGCTGATCCGTGATCCTTCAAGCTTCCGGATCAGGGTGAAAGACAGCTGGATGTTCATCGGGACCGGCGTGGTCAGCGTGGTGTTTTTCAACCTGTGCTATTTCTATACGATGATCCACGGACAGGCTTCCATCGCCGTGGTGCTGCTCTATACCTCACCCGTTTTTGTGATGCTGTTCTCCGCACTGCTGTTTAAGGAGAAGATAACGCCGAAAAAGATCTGTGCGCTGATCCTTACGGTAACGGGATGTGTATTCGTCTCAGGCCTGATCGCCGGCGAGCTTTCGGTCGCTCCTCTTGTGCTGCTTTCCGGTATCGCCTCCGGCATGCTCTATGCCCTGTATACGATTTTCGGCAGGTATGCCCTTGCAAAATACAACACCTATACCGTCACGGTGTACACGTTCATTTTTGCTTTCATCGCTTCCTTGTTTTTCGGAGATGCCCCCGGCCTGATCAGCGTGCTCCGGGGCGATCCGTCTCTTATCCTCCGGATCATCGGACTTGCCGTGGTCAGCACAGTGTTCCCCTATTTTCTGTATACCTGGGGTCTGCAGCATATGGAATCCGGAAAAGCGGCGATCCTCGTGGCCGTGGAGCCGGTCGTCGGAGCGATCATAGGAATGACCGTGTTCAAAGAACCGCACGATCTGTATAAGCTCATCGGCATCGCTCTGATCATCCTCGCGATCTTTGTGCTGAACGCAAAGTCGAAGGCCGGAAAAGAAGCCTGACTGTCAACACTTGAAAACGATCCGTTAAGAGCATCTGTTCTTAACGGATCGTTCATTTTTATGCTCTGTTTTTTTAAGTTTCCTTTTAGGTTCGTGCTTTATGCTTAAGCCACCAAACCGAAAGGCAGCCATGATTCCAACATGAAAAAACGTGTTTTCGTTAAATCGTCCGTTTTGTTTTCCGTCCTGTTCGCGAGCATGATCCTCATCGGCTGCTGCGCATTGAGGACTTCCGCTTCGGCGGAGACGGTCGGCTCCGCAAGTGTTCCTTATCTCTCTGAAGACAGTTCTGAGACAGCGCGGGGGGTTGAAAACGGCATCATCGACACCGAAGATCTCTTCACGAAAAGGGATCTGGCTCAGACAGCCGATCTGAGTGATGCGGTCTATTACACGCTGTCCGACAATGAGGACATATTGATCAGCGAAGAAGGCGTCTTCGTCATCAGCGGTTCGGCCTCCGAGGCAACGATCCTGGTCGAGGCTCCGGACGATGCCAAGGTGCAGATCGTACTGGACAGTGTCAGCATCTCCAATACCGATTTCCCGTGCATCTATGTCAGGGAGGCGGATAAGGTCTTCATCACCACATGCTCAGACAGCAGTCTCGCTGTGACCGGCGCCTTTGTCAGCGACGGGGACGTCAAGACCGACGGGGCGATCTTCTCCCGCTCAGACCTTGTTCTGAACGGAACCGCGGAGCTCAGCATCTCCTCGAGCAAGCATGGCATCGTCGGCAAAGATGATCTGAAGATTACCGGAGGCACCTATACCGTCACAGCTTCCTCCCACGGAGTAAAAGCTAACGATTCCGTACGGATCGCCGGCGGCTCCTTGACCGTAAAAGCGGGCAAGGATGCCATCCATGCCGAAAACGACGAAGACGACACGCTCGGCTATGTCTATATCGGCGGCGGTTCCCTGAACATAAGTGCGGGTGATGACGGAATCCACGCCATCTCCTGCATCCAGATAGACGACGGAGAACTGGAGATCAGTGCAGCGGAGGGCATTGAAGCCACCCGGGTGCAGATCAACGGCGGCACCGTGAACATAAAGGCAAGCGACGACGGGATCAATGCCGCGAGGAAATCCTCCTCCCTCAGTCCCTTTGTTGAGATCAACGGCGGTGATATCACCATCACCATGGGCGCCGGAGACACAGACGGCGTGGACTCCAACGGGGATATAACCATCAACGGAGGCTCGATCAGTGTAAGCGGCAGTTCCACCTTCGATTACGACGGGACCGGGGTGATCAACGGCGGCACCGTAATCTGCAACGGCGAGCAGGTCAGCACGCTTCCGAACCAGCAGTTCGACGGCATGGGCTGGGGGGGCTTCCCCGGCGAAGGATGGGGCGGCCACGGCGGCTGGGACAACGGTGACGGCAGCGACCGACCTGAGCCCGGCGATGATTTTCCAGGCGATCCCCCTGACGGTGATTTCTCCGGTGGTTTTCCCGGCGGCGGTTTCCCCGGAAACGGCCGGCCCGGCGGAGACTCCGGAAACACCTGATCCTCAACATTTTTAATCAGATACTTCGGGTAAACCCTCCGGGGCCTGCTGCAGCTTGTCTGTGGCGGGTCCCCTTGATTATTCCGGGCATCCTGTTATAGAATAGTATTTAAACAATGACCGGATAAAGGAGCTGTTTTTCGATGCCTTTTCAGTTAGTCCGAAACGATATAACCCGCATGGAAACTGATGCGATCGTCAACGCCGCCAACAGGACTCTTCTCGGAGGCGGCGGAGTCGACGGCGCGATCCACAGAGCTGCGGGGCCGCAGCTGCTTGAAGAGTGCAGGACACTCAACGGCTGCGAGACCGGTGAAGCAAAGATCACCAAGGCTTATAAACTCCCCTGCAAATATGTCATCCACACGGTAGGCCCGCGCTGGAAGGGCGGCGATAAGGGGGAGAAGGAGCTTCTCACCTCCTGCTACCGCAATTCCCTTGAACTCGCACTTGAACACGGCTGTGAGACCGTTGCCTTTCCGCTGATCTCTTCAGGCGCCTACGGCTACCCCAAGGACAAGGCCATGAAGGTTGCTGTGGATACCATCGGCGATTTTCTCATGGAACACGACGTCGACATGATGGTCTATCTGGTCGTGTTCGGCAGGGAGAGCGTCGCTTTAGGACATAAGCTCGACGCGGATATCCGGGAGTATATTGACGATAACTTCACCGACCGGCGCGAGCAGGAGGCCTGGTATCACAGGCGGCGTGCAGATCTTGCACGGGATGAGGACTTCCTGTCATACAACCGGCCGGAGTATCCGGGCGCTGCATATTCCATGCCGTCTGAGTCTGACTATTCCTTGCACAAAGTTCCGACGGCTCCGTCTCCCGTTCATGCATTCCGTCCTTCAGTCAAAAAGCCCGCTGAAGGGTCTGCCACGGATACAGCTGCAGGGATACCTGAATTTGTGCTCGATGAGAGCTTCCAGCAGATGCTTCTGAGAAAGATCGACGAGTCGGGTATGACCGATTCGCAGTGCTATAAAAAGGCCAATATTGACCGAAAGCTGTTTTCCAAGATCCGTTCCGATGTCCTGTACAAGCCGAGCAAAGCTACTGCCGTTGCCTTCGCGATCGCACTGGAACTCAGCCGGGCCGAAACGGACGATCTTCTGAAAAAGGCCGGCTTCGCTCTCTCAAGAAGCAACCTGTTCGATGTCATAGTAGCCTATTTCATCGATAGGCGGAACTATAACATCTTTGAGATCAACGAAGTGCTCTTCTCCTATGACCAGAGCCTCCTCGGCGTGTAAATGTCGCTTCGCAGGCGACCAATAAAGAACGCAAACCTCCTATACTGTGACCATAAAACAGTACAGGAGGTTTTTTATTATGAAGAACAACATTTCAGAACTGGTTTTCATTCTCGACCGCAGCGGATCCATGAGCGGGCTTGAAGGCGACACAATCGGCGGATTCAACTCCCTTATCGAGAAACAGAAATCCGTCGAGGGCAAATGCTTCGTCACCACCGTTCTTTTTGACAACGACTATGATCGCATCCACGACAGGGTCGAGCTCAGCGAGATCCCGGTGATGACCGAGAAGGATTATTATGTCCGCGGCTGCACCGCTCTTCTCGACGCCATCGGCAGCACCATCCGGCATATCGCCAGGATCCACAAATATTCCAGACCCGAAGACGTACCCGAGCACACCACCTTCGTCATCATGACCGACGGCATGGAGAACGCCAGCCGTCATTTTGACAGCGATACCGTCAAGAAAATGATCGAGCACGAGAAAGAGAAATACGGCTGGGAATTTTTGTTCCTCGCTGCCAACATCGACGCTGTGGAGACCGCAGGTCGGATGGGGATCCGTGCGGACCGGTCCGTGAATTACCGTGCAGACAGACGAGGCACCGCGGTAGTGTACGAAACTGTATCCGAGACTGTGCTCAATCGGAGAATGGGCATGCCCATATGCGCCGACTGGAGCAAAAAAATAGACGAAGACAACAATTCCCGCTGAACTGCTGTCTCCGTCCGGATGATTTCAAAAAAGCTATATCTCCAGTCCCAGCTCCTGCGGCAGGAAGCGCGGACAGGTGCTCTCGGAGATGGTGATCACCGACGCAGCAAGATGCGTGCCGATCTTTACGGATTCCTCGAGGGATTTCCCATAGGTCAATCCTATGGCAACGCCCGCGCAGAAAGCGTCTCCCGCCCCGCTCGTATCGCGTACCTTGACCTTCTCGGGGGGGTGGTAGCCGCATTCGCCGTCAGCCGACACATAAACCGCTCCCCTGCTTCCCATGGTCACCACCATGGACGGTATGCCCGCCTTCCGGATGCGGTCCTGCAGTTCCGTCGTCAGATCCTCCGGGGACAGTTCCGAGAAATCGTCCACGAAGAGGATCCCGGCCTCCTGCAGATTGCAGACGAAGCAGTCGATGGACTGCAGGAAGTCCCTGCGCTGACAGGCTATCACCATGTTCGAGACCACACCGAAGATTTTTTTGCCGTATTTTTCAGCATAGTGGAGGACCATTTTCACGATTTCCTTGTCCAGATCCACCTCGAGCACAATGCTGTCGGCATCTTTGAAGATCTCGTCGCCTTTTTCACGGATCATTCTCTCAAGGGCTGCGGTGTCCGGTCTTTTGGAGATGGAGCCGGCAAGGTCTCCCGTGTTGTCGAACACAACGAGCCAGATCCCCATGCAGTCCGGGCCTACGGCGACATAGTCGGTGTTTACCTTATGCTTGTTCAGTTTCTGAAGCACCTCGGTACCGTTTGCCGAATCGTCCACCATGCTCACGAAAGTCGGCCGAAGCTCGACATTCGCGATATCCTCCGCCACGTTCCGGCCGACTCCTCCGTGGACGATCTCCACGGTACCGGCATTCCTTCCGGTAGGATTATAAACATCAAACGGGAAGCCCTTGATATCTACGAACACAGTCCCGACTACTACTATCCCCATTTTTGCGCCTCCAAAGAAAAATGATCTTCCTGCTCCCATAATAAATGAGTCTGATCCGTTTTTCAACCGACCATCGCTATAAAAACAAAAAAGCACACAGCCTTTGAAAGACTGTGTGCTTTTGCTTTTTCTGTTTACTCGGTGACGGGCATTACAGGAGTCCAGTAATTCTGATCGTAAATGTCGGTGAATCTGTATACGGCGTTGGCTCTTGCCGTGTCGGGCAGATACACATAACTGATCTCGAGCTTGCCGTTGTATGTGATGCTGTTTCCGAACACATAGCTGTCGAGATACTCGCCGTCGTATCTGTAATAGTCACAGACAAAGTCGATCTTGTCGCCCTTCTTCAATTCGATAAGGCCCTTCGAGACAGTCTCTGTTTCGCCTTTGTTATAAACTCTGCGGGCTCCGGCGACATAGCCGTCCGGATTGTCGTTGTCGAATATGAGCACGAGTTCTGCCCTATCGCCGTTCAGGAGCACCGGCACTCTTCCTGTCATGGTCCAGTTCTCTCCGTCGTCCACGGTGTCCTCATGGTAGTATGCAACGGCCCTGCCGTTGATTGCGGTCCATGTGCCGTCATACTTTCCTAAAAGCGCCCCGTCTGCGGTTATCTCGAAGCTGTTGTCCAGGCCGAGATCGATGAATCCTTCTCCGTCGTCATAGAACACGTTCAGCTCCAGGTCGTGCACCAGTGCCCACTGGTCGCCGCTGAGGGTGATGCTGAGATTTCCGTTTCCGTCATCGACCCAGACAAGCGCGTCATAGTCGAAGTGGTTCATCATGATGTAGTCTACGGCTTCATCGGCGTTCAGACTCCTGCCGATAAATTCGGAGTTGTCCTCTATTCCGCTTATTCCCCTGTAGCTGCCGGAAAGCAGTTCGGAAAGCAGTCCGGTGAGAAGGTCTGAGGATGAATAGTAATCGGAGCTGGAATAGCCGGAACCAATGCCGCCGGAGTATGACGATCCGCTCGAGCCGTATCCGTATCCGGAGCCCGAACCATAGCCGTATCCGGAACCTGAGCTGGAACCAGATGAGCCGTAGCCCGATCCGGACGAGCCGTAACTGCCATAGCCGGAATAGTTTCCGAAGAGCGAGTACAGCGGGTTCGTGCTGCCGCCGGACGCCGCCTGACCGCCTGTTTCAAGGCTGGCGAATTCCTGGCATGCCTTCATGTAGTCGTCGTCGAGCCCAAGACTGTTATACAGAGATGTCGCTTTATTCACATAGGACATCTTCCTGTACGGGAAATAGATCGAAAGGCCGTAGGCGTCCGTCATGTTGCTGGAGGTCTGGTTGTACTTCACGGCACCCAGCATTGCCTCCACGAGCTCGTTCGCCTCGTCGGTCCCGATCCGGTTGGCAAAGCTTACCAGGTCGATCTGGTCAATCTTGGTCGAGGTCGCGAATTCTCTCGCTCCGCTGCGAGCGTCGGATACGGCCTTGTAGTTATTGTCCGAGATCAGGCCGGAAATGGAAGAAGCAAAGCCTTTGAGGCTGTCCGGAGCAGTCTTTTCAAGCTCGGCAAGGTCCACCACGGAGAGCGTTGCCTTCTGGCCCGATGCATATCTCGCGCTGTAACTTACGAAGTCATCGACGATCATCTTGCCTATTTTCAGTGTAGGCAGGGACGTATTCTTGGAGAGGCTGGTGATCCAGTTGGTGTAATACCAGCCGTAGCCCGGCTCCGTCTCCTCCGACGCGATCAGATAGTCTGCATAGTCTGCGCAGACGAGACCCGTTTCCACGGTAGCCATGAGGCATGCGTCAAATCCGATGAAATCGAATTCCACCCCTCCGTTGCGAAGCGCGGTCTGGATCCCGGCGAGCGTCATGGAGGAGCTTGACGAATACTTCTGGTCATAGCCGTAGCCGCTGATCGAACCGCCGCCGTGATCCCAGAGGATGAGCATGTTGCGGTTGGCCGGGTAATTCTTGTCACAATAACGGATGAAGGATGAGAGCGTGTCGGGATTGGTCATGGACGCGGTGCCCATATTGTCCTCAAGACGTTTTATGGATCCTGCCCCCACCTTGTATATCTGGTTGTAAGTGTTGCTTATACCGCTCGTCTGCCATCTTGAGCATCCGCCGGTGAAGACGATAATGTTGACGTCGTCCCCTATCGTCGCCTGCGCCATTTCCCGGAGGTCGGAAGACGCCATGCCGCTCTGTGACTCAAGATCGGTCCCGCACATGTACACCATGACGGTAACGACATCCTTGCCGTTGCCTTTTATCTTGGTAAACTTCTTGCGGGCGCCCGATACTACGGAACTGTCGAGTTTGCCGGTATTGCTGGAAAGGGACCATCCGGAGGAAACGCTGCTGTTGGTGTATCCGGAGTTGCCGAACAGACTGCTGTAGCTGTATCCGGAGTTACCATATCCGTATCCCGAGGAGGTTCCGGAGCTGCTGCTCGACGAGCCGGTGCCGTCCCCGAAAATGGAGCCGTAACCGTAGCTTCCCGGCTTATCATTTGTCGGCAGAGTCTCAAGACCGCCGGAACTGCTGCTCGACGAGCCGGTGCCGGACGGAGTGCTGTACGATCCTGACGAACTGCTGTATGAGCCGGAGTCCGACAACAGGCCGCCCCCGGAACAGCTTCTGATCAGGAAGAAGGCAACAATGATCAAAACGATGATCAGGATCGGGCTGATCCTTTTCCTTCTCGTTCCGGAAGAAGACGTTCCCATAGGAATGTTCATGTTTACATCCCTGTTTCCGGGGCGGGTGTTCGGTCCCTGCGGCCCGTTTCCGGGCCCGCCGGGCATTCCGCTCTGTCTCTGTGACTGGCCGGAAGCTGTTCCCGGACGGCCGCTGTAGCCTTGCTGATTTCCTACCGGACCGGTTCCGAGGCCTTCCCCTTTCCGGTCGATATCCTCGCTCCGGCCTGTTATTTTTTTCTCTCTGCCTCTCGGAGTGTCTGCCATAAAACATCCCTCGCTTTACGCAATGCAAAGTTTTTCGTTTTAATAATTCATATTACCATTGCATTTTTGAAAATTCAACGCTTATATGTTAACGCACCGATAAAGGTAATCCCGGACAGACTCCTGTTCTGCTGGACATTTTGGCATAATCTGTTAAAATTGAGGCAGAACCGTAATCCTAAGCGGAAGGAGGGACGGACTTGACGGAAAAGAAAAGCTTCGTGACGGACTTTACCTCGGGGCCGATCGCCTCTTCCCTGCTCCGCTTCGCGGCGCCGCTCTTCCTGGCCAGTCTTCTGCAGGCGGTATACAACATGGTCGACATGATCATCGTGGGCCATGTCATGGGAAAGGTCGGCCTTTCCGCCGTTTCCGTGGGCGGGGACCTGGTGAATTTTCTCACCTTTATCGCCATGGGCTTTTCCAACGCCGGTCAGGTCATCATCTCCCAGTATCTCGGTGCGCGGCAGCGTGAAAACATCAGCCGCTTCGTGGCAGTGCTGTTTTCATTTCTGCTCTTTTGCGCGCTGGCGCTGGGCCTTCTGTTTTTCATTCTCCGCGTGCCGCTCCTCCGGATCATGAACACCCCCGCCGAGGCCTGGACCGAGGCCTATCACTACATGACCATTTGCCTGTGCGGTCTTGTGTTCATCTTCGGCTACAACGCCTCCAGCGCCGTTTTGCGCGGTCTCGGAGACTCCCGGCATCCCTTCCTGTTCATCGGGATCGCCTCCGTCAGCAATGTGCTCCTGGATCTGCTGTTCGTCATGGGTCTCGGGATGGGTGCCGGCGGCGCCGCCCTCGCCACCGTGATCAGCCAGGCCTTCAGCTTTGTCTGCTGCGCCGTGTTGGTCATCCGCCGCAGAGACCTGTTCGGGATCTCCTTCTCGCTGTCGGACTTTCTCAAACCCGATCCCATCCTGCTGGAAAAGCTTCTGAAGCTCGGAATCCCCATGGCGCTCAAATCCATGTCCGTGCAGGTGAGCAAGCTCTTTGTCAATTCCTTTGTCAATTCCTACGGTGTGGCGGTCTCCGCCTTTGCGGGCATCGCCAACAAGATCGCCATCATCTCCAATATGCTCAGCAGCGCTCTCAACACCTCCGGCTCCACCATGATCGGCCAGAACCTCGGCGCGAACAACTACGAACGCGTCCCGAAGATCATCCGCACGGTGCTGTTTCTGTCCCTTGCCATCGGCACCGCACTGTCCGCAGTCCTCGTGTTTTTCCCGGCGCAGCTGTTCTCCATTTTCACCAACGATCCCGATGTCATCTCCATCGGTCTGAAGTATATCCCGATCGGCGTGCTCCTTTTCTACGGCGCCGCGCTCCGGACCCCGGCCAACGCCCTGATCAACGGCTCCGGAAACTACCGGGTGAATCTCCTCTGCGCCATTCTGGACGCCGTTGTGATGCGTCTGGGGCTTGCCCTGCTGTTCGGCCTTGCCTTCGGCATGAGGCACATGGGCTTCTGGCTCGGCGACGCCCTCGCCGGCTATACGCCCTTTGTCATCTTCCTCTTCTTCTATTTCTCCGGGAAATGGAAGAAGAACATTGTGGAAGGCAAATAGCAAACTGTCAAAACCGCCGGGTACGCTCAAAGAAGAAAAAGAAATGCGGAGGATTCCTTTCTTCCGCATTTCTTTTTTCCTGCAATTATGCGCCTGTGACAGTTGAGTTGACGGACTAGCGATTATTTGCTAAGATAATGGTGGTATTTGAAAGCCTTGCTTGTTGCGTTAGCACTTGCGGGGTTTTCTTTTTTGCTGGTCGGGGGAAAACGTTTGATTTCAATACTCATTGATGTTGATTATCACGTTAGTTGAACGATGCACCATTTTTGGAGTATCGTTCAAGTCTCTTCTGATTCCCATACAATTGCAGTTGGCAGATATCTGTCATCCAGCGTTAACACCGCAACTTTGCTCATGGTCAAAATGGATAAATCCATGGAAGATAACCGGATATTTGCCCCATGCATCAGAATCAGCTCTAAATCTTCGACCGGAATACATGCTGTTCCTTCTTCAGACGAAACTTCAATTTGCCCTTCTTTTATATGGATCTCGGCAGCACGGCTTATCTCCAAAGTTCTGAATCCCATAAACATCACTCCTTTTCTTCAGCAAATGATCGCACATAACAAAAATGCTATTAAAAACCGGATCACTATGCAATCTGTTTGTATAGTGATCCGGTTTTTGTTGATTCTTTCTGGCAGAAGCGCTTCTTCTAAGTTTATATCCTGTTACTGCCGTCAGGTTCACGCTTCTGCCGTTTTCTGTTTCCCTTTGCGGAAAGCCGCCGTAAGGAGACAGGCTCCGATAAACAGCGCCGCGGCGCCGGCGTACACCGCCGGAACCAGCAGACGGCTCTCAGGATAAAGGTCGTTCAGCAGCCATCCGGATATGCCCACAAGGCCTCCGTAGACCGCCGCGGGGATCAGGTTCTTCTTGGAGAAGACTTTTTTCAGCGGGATGTCCGGGAAGATCAGCTTGCAGGCCGCCGCGGCCAGCGCGACGAGGATCGCCCCGATGAGAGCCCAGCGCAGAACGATGTTCAGCAGGGGCGGAAGCACCGCGTTGAAAAGCGGCGTCAGCACCGACATCATCGCCGTGCCGATGCACCAGAGCGGCATAAGCAGGATGATCCGCACAGCCTTCGGAAGACGCAGCAGCATATCGCGCAGCCTGTCTTTCGGAGTTTTCTTTTCCTCTTCCTCCGACATCAGTTCATCAGACCCGTCATCTACCGGCGCCCTGTCGATGGTCTCCACGATCGGAGGCGGCCCTGTGATCTCATCGTCCTTTATGATCTCCGCAGGGTCCTTGAACATCCCGGATGTCATCAACGCGGCGGCAGTGGTAATGGCGACCGCGGATCTGGCAGCCGTCTTTTTTATGTCTTTTTTCTTTTTTTCTTCCATATTACACGCTCCTGTCCGGCAGGCCGGTCATTCCGGCTTTATGATATTTCCTCTTTCAACATGTTTGTTTATCACGCTTTCGGTATACTCGAAAAGCTTTTCCGAGCCCGCCTTTGTCCCGGAATGTCTCCCGTAGATCTGGGCAAAGGTGTTTTTATGCTCTCTCCAGTCGCTGCCGTCGTTACTGTTATTCAGGATCAGCGGCTGCACATTGTCCATGGCCTTTGCAAATTTAGCCTCTGCCGTTCTGCCTTCCTCAAACTCGTCGAACAAAGCAATCAGTTCGTGCTTCTGGTCATCCGGCAGGATGGAGAAAATCTTCTCCTTGGCGGCATCCTCCCGTTCCTTCTTGTCCGCGTGGCTTGCCTCATCGTAAGCATAGGTGTCCCCTGCCTCGATCTCCACGATGTCGTGGATCAGGCACAGGATCATCACCTTTGCGATGTCCACGGGCTCGTTCGAATATTCCCTGAGAAGATAGGCCATCACCGCCATGTGCCAGGCGTGCTCGGCATCGTTTTCCCGGCGGCCGTGGCCGCTCAGATGGGTCTGCCGGAGGATGTTCTTTTCCTTGTCGATCGTCAGTGCAAATTCGAGCTGTTTTGCAAGTCTTTCATCCATTTTGAAAGTCTCCCGTTCAGATGACCGAATAATCCCCCAGGAGTTCCGGTCTGTTCTTCATGCTGTCGGCCTCGGTGATCTCCCGGATCACCCGGCAGGGATTACCCGCGGCAAAGCAGTTGGCGGGAACGTCCTTTGTCACCACGCTCCCCGCCCCGATCACACAGCCGTCCCCGATGGTCACACCGGGACAGACCACCACGTTCGCGCCGAGCCAGACATCGTTCCCGATCGTCACCGGCTTTGCATAGCATAGCTGCCGTTTCTCCCCGGAGGGATTCCGCATTTCCCGGCGCTCGTCGGCAAGCATGGGATGGGCGGGCGTTACGATGGTAACGTTCGGACCAAAGTTGCAGAAATCGCCGATACGGACTTCAGCATCGTCCTGGCAGGTGAAGTTGAAATTGATAAACCCGTTTTTCCCGATATGGGTGTGGCTCCCGTAATGGAAGGTCACCGGGCCCTGTATAAAGGTGCCTTCGCCGAGCTCGCCTACGATCTCGCGGATCAGCTTCTCACGCTCCCCGGTCCGGTCCTCATAGAGAGCGTTATAATCCAGATTGAGTTTATGAGTCTTCCGCTTCTGGGCGGCGAGGCCCCCGTCAAACGGCGAGAACAGCATGCCCTTTCTTCTTTTTTCGTCCTCTGTCATCCGCGGCCTCCGTAATCCTGCATTTATCTGTTGACATGATTTTTATCTTGATGTATTTTACCATGCTGTGCTAAACTTTACAACGGCTGCAGAGACGGCCGTTTTATTCTGTCTTTCAGGAGAGTTCATCGCATTGGAATCCATCACTCAGATCCTTGCCCGGGAACTGGACAAGAAGCCCGAGCACATAGAAAACGTCATCACCCTTCTTGACGAGGGGAACACCATACCATTCATTGCAAGATACCGCAAGGAGCTCCACGGTGCCATGGACGACACCGCCCTGCGCACGCTGGTCGAGCGCCTCGAATACCTGCGCTCTCTTCAGGACCGCCGGGATACGATCAAAAAATCCATTGAGGAGCAGGGAAAGCTCACCGACGAGCTCTCCGCTGCTATAGACGAGGCCGCGACTCTTGCAGTCCTTGAGGACATCTACCGTCCCTATAAACCCAAACGCCGCACAAGGGCAACGATAGCCAAGGAGAAAGGTCTTGAGCCGCTGGCACTGCAGCTTTACGCCCAGGAAAAAGGCTCTCCTTCTCCGGAAGAGCTTGTCGTGGGTTACCTCGACAGTGAAAAGGGCGTATCTTCCGTTGAAGAGGCCCTCGCCGGGGCATCGGACATCATCGCCGAGATGATCTCCGATGATGCGGAGATCCGCCGTATCCTGCGTGAATTCATCCATGCGGCAGGCTCTGTCGTTTCGCAGGCGGCCTCCGAAGCCGACTCCGTCTACCGGCTGTATTACGATTTCAGTGAAAAGATCTCCCGTATCAAGGGCCATCAGGTCCTTGCCCTGAACCGCGGAGAAAAGGAGGGCTTTCTCAAGGTCTCCGTGTCCGTGGATACGGAAGCCTGCCTCCAACGCATCCGCCGGCAGGTGATCGTTCCCGGAAGTTCCTCCATGGAGTTTGTCCGGGCGTCCGCCGACGATGCCTTCGACCGCCTGATCTTCCCCTCTCTGGAGAGGGAAGTTCGCAGCATGCTCACGGATATGGCCAGTGAAGGTGCCATCCACAATTTTGCCCTCAATCTCAAGCCTCTGCTCATGCAGCCACCCGTAAAGGGCAAGGTGACCATGGGCCTTGACCCGGGATACCGGAACGGCTGCAAGGTGGCCGTGGTGGACGCCACCGGAAAGGTGCTGGACACATCCGTCGTATATCCCACCTTCAGTGAGGCCAAAAAGCAGGAGGCCATCAAAAAGCTCGCCGCACTCATCCGGAAGCACGGCGTGGAGCATATCGCCATCGGCAACGGCACCGCCTCGCGGGAGACCGAGCAGATGACCGTCGAACTGCTGCATGAACTCAAGGGCGGCCAGTCTTACGCCATCGTAAACGAGGCGGGCGCCTCCGTCTATTCCGTTTCGAAGCTTGCAGCGGAGGAATTCCCTGACTTCGACGTGAACCTCCGCTCCGCCGTATCCATCGCCCGCCGTCTGCAGGATCCTCTCGCTGAGCTCGTGAAGATCGACCCCATGGCCATCGGTGTCGGCCAGTACCAGCACGACATGCCGCAGGCAAAGCTCGAGGAGACGCTCAACGGCGTGGTGGAAGACTGTGTCAACTCCGTCGGTGTGGATATCAACACAGCCTCTCCCTCTCTGCTGCAGCGGGTCTCCGGGCTGACGAAAACGACGGCGAAGAACATCGTCACATACCGCGAGGAAAACGGCGCGTTCACCAGCCGGAAACAGATCTCCAAAGTCCCGAAGCTGGGTCCCAAGGCTTTTGAGCAGTGCGCGGGCTTTCTGCGCATTCCCGAAAGCGCCCAGGTCCTGGACAACACCGCCGTTCACCCCGAAAGCTACGCCGCTGCGGAAAAGCTGCTGGCCCTGTGCCGCTGCGGCATGGACGATGTGCGCAACGGCACCCTCGGCGACCTGCGCCGCGTGACGGAGGCCATCGGCTGGGAAAAGGCGGCTGCCGCCTGCGCCGTCGGCGTGCCCACGCTGAAGGACATCGTCTCCGAGCTGATGAGGCCGGGGCGCGACCCGCGTGACGAGCTTCCCCCGGTGGTGCTGCGCACGGACGTGCTGGATATAAAGGATCTCAAGCCCGGCATGGTGCTCCGCGGCACGGTGCGGAATGTCATCGACTTCGGCGTATTCGTCGATATCGGCGTCCATCAGGACGGTCTGGTCCACATCTCCCGGATCTGCGACCGCTATATCCGCCATCCCAGCGAGGTGCTGTCCGTCGGTGACATCGTCACTGTGGCGGTCGTGGAGGTGGACGAGGCAAAACACAGAATCAGTCTTACCATGAAAGGCGTTAAGGAGCAGTAAATGTCACTTCCTCTTGTTGCAAACTATCACACCCACACATACCGCTGCGGACACGCCGCGGAGGCGCCCGAGCGGGAATATGTGGAAAAAGCCATCGCCGCCGGCATCCGGATCCTCGGCTTTTCGGACCATACCCCCTATCCCGGCACCGCTAATTTCCCCGGACGGCCGGGCATACGGATGGACATCTCCGAGCTTGACGGTTACTGCGAGACCGTTCTTGCCCTGCGGGACGAATACCGGAACGATATCGAGATCCATCTCGGCCTGGAGGCGGAGTATTATCCCGCGCTCTTTGATGCTCTCATGGAGCAGCTCCGGACGAGACCCATCGAATACATGATCCTCGGCCAGCACTTTTCCAACAACCAGAACGACGGGGTGCACTGCAGCTTCCCCGGCGAGGACATCCTTCCGAAGTATACCGAACAGCTTATCCGCGGTATGGAGAGCGGACGCTTCACCTACATCGCCCATCCGGATATCGTCAATCACGAATGCGATCCGGACGAATACGAGCGGCATATGCGGAAGATCTGCCGGAAAGCCAACGAATACGGCCTGCCTCTCGAGATCAACATGCTGGGGCTCGGCACCGGAAGGCCCTATCCTTACCGGAGGTTCTGGGAGATCGCCGCGTCCGAGGGCTGCACCGCCATCATCGGCTGCGACGCCCACAGCCCGGAAGACGTTTTTCATCAGGAGCTGATCGATTCGGCCCGCGCCCTTGCTTCCGAACTCGGCATAAAAGTCCTCGATACGCTTCCTCTGAAAGTTCCTTTTGCCTGAACCTTACAGAAAGAAAAAGACAGGAGATGCTTAACATGCATCTCCTGTCTTTTTTATGTCTTCTCAACGGAACTAACGCGGACCTTCCCGTCCTTCACGGTAAATCGTATCTCAAATCCGGCAAAGACGAATCCATATTCCCTGTCTCCCTGCTCCAGATACCGCGGTCTCGGATCCAGAGAGAGCAGTTTCCTCAGCGCGGCCCGTTTCTCCTCCGGGATCATCCTTTCCAGCCCTTCCGGCATGTCGACTTCCAGCCTCTCACCGGGATCCGGCGCAAAGCCGGCGCAGGCGTCTGCTTTGGCGTCGGCATAGGGTATATACGGCTTGATATCGTAGATCGGCGTCCCGTCTACCATATCCGCTCCGGCGACGATCAGTTTCGGCATCCCGCTGCCGCTGTCTTCGATCCGGAGCAGCCGCACGCAGGAGAGGCCGAGTCCGTTCGGCCGGAAAGGAGATCGTGTGGCAAATACGCCTTTCCGGACATTCCCTCCGAGCCGCGGAGGCCGGACCGTGGGCGACCAGCCTTCGTTCTCCGAGAAACCCCAGATGAGCCACAGATGGCTGAATTCCTCTATCCCGCGGATCGCCTCCCTGTCGGCATATCCTTTTTCGAATTCGATCGTCCCTTCGAGCTCCTCGACGATCCCCGCCTGTCTCGGCACACCGAATTTTTCCGGAAAGTCCGTCCGGATACGGGCGATGGGTTCTATCGTTTTTTCATTCATATCGCTCCAAGTCTTTCTATCGCCGCCATGGAAACGGCATTCACCAGCATATGCATGAAGATCGGTGTCCAGATCGTGTTCGTCTTTTCATAGCAGCGGCACAGCAGCCACGATACGGGCAGATACTGGATGATGAACAGAATATAGAGCGGATTCTGCGGCAGATACGCCCAGACGTGGTAGATCCCGAACGCGAGCATGCTCACGATATAGGCGAGCACACGCTTTTTGTGTCTTATCGTGCCGAATATCCCTGCCCGGAACATCAGTTCCTCCACGATCGGCGCAAGGAAGATCCCGGTCGCCCGGATATAGCCGGGGCTCTCGGCAGCAAGTCCTGTCACCGCCTGGTTGTTCGGGTTCATCACGATCTCTTCCCCGCTCAGCAGCAGCAAGACCACTGCGAACAGCGCGTTAAAGAACATCATCGCGATATAGGATCCTCCCGCCTGCAGAAGACAGAAGAAAGGCCTGTCGCAGAGCGGATCGAATTCTCTCCGCAGAAACCTTCCGAGCAGGATAAGCATATACAGTCCACCTGTCGCGTAAAGCAGGAGATTCGCCGCCGGTTCGCCGATGTATCCGGCATCGAACAGTATGCCGAGAAGCTTCGGGAGGAGGATGATATGAATCGGCAGCCAGACCAGCGCGGCGATCGTCTCTCCTTTTGTAAGCCTGCTGGTAAAACTCATCCCTTTGCCTTTCTCTGCAGCTCAAAGAGCATATTCATGGCCTCGATCGGGGTCAGCGTGTTCAGATCCGTCTCCCGGAGCATCTTCCCGATCTCGTCCGTTCCCACGTCCGCAAAGCTGATCTGCAGGTCTTCCTCATGTTCTCCCGTAAAGACCGGACCGGCTCCGCTGCTCTCGAGTTCTTTCAGATACGCTTTCGCCTTGCTGATGATGCCCTCCGGAAGGCCTGCAAGCTTCGCGACTTCTATGCCGTAGCTGTCGTCCGCCGAGCCGCGCACGATCTTTCGGAGGAACACCAGTTTTCCGCCCTGCTTTTTGGCGGTAATGTTGTAATTCCGTACCCCGCCGATCTCTCCCTCGAGGGCAGAGAGTTCGTGATAGTGGGTGGCAAACATGGTCTTTGCGCCGAGCCTGCGCTTGTCCGCGCAGTATTCGAGCACCGCTCTTGCGATCGCCATGCCGTCGAATGTGCTCGTGCCGCGGCCGATCTCGTCCAGGATCAGCAGCGACGAGGACGTGGCAAAGCGGAGGATGTTCGCCATCTCGATCATCTCCACCATAAAGGTGGACTGCCCGGAAGCCAGATCGTCCGAAGCGCCGATCCTTGTGAACACCCTGTCCACGATCCCGATGTTCGCGCTCTTCGCCGGCACGAAGGAACCGATCTGCGCCATGAGTACGATGAGAGCAGTCTGCCGCATGTATGTGGATTTGCCTGCCATGTTGGGCCCGGTGATGATCGCCACGCGGTCGTCACTGTCGTTCAGATAGGTGCTGTTCGGCACGAAGAGCACGTCCTTGAGCGTCTGCTCCACAACGGGGTGCCGCCCGTCGATGATCTCTATGGTCCCGGTGGTGTCCACCTCGGGCATGGTGTAATTGTTCCTTGCGGCAATCTCCGCGAAAGAGCAGAAAACATCCAGCTTCGCAATTGTGTCAGCGGTGGCCTGTATCCTGTCCACCTGCTCCGCCACCCGGCAGCGCAGCTCCGTGAAGAAGCGGAACTCCATGTCGTTGATGCGCTCCCGCGCGGTAAGCAGGGTGTTTTCGAGCTCCTTGAGCTCCTGGGTGATATATCTCTCGTTCGAGACGAGCGTCTGTTTCCGTATATAGTCGTCCGGAATACCGGCATCTCCCGCGGAGCGGGGAACGTCGATGTAATAGCCGAAGACTTTATTGTAGCCGACCTTCAGCTTCTTGATGCCGGTCCTGTTTCTCTCGCGAAGCTCCAGTTCCGCGACCATCTTCGCCCCGTTGTCCCGGATGTTCCTCAGGTAGTCGAGCTCCTCGGAGAAACCTTCCCGGATGATGCCGCCTTCACGGACGGAGAAGGGCGGATCGTCGCAGACTGCGGTATCGATCATTTCGCGGATATCTTCAAGTGCGTCCATCTGCGCGATCTCCCGGAGTTCCGCACAGCGGCTGTCGGCAAGCATGCGCTTGATCTCCGGAAACATGGCGGCGCAGTCCGCTATGGCCCGAAGATCCCTGCCCCCGGCCGTACCGTACACCGCTCTTCCGGCAAGCCTCTGCAGATCGCTGATAGGCCGTAGGGCCGCTCTGAGCTCTCCGCGCTTCACGCTGTCGGAGAAAAGCTCGTTCACCGCCGCATGGCGTCGGCGGATCTCCACGGCGGAAAGAAGCGGTCTCTCGATCCAGGATCGCAGCAGTCTCCCGCCCATCGGGGTCCCGGTCCTGTCGAGCACCCAGAGCAACGTTCCCCGCTTCTCCCGGCTCCGGAGCGATTCGGTCAGCTCCAGGTTCCGTCTTGTGGTCCAGTCCATCTCCATGTATCTGCCGCGTGAGAGCAGATCCATGCGGTTGATGTGGCTGAGGTCCGTCTTCTGCGTCTCCTCCATATACGCCAGCAGCGCGCCTGCCGCGCGCACGGCCGCGGAGTTTTCTCCCAGACCGCAGCTGTCGATGTCGGCACATCCGAACTGTGCGCAGACACGTGCCGCAGCACTCATATAGTCAAAGCGTGCGTCACCCGTTTCGGGCATCGCCGCAAGCTTCATGGAAAGAAATTCCGCTATCTCGGCACTCGCCTCCGCTCCGGCGGAAAGCACTGCCTCCCTTGGCGCGAATCGCCCGAGTTCGTTCAGGATATGGCTTACCGGATCCTCCGTGAAGGCGCAGCAGCAGAACTCTCCGGTGGAAATGTCGCAGAAGGCGGCGCCGCCGGCGCTCTCCTCCAGGCATACCGCGCAGATATAGTTGCTGCGCGATTCTTCCAGCATGGAGCTTTCGATCACGGTACCGGGCGTGATGATCCGGATCACGTCCCGCTTCACAAGACCCTTGGCGAGGGCCGGATCCTCGGTCTGCTCGCAGATCGCCACCTTGTAGCCCTTCGCTATGAGCTTTGCTATATAGCTCTCGGCAGCGTGATACGGCACGCCGCACATCGGCGTCCGCTCCTCCGGGTCTTCTATCCCGCGGTCTCTCGTGGTCAGTGCAAGGTCGAGCTCCCGGGAGGCGATCTTGGCGTCGTCGTTGAACATCTCATAGAAATCGCCCAGCCGGAAAAAGAGCAGACAGTCCCTGTACTGCTCCTTTATCTCGTTATACTGCCTTTTCATCGGTGTAAGTTCAGCCATTTTCCGCCTCACCGTACAGCGCCCATGTGTTGCTCGCTGTTATCTTCACATTTATGAACTGTCCTATGAGCGACCGGTCGCCCTTGAGATGCACGAGCCTTCCCCCGTTGGTCCTGCTCGAAAGGTTGTATTCGTCGCGGCCTGTCTCTCCATCCACCAGCACCCTCACTGTCTTTCCCTCGTATTCCCGGTGCTTTTCTCCGGAGATCCGGTTCGCGGTCTCCGTGAGCGCATCGAAATGCGCCTGCTTCTCCTCACGGGAATAGGGATCGGGCATGCCTGCGGCGGGAGTTCCCACACGCTTGGAATAGATGAAGGTGAACATCGCGTCGAAGCGCGCCTTTTCACAGAGCTTCAGCGTATCGCCGAACTCCTCGTCGGTCTCTCCGGGGAAGCCCACTATGATGTCCGTCGTGACCACGAGGTCCGGCATGTAGCTCCGCGCGAGTTCAAGCTTTTTCAAATAGGTCGCGCTGTCATAATTCCGGTTCATCACCTTCAGGATCCGGTCGTTTCCGGACTGGACCGGCAGGTGGAGATGCCGCGCGCATTTTTCGCATTCGGCCATGGTTTTGAAAAGCTTCTCGGTCGCGTCCTTGGGGTGGCTCGTCATAAAGCGGATCAGGAACTCTCCGGGAATATCATTGATCATCCGGAGCAGGTCCGCGAAATCCACTCCTCTGTCAAGGTCCTTCCCGTAGGAATTCACGTTCTGGCCGAGCAGCGTGATATCCTTATAGCCATCGGCAACGAGCAGCTCCGCCTCCCTGACGATATCCTCCGGCTGTCTGGATCTCTCTCTTCCCCTGACATACGGAACGATGCAGTACGAGCAAAAGTTGTTGCAGCCGTACATGATCGACAGCCAGGCCTTGACCTTCCCGTCTCGCCTGAGCGGTATGCCCTCCGCGACCGCGCCGTCGTCCTTATCCGTGGCAAATACCCGCTTGTGCCGCTCGAGGACCTCCAGCAGCAGTTCCGGAAATCGCCACAGCTCATGCGGGCCGAACACCAGATCCACGATCGGATAGCTTATCTTGATCTTCTGTGCCATATGCTCCTGCTGGACCATGCAGCCGCAGACGCAGATGATCTGCCCCGGCTTCGCCTTTTTCGTGTGGTTCAGCGCGCCGACGTTCCCGAGCACCCGCATCTCGGCATGTTCTCTCACAGCACAGGTGTTCACCACGATGACATCCGCGGCAAACTCGTCCTGTGTGAAGCCGAAGCCCATCTCGGCTAGATATCCCCGGATCTTCTCGCTGTCTGCCTCGTTCTGCTGGCAGCCGTACGTGTCTACCATTGCAAGGAGGTTTTTCTCATCACTTCCGAGTTTTTCCCGTATCTTTCCGCAGAGCCCGATCTGCCGGGTGATCTCCGAATTCTCTATGGTCTTTATGCGTTTCGCCATCGTCTTTTTCCTTTGTTTTCGGTTAGAATATATTAGCATAAAAGAAGTGGAAGTTTCAACTCGATTCATGTATAATTATCAGCTGCAGGAATACTTGCGGAGGTCTTTGATATGTCCGTGATCAACATACTTTCCCCCCATGTGGCGGATCTGATCGCCGCCGGCGAGGTGGTGGAGCGTCCGGCCTCGGTCGTTAAGGAGCTGGTAGAAAACTCCTTCGATGCAGGAGCCAGGAATATAAGCATCGAGATCCGCAACGGCGGCTCGACCTACATACGCGTGACCGACGACGGCTGCGGCATTTCCCCTGAGGACGCCGGGATCGCCTTCATGCGCCATGCCACGAGCAAGCTCTCCGATGAGCACGGGCTCGAATGCATCTCCACCATGGGCTTTCGCGGTGAGGCTCTTGCGGCCATCTCCGCCGTCTCACGCATCGAGCTTCGCACCAGGCTGAAGGGTTCCGATGAGGGTACGCTCGTGCAGCTGACCGCCGGTGAGATCGACGAGATGGAAGCCGTCGGCTGCCCCGAAGGCACCACCATCATCGTGCGTGACCTTTTCTATAACACCCCCGCCCGCCGTAAATTCCTCAAATCCGACAGGAGCGAGGCCACGGCATGCCAGACGGCAGCGATCCGCTGCGCCCTTGCGCATCCGGAAGTCTCTGTCCGCTTCATCAAAGACGGAGAGGAGCAGTTCTTCTCCCCCGGAGACACGCGCATCAGCTCCTGCATCTATACCGTCCTTGGCCGGGAAGCCGCGAAGGACATGCTCGAATGCACCGGCGAGGATTCTGCCCTCAAGCTCAGAGGCTATGTCACTTCTCCGGGCGCCTGCCGCGGGAACCGGGGCGGACAGTTCTTCTTCTGCAACGGCAGATTCATCCGTTCCGTCCTCATGCAGACAGCGCTCGAACAGGCTTATAAAAACTCCATGCTCTCCGGCAGATACCCGGGCTGTGTCCTGTATCTGGAGATCCCCTTCGGCAGCGTGGATGTAAACGTTCACCCTGCAAAGATCGAAGTGAAATTCAGCGAGGAGAAACGCGTGTTCGACCTCGTGTATTACTCTGTTCTCGCCGCGCTTGAAAACGAGAAAAAAAGCGCTGACATTCAGCCCTCCCCCTCCACAGAGGCGGTCCTCGGAAAAAAGACCGGTTTCTACAAGAGCATCTCCGCCCAGGAATACAAGGATATGGTCAGCTCCGGTCAGCCGTCGAAAAAGCAGCCCCGCACCGATGAAACAGGCTTTTTCGCCCCAAAGGAGACTTACCAGACAAAGCTCGATCTCGGTTCCCCGTTCTCATCCGCTTCGGAGCGGAATGCCGGGTCTTCTTTTGAAGGGCACCCCTCATCTCCCAAAAAGGCCGAAAAGCCCCGTGATGAAAGACCTGCCGCCGAAAAACCGGAAGAAACTGTGGAAAACCCTGTTCAAAATGTTGAGAAAAACACCCTGCCTGACCACAAGATAGTGGGTGAGCTGTTCCGGAAGTACATCATCGTGGAGCTCGAGGAGGACGTGCTGCTCATAGACAAGCACGCCGCCCATGAGCGCATGATATTCGACCGTCTGAAGGAAACAGCCTCTGAGATCACCTCTCAGGCTCTTCTTGAGCCTGTCCCGCTCCGCCTGAGCGATGAGGACGCCGAGCTCCTCACTGCGAACGCCGAACTGCTCAGTACTCTCGGATTCGAGATCGAGGTCCTTGACGACTGCAATTTCGTGGTCCGGGCCCTCCCGGCTGATATGGCCCCCTCGGATGTCGTCCCCTCCATCGAGGAGATCTGCGAAAAGCTCCGGTCGGGCAAAGCACCATCCCCGGAAGAGACACGTGACGAGGTGCTGCATACGGTAGCCTGCAAGGCCGCGATAAAGGCCGGATGGGACACCTCTGCCGCAGAGCTCGAGCGCGTGGCAGAAGCCGTTCTTTCCGGCAAAGTGCTCTACTGCCCGCATGGCAGGCCCATATCCTGCCGCGTTTCCGGACGCGATCTGGATAAGCGCTTCAAACGGATCGTGTGACCATGGGCAGGAAAGTATACGTGATAGCCGGTCCGACAGCCTCCGGAAAGACCGCGCTCTCCATAGCCCTGGCGGAGGGCGTCGGCGGTGAGATCGTCTCCGCAGACTCCATGCAGCTTTATCGCGGCATGGACATCGGCACCGCCAAAGCGACCGCAGAAGAGCGTGCTGCCGTCCCGCACCACATGCTGGATGTGGCCGATCCCGGTGAATCCTGGTCCGTCGCGAAATACGTGGAGGCCGCAGCAGCCTGCTGCGAGGATATCCTCTCCCGTTCCCGCATCCCCGTTATAACCGGCGGAACGGGTCTGTATATCGATTCGCTCCTTTCCGGGCGAAGCTTTGCGGAAAGCGAAGCTCCGGAGCTTAGGAAATCCCTTTACGAAGAGTACGACCGCTGCGGCGGAGACGCGATGCTTGAAAGACTGCAGAACATAGACCCCGAGCGGGCCGGAAAACTCGCTCCGACAGACAGGCGCCGCATCGTCCGGGCTCTCGAGGTGCATGCCCTCACAGGCATGACTATCACCGAGCACGATGCTCTCACCCGTGCCATGCCTCCGCGGTATGAGGCCGTGAAGATCGTCCTCGGTTTTGCCGACAGGGCAGTCCTGTATGAAAGGATCGACCGCAGAGTCGATGGAATGATAAAAGCCGGACTTTTTGATGAGGTCCGCGCCCTGCTTTCGCGCGGGATCGATCCCGATTGCACCGCGATGCAGGCGATCGGATACAAGGAATCCGCCCTGTACCTTAAGGGAGATCTCTCCCGTGAGGAAGCAGCCGCACAGATCAAGCAGGCCAGCCGCCGTTACGCCAAAAGGCAGATGACTTGGTTCCGCCGCTGGAACGATGCGGTGAACATAGATCGGACCGGGCCGTTTGACGCACGTTCCGATATGGATCTTCTGAGAAAGAAGGGTATCATCTGATGAGTGATATATCCGACAATACAGCCTCGGTGCTGGCGCGTGTCCGTGCCGCGGCAGTCCGTGCGGGGCGTGATCCCTCTGAGATCACCGTGATCGCCGCCTCAAAAATGAACGATGCCGGTCGCATCCGTGAGGCATTCGCCTCCGGCATAGGGGTTTTCGGTGAAAACCGCGTTCAGGAGATGCTCGAGAAGGACAGGCTCGGTGCCTATGAAGGCGCAAGGCTCCATTTTATCGGCAGGCTCCAGCGCAACAAGGTCCGGCAGGTCGTGGGTCTGGCCGAACTGATCCACAGCGCGGATTCTCTTCCGCTTATCGCCGAGATCGACCGCTGCGCGGGAAAGCACTCCCTTATTCAGGACATTCTTCTTGAGGTAAACATAGCCGGCGAGGAGTCGAAAGGCGGCGTTGCGCCGGAGGACGTTGCCTCTGTTTTAGATGGGATATCCTCCCTGCAAAATATCCGTGTCAGGGGCCTTATGGCCGTCCCTCCGATCTGTCCGGATCCGGAGGACAATGTGCCCTTTTTTGAGTCAATGACTAAGCTTTTTGTTGACAACAGCATAAAAAAATACGATAATGTCTCTATGGATTTTCTGTCCATGGGCATGAGCGGAGATTTTGAGGCAGCCATAGCCTGCGGCGCGAACATGGTCAGGATTGGTTCGGCTATCTTCGGGCCGCGAAATTACAATATCTGATTCGGAGGACAATGTAATTATGGGCTTTTTGGATGAACTGAAAAAACTTACGCAGCCTTATGACGATGACGACGATTTCTTTGAGGAATCGGAAAAACCTGCCAAAACAGTCACTGTAAAACCACGTCCCTCTTCCCCTGCCGCCGCAAGCGCCGGCGCAGATTTTGAGAGCGCTTTCGGCGCTCAGGCTTCTGCTGCCGCACCCGAGCCCGAAACAGATGAGGAAGACGATGACGAGGAAATGTCCGGCGGCCTTTTCGGCAATCTCGGAAAGCGGATCAAGAAGGAAAACCGCGCCGTCCGGGAACGTACCGTCAATTTCGGCGGCAAAGAATCTCAGGTGATCCTTTTCAATCCCAAGAGCTTTGACGAAGCCGGTGAACTCGTCGGCCATCTGATGCGCAGCCGTTCTCTGGTCATGACGCTCGAGGGGCTTCCCACAGAAACAGCACGCAGGCTGCTGGATTTCATGTCCGGCATCGTGTTTGCCCTGCGCGGGAAGATAACACCGGTATCTGCAAAAACGTATTTTATCTCCCCGGAGAATGTTGATCTTCTGGGGGCTGACGCCGCAGCCGGCGGCACTATCGAATAAAGTTCCTGCTCAGTTATTTTGAAAGGTGGAAAAGAAATGATTACAGCCCAGGATATCCGTGAAAAGACCTTCAACAAGGCAAAACTCAGCGGCTACGACATGTCTGAGGTAGACGATTTTCTCGAGGAGCTTGCTGAGGATATCACTGCCGCCCAGAAGGAGAATGCGGTCCTCAAGAGCAAGATGAAGGTTCTTGTCGACAAGATCGAGGAGTACCGCTCCAACGAAGAAGCTCTCAATATGGCTCTGCTCTCTGCCCAGAAGCTCGCCGTGCAGATCGAGAACGATGCACGCACCCGTTCTGCCCAGATGATCAGTGACGCTGATGCCCAGGTCAAGTCCCGTCTCGGAACGATACCCGAGCAGATCGAGGCTCAGGAGAAGAAGCTTACCGCCGCCAAAGAGACCTGTGCGTCCTTCTTCGCCGATATGCGTGAGATGTTCACCTCTCAACTCACCAAGCTGGACGATATAGAAAAGGGTATAATACGTCAGCCGGAAGCGGCAAAAACCACTGCATCCCCCTCGCAGGATGTGGATGATGCCATACGTGCTATCGAAGAAAATGTTTCCAAGATCAAGCCTGAACCCGAACTCAAGTTCGACCTTTCCGATACATTTGACGATACCAGACCGGCACCCCGTTCCGGAAAAGACTTTGGCAGCACTCAGCCCTTTTCCCTCTGATATGCTGACTGGCTGTTCTGATCGATAAATAGTCGGCGGGGCGGCGCAATTTGCGCCCGCCCCGTCTGTGTCGTTTTTATAAATCATTTTAGGAGAACAATATGTCACAGGATTTCAACAACACTCTCAATCTGCCGAAAACCGATTTTCCCATGCGCGCCGGGCTCCCCAAGCGTGAACCCGAGATGCTCGCTCACTGGGAAAATATCGATCTGTATAATGAGATGCTCAAAAAGAACGAAGGTCATGAGCTTTTCTCCCTCCATGACGGGCCTCCTTTCTCCAACGGAGCCATTCACATGGGCCACGCTCTCAACAAAGCTCTCAAGGACTTTATCGTCCGCTCCTACGCCATGCGCGGATATTATACGCCGTACATACCCGGCTGGGACAACCACGGCATGCCCATCGAGAGCGCGATCATCAAGGAGCAGAAGCTCAACCACAAGGAAATGAGTGTTGCTGATTTCCGTTCCGCCTGCCATGACTATGCCGCTCACTATGTTGATGTCCAGCGCGAGGGATTCAAGCGCCTCGGCGTTGTCGGAGACTGGGATCATCCCTATCTCACGATGAACAAGGGCTTCGAAGCGGACGAGATCCGGATCTTCGGCAGGATGTATCGCAACGGTCATATTTACAAGGGCTTCAAGCCGGTATACTGGTGTCCCAAGGATGAGACCGCCCTTGCCGAGGCTGAGATCGAGTATCAGGATGACCCTTGCACCACAGTGTATGTGAAGTTTCCGATGAACGATGATCTCGGAAAACTCTCCCATCTCGATCTGTCCAAGCTCAGCTTTCTGATCTGGACCACTACGATCTGGACGCTCCCCGGCAACCTGGCAATCGCCCTGCATCCTGACGAGCTCTACGCCGTCGTCAAGGCCCCCAATGGTGAAAGCTATATCATGGCCGAGCCTCTCGTCGACAAGGTCATGCGCATAGGCGGTTTTGACAGCTGGGAGGTCCTTGAATCCCATCCGGGCAGCTTCTTTGAGAACATGCTTGCTTCCCATCCCTTCCTTGACAAGACATCCCGTCTGCTCCTGGCAGACTATGTAACCATGGATTCCGGTACCGGCTGCGTGCATACCGCTCCCGGCTTCGGTGCGGAGGACTTTGTCACCTGCCAGAAATACGGTATGGAGATGGTAGTTCCCGTAGACGATCGCGGACGCCACACCGAGTATGCCGGCAAATACGCCGGTCTCGGCACGGAGGAATCCAATCCGATCATTCTTGCGGATATGAAAGAAAGCGGCGCTTTGTTCGCCTCCGAGGAGATCCTCCACAGCTATCCGCACTGCTGGCGCTGCAAGAATCCCATTATTTTCCGTGCGACTCCGCAGTGGTTCTGCTCTGTTGATTCCTTCAAAGAAGAGGCGATAAAGGCCTGCGAGCCTGTCCGCTGGCTCCCTGTCTGGGGTCAGGACCGTATAGGCGCCATGATCCGTGAACGCGCCGACTGGTGCATCTCCCGTCAGCGCCGCTGGGGCCTCCCGATCCCCGTGTTCTACTGCGACGATTGCCATAAGCCGGTATGCACCGATGAATCCATCGAATCCGTTGCTTCCGTATTTGAAGAAAAGGGAAGCAACGCCTGGTTCGATCTGGAAGCTTCCGAACTTCTTCCCGAAGGCTTTGTCTGCCCGCACTGCGGCGGAAAGCACTTCACCAAAGAGACCGACACGCTGGACGGCTGGTTCGACTCCGGCTCCACCCATTTTGCCGCCATGAAGCGCGATCAGGGCTTCTGGCCTGCCAACATGTATATCGAAGGCGGCGACCAGTATCGCGGCTGGTTCCAGTCCTCTCTTCTCGTTGCCGTCGGTGCCCTCGGCATGGGTGCTCCGTATAAGGAGTGCCTTACCCATGGTTGGACCGTCGACGGCGAGGGGCATGCGATGCACAAGTCTCTCGGCAATGGTATAGACCCTGCCGACATGGTCAAGGAATTCGGCGCGGACCTTGTCCGGCTCTGGGCAGGCTCCTCCGATTTCCACGTCGACGTCCGCTGTTCCAGAGAGATCTTCAAGCAGCTGTCTCAGACCTATCTGAAATTCCGCAACACCGCCCGCTACTGTCTGGGCAACCTCAACGACTTCGATGCCGACGATCTGGTTGCACCCGAAGACATGCTTGAGCTCGACCGCTGGGCACTCACAAAGCTCAATGCACTTATCGCGAAAGTCGCCGCAGCGTATGACGATTATGAGTTCCACGTGGTGTCCCACGCCATCAACGACTTCTGCGTGGTGGAACTTTCAAGTTTTTATCTGGACATTATTAAAGACAGGCTTTACTGCGAGGAAAAGACCGGCCTCAAGCGCCGCAGCGCCCAGACCGCACTCTTCCTGATACTCGACAGCATGACCAAGATGTTTGCGCCCATTCTCGCCTTCACCTGCGATGAGATCTGGCTCGCCATGCCGCACCGCAGCACCGACGATGCCCGCAACGTCCTGCTCAACGTGATGAACGCGCCCTTCACCGCCTATGCTCTTTCGGAAGAGACCATGGCAAAATGGGATAGGCTCGTCTCCCTTCGTGATGACATGAACGGCGTTCTCGAAACTGCCCGCGCCGACAAGCGCATAGGCAAGCCTCTGGAGGCCGCTGTGGTGCTCTCCGCTTCCGATGCCGCATCAGAAGAACTTCTCGATGCGGTCTCTTCCATGGATCTTTCCGAGCTGTTTATTGTTTCCAAGTGTCTCATCGGCGGAGAGATTCCCGTCGGTGCGGTCGAAGGCAAAGGCGTTCGCAACGGAGGTCTTTCGATTGCCGCTTTCGAAGCGCCCGGCACCAAATGCCCGCGCTGCTGGATCCATACCGAGCAGGCCGATCCCGAGACAGGGCTCTGCCCGCGCTGCTCCGCTGTCGTAAAAAACCTGGAGTAACTGTCTTTTCTTAAACCGGCTATTTTTGCCGGAGCAAAGGAGGATGTATAAATGCTTTATGCTATTTTCGGTGTTCTCGTCATCATTCTGGATCAGTGGGTCAAATACTGGACTGCCGGGAACCTTGTATACGGCGGAGAGGCGAGACCTCTTATTCCCGGGATTATCAACCTGCTGAATGTCCATAACGACGGAGCCGCTTTCAGCTTTCTGAGCGGCGCAAACGCGGGAAGGATCTTCGTCATTCTCGCCGTCGTCTTCACCGTTCTGGTGATCATCGGCCTCGCGACCAACTTCATTTCGGGAAAACTGGCCCGCTGGTGCGCCGTGTTCGTCGCTGCAGGCGGAATAGGCAATGCAATCGACAGAGCTCTCTACGGCTATGTCCAGGACATGTTCCAGTTCGACTTTGCCAAATCCTTCCCGGTCTTCAATGTGGCTGATATCTTCATCAGTGTCTTCTGCATCCTGTTTATCATCTGCATTATCTTCGGCGGACGTAAGGAAAAGCGCGAAGCGGATTATGATGAAGAGTATGAGGGCGATGTTGATGCTCCGACCGCAAAGCGCGGCCGCAAGGCAAAGAAAGCCGTGGAAGAGGAATATGAGGAGGAGCCCGCTCCGCGCAAAGCCTCCAAACGCAGAGCAGCCATTGAAGAATATGAGGAAGAAGAGCCTGCTCCCCGGAAGACAGCAAAACGGAAAGCTGCTGTAGAGGAATATGAGGAGGAAGTTCCCGCCCGTCGTCAGCGTTCTGCTGCGAAGACTGAGCCCGAGCCTGTCTATGAGGAAGAATCTGCACCCAAGCTCCGGAATAAACCCGACTCCAATCCTCCTGCCAAGACGACACGCAAAGAGCGTCAGAGCAAATATGATGATCAGTTTGAGCAGTATAAGGCAAACCGCGACGCAAGACAGCGCAGCGCGGAGTATTCCGGCGTGAGTTCTTCTGCCCCCGCCTTTGCAGCCTCGATTCCCGCCTATGATTCCTCCGATCCCTTCGCAGAATGGGAGAAAGCCAATGCGGAGATCTCCGCCCGGAAAGCAGCCGAAGAAGACTCGGCAGTTAAAAACGCTGTTTCCGCTGCCCCCTCTGAGCCACGCAAGGCCTCTCCCGCAAGAGAGTCCGCCCCGGCCCCTGCTCCTTCGCCTGCCCCTGCGCGCAGAGAACCTGCTCCGGCATCGAATCCGGCTCCGGCTTCCGCGCCGAAACCCGAACCCGCACCCGCAGCGCCTGCTGCGCCCAAGAAGAGTTCGGATGAGCAGTTTTCTCTGGATGATATCCTTGCGGAATTCAAATAATGGATGAAACCATAATTGTTTATGCTTCGGAGAGCGGCGAGCGGATCGACGCTCTCCTTGCGCATTCCGTGGACGGGCTTTCCAGGAGCGCGGCGCAGCGGCTGCTGGATTCCTCCTCAGTGTTCCTCGACGGGAGCCCTGTGCGGAAAAACTACCGCTGCAAGGGCGGCGAGAGCTTCGAGGTGATCCTGCCGGTGCTTGAGGACGTGGAGCTTCTGCCCCAAAACATCCCCCTCGACGTGGTTTTTGAGGATGAGGATGTGATCGTCGTCAACAAGCCCCGCGGCATGGTTGTACACCCCGCTCCGGGACATCCCGACGGGACGCTCGTAAACGCCCTGATGTACCGCTGCGGGGACTCTCTGTCCGGCATAGGCGGGGAAAAGCGGCCGGGGATCGTGCACCGGATCGACAAAGACACTTCCGGCCTGATCATTGCCGCCAAAAACGATTTTTCCCATCTTTCCCTCTCCGCTCAGCTTTCCGGCCACAGTCTCTTCCGGGAATACCACGCCGTGGTCCGCGGCGGGATGCGCGCCGACAGCGGCACCGTCGACGCTCCCATCGGCAGGCACAGGACCGACCGCAAGCGCATGGCCGTGACGCAGACCGGCTCCCGGCCGGCGGTGACCCACTGGAGCGTTGTGCAGCGGTTCCGTGGATATACCCTTGTAAAATGTGTTCTGGAGACCGGCCGGACCCATCAGATCCGTGTCCACATGGCCTATATCGGCCACCCTCTCCTGGGGGACGGACTCTACGGCGCTCCCTGCCCCGAGAAAGGACTGGAAGGGCAGTGTCTGCACGCCTCCGCCCTTCATTTCAAACACCCGCGCAGCGGCGAAGACATTGTTCTGAACGCGCCGCTTCCCGAATACTTCCAAACCGTCTTGAGCAAACTGGGAAATCCCGTTGAATAAATGAAAGGACGAAAAATGAAAAAAATAGGAAGATATGTCATTCCCGTCTTAGTGTTCATCCTGCTGATCGCAGCGGTCGTTCTTGTGGTCCGTCTTATCTCCAGAGTCGCCGGCGGGATCCTGAATACCGTGCTGGGAATCGTAGTGATCGTTGCTCTCGTGCTCATTGTCCTCTGGATGTTCTCCTACGCGAAAAAGAATAAATAAACGTAAACGCAGCGGCCGGATCGATCCGGCCGCTGCGTTCTGCTGTGTAATCTTTTATTAATAATCAGTCGGGAATCTCGATATAAAGAGAAAACTCATTGTCGTCTGACAAACCGCAGGAATATGTCAGCCCGTGCAGCGTTTCGTCTCCTTCGTCCGCATAAGTATTATTAAATATCGGATCGCTGTAGACATCTATATCCGTGATGGCCGGATCGATTGCCAGACAGGCCGCTTCCCCGAGCCATACAAGCAGATAGTAGGCTGCGTCGAGCTCAATGCCTTCCTGTGTTGGCACAAAGATCGCCACACAGTTGATCTTGCCGTCCTCGTTTGCCTCCTTGAGGGCTTTCCCTTCCACGTCATAAAAGATGCCCCATGCAAGCCAGCTATCATTCTGGTTATAGACATCAAAATTGACATTCCCGTAATCGTTGATCGCATATTCAAACGTCAGGGGCAGCTCTCCACCATCCAGTTCGTCATAGCAGGCCTGCATTCTTTCAACGAATTCCTTTCCGGTGAACAGGAATTCATCTCCATCGATAAAGGAGTCGATATCTTCGGTTTTATCATCGATCTCTTTTCCGCAGTCTTCGCATACAAGGACCATTTCTCTGGTCGCCTTAAGGATATTAACCCTCTCTTCCATCCATTCTGTGTTGAGATGACCGGTCGGTTCTCCCTCCGTTTTTCCGCATTTGATGCATGTCTTAGGGGTTGTACAGGTTGCCTCTTTCCACTCATGCTTCAAACAGCATCCGGTCAAAGAGAGGACCATGATCAGGGCAATGCATATTGCAAGTATTCTTTTCATCTTTTCCACTCCTGTCGGCAGTTTTGCTTTTTTTCAAATGATTCTCTATAAGAAATACTATCATACAAATACGATTCAGGCAAGGACAGGACATAAAAAAGCAGAGCCGCTCGAATGAGCGGCTCTGTGTTGGCATTGACCTATTTTCCCGGTCCGTCTCCAGACAAGTATCGTCGGCACTGGTGAGCTTAACTTCTGTGTTCGGAATGGGAACAGGTGGACCCTCACCGTTAAAAACACCAACTGCAGGGAATATACCCTGAAAACTGAATAGAGGGAGTGCAAGGGGATATACCTGCATGAATATAGTAGGTCAAGCCCTCGGGTTATTAGTATCGGTAGGCTGAACACATTGCTGTGCGTACACCGCCGACCTATCAACGAAGTAGTCTACTTCGACCCTTACTCCATAAGGATGGGAGATCTTATCTCAGGGAGAGTT
>JAZMZR010000020.1:0-40118 GCA_045586065.1 Candidatus Limivicinus sp.
CGTGCTGTCCGCCGACACTGTTTCGCCGTCGTACGTTACGGTGTATACCTCATCGGTATGCGTCTCACCGTCGTACGTCCAGCTCTTCGTCGAGCTCGAGATCACAAGCGCCTTCGTGCTCGCCGTGATCTCCAGCGTGCCCTTGACGTACTCGATCTCGTAGTTCGCCGTGACGTCTTTGTTGCCGTTCTTCACGACCGCTTCACTCGGTACGTTGTCCGCTGTGCCGACCTCCGTGATCGTGCCGGTGACTTTCACGCTGTCCACTTTGTCATCACCCTGCAGGCCGGCAGGTGCGGTATCCTGCCATCCGTCGTCCGTCAGAGCCTTGCCGTCATATTCCTTGCTTGCGCTGTCTGCCGTAATCGTGAGCTTAGCCCGCTTGATGAGCAGCCAACCATCACTTTCCACCTTGAATATGACTTCGAAGTTGCCGTTGGTGTTTGTGAACTGTTCGGGCTTAAGGCCCATCGGATACAGGTTGGCATCGGTCTCCGCAAGCTGGTCGTTGCCGTTGAAGGTAAAGTCCTTATTATCTCCGCTTACCGTATAAAGATCACTGTCCGGTGTGGCAACAAAACCGGAAACCGAGTGTTCTTCACCATCGTATACCTGGTCATAACCATTGTTATTACCGACAATGTTAACTGTTACAGCAAGCTTATTCACCTTCAGAATGCCGAAAGACGTGGTGATGTCGTAGTTGCCGGCCTTCGTGCCTGCATTCAGCAAATAGGTGAATGTGTTCCCACTGCTGCCGACGTCGGTCTGGCTGCCGGTGATGTCGTACGTTGCGCCTTCGCCGGTCACGAAGCCGTCACCGCCGACTGTCACGTCGGTCTGGGCGTTCTTCGTCAGAGGCTGTCCGTCGTAGACCTTCTCACCGCTCGCCGAGGTCAGGGTGACGGTTCTCTTGCTGATCTCCAGCGTGCCGTCCACGATCTCAAACACTACGTTTGTGAAGTTATCGCTGATGTTCGTGAAGTCCTCAGGCTTCAGTTCCATCGGATAGCTGCCGGCATCCGTGCCTTTCACGGTGTCGTTGCCGCTGAATGTGAAGTCAGATGTGGTGTACAGCGTGTTGTCGATGCTTACGTCATATCCGGTGACCGTCTTCTCGCTGCCGTCGTACTTCCCGCTGCCGCTGTGCTCCGTGATCGTTACCGTCACCTTGTCGGTCGATGCTGTGATCGTCAGCGTGCCGGATATATCCAGCTCATAGTTCCAGGTGCTCTCCTCACCGTTGGCCTTTGTCACATACCAGGTGCCGTAGTTGACATCGGTATAGGTGCCCGCTTCAGTGCCCTTCACGGTCGGAGTGTTCTGGAAGCCCAGTGTCTCGCGGGACACCAATCCGGTAGCATCGGAGGCGCTCAGCTCCAGCTTCTGTTCGTTGCCGTCGTAGGGAACGGTCTTTGACCCCGTCAGCTTGATCGTCGCCTTCTTGATCGTGACAGTCCCATCGTCGGTCGCTGTCACATAGTTCGGGTTCTCCGCCTTCACATAGACCGTCTTGGGAGTCTCGGGTACATCCGTATAGGTCGGAGCTGTCGGGCTCCAGGTTTCTCCGTCTTCGCTGTAATACAGCGTCGTGCCTTCCGTTACACTCGGCGTCGCTGTGACGGTATGTGCCTGCCCGTCATAGGTGTCTTCGTAGTTTTCGACCGTCAGGCTCATCGTTGCAGGCTCAATTACAAGGCTGCCGTCCACGATCTCAAACACTACATTCGTGAAGTTGTGGTTATCATTGCGGAAGTTTTCAGCTGTCAGCTCCATCGGGTACGTGCCGGCATTTGTGCCCTTCACTTCCGCTGTGCCGCTGAAGGTGAAGTCGCTCTCTTTGTACAGCGTGTTATCGATGCTTACGTCATAGCCGCTGACCTTCTTCTCAGTACCGTCGTATGTCTCGGTACCGCTGTGCTCCGTGATCGTTACAGTGACCTTCTCGGTCAGTTCCGTCACGGTCAGGGTGCCTTCCGTCTTGGTGATGTCGTAGTTGTCAGCCTTGGTATTGCTGTTCAGCGTATAGGTGAATGCGTTCGCACTCGATCCTACATTTGTCTGCGTTCCGGTTATTGTATAGGTCGCGCCTTCGCCTTCAGCAAAGCCGTCCCCGCCGACTGTCACGTCGGTCTGGGCGTTCTTCGTCAGAGGCTGTCCGTCGTAGACCTTCTCACCGCTCGCAGAGGTCAGGGTCACGCTGCGCTTCGTGACCGTCAGCGTGCCCTTCACGCTCTCGCCAAACGTGTAGTTCGCCGTCACATCCGTGCCGCCGCGCATGACCTTGTAGCTCGTCACTACGTTGTCCGCAGTCCCAACATCCGTGATCGTTCCTTCCACTACCGCCGTCAGCACATCGCCTTCTGCCAGAACGCCCTCGGTGTAGGTATAGGTGGACTTGGTAAGCGGGCTGCCGTCATACGTCTTGCTGTCGGAATCCGCCGTGATCACGATCTGCGTCGTGACCTTCGTTACCGTCAGTGTGCCTTCAACCTGGCTGATCTCGTAGTTGCCGGCCTTGGTGCCTTCGTTCAGCGTGTAAGTGAAGGTGTTGTCTGCTGTGCCGGGATCCGTGATCGTTCCCGTCACATTGTAGGTCGCGCCTTCGCCGGTCACAAAGCCGTCACCGCTTACTGCTACATTGCTGTTCGTAAGTGGTGTACCGTCGTATGTCTTGCTGTCGGTCGCAGAGGTCAGGGTCACGCTGCGCTTCGTGATCTCAAAGGTGCCGGAGACATAGCTGATATCATAGTTGCCGGTAACGTCTCTGCCCTGGCCATAGTCATTCCAAAGGCCATTGATTCTGTATGTATGCTCCCCTGTGCCGACGTCCGGACCAAAATTGTTAGCAGTTCCGCCGAGGACCCGGTCTCCGTTTACCAGCGCGCCTTCGATGATCTCATACGAAAATCTCTCAGAATTGGTGAACGTTTTTCCGTCATAGACTTTTGTGAGGTCTTTAGCCTTGACTGTAAGATGGATCTTGCTGATCTCCAGCGTCCCGTCCATGATCTTGAACTCTACGTTCGTGAAGTTCGGGTCAAGGTTCTCAAAGTCACCGGCCACGATGCCCATGGCATAGGTGCCCGCATCTCTCTTCGTCACGGTCCAGGCCGCTGTCTCGGTCGCTTTTACTGCGGTCGTGACATCGTACAGATCATTGTCTGCCACCATGCTCGCATAGCCGCTGATCGTATGGTTCTGTCCGTCATATGTCACCGAATCGCTGTTCTCGGTGATCGTTACGGTCACCTTGCCAGTGAACGCGGTGACAGTCAGCGTGCCTTCAACTTTGGTGATCGTATAGTTGTCGGCCTTCGTGCCTTCGTTCAGCGTGTAGCTGAAGCTGTTCGCGCTGCTGCCCTTATCCGTCTGGCTGCCGGTCACGTTGTAGCTTGCGCCTTCGCCGTCAGCGAAGCCGTCGCCGCTTACCGTCACAGTGCTGTTTGTAAGAGCCGTGCCGTCGTACGGCTTGCTGTCTGTCGCGGAGGTCAGCGTCACTGTCCTCTTGCTGATCGTCAGCGTGCCGTCCACGATCACGAACTCTACGTTCGTGAAGTTTGCACTCGTGTTCGTGAAGTCAGATGCCTTCAGATCCATGTTGTAAGTGCCCGCATCCGTGCCGCTTACACTCGCGTTGCCGCTGAACGTGAAGTCATCCTCGGTGTACAGAGGATTGCTGATGCTTACCGTGTATCCGGTCACCGTCTTCCCGGTGCCGTCGTACTTCTCGGTACCGCTGTTCTCCGTGATCGTTACCGTCACCTTGTCGGTATTCGCGGTGACTGTCAGTGTGCCTTCAACTTTAGTGATCGTATAGTTGTCGGCCTTGGTGCCTTCGTTCAGCGTGTAGCTGAAACTGTTCGCACTGCTGCCCTTCTCCGTCTGGCTGCCGGTCACGTTGTAGGTCGCGCCTTCGCCGTCAACGAAGCCGTCGCCGCTTACCGTCACAGTGCCGTTCGTCAGTGCTGTGCCGTCGTAGACCTTCTCGTCATCCGCAGAGGTCAGGGTCACTGTCCTCTTGCTGATCGTCAGCTTGCCGTCTACGATCACAAATTCAACTTCCGTGAAGTTGTGGCTGTCGTTCCGGAAGTTCGCAGCTGTCAGCTCCATGTTGTAGGTGCCTGCATCCGTGCCCTTCACTTCCGCTGTGCCGCTGAACGTGAAGTCTGTCTCTTTGTACAGAGGATTGCTGATGCTGGTCACCGTGTACCCGGTCACCGTCTTCTCGGTACCGTCATAGGTATACGATCCGCTGTTCTCCGTGATCGTTACCGTTACCTCAATTGGTTCGATCGTCAGCTTGCCGGCAGTTGTCGAGATGTCATAGAACGCGGTTACATCTTTATTAGCGGCATCTGTTATTGTAATAGTAGCATTTTCAAAGCTGCCGTTGGTATATGTGCCTGCATCCGTACCGGAAGCAGCGACATATCCTGTTACGGTCAGCTTATGTCCGTTTGCCAGTCCGGTTACTGTGTATTCGGCCTCATCTATTGAGGAACCGTCGCCGGTCACTGTGCTTATGGTATAGCCGCTCTGCGCACTTCCGCTATAGGGAGATGTCTTATCTTTGACAGTAATGGTAAGAGTACCTTGCGTAACATTAAGGGTACCGAGGTTCTCGGTGATCTTATAGTTATTCGGATTGACTTCACGCCAGTCGATGCTGTAGGTGTTCTCAGTACTTCCCGGATTGGTTATCGTGCCGGTGGCAGTGACCGTCACAACATCGCCTTCGACCAGACCGGTGATGCTGGCCTCGTCCTTCGTGAGAGGAGTGCCGTCATAGTTCTTTTCTGCACTGCCGGTTGTGACTGTAGCATCCTTCGGCAGGATCTGCAGACGGCCGGGACGGACGTACAGGCTGACACTGTAGTTGTCGTTCACCGGCAGATCTGTAAGTGTTAAAGAAACGCTATATTCATAGTCGCCTGCATCCGTTTTGGCTATGGCATAGTAACCGAGACCATCCCCGCCCGCAGTCATTCTGCCTTTGACAGTATTCCAGATGGTATTCAGATATTCCTCCCTATACCCTGCATGGCTGATCATGATGTAATCTGCAACACCTTTGCTCGGATTGGTGAAGCCGGTCTTCTTGACCTGACCGTCATAGACGATGCCGGTCCAGCGGTCGGGCTCGATACGGATGGTGACGTTGATCTTCGTCACTTCCAGCGTGCCGCTGAGATAGCGCACGAGGTAGTAGTTGTCCGAACCGGCATGGGTACCGGCTATGACGGCGTCATGCGGGGTAACCGTGGCAGTGCCCGCGTTCAGACGACCCTGAGGCTCGGTCGAATCAGCATTGGCATAGGTATACTGGACGGATCCCAGACTGTCGCCATCAAGAAGACCTTCTACCGTTACCTGCGCTGCCAGCGTATCAGGAAGTGTCAAGGCTGTGCCGTCATACTGCTTGCTGTCGCTGTTGACGGTAATGGTCAGTTTCCTCTGATAGAAGAGCGTGAACGTCAGACCATTGTTCGTACTTGCTTCCGTGATCTTATAGGAATCGCCCGCTGCCGTTCCGCTGTAGGCGGTCCCTTCCACAGCCTTGTTGAGCTCCCAGCCGGCAATCTGCGCGCGGGAGAGCGTGAATGTCTTGCCGACCTTAAGATTCTGCACGTCCGCAGTGGCGATCGGATCGCCGTTCATGTCGACAAAGTTCACCGTAACCTTGGCGCTCTTATAGCTGGAATAGTAGAAGTAGAATACGTTGGTATCCGCAGAAGCGGTGAGGACAAAGGTCTTCTCCGAGGCATCGGGGTAGAACTCCCTGCCTTTCAGCCCCGGATACGTCTCGTAATCCACCGCTTTCGCCAGTTCTATGACGGAGGCCGTGTCACCGGGGACATTTTCGACGACTTTGTCCGCAGCAACGGCAGTTCCTGCTCCGTTCTCTCCTTCCGCGATGAGATATCGCACCGTGTAGCTGGTGAATTCTCCCTTTTCCGCATAAACGAAGGTGATCTCGTTTCCGCTCTCTGCAAGCACAAACGTTTTGCTGTTCTCCGTCGGGCGATAGCCGGCCACAGCGATCGCGGATTCCGTCACAGACTGCCCGACCGTGAAGTTCGGGTTGGTAACGACTTTGTCTTCCGCCACCGATTCAAACTGCGACACTCCGCCTACCGTCTTTTCGGTAACATAGTGGACCGTATAGCTCAGCGTGGCACGGACCCAGTGTGCATAGACGGTGGTATCCTGCGTGATCTGGGTGTTCCAGTCGAACAGCACGTCGCCGTCCGCCGTGGTATACCAGCCGTCAAAGGTATAGCCCGCCTTGGTCGGTGTACCGGGGTTCGTGGACTTCTTATATTTCTCCACGGTCTGGCTCGGAAACAGTTGTGTCGATGTGCTGTCTCCGTCGACAAAGCTTACCGTATAGCTCGGCGCCGTCCATTTTGCGTAGAGCACGACGTTGGCTGCCGGCATCTTGTTGAATGTATACGAAGTGGTCAGACCGGAATCGGAATACCAGCCCGCAAACGTGTAGTCGCTGTCCACCCCGCACTGGGCCGCCGTCGGCGTCCAGACATAGGGGCTCTTGTTGATGCTGGCATCGAACTTGACGTTTGAAATCGTATCCAGCAGATCACTGCCGTGATAATAGTCGATCTTAAAAGTATCTCTGTTGTAGTAGAAGTCATACTGGGTCACACCCTGTGCACCGGAATTTCCGTGATCATAGGTATATCCGGCAATCTCCTTGGCACCGAGGTTGCCCTGCGAACTCGTATAGGTCTGGCTGTATTCCTCGGACTTGGTGTAGCCGTCGTCGTCCGCGTTCTGGAGCCAGTAGTTTACCGTATACGTGTTGCCGCTGGTTGTCCACTGTGCGGTATAGGTAATGGTCGTGCCGCTGTTGGGGAGCATCTCCGGCGTAACGATGGTACGCTTTGTGACGTAACGGACCTGCTCCACAGGATTGTACCAACCGTTGAAGGTGACATTATGCCAGTTAGCTATCCAGTTTCCACTGTTATAACGCCCCGTCACGTTACCCGGCCAAGTCGATCCGATGGCCTGTCCGAGCTTGACGGTCATGGTGTAACTGAGATTACCGGTACCGGTAACATTTTTCCCGGTCAGAGTTGCTTCAACGTTATAAGTGCTGCTACCCCATCCGGTGGTTGTATAAGTTCCGGCATTAAACTGGAATGTGTATTCTCTCAGTTTATAATAGACATTGAGAACGGAGGATCCGTCTGCGGCGATGACCACGCTGGAGGCTGCATTCCGGGCATCATCCTTCACCCAGCCGGTCCTGGTCTTGTCGGGAATGCTGCTGTTATTGGCATAGACCGTATCGCCCACGTTCGCGTGTCCGGTCTCCGAATTGTCGTATACGAAGGAGGATTCTGTTCCCGCATCGTTATACTTCTCAAACAAGTAGACGATCGTGTAGTTTACTTCATCGCCGGTCCACTTTGCGTAAAGGGTGGTATTGCCGTTGATGGTGACAGTGTTTCCTGCGGCTTCGGAAAACTCCTCATCCAGATACCAGCCTGCAAAAGTATAGCCGGTACGGGTCGGAACAGTGGTGGTAACCGCCTGCTGGGTGCCGTAAGGTGCCGTGACGCCGGCCACATAGGAACCGCCGTTCGTCTCATAGGTGAGCTGGAAGCTCTTGCGGGTGTAATAGACATTCAGTTCCTGCTTCGGCTGGCCGTTTAAACCTGATGTCTCGATGGTCGCACCCTCAGCAAGTTTAAGCACCGCATAGTCAAAGGTTTTGACAGTCGGCGTCACATAGCTGTTCAGAACGCCCTGAACATTCGATACTCTTGAATTCGGGATCTCGGTGTAACCATCTCCATCAAGATCTTTCAGCAGGTAGACAAAGTCATACTGTGCAGTAAACGGAACATATTTGATCCGAATAGTGCACTCCCTGTTCGCATTGAAATTGCTCTTTGAAACTGTTACTGTCGGCGTTTCCGGATAGTAGATCGGAGCACCGGAAACTTCATTCGGATCTGTCTTCGTAGTAGCAGGAGCTGTTATGGTGTAAGGAAGCTCATGCTCTTCTACCTGCAGAAGGTCGGTATTGAAGACGACCTCGCCGCTGTTGCCGATATAGTAGTATTCCGCCGTGATTTTATAAATGGTAACCGTGGTGAACTCAGCCACGACGGTCATATTGTCGTTGACCACGGTATCTGCTGTTACTTCTGTCTGTGTGCCCTTAATGACCCACTTCTGGAAAATCTTTCCCTCGATGAAGGGATTCTGCGGCATGGTCTGAATCTTTTCGCCTGCGGAGCGGAAATACTGGGACAGCTGCTCGACCACCGTGGTGCCGTCATCACCGAGGACAACGAAGCGGACAAAGTACTGGTCTGTAAAGCTTGCAACCAGTGTAAGGTCTGTAGTGACGTTTTCGCCGCCGTTGTACTTGGTTTCCCCGACATACCAGCCCACAAAATCCTTGCCCTCTACAACGGGGGCAACCGGCAGGACCAGAGGATCATTCAGATTGTAAGTTTCAGTCTTGTAGACATCATCCTCATAACCGGCATCCGCCACCTTAAAGGTAACGGTGAAGACGTTCTTGGTATACTCGGCCCAAACGGAGAGTTTTCTGCCGGATTCTGCAACAGTGTCAACATGAACGCTGTTCGTGAAGGCTCCGCCGGAGAAGACCCACCTGCCACTGTAACCATTCTTGACGGGAACCTGCGGAATGCCGTTCACACAGTAGCTGCTGCCGGAATCGACCTGTACAGACTCGACTTCCGTGGTTTTATCTTCTTTATAGAAAGTAACAGTGTACTTGATCTGTTCGTAATCGGGAACGACGGTCGTATCCTTCGCAGGAATATACGTGGAATCGATTCTCTGCTCGATCGTAGTCGTCCCGTGATCATCAATCGTTCCAACTGCCCAGAAGGCATCATAATCCTCACGAGTGATAACCGGGGGCATCTGATCGCCTATGGGATCTCCTTTTGACACTTCAACCGTTGTAAATGCTATGCCATCACGGTTATAGAACGTGACTGTCCAGGTATTTTCACCCTTTTCAGCGAGGCGGGTATCACCCTTGATCTCCATGGTCCCGTTGAGGACTCCGCCGCTCGCCTTGCTGCCGTTGTCGAGCTCCCAGCCGAGGAAACGGTAGCCGTGTTCCTTTTCGGGAACAGGCAGCTCGATCGTATCGCCTTCTTTTACACGGATCGACACTTCGGTGCCGTCTCTATAAACAAACGTTACGGTATAGAACGGAATCTTTTTGAAGGAAGCGCTGTAGGTGACGTCGCCGGTCACTTTGGCAACTTCGGGATCCCATCCGTCAAACTCATAAGCGAAGTCTTTGTCATCTTCGCGGACGGGATCCTCGCCGTTGTATTCCGGCATGGTGCCGTAGGGAACATCCTCATCCTTCTGAAGAACGGTTTCCCCGTCCACCCAGGTCACGGTATAGGTTCTCAGCGTCTTCTCGAAGTTCGCAGTGATCGTGACATCCTCGGTAACCTTCTCAGGTGTCCCGGACCAGTCGATGAACTTGCCGTATTCGTACTGCGCATCTTTCTCGACGATGGTAGGATCCTCACCGTCGTATACCGGTGCAGCACCGTACTCGAGTTCCTCTTTCTTGAGGACTTCCTCTCCATCCAGCCAGACTACTTTCCAGGTTACCGTATATTTATTCACGGTCTTTTCGAAAAGCGCGGCGATGGTGAGATCCTCGGTGACCTTCGCGGGAGCCTCGGACCAGCCGATGAATTTGCCGTAAGTATACTGGGCATCGTCCTCGATGGTGGGATCCTCTCCGTCATAGTCCGGAATCTCATCTTCATACTTCAGATCCGACACAATCTTGAGGACCTTGTCGCCGCTCTTCCAGGTTACGGTATAAAATCTGTCCGACTCTTCAAACACCGCCGTATAGACGGCATCCGCTTCCGCTGCTACGATAGCCGGGTACCAATTTCCGAAAGTGTATTGCTTGGTCGTGGTCGGCTCCTTGGTCGGAACCTCTCCTGTTTCTGAGTAGACCGGCATCTTTCCCTTTTCGACGCTGATCTCCTTCAGCTTCTTGCCGAGGTCATCCTTGAAGGTAATGGTATAGTATGTCTTCTCTTCCTCTACCAACCCGTCACCTTCGATTACAGGCTCGGTGACCACAGGCTCGGTGACCACAGGGTCGGTGACCACAGGCTCAGTGACCACAGGCTCAGTGACCACAGGGTCAGTGACCGTAGGCTCGGTGGCCACGGGCGTGGTGACCGTGGTCTCAGTGGTCCCGGCCGCAGCAGTTCCGACTTCTTCAACAGTGTCAGGATCATATCTGACTCCTGCTGCAAGCGCGGAAGCAGGCAGCATTCCTATGCACATGATCAGCGCAAGGAACAGTGCCAGTCCTCTTTTCAATATAGCGTTCTTCATCATTCACCCTCCGTGAAAGTATATACAATTCAAAGCTTTGCGCCGCATTCGGCGCCCTACTGTACACTCTCATCCTACCGTACAGCAGTCAATAAAAGAATCAAAGATCGGGGTCATAAGCGGCAGATCGCTTATTAGATATAATAATGTAAGGAAAACGGAAAAATGCGCAGGATTATGCTTCAAGTTTTAAAAGTAATATACGAAACGCACATCATTTTGAAACTCTTTTAAAACTTGTAGACCGGCGCACGAAAGACCGCACAAAATGAGTCCCCAAAAATAGCACAAGAAAAGACAGCCGGATAAACAGAAAAAACCTTGTAATCCACTGTATTCCAGCTGTTTTGCGTGCTGCTTCGGGACCTCTTTTCGCGGTCGGCCGGTGTATCGCCCCGGTCGTGATCACCTTATTTTTTCTGTTAAATATTATAGTAGTGAATTGTGAACAATTCAAGAATTGTATCTTGCGCCCGTCCTCTCTCCGGGCGGCCTGATCGGGATGACCGGCAGGCCGGAAACCGGCTTCTTTCATCCGTGCTTTTTATTCTCGCTAATTTTCTGTTTTTGTATAAACAGCGGTTCTTTTGCGCGTTTTCTTGTTCGGCATCCGTACATTTATTCCTCTCCTGTCCGTTTATACGATGGAAAACAGGAAAAGCACGCAATGGAAAGATTGTATTTTTATGCAAAAGAGACTATACTTTCATTTATAAAAAATGAGTTCTCCCGGGAGATATGCAAATGGATCTGAATGCGAACAGCCTTTCCACCAATCTGCTGGTCACGGGCCTTGTGCTGATCATGGTATTTGTGATGCCGTGGCTGGACAGAAAGATATGCGCCAAGCTGAAGCTCGATCTTACCGGAGGCGTGAGCGAAAACCCCGCCGGCCCCTTCCTGCTGCGCGTGCGGAAGCTCCTTCTTTTTTTCGTGTTCGCCGTATACATAGGAGTGGTGGCATGGCTTGTGTTCTTTTCCAGATCCGCGTCTGAGGAATATCGCGTGCATGTGGCCCTTTTTCAGGACCTGCAGAATGCGATCAACATCGACTTCGGCATCCTGCGGGAGCTGTCCCTCGGCGAGCCGTTCATACAGATCGTGAAGGGTGAGGACATCGCCCAGGCCTACATGAACCTGATGCTGTTCGTACCGATGGGCTACCTGCTCCCCTATGTGTTCGACTGGTTCCGGGCAAGACCGAAGATCCGGCCCTTCGTCGCGAGCGTGCTGATCGCCCTGCTGATCGAGAATCTGCAGCTTATTACGCGCCGCGGCTTCTATGATCTGGACGATCTCATCGGAAACTCCCTCGGCGCGCTGATCGGCCAGTATCTGTTCAACGCGGTGGCCTATGTGGTGACGCATCCGAACTGGAAAGAGGATCTGCGCGAATACAGGGAATGGAAGAAACACGCCCGCCGGAGCACCCTTTACCCTTTCACTCGCAGAATGGGCATCCCGCGCACCACGATCCTCGCGACAGACGATGCGGAGATCCTGGAGTTCTATGTATTCAAGCTGGGTTTCCGCCTCATCAATCAGAATGTCTCCGAAGAGGACGGAAGCACGGACGTCCTGCTGCAGATGGGCCGCTCGCAGGTGGAGATCCGCTGTGATCCGCAGCTGGATCTGAAAAGGCAGCACCTCACCATCGCCGCGAGAGACCTGAAGCGGATGCGCCGCCGGCTGGAAAAGAGCGGCATCGAGACCAGCAACGAGGGGCTCGACCCCTATACCAGGCAGCACAGGCTCCAGTTTGAAGGTCCCGACAATGTCCTGATAACGATCATACAGAATTAGAAAATAAAATGTCTGCCGAATATATGCGGCAGACATTTTTATTTGCTTTCGATATGGATTTCTCCGATTGCTCGAAACGTCGTTGACTTTCCGGTCCTTTTGATATACAATTTTAATACGTATACAGAAAATAATCTTGTGCTTCAGGCGGTATATGACATGACTACCGAGTATATGAGAGAGTTCAAGGTGCTTGCGGAGAAGCGGAACTACATAGCCGCCGCGAAGGCCCTTCAAACTACTCAGGCAAGCCTTTCCAGACATATAATGGCCATGGAGGCCGAGCTCGGCTGCAGGCTGCTCGAACGCAGCACAAGAAACGTTGAACTGACCATATACGGGCAGCGCTTTCTCTGTTTCGCCGAGCAGGCGCATGCTATTCAGCAGGCCTTCGGCGCCGCGCTCGAAGAGGCCTTCGGCAGCAGCGCGGCCGAAGCTGTCAGGGCTGGCTGCGGAATGAAGTTCGATCACATCCGGCATTTTCTCGCTGCCGCGGAAGCCGAAGAGTTCCGGCATGCAGCCGCTGCCTGCGGCATCTCTCCTTCCGTCATGACAAAGCACATGACCACGCTGGAAAGCGAGATCGGCTCCAGCCTGTTCAAGCGGACGAGGAGGGTGGAGCTGAGCCTTGCGGGCGAGGTGTTTCTTCCGTATGCAAAGCAGTTTATCAGCCTGCAGGACCGTGTCCGCAAGTCTTTCTCAGGCAGTGGCGAGGACATCTCCGGTGAGATCACCGTCGCCATGTCCCCTCTTTACTACAGAGATGGGAGCCGGAAGATCGTAGACGGATTCACGTCAGAGCATCCCTCACTGAAGCTCAACACGCTTTATGCGGACAACCCTTCCATCAGCGGGCTGCTTCTTTCCGGCCGCTGCGATATGGCATTCATCCGGAAAGACTTCCGCGCCCTGCGTGAGGAACAACTCGTATACCACCCCTTCTCCGGAGACCGGCTCGCCGCCGTATTCATGAAGGATCATCCCCTCGCGGAGGCCGCTTCCATTGATCTGAGCCAGCTGCGCTATGTGCGGATGTTCATCCATACCGAGAACATGAACACCTCGGAGCTCGTGATAAAGCACTGCAGAGCAGCAGGTTTCGATCCGGATCTCGTGAGCACGGACCCCTACTCATCCTTTGACCGGGTAAAAAACGGAGAAGGCATCCTTCTCTATCCGCTGCCCGAAGGCACGCTCGACGCTGACTCGCCTTTCACGGCAGTACCCGTTGAGCCGAAGATCCTCTGTGAAACGGAACTTGTGCTCCGCCGGGAGCCGATCACGGACGAGATGTGGACTTTCCTCCGATATGCCATAGAACAGGATCACAAAGGGGAAAAAAACACGCGGACCTGAGTCCGCGTGTTTTTTTACTGTATTCCGTTCAGTTTCCCGTGAGCCGGGCTATTGCTTCCGCAGCCTCTTCGCTGCCGTTGGCCTCCGCGAGGAGATACCAGTCGAGTGCCTCGTTTTCGGTACCGTACCCGTTTTCGATACACCAGCCGGTCCAGTACATGGCATCGGCGTCTCCGGCAAAGGCTGCGGCCCTGAACCAGGTATAGGCAAGCTTCGGGTCCTCCTTCGTGCCGTATCCCTCCTGATACATCAGGCCGAGGTTATACATGCCATATGAATTGCCGGTCGCCGCCAGCTTTTCCATCCACTCAAAGGCCTTGCGCTTATCCTGCTCCGTGCCTATCCCGGAGGAATAGCAGCGGGTGAGATTGTACATGGCGAGGTCATAACCGGCCTCCGCCGATTTTTTATACCATTCAAAGGCAGCCGTTTCATTTTTCTCCGTACCGATCCCGTCCTCGTAATCGATGGCGGTATAGAACATTCCGTACATGTCTCCTTTTTCCGCCGCCGCAAGATACCAATGGAAACCGAGTTCCGGATCCGCTGCGACCCCGAATCCCTCTTCATAGCAGCGGGCAAGGCCGAGCATGCATTTCGGATCACCTGCCTCCGCGCCTGCCTTGAACCACCGGAACGCAGCCTCGGGATTCTGTTCGGTCCCCCAGCCGTTCCGATAGCAGTCCGCCAGATATAAATACGCGTCCTGATTCCCCGCTTCAGCGGAAGTTCGAAGAAATTCCACATCCGCCGGCTCTATAGTATCCTTCTGGGTAATGGAGAGCAGGGCTGCTCCGTAGATATCATAGGACATCGCATCATTTTCTTTTTTGATCACCGCATTACTCCAGATGAGCGCCGTCAAAGTGATAATAACGGCGGCGGCGATTCCGCCGCTGATGAGCCCGGTGCGCAGACGTCGCTGCTTTTCTCTGTCTACCAGACGGTTGAAGCGGACATCGAGAAGGATGGACAGGAGCTTGAGGAAAGCCTTGTTTTTCCCAATCTCCTGCACATTCGCTCCGAGGAAGTGGTGCTCATCGATACTGCGGAGCATGGGCGGATAGCATTCAAGCTTCGGATCCTCGCTTTCCGGTTCGCCATCCACAATGAAGGGAATGACATGGTCGGCATCATGCTTCGATATGAAATAAGAGATTTCGTCATCCACCCAGTGCGAAGCGGCGCTTGCGGGAGAGCAGACAACGATAAGATACTCCGCGGAATCGAGCTCCGAACGGAGCGCCTGCTGGAGCTCCACCCCGGCCAGGTCGGTCTGATCGCGGAAGACCTTGAGATGACTGCCGCGCTCTCCCCTGTCGCACAGGCCTTTGGGGATCCGGTAGTTCTCCAGCCTGTGCTGGAGCCACTTCGCCTGATCCATATCCCTGTGGCTGTAGCTGATGAATGCATCATAGATATAAGTCATATCTTTTCCCCCGGTCCGCGCGTCCGCACGGCTGAAGTTTCGTGCTGTTGATCAATAATTATGTAAACTTGATTATGGTAATTCAGTTATGTCATCTATATCCTCGCCAGGAAGCACTCCTGCGTGGCGATCTCCGCATAGAGGATGGCGCTGTCGCCGAGGTCGCAGACGCGGATGACCTTCTCCATGTCCGGCTCGCTGTGCTCGCCCATGAGGGCGGCGTATTTGTTCTCGCAGCTGAGGAACATGGAATCATTGAACTCGCAGCCGTATTCTCCCCTGTAGACCGCCGCGTAGAAGGTGCCCGCCTCGACGAGGTCCTGGAAGAAGTGGCTGCCGTAGCTCAGCTCCGGCCGCAGGCCGTGGGAGCTGTAGGCCAGCTCGCACATGCAGTCGTATTTCGAGACCTCCGTGTAGTTCACGGGGATGCCGAGGCTCGGCGTGGTGGTGCCCCAGCGACCGGGGCCGAGGAGGACGGTGTGCTCGTCGCGCAGGATCTCATTGAGTCTGCCGATGCAGCGGGCCACGTGGTATTTCTTCTGTTCGGGCAGGTCGAGGTACTCCTCCACGTCCACCATGACGGCATAGCGGACGGGCAGGCACATGTTGCCGCCCATGAAGTTGCCGTTTATGCGGAAGTAGTAGTCCTTTACCTTGGGCTTGAGGCCCTGCTGGCCGAGCCCTCTGGTCTGCAGCGGGCGGCACTGGAGCAGGTTGACGCTGTATTCCCGGTCGGGCCGGAAGTTGCAGGCGAATTCCACGTCCACCGGGTAGCTGTAGCGGTCCTGCAGATCCTTCATCAGCTTGGTCATGACCTCTATGAAATCCGTGCGGCGCAGAAGCTTGTCGAAGTTGACGATATCGGGCACCGGGTAGTTTACGCCCATCTCCCTGTACCGCGCCCGGGTGGGGGCGTCCGGCTCCATGAAGAGATAGGAGTCCGTCTTGAAGTCGGATTTGTTCAGCTTATCGATCGGTACCGTGGCAAAGCGGTTCTTCTTCAGGTCGATGACGTCCGCCTTGTGCTGGGAGTATTTGTATTCATCGCCGTAGGCCACCCGCGGAGGTGCGAGGGGATTGGCCATGTCGAGAAGCCTCGCGTAGTCATCGGCCTCACGGTCGACGGCGCGGGTGCCCATGCCGAAGACCAGGCGGATCATGCCTTTGTTCTCCTGCTCCGTGCTCGTGACATAGAGATTCTGCGAATGGCCGACGCCTGCGATGTGCGGATAGTAGTAATCGCCGTGGATATCACCGCTTACGCGCATGACCAGCAGGGCCATCTGTTCGTCGCGGCTGAGGAGGTTCCGGTCCGCGCGGTAGCGGATGGCGTCCTCGTTCACGGTGCTGGCGTACACCGTCTTCACCGCGGCCTCGAATTCGGCGTAGCGCTCCTCGGGCGTGCCCTGGTTGGGGCAGAAGACGCTCTCGTACTTGCCGGCGAAAGCGTTGCCGAAGCCGTCCTCCAGGATGGAGCTGGAGCGGACGATGATCGGCGACTGGCCGAAATACTCCAGCATGGAGCGGAACTGCTCCTTGATAGAGGGACTGAATTCCCCGTTCAGCAGAGTCTCCCGTATGGGCTGCGAGACGGCGAGATAGTCCTCCACCTCCACCATTCTCGTGCGCAGGCCCCAGGCACCGTTCTGGACGAAGAACGTATAGAAGACATCGGCGCCGATGAAGTAGGAGTCGTGCTCCTCGATCCGCTTTGCATAGAGTTCGGGATCCACGGACTTGAGCACCTGCCTTGCCAGCAGCATGCCGACGGATTTGCCGCCGATGCAGCCTGTGCCGATCTCACGCTTCTTGATGCGGATCAGATCCTCGGTGGTGAAATATCTGCGGCAGAGCTCAAAGCGCTGCGGCTCGTTGCCGAGCAGGCAGCGGATGATATTGTCCTTGCGGGCAAGCGCCTCCCCGTCCTCCGGCTCGGCGGCATCCTCCGCCGCGAAGTCGAACATGCTGTCCCAGCAGTCCCGGCGCTCGCCGGTCTGGGTGAAAATATCGAAAATGCCGTAGCTTTCGGCACTGGAGGTGACCAGCGTGCAGTTTCCGCTCTCGATCCGGATCGGGAAGTACATGTACTCCCCGTGGCGACCGTCCACCTTTACGGCGTGGATGTACGTGGCGGCGTTGACCGTGCGGATGTTCAGCAGCAGCGGCGCCGCGTGGCGGATGCGGGAGACCGTCTCGTAGATGTGCTTTTCGTAGAGAATGGGCACATAGGCGATGGAGCTCTGCTCCACCAGGAAGGGACAGGTCAGGCAGAAGAAGTTGCAGACCATCAGGTCCGAAAACCAGTATTTCTGCAGGTCCGTGATGCAGTCGAAGATATAGAAGACGCCGGCGCCCTCCTTCGCGATGATCCTGTGGACCTGAACGGCAAAAGTCTCGAATCCCACGGAGGGATCGAGATCGTATTTTTTCACGTTGGCACCGCGCTCGGCCAGAGCATGCGCGTCGATCACCTCATCGTGCTCTCCGAAGCGCAGATAGACGATCCTCTGCCCCCCGCGGGCAGTATCCGCCACAAATCGGGTTGCCGCATAAATATAGTCGCCGATCTGCTCGATCTGCCAGAGCACCGTATCACCGCTGCGGAGATAGTCAACAGCGCGGTCGAGCCCGTCAATGCCGGTGGAGATGCGTCTTTCCTCGTTCATTCTCTCTTTCCTCCCTTTTCGGGTCTGCTTCAAAGCATTAATAATGTATTATATCATCCGTATACGTGTCTTTCAATCAAAAACAGGCACGGGAACCGCTGTGTCGTATTGTCAGAACCGGCCGCATCTGATAGAATCAGAGCACCGGAGCATAAGGAGAGAATCATGGGACGGAAATTCTTTACGGTATCCTTCGACGACGGGACGGAGCAGGACGTCCGCCTCGTCGCGCTGATGGAGAAATACGGTATCCGCGGCACCATCAACCTGAGCAGCGGGCTCTTCGGGCAGCGCGAGGAAGGTGTTTCCCGCGAGACCTCGGAGACGCTCGCAGACGGGACCGTGCGGCGGATCCGGGTATGCTATGACCATAGCATCCTGTCGCTCGATCAGGCAAAGGATCTTTATTCGCGCGACTTTATCGAGATAGCAGGGCACGGCGCGCACCACATGCACCAGGCCTCTCTTGACCGTGAACAGCTGAGAGCCGAAATAGCCGGGGACGCGGCACGTCTGGAGGAGATCTTCGGCCGTAAAGTGCGCGGGCATATTTTCCCCTTCGGCGAGTATAATGGGGAATGCCTCAATGTGATGCAGGAGGCAGGACTCGTCTACGGCCGGCATGTGAGTTCAGCAGGACCGGAAGCGGATTTTGCTTTCCACGCGGAGCGCGGCATTATCCGGCCCACCTGCCGCATGACGGACGGCTTTGCCCTTCACCTGCTGGACCGCTTCATCCGCACGCCTTGCGGAGACGGGGATATGGTCTTCTTTTTCTGGGGCCACAGCTTTGAGCTGGACTACGGGACCGAGTCCGCAAGCGACGCGTTCCTTGAGACACTGTTCCGCACCGCCGCAGAAGCAGAAGACATCGTATTCGTGACCAACGGAGAGTTGATCGACACCGTCGGCATCCGGTAACAGAGACAGACAAAAAAAAGAAAAGAGGCTTTCAAAATGAAAGCCTCTTTTCTTATAATGCAGAAAGATTACGAATTACCCCAGTCCTCGACCCTTCCGCCGCTGAAGGCAAATATCATGCCGTCGGCAATGTGCTCGATCTCATCCGTCCAGTAAAGCGCACCCTCGCCGGTGAAGGCGATATTGCCGGTGCCATCCTCATAGACGGTCTCCGATTCGGAAGGGAAACCGTCATCGTCAAGGGTATAGTTCGTCTTGACACAATCGGAATAATTGAAGGAAAGAGAATCAGGATCGAATCTGCCGGACATCGACCACTCGCAAAGGATACTGGAACCGAAGTACCAGGTTACGCTGGCATGGGCAGTCTCGGAGCCAAAGGCCTCGATAAACACATTGCAGCCGCCGACGCTGTAGGGGCCGACGAAGTTCATAACGGGATTATCCTCGTTAGGTTCACCCTCCTCCGGTTCCGCAACAGGCTCGGGAGAAGGCGCTTCGGGTACAACGGAAGGCTCGGGAACAGCGGTCTCGGTCACGGCAGGCTCGCCTGAAACTACATTGATTTCGGGACCGGCAGCGGCCTCGCTCTGCTCGGGAGCCGGTGTGTTGCCGCATGCGCATGTCAGAAGCATGAGCAGCGCAAACAAAAGAGCAAGAGTTTTTTTCATGATTCCCTCCTGAATTGCAGTTAGTAGTATGATTATAGTACGAAATCACAGGATTTCAACAAATAATTTGTAAACGCATGTCTGAAAGCCTCTAATATGATTTACATAATCTTATAAACATAATTTTATTTACATATTTTACTAAACATATTTTGATTAACATTAATTATTATCTCTTTCTCAGGCGCGGATATCCCCCCCGGGGGGTTGTGAGCCCAATCAGGACGGAGTATAGTATATCCGTTATGTTAAACAAGCATTTTTCGGACGAAATCGAAAGGATAAAACGGAAAAACGCCCTTATCATCACCGCCCTGTTCATAGCGGTGATCGTGCTGGCGTTCGTCTGCCTGTTCGTGGGCTCCTCCCGGATGAGCCTTGCGGACTGCTTTGCCGCGCTTGCTAAACGCGGGACGGCATCCCAGGTGAGGATCATTTGGAACATCCGCATCCCTCGCGTGCTCGCCGCGATCATCGCCGGCGCCGGCCTTTCGGTTTCCGGTCTGATCATGCAGACGAACCTGAATAACCCGATGGCCTCCCCTTCCACTCTTGGTGTATCGAACGCGGCGGTCTTCGGCGCCAATCTTTCGATCATCGCTTTTGCCGGCGGTTTTCTCTCCACGGGGAACAACCTGACGAGCTATACGGTCGGCATGAACCCCTTCGCCACTTCGCTCATCGCTTTCCTCTTTTCCGCATTCTCCATTCTGCTGGTGCTCGGCCTTTGCCGGGTGCGGGCTTTCCACCCCGGCGTAGTGGTGCTGGCCGGCATAGCGATCGGCTCGGTATGGACCGCGGCGACGACCATCCTGCAGTTCTACGCAACAGACGTCGGCCTTTCGGCTGCTGTGGTGTGGACCTTCGGCGACCTTGGCCGCGCCACATACAGGACTGATCTTATCATGGCGGTCGTCGTAGTTGCGGGGATCGTGTTCTTTGCTTTCATGAGCTGGAAGTTCAATGCCCTGCTGAGCGGAGACTCCGCTGCGAAGAGCATGGGCGTCGCGGTGGACAGGCTGCGCTTCATTTCGATGCTGTTCGCTTCGCTGATCACGGCGGTGTGCGTTTCGTTCCTCGGGATAATCGGTTTTGTGGGCATTATCTGCCCGCATGTGAGCAAGAAGCTGCTCGGCCAGGACCACAGGGTTTCCCTGCCGGCCTCTGCTCTGAGCGGCAGCCTCCTCCTGCTGCTGGCAGATACGCTGTCCCGCAGCATGGGGAACGGCTCGGCCCTGCCGGTGGGCGCCATCACTTCCCTGCTCGGCGCGCCTTTCTTCCTGGCCATTATCTTTTCACGGAAGGGGGAGCATGACTGATGCTTGAAATAAAAGACCTCTCCTTCCGTTATTCGTCCCGCGGTCCGGCAGTGCTCGACGGCATCGATCTGGAACTGTCCGACGGGCAGATCGGCATCGTCCTTGGTAAGAACGGCTCGGGCAAGACAACGCTGTTCAAAAACATTCTCGGGATCTGCAGCCCGGACGCAGGGAGCATACGCTTCGACGGAGAGGACCTTCTGAAGCTGCATCGCAGGGAGCGCGCGCGGATCGTGGCCTATGTGCCGCAGAGCATTCACTTCGGAGCCCTGAGTGTCTTCGACACAGTGCTCATGGGTCGTATCTCCTTCTTCGGCTACAAGGCGGGCCGGGAGGATGAGGAGGCCGTGCGGCAGATCCTGCACGACATGCATCTGGAGGAGTTTGCGGCGCGCAATGTGGAGCAGCTGTCCGGCGGAGAACGGCAGAAGATCGCCATTGCGAGGGCTTTGGCCCAGGAGCCGCGCCTGCTCGTGTTCGACGAACCTACCGGAAATCTCGACATCGCCAATGAGCAGCTTATCCTTTCTGAAGCCAGAAGGCTCGCGCGAGAGAAGAATATATGCATCCTCACCTCCCTGCATGACATGAATCAGGCCTTGGAGCTCGGCGACAGGTTCTTCTTTATGAAAAACGGAAAAATCCGCTGTTCCGGCGGCTCGGATGTGTTCTCGGAGGAACTGATAAAGGATATCTTTGACGCGAAGGTACGCGTCACCGAAATAGAAGGCAAAAAATATGTATTAAACGGAGGTAGACAAGAATGAAAAAGATCATTGCGCTGCTTCTTGCGGCAGTAATGCTGTTTGCCCTGTGCGCCTGCGGCCAGAAGGCTGAGGCCCCGGCACCCGCTCCTGCGGAGACTCCTGCCGAAACACAGGCGGAACCTGCGGCCCCGGCTGAGCCGGAAGCCCCCGCCGAGACGGTGATCACCGACATGATAGGCCGCGAGGTCACTATCATCCCCGGCAGCTACAAGAGGATCGTCTGTATCGGAGCCGGCGCTCTGCGTATGTTCTGCTACATCGGCGACCCCAACCTGCTGTGCGGCGTTGAGGACATCGACAACACCACAGCGGCGGAGAGGCCCAAGATGTTCGACTCGGTCGCCCGTCCCTATGTGCTCGCCTACGGCGACATTTTCAACACCCTTCCCTCCTGCGGCGTAGGCGGACCGAACGCCCAGACCGCGGAGGCCGAGAAGATCCTCGCCTGCGAGCCGGATCTGGTCATTTCGGAGTATGAGGATGTTGAGAAGGAGGACGCCCTGCAGGAGCAGCTGGGCGTGCCCGTGATCACGCTCAAGGGCAGCCAGAACGTTTTCAGTGAAGAATTCAGCGGCACCATGGCGCTGCTCGGAAAGGTCCTCGCCAAGGAGCAGCGTGCGAAGGAGCTCGTGGACTATGTGGCGGCGCAGGGCGCGGAGATCGCGGCAAGAGTCGCTGACATCCCCGATGAGGAAAAGCCCCTCGTTTACATCTGCGGTCTCGGAAACTGGGGCACCACCAACCACCTCATGACTTCCGCCAAGTTCCCCGTATTCATGAAGGCCGGGATCAAAAACGTCCTCGCTGACATGGACACCCCGGGAGTATTCGCCATCGAGGAGGAAAAGTTCGTTGACATCGGAGCCGACATGGATATCATGATCATCGACGCCGCGGCCGTGAAGAACATCAAGCCGCTCTACGCCGAGGACAGCACCATGTTCGACAGCAGCAAGGCCTGGCAGAACGGCAAGGTTTACCTGCAGATGGCCTACAATGCCTACTACACCAACCTTGAGACCGTGCTCATGAACACCTGGTACGCCGCGAGCATCGTATATCCCGAGCAGTTCGCGGATCTGGACATGACGGCAAAGACCAACGAGATCACCGAGATGTTCCTCGGCAAGCCGCTGGCCGACCAGATCTTCGCCTGCCCCTCCAGCTTCGGCGGATATCAGAAGATCGATACCGCAAGCTTCTTCAGCTGAGAAGATGATAGATTCCAAGGAAGTAATCGAGTTCTTCGACAGGCTCGCTCCCGGCTGGGACGCGGAGATGATCCGCAGCGACGAGAAGATCCGCATCATCCTCGACAATGCCGGAGTCTCCGCCGGGAAGCACATACTCGACGTGGCCTGCGGCACCGGCGTCCTGATCCCGGATTATCTGAAGCGTGATGTCGCTTCTGTTACGGCGATCGATATATCGCCCGAAATGGCGCGCATAGCAAAAGAGAAGTTCTCCGGCGAAGACCGCGTGACCGTGCTCTGCGGGGATGTCGAGAGCACGGAATTTGAAAAGAAGTTCGACTGTATCGTGGTCTATAACGCCTTCCCGCACTTTCCGGATCCGGACAGGCTGATAGCGCGCCTCAGCGCGCTTCTGCCCCCCTGCGCGACGCTCACCGTGGCGCACGGGATGAGCCGCGAAAAGATAGATGCGCATCACCACGGCACGGCGAGCCATGTTTCGAACGGCCTGATGCCTGCCGAGGAGCTCGCGGCGATCTTCGCAAAATACCTTACAGTTAGCACAGTTCTCTCGAACGAGAGGATGTATCAGGTGGTCGGCACAAAGCCCGGCCAAGCTCAACAGTCATAAAAAATCAGGGGTCCACGTCATGTGCTCCTCCCAAAAAATCCAGGGGCTCCCCGATCGGGGAACCCCTGGATTTTTCTGTCTGTATTGTGTTTTTTTGCGCTCAGATTGCGCGTTCCATATGGGCAATGGTCCGTCCGTCTCTCTGCGTCTCTTTGCCCGAGAAGCTGAAGCCCTGCTTCTCCCAGAAGCTCACGGCCTCTGCGTTCTCCTTTATCACGCCCAGAGAGAGATAATCATAGCCCTGCCCTTTCATGGCGGCGCGGATATCTGCGAAGAGCTGGGACCCGATCCCCTGCCCCTGCAGTTCGGCATCGACCATGAACCAACCGATGAAGGCGTCGTCTTTCTCGGGATAGCCGGTGATCAGATCGAGCACGGCCACGAGAGAGCCGTCATCTCCGTAGAAGCCCACAAAGTGCTTGCTCTCAGGCGCGCTCCCCTCCGGGACCTCGCTTATGATATCAGTGAGGCTCTGCATCGTGGGGCGCTGGCCAAGAAGTCTGTAGTAGCGGCGGTTGGAACGAGCCAGCCGGAACACACTGCTTATATCCGCCTCGGTGATGCGGTTGACACTGTAATCCGAGGAGAGCATCGAGATATCGAAGTCGGGATGCTGCGTGCCTGTCTCGTAGTTGATGACCGTGCGGAACTGGGTCTCGTACAGGTCGCGATATACGCCGTCCATCGCAAGGAGCTCCTCATGCGTGCCCTGCTCGGCGATCACGCCATTGGCGACGACAAGGATCTTGTCCGCCTTGAGGATCGTGGAGAGCCTGTGTGCGATGACGATACTGGTACGGCCGACCATCATGAGCTCCAGGGCGTCCTGGATGGCATTCTCGGAGATGGAGTCGAGGGCGGAGGTCGCCTCGTCAAGGATAAGTATCGCCGGATCTTTCAGGATGACTCGTGCTATGGAGAGGCGCTGCTTCTCACCGCCGGAGAGCTTGAGGCCGCGGTTGCCGACCTCCGTGTCGTAACCCTTGGGCTGGTTCATGATGAACTCATGGATGCTGGCCTTTCTGCAGGCCTCCTCGATCTCCTCCATGGTGGCATCCTCTTTCGCGTAGCGCAGGTTATCGAGGATTGTGCCGTTGAAGAGATAGGTGTCCTGCGTAACGACACCGATCTGCGACCGCAGCCACGTGAGGTCCATGTCACGTACGTCGACGCCGTCTATGGTGACCTTGCCGGAGATCACGTCGTAAAGGCGCGGGATCATGTTGACGACGGTGGATTTGCCGCTTCCGGAGGGACCGACTATGGCGTACATCTTTCCGCCGGGGACTGTGAAGCACACATCGGTGAGCAGGGGCTTGTCCTCGGAGTAGCAGAACTCGACGTGATCATAGACGATGTCCTTCTGCGCAAGTTCGGGCGTAAGTCCGTTTTCGGGAGACTTTATGGTGATCTCCCTGTCGAGATAATCGAAGATGCGGGTGAAGAGGGCAAGCGACCTCGTGAAGTCCACGCCCACGTTCAGAAGTGATTCCACCGGTCGGTACAGTCTGTTGATGAGAGCGACGGTGGCGGTGATGGTACCGACCGTGAGAGCCGGGTCCGTCCTCATCATGATGAGACCGCCTGCAAGGTAGATCAGAAGCGGGCCTACCTGAGTGAACATTCCCATAACGACGAAGAACCATTTGCCGCTGCGGGCTTCCTTCAGTGACAGCTGCATGACCTCTCCGTTCACCTTCTCAAAGCTCTCGTATTCCTTCTTTTCGCGGGTGAAGAGCTTCACGAGCATGGAGCCGCTCACACTGAGTGTCTCGTTGATGATCTGGTTCATCTCGTCGCTTTTTGCCTGACTCTGGGTGAGCAGCTTGAATCTGGTGTTGCCGACCACCCTGGAAGGGATGATCAGCAGCGGGATAATGAGCATGCCCACGATGGCAAGCTTCCAGTTCATCGTGAACAGTGCCACGCAGGTCGTGACGATCGTCGCAACGTTCTTGACGATGCTGGTGAGTGTACCGCTGATGACGGAGCTGACGCCGCTGATGTCCGTATTCATACGGGTAATGATATCGCCCTGCTTCTCCGTGGTGAAGAAGGCGTGCGGCATGAGCTGCAGATGCTGATACATCTGGTTCTTCATGTCGAATATGATGCGCTGGGAGATCCATGAATTGATATAGCTCTCGACAACGCCGATGACCTGGCTCACCGCAATAGCAGCAAGAGCCGCAAGGCAGAGCTGGATGAGCTGCGCGAGGTCTCTGTTGATGAGCGCCTGATCGACGATCTTTCCGGTTATGATTGAAGGCAGCAGACCTACCGTCGCAGAGAGCAGTATGGCGATGAACACAAACAGGAACTGGAGCCAGTAGGGCTTGAGATAGCTGCTGATCCGCAGGAGCAGCTCCTTGGTTACTTTCGGTTTGTTGGCTTTTTCCTCTTCCGTGAGATGGCCTCTGGGACCGAGGGAGTTCATTCCGGGCGGCATGAAGCATCATTCCTTCCGTGATTATTGATTATGTTATAATTTAAACTAAATCTCAAAAAAAGTACAGCATGAACAGCAAAAAAATATCCGTCCCGAAATGCAAATCCATCGTATAAACTGACAGAAAACAAAAATGATTTCCGGGAAACAACCGGAGGAGGAAATATACATGAAATCCAACACCATGATCAGGACTCTTACTCTTACCTTTATAGTTTTCTGCTTCATTGCCATGTTCGTACTCGCTTCCTTTTCCGCCAAGGCGGATCTCCGCCCCGCTTCAGCCGGCACGGGCTTTATTGAGCTCTCCGCAGACAATGTACAGGCAGGCGTTCAGCCTGAGTATCTGTCCAGCTTTTCCGCTGAGAGCACGGGAGCTGATTCTCCGACAATTTGATCCGTCGGGCCATTTTCAAATAATACTGATATCTTTTTCATAATCCTTCTGCCGAAGAGCCTTCTCACACTTCTGAGATGGCTCTTCATCTTTCTGCGCCGCACTTGACAGGGGCGGAAAAGACAGTTAAAATTTCAGCTGAACAACACAATAACCAGGAGGCCTCCCATGTCTGATGCCCTGAACATAATCCAGGATCCTACCCTGACCTATAAACAGGAACTGCTTGCCCTCGCGCGTCTCGGAGAGAGCACCGACGACAGTCTCCGTTACTCGGACGAATACTATGAGGCAAAGCGCAAGGGCGCCCTTTGTGACCTGAACGAGGGTGTAATGCCGTACCGGCCGCGCTACATCTGCCCCGACTACGAACTGCTCTTTCAGAAGGGCTGCGATTTTCTACAGCTCGATCCGCCGAAGGACCTTCTGGAAGCGGTGAATGTTCTTGAAATCTTCTATTGCCATGTGCCGTCTATTACCTCGTTCCCCGTTTATCTCGGTGATCTGGACAAGCTTCTGGAACCCTTTGTGATTAAAGAGGACAGAGCGTACGCCAAAAAAGTGCTGAGACTGTTCCTGCGGAACATCGACAGGGTGCAGACCGACTCGTTCGTGCATGCGGATATCGGGCCAGAGGACAGCGTGACCGGCAGGATCCTGCTGGAACTAACCGAAGAGATGCAGCTGGCTGTGCCCAATCTGACGCTGCGCTATGACCCGGAGCGGACAAGTGATGACTTTGCGCTGGCCTGCGTGAAATGTATGCTGAAGACGGCAAAGCCCTCTTTTGCCAACCACCGCATGTTCGTAAGAGAATGGGGCGAGAAATACGCCATTGCCTCCTGCTACAACGGGCTGTCCATCGGCGGCGGCGGATTCACGCTTCCGAGACTGAGACTTTATGAGTGCGCACTGGACGCAAAATCCCCGGAGGATTTTATTGCCAGAGAGCTGCCCAGGCATATAGACCTGCAGCTTGAATACATGGACAAGCGCGTGAAGTTCATCGTGGAGCAGTCGAGCTTTTTCAAGACCAATTTCCTCGTGACCGAGGGATTTGTGAAGCAGGAGAACTTCACAGGCATGTTCGGTGTGGTCGGTCTTGCAGAGTGCTGCAACTACCTGCTCGGAATTGAGGACAAGAAAAAGGGCTTCGGCATGAATCGCGAGGCGACGGAGCTCGGTATCCGCATCATGGAAGCGATCGATAAGCGCGTCAGCGAGCATGAGGCACCGTACTGCGACGCGTACGGCCACCGCTACCGCCTGCACGCACAGGTGGGCATCGACTCGGACGGGATGGATGACTCGCCCGGAACACGCATTCCCATCGGTGTGGAGCCGACGATGCTTGAGCAGCTTGAAGTAAACGAGAAGTTCCACCCCTTCTTCCCCACCGGGACAGGCGACATATTCAAATTTGAAGAGACCTATATCAAGACTCCGGAAGCGATACTCCCGATCATCAAGGGCTCGCTTGCAAACGGCCTGCGCTATTTCTCCGGATATCTGGAAAATAACGACGTGGTCCGCGTGACGGGCTACCTTGTGAAAAAGAGCGAAATAGAGAAGCTCCGCGCCAAGAAACAGTCGCTCAACAATGTGACCGTATTCGGCATGGGAGCTCAGGATGGAGGCCATGCCCTTGACAGGCGCGTACAGCATCATGAAGAAAGCTCCTGTTAATAAGATCATACAGTTTTCAAACGTGGACGGTCCGGGAAACCGGACCGCCATCTTCTTTCAAGGCTGCCCGTTCAATTGCATGTTCTGCCACAATCCTGAAACGATCCACATGTGCAGCAGCTGCGGGCTGTGCGTCACCAGATGTCCGGCAGGCGCCCTGGCCTTTGATGAAGGCGGGACGGTGGTCTGGGACAGCGGGAAATGCGTGCAGTGCGACACGTGCATAAAGCTCTGCCCGCATGATGCTTCGCCGCGGGTAACCTGGATGAGCGTGGATGAGGTGCTGCAGCAGATCATTCGCTGCGCACCATATATCGATGGGATCACCTGCTCAGGCGGCGAGTGCACGCTGAGATGCTCGTTCATGACGGAGCTTTTCAAAGAAGTGGTCGGGCTCGGAAAGACCTGCCTGATAGATTCAAATGGTTCCTTTGACTTTGAGAGGGATCCTGCCGTGCTCGAGTTTTCGCAGGGTGTCATGCTGGACGTCAAGGCCGTGGAGCGCGGCTGGAGCGAAAGACTTATTTCCTATCCCGGAGACATGGTCCTAAAGAACCTTGACTATCTGAAAAACATCGGCAAGCTCTATGAGGTACGCACCGTGATCTTCTCCGGAAGGGATGAAGAGAACGAAAAAACCGTGCGCTATGTCGCCGGACACATCGGTGACGCCTGTTTCTACAAAATAATAAGATACCGTCCTTTCGGCGTGAGAGAACGGTTTCAGAAGATCCTCGGTGAAGAGGAAACAGACGAGGCTTATGCCGAGCGCTATGCGGAGCTTGCGAGGAAACTCGGCGCTTCCAAGGCATATGTGGTGTGAGGTCCGCGGAGGATTATGAGAGCATTTGAAGAGATAGATGTGCACAACATGACCAAAATCCAGGCTCAGACCGCTATAGATGCCATGCTGCGGAGGAATAAAGGCGAGATGTGCCGGCTCACTGTGATCCACGGATTCCACGGCGGGACGGTACTGAAAGACTTTGTCCGTTCTCACTACAGAAAGCATCCGCAGGTGAAACGGATCGAAATCGGTCTGAACCAGGGTGAGACTATGCTCATTATTCGAGAACTTTGAGCGGACGAAAAAGCGGCAGGGATCATTCCCTGCCGCTTTCTTTTCAAATTACAAACATAGAAATCAGTACAGCATGGTAAACTGCTGTGGCTTCGGCTTGAATTTCACTCCCGACACAAGCCCTACGGCACCGTAAAGCGTGACCATGGAAGAACCTCCGTAGCTCATGAACGGAAGCGTGATGCCGATGACCGGGGTGATGCCGATGCACATGCCGATATTGATGAATGTCTGGAATGTCAGCGCCGCAGCAACGCCCATGCAGATCAGCATATCGAACACTCTTCCGGATTTCAGTCCGACCCGGGCGCAGCGAACGATGATGAGCACAAGCATCGCCATGACGAACAGGCAGCCGATCATGCCGAGCTGCTCGCCGGTCGTGGAGAAGATGAAGTCGGTATGCTTGCCTGTGAAGCTCGTATAGGTATGGTATGCATCCACTCCGGTAAGTCTTCCGGAAGCAAGTGTGATCTTGCTCTGGTTCGTCTGCCACGTGATGCCGTAGCCCGTGGAGTCAACCAGATCCGGTGCATAAGGGGCGATCAGTCTTTTTTTCTGATAGTCAGCGAAGAAGTAGTTCCACAACAGCGGTATTACTGCAGCGACCGCCGCTCCGCCGAGGACGAACCAGTACATCTTCACGCCGAGGCAAAACAGCATCACGATGAAGATGAACATGATGATCATGGCGCTTCCAAGGTCATCGGAAACGAAGACGATGAGTGCGAACACGATTCCGAAATGCGCTGCCATCTGTACGATTGACCAGAAGGAGTTTATGTTGGTATGCTCTTTCAGATGCGTCATCTGCTTCGCGGAGATCACGATATAGAAGACCTTGATGATCTCCGAAGGCTGGACGCCTATACCTGCAAAACGGATCCAGCTCTTGGCTCCTGTGTCGCCCTCCTCTCCGAAAATAACGAGAGCCACAAGAAGCAGCACATTGATTATACAAAGAAGCTTCCACTGGCTGCCGAGGATATCCGCATCGATGATGGTAAAGACCACATAGGCGGCAATACCGATAAAAATAGACATGATCTGGACGATGACTATTTTGTTCGGGCTGATGTTCACTCCGGCATTGGACATGCCGAGAGCTGCTCTGTATACCATGAAAACGCTGAATACCGCAAGGATGGTGCAAAGAACAAGCAGCAGGATGTCCGCCCGCTCAAAATATGTTCTGACTAAGGGCTTTATTTTTTTGAGCATCTGATCCTCCTCTGCATAATCACTAAAACCGCTGAAATCTTTTGGTCATTTTAGCACATTATTTCCCTTTACGCAATGTGGGCGCAGGTGTTATAATAGCACAAACGGAGACTGGTTTACAATATGTACACATATACCACAAACAATGAATCTGAAACGGAAGCCCTCGGGGAACGCTTTGCTGCAAGCCTTCAGGGCGGTTCAGTCATTGTCACCATGTACGGAGACCTTGGCGCAGGCAAAACCGCGTTTGTGCGCGGTATGGCACGCGGACTGGGTCTCTCTTGCCGTGTATCCAGTCCTACTTTCACGATCGTGAACGAGTACCTCGGAGACCGAGACCTCATCCATTTCGACATGTACAGGCTCAGCAGTGCGGATGAGCTTTTCGACATAGGATGGGAAGACTATATCAGCCGCGGTGCGGTGTGTGCGGTCGAATGGAGTGAAAACGTCGAAGGCGCTTTCCGGGGCGATGAAATCAAGGTGCGCATTGAGAAGACCGGCGAAAACTCCCGTAAAATTGTAATCGAAGGAGGGCCTGATCTTCCATGCTGATGCTTGCTTTTGAATCCTCCGCAAAACCGGCTTCCGTGGCTCTTCTGCGTGACGGCGAGCTTATTGCCCAGTACTCGCAGGTCACCTCCCTCACCCACAGCAGAACACTTCTGCCAATGGCAGAGGATCTTCTGAAAAACTGTGAGATCGGCCCCGGTGAGATCGACCTGTATGCCGTTGCTCACGGGCCGGGATCTTTTACCGGCATAAGGATTGGTGTTTCGACTGTCAAAGGTCTCGCCTGGGCTTCCGGGAAACCCTGCATCGGTGTGTCGACCCTTGAGGCGATGGCCTGGAACGGCATTTCGCGAGGCGGATACATCTGTCCCGTTATGGATGCAAGGCGATCACAGGTATATAATGCGCTGTTTAAGATAAAAAACGGAAAGCCGGAACGTCTGTGCGATGACAGGCCGATCTCCATCGAAGAACTTGCCGGGGAGATCAAATCATTGCACGCTCCTGTTTTCATCATAGGGGACGGCGCAGCTGTAACTGCGGAGTTTTTCTCGACAGCGGGGATCCTCTTCGAGCTTGCTCCGGACAATCTGATATGGCAGAGCGCATGGGGTGTCGGCATGGCTGCTCTCGGCCGGGAACCCGGCGACGCCGATTCGCTCAAGCCCGTATATCTCAGGCTCTCCCAAGCGGAAAGAGAAAGACTGGCAAGGCTCGGGCAGGCCGATAAAACTGTTTAGTATTTATTTATATAAAAGGAGTTTGTTTATGGGTAAAGTATGTGTTTTCGATCATCCTCTGATCCAGCATAAGCTTTCGATCCTCCGCGATAAATCAACGAGTGTAAAGGAATTCCGCGAGCTCATCAGTGAAATCGCCATGTTGATGTGCTATGAGGCTACACGTGACCTTCCGCTCGAGGACATTGTTGTCGAGACGCCTGTCGCTCCGGCCAACTGCCGCAGGATCGCAGGAAAGAAGCTCGCCGTGGTGCCTATACTTCGCGCAGGACTGGGAATGGTAGACGGCATGGTGAGCATGATGCCGAACGTCAAGGTGGGACATGTCGGTCTGTTCCGCGATCCCGAGACACTTGAACCTGTGAAATATTACTTCAAGATGCCCCCTGATATCTCCGAGCGCGATGTGATCGTCGTAGACCCGATGCTCGCCACCGGCGGTTCCGCTTCCGCAGCAATCACTTTTCTCAAAGAAACCGGTGCTTCCCATATCAAGCTCATGAGTATCATCGGCGCACCTGAAGGCGTCGCCAGAATGCAGGAGGATCATCCCGATGTGGATATCTACGTTGCCGCTCTGGACGACCATCTGAACGACCACGGATATATCGTTCCCGGTCTCGGCGACGCGGGCGACAGGATATTCGGAACAAAATAATTCACCCATGTTTAAAGCCCCTGACGAAATTCCGTCAGGGGCTTTTTCTATATATGGGCAAACCTCGTGTAGAAAAATGGTTCAAAAGAGTATATGCAACAAAGCAAACGTCACTTATAAAAACAACATCTACCTAAGCAGTTTCAAACCAAGTCTCCAAAGTATTCATTAACCTCTTCTTCAGTAAGCTTCAGCAACGATGTCAGTTTTTTCACCACAAGAGAATGATAGTCAGACATAAGATTCTTTAATTCATCAACGTTTTTTTGCCATTGTAAATAATTGATTCCTGCTTTTGCCCATCTTGCTGCATCTCTAACCATTTCTTCATCAATCTCATCAACCATCTCATTGATTAATGCTAATGCATTCTCATCACTAAAAGCTCCATGTAGCGCATCCGACGAACGTTGAAGCAAAAGTGCTCTGAATTCACTGTTTTTGATTAGAGATCTGCTGATATAGTAAATCTGATTCTTAACCACAGGATCAAAAATATTATTGAACAGAAATCCCGTCCTTGACAAAGAAGCGTCCAAATCATAATAGATGAGCCTAATTTTCCCATCATCATCTGTTGAAACAGCATATTTCAAATTTCCATTCACTAGGTCCGGGTTCGCGCTGTACCCCTCCGCAACAATCCAGTCAGCGAGACTGTTCATATCGACCATATCACATGCTTTCCTGTAATTGGAATCATCCGACATGTCGTTCTCCATAACATAATTGAGCGCCGGATAAAGAACGGAATACGTCGGCACCATTCCAGCCTCGATTGTTATACTGTCCTTGCTTACCCCGTACCTGTTTGCATAAAGATACGCATTATCATTATCCTTGAGCGCATGAACACCGTAATACTCACCGTTGACATATACGACGCACCATTTCCCACGCTGTGTAAGAAGGTCTTCAGAAAACTGCCTCGCCATTGTTTGACATAACTCATTGCGGACAACCGTATTATAGTAATCCTGCCCTACTCTTAGAACAAGCGCATTGAATTCGTCTGCCCCCTCATCGAACAGCGGATATTTCAACATTGAACACCCGTATGCTCCTTTGAATCTTACTATCATGGTCTTTTTGGGAAGGGCAAGTGATGTTCCCCCATTCATGGATATAGAGCAGTTTTCGGAGAAACCGTCCCGCCCATCATAGTAAGATATGTTTCCCGGAAGCTCAACGCTCTTGTCCCCTAAGGCATATATCCTGTTCATATCTTTTGTTGAGTTGGAATTAATACAGACGACGGGAAGAATATGTTCCGTTCCAAGCAGGTAATTATAGGTCACCGATCTGCTCCGGAGCTGCTCCTCTTCGCAAGAGAACGCTCTCAAAACCGTTGTTCTGCTGATTTCGATCGGACCTGAATAGACCAAGGAGTTGAACGTCGGCTCAGAGCTGTCCAATGTGTAGTATATCGTTCCGGTGCCATTCAGTTCCACGAACAGGCTTTCGTCCGCCGGATACTGGCCTCCCGGTACAGTGGCTGAGGGACTATCCGAAACGTATCTGCACCCGTCGGTATTTGCTTTTCCGCAACTCGGTTTTTCAAAATAGAAGAAGCCAGCTTCACCGTCCATTCTTCCGAAACTGCAACCGAACGGAATATCCTTCAGTGGAACGCAGTCTTCGACAGTCCCGTTTTTGGACAGTATAAGTTTCTCATTCTCCGAATTCAGCGCAAATGGAGCAATGACCATTCCAACTGTTGAGCTAGTTGTGTTTCCAGATTCCGAGCAAAGTACGGTAAGGTATTCACCGGGCTTGAGTATTCTGTCGGGAAAACAATATTTTTCTGGCTCGGATACTTTATCGGAAAGATAATAATCGGACATGCTTATTATCTTTCCGGATATGTTTTTTATCTCTACCCAGTCAACATGTGTTGGGGGAGACCCTGCTTTCAAGGACGTAGAGATATTGTATACCACCACTTCGCTTATAATCAAATCTCCTTCGGGAAAAAGCGTCTCCTGATAATCACAGTATCCTTTCTTGCTGTTTTCAAAGCCGGGAGTTGGGTATAGCTCTGCGACATATTTCCCGTCATCGGATAGCGCTAAAGAGACGTCGTTCTTCATTTCCGGGATATCCGCCGCGGCGATGCGCCTTCCCTCCGGGTCGTACAGAGCGATGCGGGAGCCATCTTTAATCGAGAACCTTTCCGGGGAGAGTACAAGAAGATATTCGCCTGAGCGTATAACGTTTCCCGTAAGGTCGGCCGTTCCGTCGCAGGTCAGACGCCAGTTGTCAAGCGGTATTGCATGATCGGACAGATTCAGAATTTCGACCCAGTCTTCGAAACACCCTTTGACCATAGTTGCTTTGTTCTTTGGCATCAACTCTGAGATCACTAGCATACCGGTATAGTCTGGATAACACTCATCCGAGCCGAATGGTTTTTCCTCGGCTGGTATCAAGAAAGAATTGCCTGCATTTCCCGTGTCAGCTACAGTTTCCTCTGAAGCGGTTGACCTTCTAAAAACAACAATAGTCGCTAAGGCAATTATAAGGCAATTCAATATTAATACTTTTAACAATAAAGACGTTTTTTTCATCTTAATCACTTTTATCAATATGTCCTACTAACTGTACTCTTTATATGATTATAATGATGATTTAGCTGATTAATTGATTTCTACGTCGATCACAAAAAATAAAATTTAACTCTTTTATAACTATTAACCATTAAATAAATATCTTAATTATTGATAATTATTATCAATAATTTATAAATATTTTCTCTTTTTGTCAAGATTTTTCTCCAATATGCTAAGCTATTTATCTAAAGCAATTATACTTGTTATATAAGTCTTTATTTCTGTACTGCAATAGTCGCTTGAGCGACCATGGATACATCGTTCCCGGTCTCGGTGACGCCGGCGACAGGATCTTCGGAACCAAATAATCCCGTTTTCAAGTGAAAGGCCTCTGACGGCAATCCCCGTCAGAGGCCTTGTTTTTTTGCACTTCCGTGCATACCTGTTTACAGATCCCCGAAATACGTTCGGATCTCTTCATCTGTGAGTCTCATAAAAACTCGCAGATTATTCACAACATAATAGTGATAGTCGGCCATAAGCGTTTTCAGCCTGTTGATGTTGCCCTTCCATCCGGTATAACTCAACACGCCCCATCGCGGAGCATCTCTCATCATTTCCGAATCGATCTCCGCCGCCATTTCATCGATTATTCTAAGCGCATTTTCATCGCTGAAGGCTCCGTGCAATGCATCCGACGCCCGCTGCAGCGTGAGTGTTCTGAATTCGCTGTTTCTGAAAAGACGGTTGCAGATCCAGAACATCTGCGTTTCGTAAGAAGGAGCAAACATATTGATGAATGGATATTCAGGCCTTTGCAGAGAAGTGTCGAGGTCATAGTAAATGAGTCTGATCTTCCCGTCATCCTCGTTCGAAGAGACATATTTATAATTTCCGTTTATCACGTCAGGGTGTCCACTGTAACCCACTGCCACAATCCAGTCCGCCAGGCTGTTCATATCGACCATTTCACAGGCTTTTCTGTAATTGGCATCATTCGACATGTCGTTCGTCAATATATAATTGAGCGCAGGATAAAGAGCAGAACCCGGCGGCACGTTTCCGCACTCGATCGTTACACTGTCTTTGCTGACCCCATACCGGTTAGCGTAAAGATACGCGTTATCATTGTCCTTGAGCGCATGAACGCCGTAATACACGCCGTTGACATATACAACGCACCATTTCCCGCGCTGTGTAAGAAGGTCTTCGGAAAATTCCCGTGCCATCGCCTGGCACAATTCGTTGCGGATAACGCCGTTATAGTAATCCTGTCCAACTCTGAGAACAAGCGCATTGAATTCGTCTGCTCCCTCATCGAACAGCGGATATTTCAGCATGGAACACCCATAGGCCCCTCTGAATCTCACGATCATTGATTTTTTTACGAGGGACAAAGAAGTAGCTCCGTTCATGGAAATACAGCAGTTCTCAGAAAAACCGTCGTTTCCGTCATAGAAAGATATATTTCCCGGGATCTCCCTGCTCTTGTCTCCAAGATTGTACATTCTGGTCATGTCTTTTCCCGAGTTTGCATTGATGCAGACGACAGGAAGCGAGTGTTCTGTTCCGAGCAGGTAATTATAGGTCACCGATCTGCTCCGGAGCTGTTCTTCTTCGCAGGAGAACGCTCTCAAAACCGTTGTTCCGGTGATCTCGATCGGACCTGAATAGACCAAGGAGTTGAACGTCGGCTCAGAGCTGTCCAATGTGTAGTATATCGTTCCGGTGCCATTCAGTTCCACGAACAGGCTTTCGTCCGCCGGATACTGGCCTCCCGGTACAGTGGCCGAAGGGCTTTCCGTAACGTATCTGCATCCGCCGGTATTTGCTTTCCCGCAGCTCGGTGTTTCAAAATAAAAGAAACCTGCTTCGCCATCCATCCTTCCGAGACTGCAGCCGAACGGGACATCCTTCAGAGGAACGCAGTCTTCGACAGTCCCATTTTTTGACAATATAAGCTGCTCATTCTCCGAATCCAGTGCCAAGGGAGCAACAAGCATGTTCGCTTTTAAACTTCTTGTGTTACCCGATCCCGTACACAGTACGGTGAGGTACCCGCCTGGTTTGAGTTCTCCTTTAGGGAAACAGACCTTTTCAAGGTTGGAGGCTTTATCTGTGATGCAGTACGCCGAAAGGTCAACGGTGTTTTCGGATATGTTTCTGATTTCGACCCAGTCGCAGAAACCATACGGAGATCCGAAATCAACAGATCTGTTGTATACCACGACCTCACTTATGACCAACTCTCCTGTGGGAAGCAGCGTCTCCTGATAGTCACAGTAGCCCTGTCGGCTGTTTTCATAGCCGGGAGTCGGATAAAGCTCCGCAGTGTATTCCCCGCTGCCGTTGCGCGCATAAGAGATGTCGTTTTTCAATTCCGGGACATCTGCCGTGGATATGCATCTTCCCTCCGGGTCATACAGCGAGATGCGGGCATCGTCTTTTATCGGGAACTCTTCTGAGGAGAAAAACAGCATGTACTCTCCGGGCCGTATAACAGTTCTCGAAAGATCGAAAGATCCCTCGCATGTCAGCCGCCAGCCGTCAAGGGGGATCTGCTGATCGGACAGGTTCCGGATCTCGACCCAGTCATCCAGACGCCCGTTGACCATGGTCGCTTTGTTCTTTGGCATCAACTCTGAGATCACAATCATGCCGCTATAGTCCGGAACTGTTTCTTTTAGTCCGGCAGGCACAACCGCGGCCACATCCATGACAGAATCGCCTGCGGTCTCCGTATCCGCTGAAGACTCTTCAAAAGAGGATGAGCCTTTCAAAACAGCGACGGTCACGCAGGCAATTATCAGGCAGCTCAGTATAAGTAAACATATTATCAGGAGCGGTCTTTTTTTCATCTTAGATCTGCTTTACTTGCAAAAAATCAAAATGCTCAGTCTGATACCGTGTCAATGTATACCCATGAGGTGTTATCCGGCAAATAGTTTTCCACAACGGGAATGAAACGGTTGTGCGCATCTCCTATGGTGACGTTTCCCACGATATCCTGATAGTTAAAGGTGTAAGTATACTTGTCCGTCCGGTAATATACCCTGTCAAAGATCTTAAAAAACAGGGCTCCGTTCTGTCCCGTTGCCTCATCGGCCTTCACAAGGGATTTCGGACTGTCTACATAGGCAGAAAGCAGGCCCTTCCTGTCGGAAAGCTTTTCGGTCACGTATACCGCAAAGCCGCATATGGCATCCACGGGATCCTGAGAAGTGGACATATCCCTGTTGTAGAAGACCCACTCCTCTTTCTCCTTGTTGAGTTCGGGGTGACGGAGATCCGCAAGGACCACCTCGTCGAAGCCCATATCATAGAGTTCCTGCACAAGCTCCACAATATAGTTTCTCACATTCATATTGTACGGATCCATCCATACGCCGAGATCATTGGTGTAATATGTACCATACATGCTTGTGAGAGCCACGGTCGTGCTCCTTGAAGGGAGCATGTTGTCTATGCAGCAGCTGATCTGGGCTACAACATAGTGTCCGTTTTCCTTGACCCTGCTGATGGCTTCTCTGATATCCGCAGTCTGCTGAGACTCGCTGGAGACGCCGTAGCTTTGAGCAAGGACGGAATTGGAATACCATTTGAGGTTGCCCTCCCTGGGCTTCATCTCTATGACAAGAGCATTGCCGGACGAAAGCCTTGCATCGTATTCAAGGATCTTTTCCTTTGTTGCTTCCTCTGCGCTCACAAAGATGGCCCTCAGTTCGCCGGCAGTCTTCCCTGCAGCAGCAGAAACGGCAGAGTAGTCCCGCTCCTTGAAGGTCACTGTAGTCTCAACCTTGTCAAAGACTTTTACCTCGTGGCCGAACTCGTCTATAACCGTATTATCTTTCTTCATATACGGCAGTTCGACGGATACATCTTCCTTCGTGATCACGGCATATTTCTGCATACCGTAAAACAGGACGACGACAACAACCGCGAGGAGCATAATTACAGCGACAGGAACGACCGCATAGCTCTTCCTTTTTCGTTTTCCCTTATAGTATTTCCTGTTTCTTGCCAAAGCCAGGTCCTCCGGTCACTGATCCTCGATCATTGCGATGCGTCGTTTATGCCTTTCGTCATTTGAAAATGGGGTGTCCAGAAAAGTATCCACGATTTTCAAAGCAAGGCCTTCCCCCACCACTCTGGCTCCGAGTGCGAGTATATTCGCATCGTTATGAAGTCTTGTGGCCTCGGCAGAGAAACAATCCCCGCAGAGGGCGGCTCTGATCCCGGGAATCTTGTTTGCCGTAATGGATATGCCTATTCCCGTGCCGCATACGATTATTCCGGTATCACATTCCCCTGCGGCAACGGCCTTTGCTACTACTCTTCCGTATTCAGGGTAGTCACAGCTTTCATTTGAATATGTGCCGTAATCCTTGTATTCCAGACCGCGCTGTTCAAGATGGCGACATATGGCGTTCTTCAGCTCGAATCCTCCGTGATCGCTGCCGACTCCTATCATGATACGTCCCCCATGTTCATTTTAGAAGTTAAAGTGCATTTAATTTTAGCACTATTCGCCCGTTTTATCAATGAACAAAAAGAAAACCTGCACCAGGCAGGTTTTCTTTTTGTTCTGATCAGTGTTTTTCTTCTTTGCTTCCGACACCGAAGTGGAGTTCTTTCATTCCTTCCACTTCATCACAAATATCCTTCAGAGAGCATACTGAACAATCCGTGGGAAGCCCCTCGAGGATGTGCGTAAGCGTTCCGATGGCCGCGGTGGTTTTTTTAGCCAGTTCCTGAAGGGCTTTATAGTCGACTGCCGGATCCGTGATAAATATGACCTCAGCCGACAGGACATTGGGATCTTTCTTATACTCTTTTATATATGACGATCCAAGTGTTCCGAAACTTATCCCTTTTTTCAGGGCATCACGGCTCACCCGCACCTGCTCGCGGAAAGATTCCGGAGAGATCCTCACCATATATCCTTCGGGAAATACATGATACTTGGCAAACTCGATATCCTTCAGAACGCGGTACACGTTCTCGTCGTCGCCGTCTATCACGCCGACACGGAGCAGGACTATCCTCGCGAAATCACAGTCGTTCTTTATGTCCTTCAGGTCCGGCCCGTAAAGGACCACCCTGTCTTCCGGAACAAGCTCCGCCGATGAAGTGAACAGAACATAGTTTGCAGATCCCCTTCCCCTCGCGCCGAGCTCAAAAGCCGCGTCTCTCTGCAGGACGAGTTCGCTCGAGCCGATATCCTTCCAGCAGGCCGACGGAGAATAGCTCCATTTTTTTCCACTGTAGGATCCGAGAAGATTCCTGGTATCGCTGATCAGGGGATTGAACAGTTCCATTTAAAATACCTGGTTCACTTTCTTACGGTCAAACATGGCATTGACCTGCTTATATGCCCAGCCGAGCACCTTCTGGTCGAGGTTCCAGAAATAGACGATAAACAGAACTATGACCACGGCAAGGATGATCTTAATCAGTTTCCACAAAGCTTTGCATACTTTTTCCATCCAGGATTATCTCCTTTCAAATTCTGTCCGCACCGGAATCACTTTTTTGCAAGTCCCTTCTGACGGGCATATTCGGCAGCGCCGAGCGCTCCCATCAGCTGCGGGTCTGTCTTCAGATTCACGACCTTGAGCTTCAGCACGTGCTCGATCGCCTCTTTCAGACCGTCGTTCTTCGCACAGC
>JAZMZR010000021.1:0-51131 GCA_045586065.1 Candidatus Limivicinus sp.
CAAACCATCGCCGCTGCGGACATTTGTCTGCAAAATCGCGCGCAACCTTGCAACAATGAAATATCATTCCAATACAGCGGAGAAGCGAAACAGTCAGTACGACCTCGCACTTGATGAACTGGAAGAATGTCTCTCTGATAACGGCAGCGTGGAAGAGGCATAAGGCTTTCTCCTTCTTGTTCGCGTGGTGTCAGGACGCCTTTCGCAGAATCGACAGTTTATAATCGGTTGCTTCCGGCTGTCAGAACTGTGCAGTGCGTACCTTTTCGGTGTACTTCCCTTGATCTCGTACCTTTTGGGCGTACTTACACATAAAAGCACGGTTATTTTGATAGAATTGCCGTGCTTTTCTTTTTGTGCTATGATGACAGAGAGGCAAAGAACGAAGGTCTGTCTGCACTGTCGGATGATTGGTAAACAGGTGGCTGAATCGGAGTTTGCGGAGCCGGATATGATACAGGATGTCAAGCGTGAAGATAACCAAGGCCTGATAACTGGCGTGAAACAGGAGGTATTATGAAGAGCTTTTTTGTCTATCTGATGATATATGCAGGCAGCGCGCTGATGGCATACAACATATACCGTTATATTTGTTTCTCCAGGGATGTCCGGAAACATGGAAAATGGGATCAGGAACAAAGGCTCTTTTATCTTCCTATCTGGCTGTTGGTCATGTTTTTCGTGGGATATTTGATTGTCGGGCTTTTCGGGAACCCGGATATCGTCATGGCAGGCATCCTTTTCGGCGGGAGCATTTTCGTATTTGTCATGCTCCTTCTCATCCGCCGTACATTTGACAGGATCCAGGAAAATGAGCAGCTTGAGGTGCGGCTGTCTGCCGCTGAAGAAGCCAGTAAAGCAAAAACTGTTTTCCTGTCCAACATGTCCCATGACATCCGCACGCCATTGAATGCCATCATCGGATATACCGCGCTGGCAAATCGGGACGGTGTCACCTATGAGAAAAAAAGTGAGTATATCGACAAGATTGATATGGCAAGCCGTCAGCTTTTGGGTATCGTGAACGATGTGCTGGAGATGAGCCGCATCGAAAGCGGGAAGTTCAGTCTCGAACCGGCCGTGTGAATCTGGAAAACTGTGTACGGGGAGCGTGCGATCTGGTCAGGATCCAGCTGGAAGCAAAAAAATCGACCTATCCGTATCCTGCGTGCTTTCACATAAGTGGGTGCTTTGTGATAAGGTTATGCTGGATCGTGCTCTGATGAATCTGCTGTGCAACGCGGGAAAGTTTACGGAAGAAAACGGCCGTGTGTCCCTGCAGCTGACCGAAACTCCCGGAAGTGACGAAACCGGCCGCTATGAAATCCGTATCAAAGATACGGGCATCGGTATGAGCAGGGAATTTGCAGAGCGTTTGTTTATTCCCTTTGAACGGGAGCATACCTCGACAGTCAGCAAAATCCATGGAACCGGACTTGGTCTGGCGATCACAAAAAGCATTGTTGACATGATGGGCGGCAGTATAACTGTCCAGACCGAGAAAGGAAAGGGGATGGAGTTTACTGTTACCGTTGATTTCCCTCTGGCGGAACCGGAAGAGGAATTCATCTCCTGCGAGGGGGATGCGATCTCATTTGAAGGTATGCGCGCACTGCTGGTCGAAGACAATATGATCAACATGGAAATCGCACAGATGTTGCTTGAGCAGGCGGGATTCCTGATCGAAACAGCAGAGAACGGGAGAATTGCCCTGGAAATGGCAGCAGCATCCGAGCCGGGATACTATGATGTGATCCTGATGGATATACAAATGCCGGTAATGGATGGATATCAGGCAACGCAGGCCATCCGTGATCTTCCCGACAGCAGACTCGCCGGCATTCCAATCATCGCCATGACGGCCAATGCGTTCCAGGAGGATATAAAGAAAGCCAAGGAAGTTGGGATGAACGGACATATCGCAAAGCCGCTGGACATTCCGAACATGAAAGCCACGCTGCAGCATGTACTGAAGAATGCATCAAGATAATCCCTGGTCCGCATTGCTCATGCGGTTTTGAGGAAGTGAACGGGAGGCCGAAGGGAAGGGATGAAGTTCCTGGTTCTGAAGTTATAATATACCAATGGCAAATTCCAGCTTGTCATCTCTTCCCATCGTTCAAAATGCACCCCCTGAACAGCCGGTGCACCGCCACGTCTTTTTCTAACAAAACGGATTGCTTTTTCCGGAAACAGAACAGGTGCTCCATTAGGAGTGCCTGCTTTGTTTTTGAAAGGTTGCTTCTGAAAAACTGTATCCACGGCTTTTCAGCGTTTCAGGCCGGTCCGGGAAGTATCCGGGACCGGCCTGTTTGCGTTTATGCGTTATTGAAATGCTTTGGGAAAACCCGTGGCAGTCGGTTTGTTGCGTGTTATCGATCAGACATTCTCGTCTTTCCTGTTCCGGATGGAGACATACATTGTTGCAGCGATCACGAGGATCAGCACTGCCAGAACCATCAGACCGCTGTTGCTCTCCACGGTTTCGGGAGCCTCTTCAACGGAGTCTGCATGTACGGCGGACAGCGTGGCTGCGGAATAGGCAATCTCTGCGCTGACCTGCTTTGCCAGGGGGACCGGAGTGTCATTCAGCTCTTCAACGTTCTGCGCAATGGCTGCTTCCTGAACGGCTGCGGGAGCGGCGGCAGGTGCTGCTGCAGGTGCTGCTGCAGGAGCCGCAGCCCTGTCCTGCTTTTCAGGTGCCGGTGCCGGGATCTCTTCCTTAATGAGATTCCAGACAGACGTCAGGGAGACTTCACCGCTGAGGGAAACCGCTTCGTCCAGTGCCAGGACTGTGCCGTCTTCCATAGCCCAGCCGCTGAGGCTGAAGCTGTACACCGTCCTGCTGCCGTCTTCGTTCTCGACGGTTACAGAGTAGGCAGCATTGCCGGTCAGGTCTGCGGCGGAGAAGGGCATGAAGCTGGTGCTTCCATCTTCGTTCTTCAGAACGAGCACCGTGTCGGAGATCTTGAAATCGGGAAGTTCTATGGAGTCCGCTCCGGCAATCTCATCACCGGCTTCGATCTTAAAGGTTACAGTTCCGGCCACTCTCGAGTTTGCATAGTCGCCGAGATCGGCAACCGCTATTGCATCTTCCGCGACCTGCACGGTTCCGGGCAGGGTGTACTGGGTGAGCTCGGGGCTGAAATAGGTGATCTGCAGGGCGTCGGATTTCTTTTCATACAGCACCCCGTTTTCGTCTACCACACAATCGGAGGCCAGGTTCCTGAAGGGGACGGGTGACTGGCTGTAGGTGGCATCCTTGTTCACGGAAAGGCTGCGTCCGTTTACCGTGCAGTCATCATCATCTTCCATGGTTCCGAAACTGATCTCACCGGCTCCGAGGAACGCCTTGAAGAAGCCCTGGGGCAGGACCTCGACGTCCGTGCCTATGACCAGAGTGTATTCATTGTTTTTGGAGGCACTGAAGATTGCGGAGGCAAAGTAGGGGTTCTCTTTTCCGTTCTGCTGGATGCTGGTCTCATACGCTGCGGCGTTGTATTCGATCTGCTGAATGCCGCTGCATTTGCTGAATGCCTGGTCATAGATGCTGGTGACAGTTGACGGGATGGAGACCTCTTCGAGCGAGGTACAGTTTTCAAAGGCGCCATGTCCGATCGTGTCGACCTGTGTGCCGGAGAAGTCCGCGGATTTCAGGCCGGTGTTGCTGAAGGCCTGCTGCATGACCGTGGTGAGGTTCGCACACTTGGAGAAGTCAAAGTTCGCCAGGTTGTAGCATTTGCGGAATGCACTCCAGCCGATGACCTCGAGGGTGGAGCTGGGATTGACCTCCGTCAGCCTGTCGAAGCCATGGAACACGTCCGTCTTTTCCGGGTTGTCATAGTAGTTGTAGCTGGACCAGCCTACACCGAGGATTCCTTCTCCCAGGGTAATGTTGGTGACCATTCCCTTGAGCTCGTCTTTCATGGCACCGGAGAGGACGCTGCCTGTGCTGTCATGGAGCTGGACGATGGCCAGGTCTTCGCCGGCGGCTTCCGTGTTGCTGACGATGCAGACCATTCTGCCGTCTTCGTATACTTCGATGGTGATGTCGTGGTTCTCGTTGTTGTAGTAGATGTACTTCGGGGCAGGGACCACAGCGGCTTCTTCGGTGATCTCTTCGCTGAAGTCTGTTTCGTCGCTCTGTGCGGCTTCAGGCTCGGTCACATCTTTGTTCTCATCGGCTGCCGGTGCGGACATCATCATGAGATCCGCTTCCTCAACAGCAGGAACTTCCTCCGCTGTCTCGACGGCAGCTTCCTCCAAAGCCTCTTCAGCCTGGGGCTCTGCAGCAGGAGCGGCTTCCTCAGCCTGTACGGGTGCCGCCTCGGCGACAGCCCGGTCTGCAATGACGTCCTCTTCGACCAGCTCTTCGCCTTCATTCATCGCGTAGGCGGAGGAGCAGGCGAATCCGAGGCCGGTGGTCAGGCTCGCGACAAGGAGCAGGGAGAGGACGGATCTGGTCATTTTCTTCCATGTATTGCGCTTCATCTTTATCGTTCTCCTTTTCTTTCAGTCATTGTTTACGGCAGTGTTTTTATCTTATGGCTGAATTCTAGCAAAGGGAGAATCAACTATAGAATCAATAAATCATGTTTTTTGCGGTAATTATGAAATATTTTTTGATTGATTGCGGATTCGTCCGTAAGCTCCCTCTGTCCAATTTCCTTTTTATTTCTTCAGACTGTTTGTTTTTTTGTGGTATTATAGAAATCGGTCAACTATTCGGGATTTATATTGGAGGATCAGGGATGCAGATCGAGCCGGACAGAATCAGACTAGTTCCCATGACAGCCGAAAGGTATCGTTTGTTCTTTTGGGAATATGAAAATGATCCTGACATGTACTTGCCCGGACAGGAATATGCTCATTATGAATATAGTGAGGAAAAAGTAGATAAATATGTTCAAAGGCAACAGGATCTGAAGCGCATACCGCTTGCAATCATGTACAATGAAGAGATCGTTGGAGAGATTCTTCTCAAGAACATCGAACTGCATAAATGCGCAACGATGGGAATTGTCCTGAAGAATTCCAGATTAAAAGATCATGGTATCGGTACTCAGGCAGAGAGGCTGGCCGTTCAATATGTATTTGATGATCTGGACATACCGACTCTTTATGCAGATACCATCCGGACTAATGGCTGTAGTCAGCACGTTTTAGAAAAAGCAGGCTTTACCCTTATTCGGGAAGACCAGGACTATAAGTATTATCGAATCGACAGAACGTAAAAAGCCGATTTTTCAGCACTTCCGATCGTTCATAAAGCACTCTTGCATAGTTTTTCATCCTAATACGCTGCCTTTTCCATAGAAGAAGAAAACAATCCGTCAGGAGTGCTTCCTTCTTCTTTTTGTCAGTGCCGTGCTTGCGAATTCTCCGGCTGAATGGTACTCTATACGGAGAAATCATTAGAATAACATCCCACGAGGAGATCTATACTATGAAAACACTGATTCTCTATTTTAGTGCCGAGAGCGGGACTACGGCAAAAGTCGCGAAAGAAGCGGCGGAGGTCCTTGGAGCAGACCTCTGCGAGATAACGCCCGAAAAGCCCTACACCGCAGCGGACCTGCGCTATACCAACCCGCTGGCCAGATGCAATCGTGAATTTATGGCCAGGAAGGATGTGCCGGTGAGCGGGAGAGTCGAAAACTTTGCCGAATACGACAACGTGCTGATCGGTTTCCCGATCTGGTACGGATGCGCTCCACTGGTCGTCAGCAGCTTCTGCAAGGGCTATGACTGGACAGGCAAGACCGTCCGGGCTTTCGCCACCTCCGGCGGCAGCGGCATCGGGAAGACGGCGGAGAAGTTGCAGCCCTTCCTTTCCGGCGGGGAGCTGCTGGGCGCAAAGCTGGTCCGCAGCGGCGCGGACGTGGCAGAATGGGTCAGCGGTGGAAACGGTTGACGGTATGCACCTGGCCTTAAGGCCCGATGCGGCCATACGGGCAGAGAAGCGCCGGATCAGCGGCGTTCCCGTCCTCATTCTCCGGCCGGCGGAGCGTTCCCCGGCCGATGTGGTGGTCCTCTGGATCCACGGCGGCGGCTATATTCTCGGCATGAAGGAAATGGTCTATATGAGCCGGGCGGCGGACCTTGTCCGTAACTTCGGCGTGACGGTTGTCTCCCCGGGCTACCGGCTCGCCTGGCTGCACCCGTATCCTGCCGCGGCAGACGACTGCTACACCGTGCTCGCCCATATGGACGCGCACAGGCGGGAGCTCGGCGCAAGCCGCATCATGGTGGGCGGCGAGAGCGCAGGTGGAGGGCTCTGCGCGGCTGTATGCATGATGGCACGGGACCGGGGCATCCCCGTATCCTTTCAGATGCCGCTCTATCCGATGCTGGACAACCGGGACACAGAAAGCTCCCGGGACAATCACGGGAGAGTCTGGAACACCCGGCGCAATCATTTCGGCTGGAGGATCTATCTGCGCTCAAACGCGAAGAAGCAGGTTTCCCCCTACGCCGCTCCCGCCCGGCAGTCCGACTGCCGCGGTCTCCCGCCCTGCTATACCTTTGTGGGGAGCGGCGAACCGTTTTACGCGGAAACGCTGCAATATGTGGAAAAACTGAAAGCGGCCGGCGTCCCGGCCGCGGCGGACGTATATCCCACCGATATCCACGCCTTTGACATGCTTTACCCGGAGGACGCGCTGAGCCGCCGGGCCATCGCCGCATTCAATGCCCGTTTCGAGGCGGCGCTGAACGGTGGAAACGAAACGGATATCTCCTGTCCGACGGAGGGAACAACATGAGACCTTTGATCCTGAAAACCGCCCGCATGCTGACCGACTGCATGGATGCGAAATTCGGCCTTGTAAAGATGGATGAAAACCGCATAGAGTACAGGCTCCTCGACGCCATCCTCACCGATGACATGGCCCGCGCCGCGCTGAAGATGGGCGTGCGCAGGCCCGTCACTCCGGAAGAGCTGGCGAAGAAGCTGGGCTGGACCGCGGAGAAAACGCAGTCCCTGCTGGACGAGATGGCTCAGATGGGCATCGTGGAGTACAACCGGCACAACGCCGACCGCCACAGGCAGTATGTGCTGCCGATCTTCGTGGTGGGCAGCGCCGAAAACATCATACTCAACAAAGAGCTGGTGCGGAAGCTCGGCACGCTGGCTCCTCAGTTTTTCTACGACATGTCTCTCGAGCCGCTGAAGCTCATCTCCCATATGGTGCCGCCCGGCGGGGCGGGGCTCGGCTTCCACGTGATCCCGGTGGAGCGGGCGATCCCCCGGGACAGTCAGGCCGTCGATATAGAGTATCTGAGCCACTGGCTGAAAAAATACGAAGGGCATTACGCCATTCAGGACTGTGTCTGCCGCACGGCCATGATCGCCCTGGGGCAGGGCTGCGGAGAACTGCCCGAGGGGGGCTGCATCTCTCTGGGGGACTATTCGGATTATCTTGTTGAGACCGGAAGGGCACGGCGGGCAAGCTATGAGGAGATCATCGCCGTCCTGAAGCAGGCGGAAACCAACGGCTATATGCACCAGATCACCAATGGGGACGGCAGGGACGACATATTCTCCATCTGCAACTGCTCCGTGGGGAACTGCTTCGCCCTGCGCTGCTCCCAGTATTTCAACAATCCTAATCTCGCCGCCTCCTGTTACAGGGCGGAAGTGGACCCGGGCAAATGTGTTGCCTGCGGCAAATGCGTGGAGGTCTGTCCCGCAGGCGCGGCCAAGCTCGGCCGCAGGCTCCGCACTGCGGACGGCCCCGTACAGTATCCTCGCCAGCCGCTTCCCTCGGAAACCCTGCACTGGGGGAAAAAGAACTGGAACGAAAACTACCGGAACGACAACCGCCGGAACTGCTATTCCTCCGGGACCGCGCCCTGCAAGGCCGCCTGCCCGGCGCACGTTTCCATTCAGGGCGTGATGAAGCTTCTGGAGGGCGGCCATGAGCTTGCCGCGCTGAAGCTGCTCCGGCAGGACAACCCCTTCCCCTCGCTGTGCGGCAAATGCGAACGCCCCTGTGAGGTCGCCTGTACCCGCGGCATGGCCGACACACCGATGGACATTGCGGACGCCATGCGCAGACTGGCCGAAAAGCAGGCGGACTATAAGGAAAAGCTTGTCCCGAAAAAGGTCTGCATGAACGGCACCGGAAAGGAGCATCCGGAAAAGATCGCCGTCCAGGGTTCCGACCCCGCCGCCCTCAGCTGCGCCTATTTCCTCGCACGGACGGGATATCCGGTAACGCTCTTTGCGGAAGATCTTCCCTGCAGCGACACGGAGCGAACCATCCTGGAGCGCCTCGGCGTTTCGATCTGCTCCGGTGTGCCGGAGAAGGAGCTCTTCGCGGCTGTATACCCGGATGTTTTCGCCGCGGAGCATACGGACTGCGCCGGCATGATCGAGGACGGACATCAGGCGGCCGTTTCGATCCACCGTCTCGTCCACCCCGGCCATGATCTGAAGCTGGCACGCGATCCGCGAGAGTTCCTGTCCCTGGATAAAAGCACCGCGGTGCTCTCCCCCGAACAGCTGAGAGAGCATAAATGTCTTGGCTGCGGCGTGACATGGGTCGATCCCAACCGCTGTATCGGCTGCGGCATCTGCACGACGCGCTGTATGTTCGGAGCCGTCCGACTCATCCGCAGCCATCCCGAATTTGAAAACTACGTGCCCTACGAAAAGGCCAAGATCAACACGGTCCTCAACGGCGTGAAACAGACCGGAAAGCTGCTGATCCGGGAAATCCGCGGCGCCCGGTCCTGATGACGGGATCCCACCATCCCGATCTGCAGAAAGGAGCCCCTATGAAAGCTGTTATCCTGAACGGAAGTCCGAGAAAAAACCAGAACACCGCCATGATGCTGCGGTCCGTGCAGAAAGGCGCGGAATCCGCCGGCGCGGAGACGGAATACATCGATCTGTATGATCTGCAGTACACAGGCTGCCGAAGCTGTATGCTGTGCAAGAGAAAGGGCGCCGAACGCTGCCGGTGTTACTGGAAGGACGACCTGTCCCCGGTGATCGACCGCATTTTTGCCGCCGACGCGCTGTTTATCGGCTCGCCCATCTATCTGGGCGACATCACGAGCCAGGTCCACGCCCTGATCGAACGGCTGCATTTCTGCTCGCTCTCCTATGACGACTATTCCAGCTACTTCACGGGCAAGGTCAATGTGGGGCTTGTGTTTACCATGAACGCGCCCCGGGCATATTTCGACAGCCGGTACAGGGCGGAATGCGAAATGCTCGCCGGCACCTTCCGCTTCATGAACGGCGCCGTGGAGATCTGCGCAAGCTGCGACACACTGCAGGTCAGTGACTACAGCCGCTTCAGCATGGCGAGCTTTGACGAGGCGCACAAAAAGGAAATGCGCGAAAAGCAGTTCCCCCTCGATCTGGAAGCCGCCTTCCGGCTCGGGTCGGATCTTTGCCTGAAATAGCCGCAGGACGGCATGCGCTTTCCCATCGGACACGAAATCGAATACGGAAAGGAACCGCAAACCATGAAACCTATCGAACGCTTTCCGAGGATCCGGCTGGGCATCCTCCCCACGCCCGTTCACAAGCTGGAGAACATAAGCCGTCTCCTCGGCAGAAACATCTTCATCAAGCGCGATGACATGACCGGGCTCGGACTCGGCGGGAACAAGATCCGAAAGCTCGAATTTCTGCTTGCCGACGCCAGGGCGCAGGGGGCGGAGATTGTTTTCACCACCGGCGGCGCCCAGTCCAATCATGCCATGCTGACCGCCGCGGCGGCGGGGAGGCTCGGCATGAAGGCCATCCTTGTTCTGAAAAAACGCGGCGTGACGGACTGCGTCGGCAATCAGCTGCTGGAGTATCTGATGGGAACGGACGTGCGCTTTGTCGACACCGACGATTACGCCGATATCTACGCGGAGATGGACCGGATCGGGCAGGAGTCGGGCAGGCCGTATTACAAGATCCCCTGCGGCGGCTCGAACGCCCTCGGATCACTGGGATACGTGGAGTGCGCCCGGGAGACCGCCGGACAGGGGATGCACTTTGACCATATCGTTTGCGCGGAGGGGAGCGGCGGCACCATGGCCGGACTGGCGCTGGGCGCCAAGCTCTTCCTGCCCGGGACCACCGTCCACGGCATGATGGTGGATACCGATCCCTTCGACCGGATCACCCCCGCCCTGATGCGGGAGGCGGCCGAACTGCTGGAGATCTCCCCGGAGATCACGCCGGAAGACTATCCGCTGCGGGATATGTGCGGCCCCGGCTACGCGATCCCCTCGGAGGCGGGAAACGCCGCCGTGGCTCTGATGGCGCGGCAGGAGGGGATCTTCCTGGATCCGGTCTATACCGGGAAAGCCTTCGCGGGTTTGCTGGAAATGGCCGGAGAGGGTGCTTTTGCCAAAGAGGAGAACGTCCTGTTCCTGCACTCGGGAGGCGCCGGAGGTCTTTTCGCCATTGCGACCTGAGCGTTCCTGCCCGTTTTTCCCGGAGACGTGTTCTTTCGAAAACGCAGCGCACCCGGAGGGTGGGCTGCGTTTTCAGCTACGCCTGTCCCGCTTTCCGCAGCGCAACAGTCCCGCTCAGCCGGAGCGGATGCGGTTTTTGTTGCCTCGACCGGCGGCTTATAGTATAATGCCCTGTACGAAAACGCTCTTTTTTATGAAAGTGAACGGAATATGAGAACCTATAGGAAAATGAAAAACCTGCTTGCCGTGCTGCTCGCGGCATCGATATCGCTCACGGCGCTGACCGCCTGCGGCGGCACCGCAGAGCCGGAACCGACGGAAGCGCCTGCTCCGGTGCAGGAGGAAACGCTCCCTTCCGCCGGAACTCCCGCTGAAGAAGCACCTGCCGATACGCCCGAGATCCCGGCAGATCCTACAGAGGAGGATACCGAAGGCTCTGAGGAGACCGTTCCCAAGGCAGATGGCCAGCTTGGATCCTGGTCCGGAGGTGGCACCGACGCTTCCTCTCCCGCCGGAAACGATTATGCCTATGATGCAGCGCTGTTTGTGACTTCAGCGGAGATCGACGGTGAAAGATCGTCGTCCGACCGCATCAACTCCGGTTTGTTCGACGGAGAATATGCCGAAAACATCGACCTTACGGACAAGACAGCCGGTCACAACGGCTTCGTGATCGCAGGTCAAAAATATGCCGTCACCCGTTCAATCATCGAACTGATCACCGATGCCGACGGAAGCAGCACCTGCGACCGCACGGGTCTGGGCAGCGTAATCGCTGCATTCGGGAGCAATGCAAACGTTACGGTGTCGGATTCCTATCTGCACAGCTCCGGTGTCGGCGCCATGCCCGTATTCGCGGATGACGGGGCCACCGTAACGATCCGTTCCTCCGTGCTGCAGTCGGACGGAGGTACGCTCTATGAGACATACATGAATACCACGGACCCCGCTCTGGCGGCAGCACCGCCCTGGACGCTCGGGACGATGGGCACTTCCCGCTGCGTGAACCTCATGGGCGCAGGCACAACGCTCAACCTGATCGATTCCACCGCCACATCCGGCGCATGGGGCGTTCTTTCCACCGATTCAGAAAGCCCCACAACTCTGAATGTTATCAATTCAGAGCTCGGCTTAAACTACTCGGTGGAAAAGCGGCATCTGCTGCAGGCCGGTGCCGGACAGATCTCCGAAACGACGGACGATCCCTATACCGTCAAATCCGGTACGGGCTACGGCACACTTGTCACCGGCGATGCCGCTGCGACAATCCTCGGCTCACGTTTCTTCACCGGAACCTATGCTGCGGTCTTTTCCGGAGGCAGCGCCGTATACGCCGGTCTGGAGAGCGGAGAAACCTATGAGTTGGCAAACACCATTGCCTACACAGCCGCCGAAAACAGGAATACCGAGATTCGGTCCGACACCTTCGGATTTCTTGCGCATCAAGGCAGCAATTCCATAAGCATTGAAAAAGGAACGGTCATCGAGAGCGCATACGCCACTTTCCTGGTGAAGACAGGCTTTGGCAATCAGTCTCTCGTCGCCGCAGTGGATGATGCCGAAATAAGCAACGGCGGCGTGCTGATCCAGGTCATGGACAACGAAGAGGCCGCGATCGGCATGATGGATAAAAATGACAAGCTGAATACCGACCACGGCACGCAGAATTACAAGACCGAATACAACGAGGCTGAGGGCTTCAGCGTCGCGCAGGCGCAGTCGGATGAACCGGTGCAGATCTTCACGTTCACCAACGGGGGATTTTTCGGAAACATCTACAATGCCTCCGGCTCGAACGGCCTGAAAGGCAGCACACTGAATGTTACCTTCGGAGAAGGCTCCACCTATAAGGGCGCGATCGCCTCCACATCGGCGATCCATGTTTCCTTTGTTGGCTCCGAAGCCGTGAAGGAGAACGGGGGATTTGCTCTTGACGATACGGAGGCTGCAGCCGATTTTGCGGAGAAATACCAGATCACGCACTTCACGATCAACGAATACTGGAACCTCGGGCATGTGGCAAATCTGGTGAACTTCAACGGTGCAAACATCATCAATGTCACGCTCACGGATGACGCTCTCTGGATGGTAACCGGGACCTCCCTGATCAGCAGCCTGACTATTTACGGAAATGGACAGATCATCGTCCCGGAGGATATCACACTCACCGTCAACGGGACCGAATACACAGGCTGCACCATCACAGCGGCAACTCTCGCAGGATAATACTCAGAAAAGCGCTCATAAAAAAGCAGGACAGGCTTTCATACCTGTGCTGTTTTTTTACTTTTCCGGTTTCCACTCACGGTTTTTCGTCGATGATCACGATGCAGCCCTGACCGTAAGAGGATCCTCGTATTCTTCGCCGATAATGCCTCCGAGGGATTCTGTTATATAGTCGATCAACAGATGATTGTCCAGCTCGACACGGTCCTGCGTTATATTCGCTCCGTCAAATATTGAAAAGCCGTCTCCGCAATCCGGAAGCCAGTAGTTTGGCCATGCCAGAGTATAGGTCTTTTCCGGATCGATTGGCCCGCACCATCCGGTAATTGCTCCCTGCTCCGTTTTATGATACAATATAATAAACTGTTTTAACTAATCATCTTTATAAAGAGAGGCCGCAAATGAGCAGTTTCAAGGATCTTCGCATCGTTGACAATTTCTATCAGACGAGCTCCTACATTCCCATGCCCACCGTGATGATCTCCAGCCTTGCCGAAGACGGCAGCACCTCCGTCGGTTCCTATTCCCTCTGCTTCCCCTACTACATTGCGGGCAAGGACTATTACGCGCTCATTCTCGAGGCCCGCAACTCCTCCAACACCGCCCAGCATCTGCTTGCGGGCCGCAGGCAGGTCGCCATCAACTACATGCCCGAGGGAAAAGGCTATCACAGGAAGATCGTGGCGCAGGGCTGGCCAGGCGACACACCCGCGGAAAAGATGAAGAACTTCGGCTTTACCCTCGAGGACGGGCTGTGCATCGCCGAAGACCCCTCCACGCCGCGTCCCAAGGTCATCTCCGAAGCCTATCAGGTGATGGAATGCACGTGGATGTGCGATCTGGAAAACGCGGAGGAGGATATCGGCCGGCCGCTTTCCGACGGCTGCTACCCGCCCCCCTACAAAAACTTCAACGGCATCACCAGCCAGTACGGCGCCCACTTCATTCTGCGCATCGACAAGGTGCTCATGAAGCCGAAATACTACGACAACATCATTGACGGCGTGAAAGGCAGGCTCTGGCCCAACGTGCTGATCTGCCACGGCTACCGGGACAGCAAGAACTTCTGGTTTGCACGGACCCCCCGGCTCGCGCCCGAACTGCTTCCGATCCGCAACGCCACCCTTTCCTCCGTCCGCTATGCCGCGGACAGGACTGACCCGAATGTGCACTTTACCGATGATGCTCTGGAGATGCTGCTGAATGTTCCGCGCATCTTTCTGCCGACCGTGCTCAAGGGCTGTGTCGCATGGGCGAAAGAGCACGGCGTGACGGAAGTCACTTCCGTTGAGATGCAGATCATCAACGACAAGCGCTCCAAGGAAAAGGGCAGAGGCTGATATCAAACTGAGGATTCTTTGATGCAAAACCTCCGGAATGATTATTCTTCCGGAGGTTTTGCGCATTTTGCATTTACAGACATTATTGAATTCTAAAAGTTGCTTTGATATACTGTCTTGCGTAAAGGGGTGTATATCATGTTCTACCTGATAAAAGAAACTCTGGTGCCATGCACCGCCGAAGAAGCGCTTTCCGGCACGGTTCCTTTCGCTGCCGTCCTCACCCGGAAAGAATGGCTTGAAAGCAGGCGTTCGTTCCTGATGGGTGACGAGATCGACATTGATCTGGACATCCCCGCAGTCCCGATAACCAGGGCGATCGTGAATTTCGATTCGCTCACAGGCAGCATTGCCATCCCGGAGATGAGCTATTCCGCGGAGATCACCGGCTGCTTTGCTTTTGCCCTTGATGAAAAAGGCGTTGTATTCATTGACGATGCCGGTCTTGCCGAGGCGATCATCTTTGAGGTTTCCCGGAACAAAAAGACACAGATGCCGAGCCTCGAGCGTTTTCTGTATGATTTTCTGGAGCAGGTGATCAGCCAGGACCTTGAGATGCTCGAACAGTTGGAGCAGGCGTTGGACAAAATGGAGGACGAGATTCTCTCTGACGATACAGCCGAATCGCTTTCCAAGCTGAATACCGTCCGCGGAAAACTCCTCGATCTGCATCTCCATTACGGGCGTCTGATCGATTTCGGGCAGGAACTGCAGGAGAATGAAAACGGCTTCTTCGCCGAAGATAACCTCCGTTATTTCCGGCTTTTCACCCAGCGTACGGAAAGATTGCGCGACACCGTCTCCAATCTTCGCGACTATACGGTACAGCTGAGGGAACTGATCCAGACGCGGATAGACGAAAAGCAGAACCGGATTATGACGCTGCTCACCGTCATTACCACCATCTTCACCCCGCTCACGCTGATTACCGGCTGGTACGGCATGAACTTCAAATACATGCCCTCCCTGGAATCCAGAATAAGCTACCCGATCGTTATCGTGGTATGCATCGCCATCGTCGTAGGCTGCATCCTCTGGTTCAAAAAGAAAAAGTGGCTTTAAACAAGCGTGTAAAGATACCGGGACACTTTATCAGTATCCCGGTATCTTTTTTAATAATAACGATCCTATTGTTTCTTCCGATTTGAAGAAGTCAGTAGCATGATTAGTGAAATGATACCGTTGACCACACATACAGCACATGTCGCATATATATACAGTTTTGAAGGCTTACTTGTCAAAAACTCCATCATGGGATTAAAACCGTCCAGAACAGTAATAACCACCAACCCCAAACACAGGGCTATCGAAATGTGAGTAATAATACGCTTTAGGATATCCATTTCTCCATTCTCTCTTTTCTACAGGACCGTATCATCAACCGATCGGTGGGAACTCAACATCAGGCTCACAGATATAGATAATATCACCCAATCCTCGTTGACTGGTTTGACGGTTAACTAACTTGTCATTGAAGGTCATAACCGAGGAGGCCCCTCCATCCAAATTATATGCCGCTGTACATCCCATGCTTTCAAACAGTTTTGCAAACAGCTTCATGTCCATTCCCACGGTATCGTTGAATCGTCCCTCCACCACCACAAAGCAGTAATGACCAGGTTCATAATAGCCTAAACCTGTACGTGGGTGGAATCCCTGAATAACACGCGTGTCTTCGAATTCTTCTCTTGCTCTGCCGTTTTCATCAAGCAGCGCAGGTCCGAAACGCCAAACCTGATAAGGTGAACACGCCAGTATCTCCTCAGTATCATAAGTGCCAGCAACGTATGTTTCTATCACGCCGTCGTAATACAGCACACATATATCCGCGGTCGTAGGATCTGAAAAGTACACATATCCGTTTCTAACAAGCAGACCATGTCTTTGAACATTGCAGTAATCACCATTGATCATCACGATGGCATCATTTTTTTTGTCCATCTTGTTCGGTTCTTCAACCGAGTAAACTGTGAATCCGTTATACGCCGCTGCCGTTCTGAAACAATTGATGTCCGCAATATAGATATCTGCCACATATAAACGCTGCAGCCGTCCGTCAAGTTTTCCGATGGTAGCTTCAATCGTGACAGAAACATTGGGGCTAGAGTATGTTGTCTGAGTCGTTTCTATTTCTTCTGTAAAGTGATCTTCAAATAATTCATCCCATGGAATTACTGGATCCTCTTCGACTACTTCTTCTGTATTCTCATTTCCTCCTGACAGCTCTTCATTGGTATTGTTTTCATCCGTTTTATCCGTATCAGCACCGGCCTGCTCTGCAGGATAGTCCTGAACATCAGCTACCTGCACTGGAACAACAGCTTCAGATACGTTTGGCCGTTTCATTGGGATAACATGATGAAACAAGGCAAAGGTACACAAGAAGAAACCAGTCAAAACGATTTCCAGAAAAACATTGAAAAATATTCTCTTTACTGAACCGCCTTTATTCTTTGAAGAAAGATGAGCGGAAACATGTTTTTGATCACTCATTTTAAACTCGGAATTATATGCAGATTTAGTGGGACATAATGGTTTTTAAATTATTATATCATGATTTAACCTTTCATTCAACAACAATGAAGGACAGCAGTTTTATTAACTGTTTTTGCAGCTTTTTCTGCCAAGTTTCCTTCCATACTCCATTACAGTAATTTTTACTTCAGACAAGATCTTCCTATATCTCCCTATTTAAATCAGTATCAAACGCGCGGAAACAAAACCGCTCGGCATGTTTTGATGCCGAGCGGTTCTGTTCTATTGTTTCTATCATTCAGCGCTCTCTGCCGAGGAAGAACAGCGCGATCGTTCCGGGACCGGAATGCGCGCCAATCACCGGCCCGACGTAGACGATCCTCTCCACCTTCACGGCGAAGCGCTCGCGGAGCATATCCGCCAGCTTCTGCGCGTCCTCGAGACAGTCGCCGTGGGAGATGAACACCGTGCCCCCCGCAGGATCCAGCGCCAGCTCGCCGTACTTGTCCGCAAGGGCGACAAGCGAGTTCTTTCTGCCCCGCACCTTGTACATGTTGATCAGGTGGCCGGCGTCATCCATATGCAGGACCGGCTTGAAGTTCAGAATATTGCCGACGATGGCCGTGGCTGCGCTGATCCTGCCGCCGCGCTTGAGATAGATGAGGTCCTCCACGGTGAACCAGTGGCACAGGTGGAAGCGGTTGTCGAGGATGTACTTCTCATTCTCCTCCAGAGAAGCCCCTTCCTTTTTCTTCTCCACCGCCATATACAGCAGCAGTCCGAAGCCGCCGGAGGCGCCTCGCGTGTCGACGCAGCGGATCTTCCTTTCCGGGTATTTCCCCAGCAGCTCCTTCGCCGCAATGCAGGCCGCGTCATAGGTGCTGCTGAGACCGGAGGAGAATCCGATATAAAGAATATCTTTCCCGCTCTGAAGGATCGGTTCGAAACCGCCCGCGAAGGCATCGGCATTTACCGCTGAGGTCCTGGCAACTCCGCCCTTTCGCACCCGGTCGTAAAACTCCGGATACGGCAGACTGTAGTTGGAATACTGCTTGAATTCCCCGTCAAATGTATATGTTAGCCAGCGGTATCCTACTCCCCACTCTTCCAATGTTTCAGTCGGGATATCACATGCGGAATCGGTATAGATCACGTATTCGCTCATTTTCATCGTCCCTTTCTGCTGTCAGCAAAATGCTTTTTCAAATCGAAATTCCCTGCTTCCGAAGAAGAACAGTGCAAGGGCTCCGGGGCCTACATGTGCTCCCGTGACAGGTTCATAATCGACTGTCATGATTTCTTTGGGCGGATTGTTCCTTTTGAGCAGTCCGCACAGATACACCACATCATCCATACAGTCCGCATGTGCGATGCCTATGGTCTGATTCTCTGCATCCGAGACCAGTCTGTCGTACTGATCTGCGACTGCTTCAATCGACCGGCGTCTGCCGCGGGTCTTTGCAAAAGAAACAATGCGTCCAGCACTGTCTCCCTTTAGCAGCGGCTTTATGTTCAGGACCGACCCTATCACTGCTTTTGCATTGGACAGTCTACCCGTGGACCTGAGATGCATCAGATCATCCACCGTAAACACCTGACACATTGAGGTTTTCATCTGCTCAAGCTCTGCAGCGGTCTCTTCGATGCTCATGCCGGCAGACCGCATCTCAACAGCCTTCATCGCAAGCAGTCCCTCTCCGAGTGAGGCTCCTATGGAATCGACAAGGATTATTCTTCTTTCCGGGAATTCTTCGGAAAGACCGTGCGCAGCAAGCTGAGCCGCCTGAAAGGAGCCGCTGATCCCCGAAGACATGCTGATGTACAGAATATCTTCGCCATTCTCCAATGCAGCACGGAAATAATCGGAATAAGCTGCCGGGCTTATCAGGGAAGTGGTCACCTTTGTTCCTTCGCGGATGGCAGTATAGAACTTTTTGGCGTTGAAAAGCAATGTATCAATGCATTTGTGCTCTCTGCCGTTTATAAAATAACTGAAAGGGACCGCAGATACTCTGTTCTCCTTCAGCCACGGAGTGGGCAGGTTTGCCGACGTGTCGGTAATGATGCTGAAACTCATATATCACCTTTTCTATATAATATGCTAAATTAGAAATCTAATATTGTATATTATTATATATCGAGATTCAGATTAAGTCAACATGCTTTTTCTTTTATACTTCTTGTGCATAACACGATACTTTGCTATAATGCTTTTTGAGGTGATAGGAATGGCTTACGATAAAGCGCTTGTAGCGGGAAAGCTCCGCCGCTGGGAGGTATACCTGCAGAATTTCCGTCTTCCGGACTGGGACGAGATCCCGAATTTCGGCCTTTACATGGAGCAGGTGACCGCTCTTCTTCAGGAATATCTCGACTATCTGCCCCCGGAGCTCAAGGAGGAGCAGTTCATAACCGCTGCCACCATCAACAACTATGTCAGGATCAAGGTGATGCCCGAGCCGGTGAAGCGCCGGTATTACAGGGTCCACATCGCCTATCTCATCATTATCCTCACGCTCAAGCATTCTCTCAGCATCGCGCTGATCCAGAAGCTGATCCCGATGGATCTCAGTGAGGATCAGGTCCGGGAGATCTACACTTCATATGCTGCCCGCCACCGGACCGTCGCACGTTATTTCACCGAACAGATCCGGCTGATCGCTGGTCCGATCCTCGACCACAAGGATAACCCGGAAGGTGCAATCTCCACCACCGAGGATCTGATCTTTACGAATGCCGTCCTTGCCGGCTTTTCCAGACTGCTTGCGGAAAAACTGATGCTGCTCGAGGGAAAGGACCTCAGCAACGGCGGCAGCATCGAGCGCTCGGTTCAGTGATCGTTTATAAAAAGAGCCTGTTTAGTTTGGGGCGAAGCAGATGATACGTGAGAAAAAATTCTATACATCCTTTCTCGCGCTGTGCCTTCCTATAATCCTTCAGAACGTCATCTCGCTGGGTGTCAACCTGGCAGACAACCTGATGCTCGGAAGATTTGCGGAAGCTTCTCTTTCCGGTGCCACGGCGGTAAATCAGATCCAGTTCGTCTACCAGAATATTCTGATCGGTATCGGCGACGGGATGGTCATCATCGCCTCACAGTACTGGGGGGCAGGAAGGACGGAACCGATCAAAAGGGTCGCCTCGGTCGCCATGCGCACAGCGCTCATCTTCATGGCCCTACTCTTTACAGTCGTTTCGCTGTTCCCTGTGCAGGTGGTCTCGCTTTTCACCAATGACCCTGCCATCATCACCGAAGGCGTGGATTATCTCCGGATCATCCGTTTCACCTATCCGCTTTTCTGTGTGACGACGATGCTTCTGGCTGTCCTGCGATGCACGGAGGTAGTGAAGATCGCGTTTTATCTCTCGCTGAGCACCCTGTTCATCAACTGCGGGATAAACTGGCTGCTGATCTTCGGAAATCTCGGCTTCCCGCGCATGGGCATCCGCGGCGCGGCCATCGGCACCCTCGCCGCCAGGACCGTCGAGGTGCTGATCCTGCTGTTCTTCCTCGCGAAGAAAGAGAAGAACCTGCGTCTGAAGCTCCGGGATTTCCTGATTTGGGACAAGAAAATTGCGGCGGACTATTACAAAGTCAGTGCACCGATCATCTTCACCCAGAGCCTGTGGGGTCTGAACAACGCGATCCACACCGCCATTCTCGGCCATATGTCCTCCGCGGCGATCGCCGCGAACAGCATGGCATCCAATCTTTATCTCATCGTCAAGACCATCGCGGTCGGCGCAGCCTCTGCTACGAACGTGTCGATCGGCAAGATCATAGGCGAGCGGAAGCAGGACCGGATGAAGGAATACGCGAAGACCTTCCAGATCATGTTCGTGTGCATGGGTGTAGTCTGCGCACTCATCCTCTTCCTGCTGACTGAGCCGGTGCTCTCGCTGTACAGCTTCTCGGACGAAAGCCGAAGCCTCGCCCGCTCGTTCCTGCACATCCTGTGCTTCATCATGGCCGGCATGTGCTACCAGATGCCGGTGAACGCCGGGATCATCAAAGGCGGCGGAGATACGAAATATGTCATGATCATGGATCTGATCAGCATATGGGGGATCGTCATCCCGCTTTCGTTTATCGTTGCGTTCGTCCTGAACGCGCCTCCGGTCATCGTGGTCTGGTGCCTGAACCTGGACCAGATCTTCAAGTGCATCCCTGCGTTTATCAAGGTGAATTTCGGAAACTGGTGCAAAAAACTCACTCGTGACTGAACAGATTCAGCCCCTTACAAACAGAAAGGAGTATCCGGAATGGCAGTTATCAGTAAGAAACAGATGGACAGCCTGGTCCGAGAGGCAGTGAAGGATGTCCGTGCAAAGGCAGAAGAGGTCGGGATCCGATTCGGTATCGTCGGACTATGCTTTTCAAACGACTCCCCTTCGACGGACTGTTTTGATGACCTGATGGCCGGCGAGGACCGCCTGCGGATCTTCCCCATTGTGGAAAACGGCAGCTGCATCATCCCGCCTGAGTCCAATCCCATAGGGTTCACCGCGAACTGCTTCGGACTGGCGTGTATAAAAATCGCCGCCGTGAGGCGGGCCTATGAGATCTCCGGCGGAAAGTTCCTCACCTCCGCAGAACAGCCGGAATCTGACAATATCATGGGGCGGCAGAACATGATGGGCTGTGTGCTCTATCCCGTAGAACAGGAGGGGAAGCTCATCGGCAGCATCGCCGTAATCTGCAGCGGCGGCAGCGGCGAGCAGGACGAGATATGTGCCTGGTCCGCCTATGATGCGATCTGCAGGAGCATCGCTCCCGCGAATACGACCAATCCCGGCAGAGAGAGATACTTCGACAGATAAGCTTCTATATGCTCACAAAGAAAGAAACGGACGGCGAGATGCCGTCCGTTTCTTTCTTATATGGCAGATCAGATCGCATTGATAATCTCCGGAAGGAGCTGCTTTTTCCGGCTCATCACGCCGGGCATATCATAAACATGGTCGCCCATTTCGGAATAAGGCAGCTGCTTTTCTGCGTGATAGTCCGTGCTGAGAAGGACGCTGTGCTCCGAGATGACATCCGTGATCATCAACAGAGCCCAGTCGAGCCTGTCCCTTGCTTTCACCTCTTCCAGCGCTCTCAGATAGAGTTCGCGGTATTCGTCCAGATCCTTGAGTGTGGTGACCTCGCACTGACCGATCCCGATCTTCCTGTTCTTTTCGGAATAGGTCTTAAAGTCCGAGGAAATGGCCGACACGGGTTCCCTGTTCTTCAGGCCATCAATGGTGCTGAAGATTTTCCTCCCGAACTCTTCGAGATTAAGCCTGCACATAGCCGCCAGCGCATAGGCCGCTCCGATATCCGTCTGTGTCGTTGTGGGACTCTTCAGGATGAGCGTATCAGAGAGAATACCCGTAAGCAGGATCTTCGCCGTCTTTGCCGAGGGACGCAGTCCGTTCCGAAGGAACAGCTGATAGACGATCGTACAGGTGCTTCCGAGCGGTTCGGCGTCGATAAAGAGCGGCATTGACGTCTTCATGGCGTTGAGCCGGTGGTGGTCGATGATCTCGAGGATGTTCGCCGTTTCAACCCCCTTTATGCTCTGGCTCATCTCGTTGTGGTCCACAAGGATCACATTATATCTCGGGGTGGTGAGAAAGCATCTTCTCGTGACATAGCCGACAAATTCCTCTCCGTCGAAGACCGCAAGGCCGCGTTTGCTTCCGTTGAGGAATGCGTTCTTTCCCTCTTCAAACAGATCGTCTGCCTGCAGCGGCTTCGCCTGCTCCCGCATGATATCCCGGACTTTCGGGATCTCCGTGATCTCTCCGGCATCTGCCAGATTCTTCATCGTCCAGGTAGCGATATCATCAATGCTCAAGAGTCCGTAAAACTTTCCGCCTTCGAAAATCGGGAAAGCGGACGGGGTCTGTTCGTTTATCCGCTTTGCATATTCCGAAAGAGACATGTCCGCCTCCGCATCCGACACATCGGTCAGCATCACGTCCGAGACTTTCGGATATACATTGCGCATATACGGCGGAGGCTCAATACCCAGCACCGGAAGAAGCTCCTTCAGGTCTTCCCCCATATGCGAGCAGCGCACGGGGATATAGGTGTTTTCGGGATCCGTCAGATCCTTCAGATCCGCATAGGCCAGTGCACTGCAGAGACTGTCCAGATCCGGATTCCTGTGCCCGGTTATATATACATCAGCCATAATACTCTCCTGAAAAGATCATTTGCAGATCGCGTTATCACCAGCCTGTGAAACAGGCGGGGCGGATATACATCCGCCCCGATGTGTTTGTTCAGATATACTGTTTGCGCTCCAGCTTATCATACCATCTCTCAAAGAAGGGCTCGAGCATCGCCGTCGCCTTCATGTCGAGATTGAAGAAGTATATCGTAAATGTCACGACAAAGAAGCCAAGGACGAGCAGGACTATCCATCCAAGAAATTTGAGTGCAAGTTTAGCAATTTTTGACATTTCTCCGTTCCCCCTTTATCAATACGCTTCGTTGTCCGGGATTATTTCAAGCGACGGATCGAGCGGCTCCTCGCGCATAACGGTGCGCATATAGGAATTGACCTGATCGCGGATGGCCTGGCGGGTGAACACGCGGGGATCGCACAGATCGTGGGAGACCCACATGATATGGATGCCGCGTTCCCTTGCCTGCTCCTCGAACATGCCGTGCATGCCGGTGAGCGCCTTGCAGGACATATGCTCCCACATCATAACGATATCGGCGTTCATCTTCTCGCACAGATCCCAGAGGTCATCCAGCAGGACCTTGTAGCCTCCGTGGGTATGGTTCCTCATGATCATTTCCATGTTCAGCATGGCCATGTCACGGTATGCCTGCTCACGGTTTTCCGGGGTATCCTCCTCAGCGATCATATCCGTGTTGATAACGGAAAGCATGTCGGTGAGCGGAACGATTCCCCAGCACTGCAGCAGCCAGTACAGCATGTCGATGACGTACTGCGGCTGCACGCCCCAGATAATGCAGCGGTGGCGGTATTCCTTCGCATACATTCTCTTCGCCTGATAGCCCTTTTCGGCGAGTTCGAGCAGTTTGTGGTCGAACTTCACGAAATCGGCGTTGCGGCCGGAGTTGCCCATATAGTTGGTGTCGTTATACAGGCTGAAGGCCGCTCCGAAGAACTGCGGGTATGGTGTGGAGTTGATCTCCATCTGGGCTATGCGGCAGCGGGTCGCGTCATTGACGCGTTTGGCCGCGGTGAAATAGGTATCCCAGTCCCATTTCTCGCCGGTATGCTCTTCCACAAAAGCGATGGCCTTTTTGATCTCTTCGGCAGCATATTCAAGCACATCGGGCTCCTTATGGCGGAGCGGCGTGGCAAGCTGGAAGGTGGGGATGCCATATTCTCTCTCGAGGCGCTTTGCGATGATGCCGTTGCCCATGAGCGAGCCGTCGCATGTAGTGTTGTTCTGTACGGCACAGCATCCGAGAACACAGAAATCATCCTCTATCGAAATGCCGGCCTCCGCTTCGGGCATGGGGCACACGTCTCCCGGTATGCCGTACTGCTGCGCTATGTCAAGATAGTGCATAACATTGAACTGATGGAAGATATTCGAAGCAAACATGGTCGGCACTTCGCGCAGGATGGTGTGGACCTTGTCGGTATCGAAGCCCATCATGAAGGTGACCATGGAATTCTCGTCGGTTATGACGCACTTGTCCGAATAAGCTTTGTCATTGCCTACGCGGCGGTCGCCTCGGAAGCAGTTGGCTATGGCCTGGGTGACATCCGCGATGACGAAGTTGAAAGAGGTGTGCGTGATGCGCAGGGCCTCATCGCGAAGGCCGATAGTGAACTTATCCATTCCGTGCATGACGAACAGATAGCTCATCATCCAGCGGTAGCGGAAAAAGCCTTTAATATTGCGCGGCACTGTGATGAACCGTGCAAGCACGGAGACGAGATACAGCCATCTGGTATAGTCATAGAAAGTGTCTTTTACGCCGCGCCATTCTCTGCGTCTGCGGACCTTCAGGTTCTCATCATATATCTTGCCCGGTGACTGTTCGCCGGTGCGTTTGACAGGATTTACCACTTTCTTTACTGTCTTCATGATCTCCCGCCTTTCTGAATGCTCTTGATCTCAATGCTCTCCACGAAGGCCTGCACACGGGTGCGCATCTGACCGACGGAGGAGGATATGTTGTACGGTCTGTCGACCGACAGCACGGGGTATCCGAAATCGTTCTGCAGCATGGCCGAACCGAGCGTCCTCTCATAGGCCCATGGGTCGCAGAACTTCACCTGCTGGTAGATCACGCCGTCCGCGCCGTACTCCTTCGCAAGGTCGGCAACATACTGCTTGCGGCCGTATACCTTGTCCATGCTCATCATGCGCGGGCACTGGCAGTTGGTGATGTAGTGGCGGCACACCTGCGTAAGCGCATCTTCCTCGTCGTTGAGCACGATCTCCGTGCGTCCCGGATAAGAACCGAAGCAGAACCGGTCGCAGCAGACGAAGGCTCCCTGTTCCTCGATCAGCTTGATCAGACCGCTGTCGTCAACTTCGGAGCCTACGAGCAGCACACGTGCTCTCCAGGGCTTGTCGTCCGGCTCACGGTTCCGCACCTCTTCAATGGTCTCCCTGAGCTTATCCTCGACCAGATACTTCGGACACAGATAGGTTGCCAGGCAGAACACATGGAACTCATATCCGGTGATGCGGGGCTTTGCCTCCTTGCGGAACTCTCCCAGCTCCCTTACCAGGCGGCAGAGGCGGTTGTGGTTTTCCACAGACTTGCGAATCGCGGCATCAGAGATGTCGATCCCGTATTTTTCATGCAGGGGATTCAGAATGTGGTTCGTGCACTGCAGGACGGCAAGGTCCACGTCAGTCTCCGTGTTCTTGAAGGCGATCTCCATATACTGATGGAAAAAGTTTGGGTTGTCCTTCCCCATCGTTTTCAGAAGTTCCATGTTTTCCACTGCGCGGTTCATCATGGTGCATCCGTCGGGCGTGATGACACAGTCAGCGAAATTAAATCCTCCTTCGATGGCACGCTCAAGCAAGGCGCGGCTCGGTTCGCACAGGAGGTTGGTCATGTAGTAGGTCGCGATGTCCATAGATCCGGTGTTCGGTGCGGAAAGGCGGATCGAAACCGCCCGGTCGAGGTTCAACAGCGGCTCCGGAACGTTTTCACAGGTATAGGCAACACAGACTTTTCCATCCGCTTTTGCCTGCCCGATGAGTTCGTTGTTGGCCTGCTGCAGAAGATCCTCGAAATACTTCAGGTACTTCAAATCCCTCACAGAAAATCCCTCATTTCTTGATGTTTACCCGTTATTTGCGCACAGGGCGCAATAGTCTTTTTAAATTTTACCAACTAAAGAAAATCATGTCAATGTAATCACTTATTTTTGTTATACATGTTAAAGACCGCCGCGCTTTTTTGTACATCATCACAATATAAAAAGCACCGCCTCCGCCGGAAGGCGGAAGCGGTGCGGCAGTACCTTTTGTCTTTCTCACCAATCGCTGTCCCAGTCGGTGCTGCCCGAATCCCAGTCCGAGCTGCTGTCCCAGTCGTAATCCGAATCAGAGCTGCTCCATGAGGAACTCTCGGACCTCAGGTTCTCGTTGTAATAGTTGGACTCCGTGAAACTGAGGGAACTGTCCCAGATGATGTCCGACGAATCGAACTCGTAATCCGCCGGGTGGGAGAGAAGCTGAGGGGGAAGCGTGTAATCGTCCACATAGTAGTAATCCCCCGCATAGCTGTCATAGCCGTAATAATTGCCGTTGTAGCTGACATATATATCATTGTCGTAGTGATAGTAATGCGGTTTATATGCTCTGAACCCGACGATACACAAAATGAGCATCGCGACGATCAGATAGATCAGGAAATAGCGTCTAACAATGAGTGTGGTTATGTTTTTGAGTTTTCCGTTTTTTGTCCGGTCGGCAAACAGATGGATCGCAAGCAGGATCAGCATCGGGACCAGTATGAGAAGGATGGCTGTCAGAGGCTTCGTTCTCAACGCTCCATAACCGAGGAACATCACCAGACCTGCTTTCAGAAAAGACAAGAAGTTATTCCCTTCCATGTTTCCTCTCTGTCTGTTGCCTGACGATCCTCTGCTGTTTCCCTGATGAGCCTTCTGGTTCAGGATCTCGCTCTTCAGCTTGAGATAGATCTCGTTCACCGCATAGGCCTCGTCACTGCCGCGGTAGCGCACGGCTCTGGTCCCGTCCGCCTTGTTTTTATATACGGTGAAGATCCCATCCTTTTCATAGATACCGAACGCTCTCGGACCGGAATAATCCTTCCCGATGAAAAAACGCGTTGTCTCGTACGGGGGCAGCTTCCGCGCGGCATACCAGGCCATCAGTTCCTCTATGGTCTTCGGCGTGACGGAGGCTGCGCGGCTCATCGCCGCGTTCGGTGCCCCGCATTGCGGGCAGTTCGCAAGCGTATCATCTATTAGATTTCCGCAGTATTCGCATTTAACTTTCATGTTTCTTCTCCGAAATCATGTGATATTACAGATTATATCAATGTATCAGAAGACCCATGCCTTTCCTGCAGCACTATTGTCGTCATCGGGCAGTTCAGAAGCCGGCAGTTCCATCGGCGGACTGTATTTGAGCACCAGCGGGAGAAGCTCATCAAACATATTCTCCCGGGCTGCGCATTCGTCATCGAACACCATCGTGACCATTCTTTCCCCGGTACAGGGATCCCAGTGTGGAAGCCCCTCCGTGTTCGGGTCTCCGGTCTTTGCGAAGTTCACGAAAGCCCCGGACATCACCTTCTCCAGATACTCCCCGTTTTTCTGGTGGCATACGGGTATCATCTCCGCGTTGTGCAGGAAGAACGGGATATCCGCACAGTGCCATGCGGCGCGGCCGCCGTCAAAATCAAACACCTTGGCGAACAGGTAGTTATACACGGGGGCACTGGCCTCTTCTGCCTTCTTTCTTACATAACGCACCGTGTCCGGAAGGAACATCCGGTCCAAATCGCACAGATACACGGGATCCATGCCGGGAAAGGCCTTCGCGAAGGCCTTGAGGAGTTCCTTGCTCCCCTTTTTCCCGAACATCTTCTCAACTTCCGCCGCGCGCTGTTTCACATCTGTTCCGCCTCTGTTTTTCAGACCGGGGGCAGCGCTGAACTCGCTGAACACCGTGCCGACCATGGTGGGGACTGTGAGCGCATGGGCCGTGAAATCGCCGATCAGCGGATCACACAGATAATAGCGGTTCGGCTTGGGCGACCAGTTCACAGCTTTTCCCTGCTTCGCGAAGAACACCGTTGCCTTGTTGACAGCCCAAACGAACTGCGGCACGGGCACTTTCGCAAGCTTCTTCACGTTCCTGTCCTTTATCCGCAGAAACTCCATGATCTTCAGTGCCAGCTCCTCTGCGCTGCATCCGGTATCGAAGCAGTGCTCCGGGATCACACCGGACAGGATGATGGCCTTGGCGAACAGGCCGTCCGCCTCCGGGATCTGGTTGAGGATGGTGGCCTTCCCGCCGCCGCCTGACTGACCGAAGATCGTGACGTTTTCCGGGTCGCCGCCGAAGGCCGCAATGTTCTCCTTCACCCAGCGCAGCGCCTCCACGATGTCCGCGATGCCGAGATTGGCCGTGTTCCAGTACTCCTCGCCGAAATCCGAGAGATCGAGATGCCCGAAAGCGTTCAGACGGTGGTTGAGGGAGACGAAAACCACATCGTCGAGCTTCGCGAGATTCATCCCGTCGTAACACTCCTGCTCGATAGCGGATCCCGCGAAATAGCCGCCGCCGTGCATCCAGAACATCACGGCTTTCTTCGCGTCTTTGTCGAGCGTCGGCGTCCAGACGTTCAGGAACTGGCAGTGTTCGGAAACCGGCCAGAAGCGATGGGGTATGATGACCTCGCTCTCCGGCACGGGCTCGTTCAGCACCGGGCAGTTTAGGCCGTAATTGGTCGCATCCTTTATACCCTTCCAGCCTTTCACCGGTTCAGGCATGCGGAACCTCTCCGCTGTCGCATAGCGGATCCCCCGGAACACGTACACGCCATTAAATTCATATCCCCGGATCCTCCCCTTGGGGGTATCGGCCACCGGCCAGTCCGGTCTGCAGACGAATTCTTTCATATATTCACCTCAAAACGGTTTTTTCTATTATACCATACAGGGCATAAAAAATGCACGGCATTACATGCCGTGCATCTGTCAACTTTTACGCAAGCTCCGCCTTTCCGGTGTACAGCTCGTAGTAGCGGCCCTTCATGGCCAGAAGATCGTCGTGATCTCCCCGCTCGATGATCTCACCGTTTTCGAGCACCATGATCGCGTTGGCGTTCCGTACGGTCGAGAGTCTGTGGGCAATCACAAAGGTGGTGCGCGACTTCATGATGCGGTCCATGCCCCGCTCGATATGGCGCTCAGTCCTCGTGTCGACCGAGGAAGTCGCCTCGTCGAGGACGAGGATGGGCGCTTTGGAAATTGCTGCCCGGGCGATGTTGAGCAGCTGTCGCTGACCCTGCGAAAGGTTGGTGCCGTCGCCCTCGATCATGGTGTCGTATCCGTTTTCCAGACGCATGATGAAGCTGTGGGCCGAGGCGATCTTCGCCGCCTCTACGACCTCCTCGTCGGTCGCGTCAAGCCTGCCATAGCGTATGTTCTCCTTTACGGTCCCGGTGAACAGGTGCGTGTCCTGCAGCACCATGGCTATATTGCTCCGAAGCACATCTCTCTTTATATTCCTGACATCCACGCCGTCGATCCGGATACTGCCCTCCTGTACGTCGTAGAAGCGGTTGAGCAGATTTGTGACCGTGGTCTTGCCCGCACCTGTAGAGCCGACGAAGGCGATCTTCTGTCCCGGATGCGCATAGAGGCTGATGTGCTTGAGAACGGTCTTCTCGGGGACATAGCCGAAGCTTACATCGTCGAGCACAATGTCGCCCTTCATGTCGGGCATGGGATCGGCATCCGGCGCATCGGGCTCCTCGGGATCGGTATCCATGACCTCGAACACGCGCTCCGCTCCCGCGAGGGCCGAGAAGATGGTGGCCATCTGAGAGGCGATGCGGCTGATCGGCATGGAAAACTGTCTCGAATACCCTGCAAAAACCGTCAGTCCGCCGGGCGTAAGACTCCCCGCCACCATCAGCAGACCGCCCACTCCGACCACCGCCGCATAGGAGATCTGCGAGATGTTGCTCATGATGGGCATGGTGACGCCGCCCCAGAACTGCGCCTTGAACTGCGTATCGCGCATGTCGTCATTGAGCAGGTTGAACTCCTCCACGCAGTCAGATTCGTGGTTGAACACCTTCACGACCTTGGCGCCGGTAACAGTCTCCTCCATGTAGCCGTTGATGGCTCCGAGAGCCGCCTGCTGGCCGCGGTAGTATTTGGAAGAACGCTTTCCGATCACCCCGACGACCAGCATGATCAGCGGGATGAACACCACGATGACGATCGTGAGCACCAGGTTGGTGGTGAGCATGAAGATGACCGTTCCGATCAGGGATACCATGCCGGAAATAACGGAGGTGAGCGTGTCGCCCAGCATCATGTCGATGTTGTCCACGTCGTTGGTAAAGCGGGACATGATCTCACCTGTTGGTCTGGAGTCGAAATAGCGTACCGGAAGATACTCCAGCTTTTCAAAGAGTCCGTTGCGGATGTTCTCCACGATCTTCTGCGTCGTCTCAACCATGAGCCGCTCCTGCAGATAGGTCAGCACAACAGCCGCCATATAGATCACGCCGAGCATCACGGCCGCCGTCACGATATAGGTCATTGCGCCTGCGTTCGCCCCGACCACGGAGGTGATCATCCGGTCCGCAGCACGCTCCATGGCGCTCATTTTGATCTCAGCATTCGGAGCGACGGCCAGTGTGAGCCTGTCGATGATCGGCGCCATGAAATAGCCGCCAACCAGAGAGCAGACCGTGGTCAGGAGCATCATCAGCAGCACCGCGACGAGACGGTGTCTGTAGCCTTTGTAATAGGAGAACAGCCTTGCGACCGTCGCCCCCATGTTTTTGGGTTTCCCCTGTGCGCCGCCCCGTGACCCGGGACCGCGGCCCATCTGCTTGGGGCTGGCCTTGGTGTTATACTGCTCACGCAGTTTCTCGATCGTTCTCGCCACCGGTCAGGCCCCCTTCCGCATGCCGGACTGGGACTCCCAGATCTCCCGGTATTCCTCGTTTGTCTCCAGCAGTTCGCTGTGGGTGCCTGTGCCGGTGATCCTGCCCTCGTTCATCACGATGATCATATCCGCTTCCATCACCGAACCGATGCGCTGCGCAATGATGATCTTGGTGGAATCACGGAGCTCGTTGGCAAAGGCCTCGCGGATTCTTGCCTCCGTGGCGGTGTCGACGGCACTGGTCGAGTCGTCCAGAATGAGGATCTTCGGTTTCTTCAGCAGGGCGCGGGCTATGCAAAGCCTCTGTTTCTGGCCGCCCGACACATTGGTGCCGCCCTGTTCGATCTTTGTTTCATATCCTTCGGCAAATCCGGTGACAAAGCCGTCTGCCTGTGCGGCGGCAGCCGCTGCTCTCAGTTCCTCATCGGACGCCTCCTCGTCTCCCCAGCGGAGATTATCCGCGACCGAGCCGGAGAAGAGCAGGTTATTCTGCAGCACCATGCCCACTCCCTCGCGCAGATTATAGAGCGAGTAGTCTTTCACGTTCACTCCGTCCACGAGCACCTCACCCTCGTCGCAGTCATACAGGCGCGGGATCATGGACACCAGCGTCGTCTTGCCGCTGCCGGTCGACCCGATGATGCCCACCGTGGCTCCGGCGGGTATGGTGAGAGATATGTCGTTGAGGACTTTTTCCTCACTGCCCTTGTAATAGCGGAAGCTCACGTTCCGGAATTCGACGGAGCCCTCCTCCACAATCCTGTCTTTGAAGGCAGCATCTACGTCGGAGATATCCGGCTTCTCGTCCAGTACCTCGATGATCCTCTTCCCGGATGCGATGGCGCGGGAGGACATCATCAGGATGAAATTGATCATCATGAGAGACATGAGGATCTGCGTCACATAGGTCACGAAGGCGGAGAGGTCTCCCACCTCCATGCCTCCTTTGAGCACGATCGGCCCGCCGATCAGGATGACCGCAATAATGGTGCCGTTCATGAAGAAGGTCATGACCGGCCCCATCCAGATGATCACGCGCATAGCGCTCAGGCTCGCCTGCTTGAGGTTGCCGTTGGCCTCACGGAATTTTCCGATGCTGAACTTCTCCCGGACGAAGCTCTTCACTACTCGAACATTCGTGACGTTCTCCTGTACGGTGGAATTGAGACCGTCCACCTTTTCCTGCATGATGCCGAAGCGGGGGAACGCCGTACGGGTGATCAGACTGATACACAGCATCAGCAGCGGAACGCTCACCAGAAACACCGTGGAGAGCGACGGGCGGATGGAGATCGCCATGATCAGCGCGGCGATCATCATCCCCGGTGCGCGGAGTGCCATGCGGATCACCATGCCGGTGAAGTTCTGCACGCGCATGATGTCGTTCGTGAGCCTCGTCACAAGGGAGCCTGTGGAGAACTTATCCACATTCGCAAAAGAAAAGCCCTGCACCTTGGAGAAAACATCGGAGCGGATATCCGCGCCGAAATTGACTGAGGCCTTGGTCCCGGTATAGGAGGCGAACACGCCTCCCGCCATCATAACAAGCGCCGTCAGGATCATTCTGATCATCACGCCTATGCTCTCCCCGTTCGTCAGGGTACCGGCGTTGGCGCTGTTGATCAGCTGGGCGAGGAGGCGCGGCATAATGACCTCTCCCACGACCTCCACCAGGATGAAGACCGGGCAAAGAACGAAGTATACCCAATAGGGTCTCGCGTATTTGAGCCATCTCTTCATATCGTATTCCTTTATCGGTTCATACGCCGTTGACTACATTTATCGGAGCGCCGTCCAGAAAAGCCCTGAGGTTTGCCTCGCTGCACTCCATGATCCGGATCCGCGCCTCTTTGGGCGCCCAGCTGATATGCGGGGTGATCAGACAGTTTTTCGCCTTGAGCAGGGGATTGTCCTCCCTGATCGGCTCCACGGACACCACGTCGAGCCCCGCAGCGTACACCTTCCCGGAATCAAGTGCATCCGCCAGATCCTGCTCCACGATGAGCGGGCCGCGGCTGTTGTTCAGGATGATCACGCCATCCTTCATTTTGGCAATCGTGTCTTTATTGATAATGCCCTTCGTCTCGGGAAACAGGGGACAGTGCAGGGCGATCACGTCGGACTGCCGCAGCAGTTCATCAAGACTGACATATTCTGCGATCTCCTCACCCTCGGGCACAGGGCGGCTTCCCGTTGCAAGCACCTTCATCCCCATCGCTTTCGCGATGCGGCCGGTCGTACGGCCGATCCTGCCGAAGCCGATGATGCCCATGGTCTTTCCCGCCAGCTCGATCAGCGGATAGTCCCAGAAGCACCAGTCGGGGCCTTCGCTCCATCTGCTCCTGTGCACCTCGTTTGAATGATGCTGCACATGATGGCAGATCTCAAGCAGCAGCGCGATGGCGAACTGCCCCACGGCATCCGTGCCGTAGGAAGGTATGTTGGATACGGGGATCCCCTTTTCCGCAGCATACGCGACATCGACGATATTGTAGCCCGTCGCGAGCACGGAGATGAACTTCATTTGCGGGCAGGCATCCATTGTTCTGCGGGAGACCGGGCATTTGTTCGTGAATACGATGTCCGCGTCACCGATCCTGCGAATGATTTCCTCATCGTCATAGGGAGTCCTGTCAAAAACCATCAGCTCTCCGTATTTTTCAAGAGGTCTCCAGCTCAGGTCTCCGGGGTTTTCCGTATATCCGTCCAGAACAACGATCTTCATTCTTTTTCCCCTTTCAAGACTGTTTTCCGGTAAGGCAGGTCAGCCCAGCCTCTCCTCCGGGGTCAGCGCCGTTGCAAAATAAAGCATGTCGCTGTAGATACGCTCCCAGCCGTAGGGAGTCACCTGGGTGATCCTCTGGTTGTTGATGAGCACGATGGCGGTCTGTCCGCCGTCGAGGGCGTAGGCCTGCTTGCAGCCCTTCTCCCACATCGCGTCTCTCACTTCATCCAGTCTGGCATTCCGTTCCGCACCGAGACTGTCGTCCCTGTTCATCACCAGCATGAGATAATGCAGCTTGTCTATCTGGCCCATGGCAGAGCGGGCATATTCATCCCAGATCTCGCCGATGGGATAGTCGTCCACGTAGTTGACCCGCCCGTTCTCAATGAGCACAGGCCCGAAGGCCAGGGAGAACATGATGTCGTTGTCGTCTATGAACTGCTGCGCCGCGTTCCAGTTGGAAAGCTGATAGCGGTAGGAAAACAGCATGTCGCCGTCCCTCGTGATGAAGCAGGAATCCACTGCGCTCGCGGACACCCGGAAGAGCTCGCCGCCATAGGAAATGATCCCGTGACTTCGAAAGGCGTAGAGATCGCCTCCCGTGCAGACCACCGCGTTCACCTCGGTGCTGATCGGCGTGGCCTCCTCCCAGAGGTTTGTCGGCGGGTTGAAGGAATCCGTCACCAGCTTCCGCCGAAGCTGGCTGGCGTCCTGCACCTTGATCTCCGCGAAGGTGGCACAGGTGCCGTTGCGCTCCTCCCGCCACACGATGGCAAGAATGGTGTCATCGAAATAATAGTGGATCTGCGAGCCGGGATAGATGACGATGCCCGGGTTCCAGGCCATTGTCTGCCCTTCCAGAAGCGCAGCAGCCTGCTCGACCACCCGCTGCACCTCCATCGGATCCGTCGTCACGCCGAACCTGGCGCGATCGGGTTCCGGGGCGACTGTCTGATTGAAATCGATCGTGTAGTGCTTCTGCACATACTGTGCGGAAAGCCTCGTGTTTTCCCGCTCGTCCTTCACTTTCGCATCCAGGATTTCCGGGATCGTCGTCTTGTCCGCATAGGCAAGACCCATCAGCAGCGCATCATTAAGAAGCCCGTCCGAGACGATCTTCCACTGGCCGCGCACACACTCGAGGGAAAGCCGGAAGCGGGCCTGGATCAAGCCGAACTCACTATTCGCAGAGTTCATCACGGCAGGGTCAAAAAACTCCTGTGCCACGGATTCCTGATAGGTCTTGTCGGCGTTGTAGATCAGGCTCCTGGCCCGTACGCCTCCCGCGGCCTCCATGCCGGAAACGGCCAGTTCTTCAGCCGGTCCGAATACCTCATAGATATTGGGGTAGCTCATGATGACATACTGCGTCGCACGGAGCCCGTCCACGACCAGCTCACCGTCGGGCTGCATCCGGATACCTTCGAGCAGCACCTGCCGCAGCTTTTCGGCTACGGGATCGGAGCACTGCTCCGTCTCGGGTGCGAATTCCCTGCTGATCACTTTCTTGCCCGCCAGGCTGAGCGACCCTTCAGACACCGCGTCGCAGTAATAGGATACCGTATCCTCCGGCACACCGTTCGGGATATTCAGGAAAGCTCTTGTGGGAGGCAGCAGGAAGCACAGTACAACAGCGGTATAGGTCACCACCAGGATCGCCGCGGTGGCCCATACCGGAAGTTTCTTCTTTATGAAAAGCCATCCCGCAACCGCGGTGAGCGCGACCGCAAGGAGGATTATCGCAATGATCTTCGCCAACATCCGAATCTCCGTTTACAATGGTTTTCTAACCTTAGTATTTTATACAATAATCCTTTTTATAGCAAGAAAAATGTACACCGGATGAATTCGTCCATCCGATGTACATTTTTTTGGCGGTTTGTTTATGCGCAGACCAGTTCTCCGTCCTTCGCGTCCACCCGGATGACCGTCCCGGCGGAAATGTCGCCTGAGAGGATGGTCCTTGCAATGAGGGTCTCCACGCTGCTCTGCAGATATCTCCGCAGAGGTCTCGCGCCGTAGAGCGGGTCGTAGCCTCTTTCTATGATGAGGCTCTTCGCGCCGTCCGTAAGCTCGAGGCCGAGCTCCTTGTCCGCCAGTCTCTTCCGCAGACCTTCCACCATGATGTCGATGATGCCGTTGAGGTTCTCCCTTGTGAGCGGACGGAACATGATGGTCTCGTCCAGCCTGTTGAGGAACTCCGGCCGGAAGGCTCTGTGCAGCTCCATGTCCACAGCGGCACGCGCTTCTTCCGTGATGCTGCCGTCGGGGCCGATGCCGTCGAGCAGATACTGGCTGCCGAGGTTGGAGGTGAGGATGATGATGGTATTCTTGAAGTCCACCGTTCTGCCCTGCGAATCGGTGATGCGTCCATCATCGAGGATCTGGAGCAGGATGTTGAACACATCGGGATGCGCTTTCTCCACCTCATCGAAAAGGATGACGCTGTAGGGTTTGCGGCGCACCGCCTCGGTGAGCTGGCCGCCCTCGTCGTAGCCGATGTATCCCGGAGGCGCACCGATGAGTCTCGACACGGAGAACTTCTCCATGTACTCCGTCATGTCGATCCGTACCATGTTCCTCTCATCATCAAACAGGCATTCGGCCAGGGCCTTTGCAAGCTCCGTCTTGCCGACGCCCGTGGGTCCGAGAAACAGGAAGGAGCCGATTGGTCTGTTGGGATCGCTGATGCCGGCCCTGGAGCGCAGGATGGCCTCGGTAACCTTCTGCACGGCCTCGTCCTGACCGATGACCCTCTTGTGGAGCAGTTCGTCGAGATGGAGCAGTTTCTCCCTCTCTCCTTCCATCAGCTTGGATACCGGGATCCCGGTCCACTTTGATACGATGGAGGAGATCTCCTCCTCGGTCACGGTATCGTGCACAAGGGTTGTACGGCTGCGTTCCTCGCTGTTCTTCTCGGCCTCCGCAAGCTTTTTCTCAAGAGCGGGAAGATCCGAATATTTGAGCTTTGCAGCCTTCTCATATTCATAGCGCAGCTGGGCGTTCTCGATCTCCGCATGGAGCTTCTCCAGCTCCGTTTTGAGATTCTTCACCTCATCGACGCTGTTCTTCTCCGCCTCCCAGCGGGATTTCATCTCGTTGAAGCTGTCCTTGAGGTTGGCTAACTCCTCCGTGAGCTTTTCCAGCCTGTCGCGGCTGAGCCTGTCGTCCTCTTTCTTCAGCGCCATCTCCTCGATCTCCAGCTGCATGATCCTGCGGCGCATATCGTCCAGTTCAGAGGGCATGGAATCGATCTCCGTTCGGATCATGGCACAGGCCTCGTCCACGAGGTCGATGGCCTTGTCCGGCAGGAAACGGTCGGTGATATAGCGGTTAGATAGGGTCGCAGCGGCGACCAGAGCATTGTCGTGGATCCTCACGCCGTGATACACCTCATAGCGCTCCTTGAGGCCGCGGAGGATGGATATCGTGTCCTCCACGGTGGGCTCGTCAACCTGCACGGGTTGGAAACGCCTCTCGAGGGCAGCGTCCTTCTCAATGTACTTTCTGTATTCGTCGAGCGTGGTGGCGCCAATGCAGTGCAGCTCGCCCCTCGCAAGCATCGGCTTGAGGAGGTTTCCGGCGTCCATGCTGCCTTCGGTCTTTCCGGCGCCGACAATGGTGTGCAGCTCGTCGATGAAGAGGATGATGCCGCCTTCGCTCTTGCGGATCTCCTCAAGAACGGCCTTGAGCCGCTCCTCGAATTCGCCTCTGTATTTGGCTCCGGCGATGAGCGCGCCCATGTCCAGTGAGAAGATCGTTTTTCCCTTCAGTCCCTCGGGTACGTCCCCACGGACGATACGTTGGGCAAGCCCCTCGGCGATGGCCGTCTTTCCGACGCCCGGCTCACCGATGAGAACAGGGTTGTTCTTGGTTTTTCTCGAAAGGATCCTTATCACGTTCCGGATCTCCTGGTCTCTTCCGATCACCGGGTCGAGCTCGTTGTCCCTCGCCCGCTGCACGAGGTCCGTGCCGTATTTGGCGAGTGCATCATAGGTATCCTCCGGGTTGTCTCCCGTTACGGGAGAGGTCTTTACCTTCGAAAGCTCCGAAAGGAAAGCGGACTTCGTTATGGCGTGATCCGAGAAGATCCTCTTGATCGCGGGAGTCGCGGCAGCGAAGATGCCGAGCATCAGATGCTCCACGGAAATGTATTCGTCTCCGGCATCCTTTGCCGCCTTCTCAGCTGCAGTGATCACCCTGCCGGTTTCCGGGGACATATATGCCTCCGCTCCGGCCCCTACCTTGGGCAGTGCGGATATAGCCGTGTCCAGTTCTGAGAGAACGTTGTTGCAGTCCACCCCCATCTTCCCGAAAAGGGAAGGAATAAGTCCTCCGTCCTGATCCACCAGCGCGTACAGGAGATGCTCCGGCATGATGCTGCTGTTCCGGTTCTCCTGCGCCATCGAGCTCGCGGTCTGCAGAGCGTCGATGCTTTTCTGTGTAAGATTTCTTGCATCCATTATATATGCACCTCCGAATTGATCATCTGTGAATAGTACGCCGCCTCGATCTCGTGCTCATCCATCCTGCCGGTCAGATAATTCTTCATCAGTTTGTCGAACATCTTGATATACTCGGCAAGAGCGGCTGCGAGCTCATCCGTGCTGCAGTCCTTACCCGGCACGAGGATGCTCCGCACGAACTTTCCGTCATACAGGGCATACTCCGCCCGCTTTCCCGTGATCGGCGCCAGATGCGCGTCCTCGATCCTCTTCCAAAGGCGGAAGAAGTCTGTCATCGCACTGATCAGACTGCCGGATTGGGTGCGGAACACCACGGAAAGCTCTCCGATCGAATCGCCCGCGCCTCGGTACAGTTCGACCTCGTATTTGACCGTCGGCCTGTATTTGTATTCCAGAGAGCTCTTCAGCGACATGGAAAAGGTATTCGGCGCAAAGAACGGCACAAGCTCCCTTGAGGGGGCCATGAGCTGCTCAATAGCGGAGAGCACATCGTTGATCCGGCGCTCCGGGGTGGTGTAGTCCACGTATTCGGCAAGGATCTGATTGATGAGGGCGGAACGGTTCGTTCCCAGCCGGTGGGCAAGGATATCCACCTCTCTTACCACTTCGTCGTTCAGCATGAGGCTGTAAAGCGTCTTTTTCATAGGATCCCATCCTTTCATATTCTTGATGCCATGATACCACCGCTCACAAACTTTGTCAAGATATTTATATAAATGCATATGCAAATTATTTATGGACGCGTCGATTTTAGCTTTCTGTTTTCTGTCCTTGATTTTTGATCTGCTCTTGGTTATAATTACACAGCAATCTGAAACGATATATGCAGCGGTATCGAAGAGGTCATAACGGCCCCGACTCGAAATCGGGTAAGCCCTTAACCGGGCCCGTGGGTTCGAATCCCACCCGCTGCGCCAAAACAAAGACAGATGTCCCGTCAGGGATGTCTGTCTTTCGTTTTGATGTCTCCCGTTGGATTCGAAGGGCGAGGGAGTGAATGACATGCCAGTGGCATGTCAGAGCCGAGCCCCGGCCCTCCCGCAGGAGGGGAATCCCACCCGCTGCGCCATAATAGGATTGCTATTTTAACAAGATAGCAATCCTACTTTTTTACTCAAAAGTGCTATGAAAGCCTTGAAATATGGCTGTTCATGGCACTTTTCCACTATAAGATTAAAAAGGAATCCTGAACCGGGTTTGTCCCAGCTCAGGATTCTTGCTTTTATGGGTCTGATTTCCAGAATTTTGAGTAAAATTTAATGATTTCATGACAGGTCTGCGCTCCGTTGACCATTTGAAGCCTGTGCTATCATACGGTTTCAGTTGGGAAACTGTGGTACAAAAAAATCCCTTGACAATCAAGACTACAAGTTGTAGTATGTAGGAAGACTACTATTTGTAGTCCGAAAGGGGCGACGCTTATGGCCGAAATACAATTAGGCATCATCGAGAGCCGTTTCGCGGATATGATCTGGGCGAACGAGCCGGTCACCTCCACGGAGCTGGTCAATCTGGCGGAAAAAGCTTTCAGTTGGAAGCGCACGACAACCCATACCGTCATCAAGCGCCTGTGTGAAAAGGGTCTGTTCATGAACAATAAGGGGACGGTCACTTCTCTTCTTTCAAGGGAACAGTTTTACGCACAGCAGTCGAGGCAGTTCGTGGAGGACTCCTTTGACGGGTCGCTGCCCGCGTTCATCGCCGCGTTTACCAAAAGCAGCAGGCTGACCGCGGAGGAGGCGGCCGCGATCCGCGCCATGATCGACGAAGCGGAGGATAAATGATGGAAGCCGTTTTCATAAAAGTACTGAATATGAGCATCTCCGCGGGTTGGCTGATCCTCGCGGTCATACTGCTGCGACTACTGTTGAAGAAAGCGCCGAAATGGATCTCCGTCGTGCTCTGGGGTCTCGTGGGCTTGCGGCTTGTACTCCCGTTTTCATTACAGTCGATTTTCAGCTTGATCCCGAGCGCGGAGGTGATCAGCCCGTCGATCGGCTACGCCCAGCATCCCGAGATTAGCAGCGGCGTTTCCGTCATCGACAACGCGGTCAACCCGCCGCTTGGCACCTCTCTGGCCGCGACCCCCATGAACAGCGTGAATCCCATGCAGATCGTTCTGTATCTGGGCGGCCTTGTATGGGTATGCGGCATAGCTATCCTTCTTTTATACGGACTGATCAGCTATCTCCGCCTGCGTCATAAGGTTGCGGAAGCGATCCCGTATGAGAAAAACGCTTGGCTATGCGATCAAGTGAAAACGCCGTTCATTTTGGGCGTGTTCCGTCCGCGGATCTATCTGCCCTCCGGTTTGAATGTAGAAGAAACTGCCTTCGTTCTCGCCCACGAACATGCCCATTTGAAGCGAAAAGACCACCTGTGGAAGCCGCTCGGTTTTCTTCTTCTCATCGTGTATTGGTTCAATCCGTTAGTTTGGGTAGCTTTTATCCTGCTGTGCCGGGATATCGAAGCGGCCTGCGACGAGAAAGTCATTTCCGACATGGAAATGACGGAGAAGAAAGCCTACGCCAACGCACTCGTCTCGTGCAGTATGCAGCGGCGGCTGATTCTGGCCTGTCCGCTTGCTTTTGGGGAAGTCGGCGTGAAGGGGCGGGTAAAGGGTGTGCTGAATTACAGAAAGCCCGCGTTCTGGATCATCGTCGCGGCGCTGATCGCCTGCGCGGTCATCGCGGTCTGTTTCCTGACGAACCCGAAAGAGGACGAGCCGGATCTGTCCTTCCTCAACTACAAAAACGCGATCACGCTGATCGGGCAGCATGACACCGCGCCTTACGCCAATCTATACCTGGCAGATTCCGACGGCGTTCAGCCCGGCGTTGCGGACACCGAGGCGCTGGCACAGTTCTTAGCAGGTGCGGAATGGACAGAGCGTCGCGCGCCGTCGTCCTCTTCCGAGCCGCGCGGTTTTATCGAATTCTTGATTGAGGACGATTACCGGATCATCATTTATCAGTCCGAGCGTCTTGCCGCCGTTCATTTCGGAAATGACATCCGCTACTACCGCATCAGTGCCGGGGACTACGAGACGGCGCTGGCTGCCTTTATCCCTGCCCCCTCCACAGTGCCGGATATTGCTCCTACACTCTCCCCGGACGCAAGCACGTCAGAACAAGCTCCGCCTTTCACGATTTCCAGCGGCGGCGTCACAGTCGATCCCTACTGTACCCTGTGGTATGAAAAAACATGGACGGAAAACGGTTGGCTTATAAAGGGCGACCCGGATAATCCCACGCCATCCATTTCACCGGAGGATTATGATAAGATCCCGACGGTAACGCTGGCAGATGATTTCAAAGTGCAGTACGATCATCCTCAAAGCTATCTCTGCAACATCTATGATCACCAGTTCCGCCCGCTGCGGAGCTCCTGGTACGGCAATACCGGCGTCTGCTGGCTTGAACCGGGCACCTATTATTGTGTGATTCCGGCCTGGGGACCGCAGGGACATTATATCGAATCGGAAGTCGCTTATGAAGAGATCCTTTATCATTGCGTTATCCGGCTGATCGTTCCCGAGGGAGGGGCCAAACCCTACGCTCCGGAAAAGGTCGTTCCCCTGAAGGAAGCCCGGCTACACTGGCAGGACGCGGACTACGTTCTGTCCGATGCCGCAGCGCTGGCGAAGCTTGAGAACTGGCTGAAAAACGCGACCGTTTTGCCTGGTGGCGCAGGCTGCCCCTTCGGGAGTGTCCTGACACTGACGCTTGCCGACGGCAGCACGATCTCCTGCTGTCCAGCAGAGGATAGTTGCGGTACCATCTTTGCCGATGGCGTTTATTACCGTTATGACCACAGCAATGAGGAATTCTGGGCACTGTTCGGTATTAGGCTTTTTGAGATGCCCTGATATTCATGTTGTCGTTTAATACGACAGCGCCTCTTCAGAGGAAAAGTAAATAGAAATAAGCGGCGTCGGATAAATCAGTTCCGGCGCAGCTCTGCACTTTTTCCCATGATGGGCTTTGCTTATTTGCCTATGATCTCGATTTCGTCTTCCTCAAGGACCACATTCAGGCCGCAGCCATTGTCCCATGCCACCATGACGGAGCCGATATCGTCGACGCCCTTCACAGTTCCCTCCGTTCCGACAGGAGGCGCCTGCGTGTCGTTCATACGCAAAAGCCTGACTCGCATTCCGGGCTTGTACTGCTCCTTTACCATCCGCACCAGGATTTCCCTCTTCATCCAGGGTGCGATGCCGGCATCATCCAAACAAAGCTGAACGCAGCTGCCCGCAAACCTGCAGGAAAAGACTGCCGCAGACTTCCGTTGTGTTAAAGCCATCTGTTAAACCTCTTTTGTCTGCCACAGGACGGAACGGGTTTGCGTCTGCGGCGATCGATGAACTGAGTACGCTGGCGAAGCATGGCAGCTGCTCATCAGGTGTACTCTTCGTACGGGATCACGATCCCGGAGGGATGCGCTTGTATGAAAAATGCGGTTATAAGCCTGATAGCCGAGAAAAAGACGGAACACGCATGGAAAAGGGTCTGTAATTTGATGCACGGTTATTGATAAATACCCATTTGCGGAGCAGAATGCGGTCAATTCTGTACAAAGTGCTCCGGGGAGGATAATTTTGAAAAAGGCAATTCGTATTATTCCGGTATTGGTTGTGCTGATCCTTGCCGTAACAGCCGGACTTCTGGTCAGTCTGCGGATCAGAACCGACAGGATCCTGACCGACTTCTCCTCGATCTATGAAAACGAAAAGTACCGTGAACCGGTATCTGTTGAGGGAGTGGAAGTGATCACCCAGGACATCTCCTGCGGATATGCCTGCATAGAGATGTTTTCCGCATGGAACGGCGGGGATCTGACGGAAGAGGATCTGTACGAAGAATACGGCAAAGTCATAACATCGACCGGGGACAGGTTCTGCGAGGAGATGAACAGGCGCTTTCCGGAATATACCACGACCATTCACAAGTATCTGACAAATACCGAACTGATCGATGCTGCCTATGAAAACCTGGCAGCAGGAATTCCGGTGCCGTTTGAGTGGGCAGCTAAAAAGGATGGTGTGTGGACACTGCACTATTCCCTGCTTACCGGAATGGATATCCCGAACAACAGGGTCACGGTTGCAAATCCCTACGGCTGTATTGAGGAGATATCCGTAGAAGAGTTTCTGCGGCGTACAAGCTTTGAAGCCTATGAGAATATGCCGTTCTATTTCGAACTGGCATTTGCAGTCGGTGTATTTGAGAAAAACACGATCTTTACTGTCCGATGAGTGGGAAGCACAATGCAGGATGTAAGCTGCTTTCGGTTTATTATTAAAATAATCGCATAGGATCAGGTCGGAAACGGCCTGTTTCTTTTTATCATGAAGGAGATACAGCGAGAACCCGGACGCATCAGCGCTTCCCTGTTGCCTGAGTCGACAGCGTATTGTATAATCGTTCTGTCAAACCGATATTGGGAGAAATGAGCGTGTCAATCAGATGAGGGTCTTATTTGTCGGAAACAGCCATACCTATTTCAACGACATGCCGGAACTGTTTGCGCGGTTCGTCGAACACACGACCGGGGAACGTGCGGACGTAACGATGCTCGCATTTAGCTGCCGCGATCTGGAATGGCATCGCATGGAGTATTTTTCTCTGCGATTCAATCTGATGTACGGACGATACGATTACTGTGTCATCCAGCAGGCAGCGCATCCCTACCCTCCAGTCGAATCCACCATGCGATTCGGAGCGGAGATCATAGACCTCTGCCATCGCTGCGGAGCGGTGCCGGTCGTGTATATGACATGGGCGGAGAAATGCTTTCCCGAGCATCAGCAGATCATGATCGACACCTGTGAAAAACTGGCGCGGGAGCACAAAGCGCTGCTGGCTCCCGTCGGATCGGTGTGGAGAAATGTCCGGGAAAAGCACCCGGATATTGAGCTGTATTACAAGGACGGTGAGCATGCCGGCCCCTACGGGGATTTTCTGATCGCTGCGGTGCTCTGCGCCCTGCTGACAGGCGATATTTCACAGGCTGTGAGCGGGACAGGTCTTGATTTTATGCAGGGCGGCCCATTCGATCTTGACATGCCGGCGATGATAGAGGAAAAAGCGAAGATTCCCGTGCCTCTGGATCGGGATAAAACGGACCGGATACTGGAAGTCGTGCGGCTCGGGATGCAGAATCGGAACAAATAGAAGAATGATTCTTAGATTTATCAGAAAGGATGAAACCGGATGAATAGTGCCTTGGAAAAAATGCCAAAACTCGGTTTCGGCCTGATGAGGCTGCCTGAGAAAGACGGAAAGATTGATATCGATCAGGTCTGCCGGATGGTTGACGATTACCTGGCAGCCGGTCTGAACTACTTTGATACCGCCTACGTATACAACGACGGGCTCTCTGAGAAGGCGGTCAAAGACGTCCTGACAAAACGATATCCGCGCGATCGTTTTCTGGTGGCTTCAAAGCTTCCCGCATGGTGCCTGAAAGAAAAATCGGACCGAGATCGTATTTTCAACGAGCAGCTGGAACGAACCGGCCTCGACTTTTTCGATTTTTATCTTCTGCATTCCGTGGAAGACGGCAGCAACGGAGATACATATGAGCAACTGGACTGCTACACCTGGGCAATGCAAAAGAAGGCCATGGGAAAAATCGGGCACTTCGGTTTTTCCTTCCACGGCAGTCCCGAATATCTGGAGCAATTGCTTGACCGCCATCCTGAAGTGGAGTTCGTCCAGATTCAGCTGAATTACGCCGATTGGGAGAACCCAGTGGTCCGCTCCGGAAAACTGTATGATATCCTTTATCGCCGGAATATCCCCATGATCATTATGGAGCCTGTAAAAGGCGGCACTCTGGCAAGGCTTACTCCGGAGCTGGAGAAAAAATTCAAATCTATCCGTCCGGATGCTTCTGCAGCCTCCTGGGCACTTCGCTTTGTAGGTTCATTACCGGGCATCATGACAATCCTCTCCGGCATGAGCGCCGAGGATCAGATGAAGGACAATATCAGCACGTTTAAACAATTTGAACCATTGACGGAGGAGGAAAGAGCATTGATCAGCGAGGTACGCTCTATCATGCTCAACGTACCGCAGATCGGATGCACCGCATGCCGCTACTGCACAGCCGGATGCCCCATGAAGATCTCCATTCCGGATGTGTTCCGTGCAGTCAACACCATGGATCTGTATAAAGAGGATTGGCGCCCCAGAGCCTTTTACAATGGTCTGCTCAGTCAGGGCCACGGCAGAGCATCAGACTGCCTTGCCTGCGGACAGTGTGAAAGTGTCTGTCCACAGCATCTGCCGATCATAGATCTGCTGAAAGACGCCGGCGCCCGACTGGACCGGTAAACTATATGAAATCGGGTACTCAGGAGCTACACTTCGGATTCTGTGACAACCCGTTTGACCCGATCCCGGAAAGCAGGGAACAGAAGCATTACATGACCTGCCAGCATATAACAGCGGAACAAATCGGTTATTTGTGGGGTGAAAAGATGGATCCATATAAACATCTGGTGCAGTATTATGAAACAGATATGATGGGCGTGACTCATCACGCCAATTACGTACACTGGATGGAGGAAGCGCGGATCGCCTTCATGGACCGGGTCGGCTTCCCATACGCGAAGATGGAGGCTGAGGGCGTCATATCCCCGGTGGTTGAGGTTTCATGCCGGTATAAAAGACCGTGTACGTTCGGCGATGTGATCTCCATCTCCGTTGAAGTGGAATCCTTCAGCGGCGTGAAGATGGCACTTGTGTATGACATGCGCAACAGCAGAGATGAAACAGTCTGCACCGCCCGCTCGGAACACACCTTTACGGATCGCAGCGGGCGCATCGTGCGTCTGAAGAAGGTCATGCCGGAATTCTGTGCGGCAATAGAAAACGCAGTGGAATTATCCGCAGCTATAGGGAAAGAAAGGTAAAAGCAGGGAGACTAAGATGGAAAAGAATCGTCTGGAAGCCTTCAGCGATGGCGTTCTTGCAATCATCATCACCATTATGATCCTGGAACTGAGACAGCCTGTAAGTGACGGGCTGAAGGATCTGCTCGCACTCTGGCCCACCCTGCTTGCCTACCTGCTCAGCTACCTGTTCATTGCGATCTACTGGGTCAACCACCACCTGATGTTTCAGAAGGCGGAGCGTATCAACATAAAGATCCTGTGGTGCAATATCGCCTGGCTCTTCGTAATGTCTTTCATCCCGTTCACCACGGCCTGGGTCGGCACCTATCCGACATCGTGGGCACCGCTGTCCGTCTACTTTGGGGACATGCTGCTCGCCTGCATCACCTCCCATCTTATGATCTGGCTCATTGCCCATGAAAACGGCGAGACCTTCATACCGGGGATCCGCAGCATCGTCAGCTTCATCACATACCTTGCCGCCACGGTGCTGGGCGGCTTCTGCCCGATCGCGGCGTTTATCCTCGTCGCTCTCATTTCGTGCTGGTGGATTTTCCCCGAGAAGAAAGACGAGGCTGCATGATGAACTTTGACGGAAATCGAAAGGGGGCGATGCTTTCATGAGACTGCTGTTTATCCGCCACGGCGATCCGGATTACGTCCTTGACGGTCTGACGCCAACGGGGCAGCTCGAGGCCGAGCTGCTGGCCGAGCGCATCGCGCCAATGGACATAACGGAATACTTTGTCTCTCCCTTGGGCAGGGCACTGGCGACGGCACGTCCCACACTGGAAAAGGCAGGCCGGACCGCAAGGGAGTGCGAATGGCTGCAGGAATTCTCCATCGAAGTCCACCGCCCAGACAAAGGCGGCGATTTCAGCCATGTCCCCTGGGACTGGCTCCCGCAGGACTGGTCGAGGTACCCTCTCTTGCTGGACCGCGAGCACTGGTTCGAGCACCCGGTCTTTACCGAGGTCGATCTGAAAAGCTCCTACGACCATGTGATCGATGAATTTGAGCGGATTCTTGCCGCACACGGCTATGTCCGCGACGGGCTGTGCTACCGCGTGGAACGCGCCTGCACCGATACACTGGCGTTCTTCTGCCATTTCGGCGTCAGCTGTGTGCTGATGAGCCGCCTGATGAACGTATCACCAATGGTATTGTGGCACGGTCTCGCAATGGCTCCCGCTTCCGTGACGACGGTATATTCCGAGGAACGGCGTCCGGGAATCGCGTCCTTCCGGGCCTCCTCCGTCGGCGACATCTCGCACCTGTACATCCGCGGGCAGGATCCCTCCTTTTCCGCACGCTTCTGCGAGGTCTACGGAAACGGCGACCGGGTAGACTGATTCGCTGTTTTCAACTGCCCGCCCCTACGGTGCATTGCAGGCCATCCCATCCGACCGGAAAATAAAAAGAAGGTCATTCCTATGAAAGTATATCTGAACGATCCCATCGCGCCCTCCGCTCTCGAACGTCTGAAGGCGCATGTGGAGATCATAGACAATTTCGATCATCCCGAGGAGCTTGACGCCATTATCGTCCGGCAGCAGTACTGCACGGCGGAGGTCATCCGGAAAGCCGTGAACTGCCTGCTGATCCAGCAGCACGGGGCCGGTCTTGACCGGATCGATGTCGAGGCTGCAAAGGAATGCGGCATTCCCGTGAAAAATACGCCCGGGGTGAACGCGCGCTCCGTGGCGGAATATACCGTCGCCATGATGCTGGACCTTTCCCGGATGGTAAGCGTGATCGACCGGAAAACGCGGAAGGGTATGCTTCCCCGCTTCGGCATGCCTGAGACCGTCGGAAATGAACTGACGCACAAGCGTCTCGGTTTGATCGGGAGCGGTCATGTGGCCCATGAAGTTGCCCAGATCTGCAGAGACGGCTTCCATATGGAGATCTTCTGCCACAGCACCCACCACAGCGACGATGAGATACGGGGAATGGGCTTCATTCCCGTTTCGTTCCGGGAGCTCTTTTCCGTCTGCGACTATGTCAGCGTCCACTGCATGCTGACGCCGGAGACCTATCATATGATCAACGCTGAATGCTTTGAAAACTGCAATCCGGATCTCATCCTGATCAACACCGCTCGGGGCGGGCTGGTAGACGAGCAGGCACTTTACGAGGCATTAACCGCCGGAAAGCTTGCGGCTGCCGGTCTCGATGTTTTCGAAAGCCAGCCGCCGGCTGTTGACAATCCCCTGTTTTCTGTGGATAATTTTCTGGCCGGCATGCATGTGGCCGGGAGCACACACGAGGCGCTCGAACGGAACGGAAAGGCCGTTGTCGATTCCGTGTTCGAGGCACTGGGGATAGATGGATAGGACAGCGTTCCGTCCATATATAAAGACTTCAACCCGATAAAGGAGAATATACAATGTCAGCAAAAATGTTCCGTAAAACACTGATCACAGCGCTTGCGCTGATTCTGCTGCTGAGCGCACTCAGCGGCTGCGGCGGGAAGTCCCCCGCGGCAGAGCCTGCTGTACCCGTTCCGGGCACAGAACCCGCCGGACAGACCGGCCCGTCCGAAACGGAGGCCGTTCCCGGAAGGCAGGATGGCGAACGCTTCGAAGACGTCATCATCCTCGAGGGCATGGAGGAAACGGTCCGCTACGAGCATGTCCGGAATGACGCGATCGGTTTCGAGATGGATTTCGATTACGAACTGTTCGAACGGCGCAGCGGAACGGACCGCGAATGCTTCGTCTCCGTCTGGGATGTTCCCGAAAAACCCGAGAACTATCTCGTCGTGCGATACGATCCGCGGGATGCCGGAACCGCCGCCTCTGCCATTGGCGAAGCGCTTTCGGCCGTTTATGATATCAGCAGGACGGATTCGTTCGAGCTTGCTCACGCGGGCAGCTGCATACGGATCGACGCCTCCAACGGCAAGGGCAATACGGGAACACCCGAACAGCTCCAGATGATATACATCGTTCCGGCGGCAGACGGCTGCCGCATCGCCGCGGCGCACTACTCCTTTGAAAGTTCCGAGGGCTTCGGAAGACGCTTCCGCTATTTTATGGATTCCTTCTCGGTCCTCGCCGCGCAGGGAGAAAACCGGATCTCGGAGGAGCAGGCGCTCGCCGCCGTCCGGCAATACTGCATCAGCATCGATCCGAGCCTGGAGAGCATCGTAAACGCCGGGGAATATACCGTTTACTGGGACGTTTCCTCGGATGAAAACGCCATCGTGGTCCTGTTCCGCTCCTACACGGGAGCGCAGATCCGCTACTATGTCGATCCGCTCACGGGCGACACCTATGTCACGGAGTTCGTTCCCGGGATAACGGCGGCAGAGGAGCGGACAGCCGAGAGCCTGAACGTGCGCGACTATACAGCCTGATCGATACAAAGCAAGAATAATACAGCAGGGAAACACAAGCTATGAAAGAACAGCACAGTACAAAAACGGCCGTTATCGTCGGTCTGATCCTGGTCGCCGTCATTGCGGCCGCGGGCATCTTCGCCGGCCTTCGCTCGCGGAAAACGGAGAGTGTGCCGCTGAGCACCTACTGGGCAGCGGACTCTGCCGTGGCGCAGAGCCTCCGTGACTATGTGGCTAAAGTGACCGATCCGAACGACAAGGCCAACTTCATCCCGGCAGAGGACCGGATCGCCGTGTTCGACATGGACGGCACCCTGACCTGCGAGACCTACTACACCTATTACGACACAATGATGTTCATCGAGTTCTGCCTGAACGACCATCCGGAAAGGGTCTCCGACGAGCTGAAGCAGGTCGCGGTCTCCATAAAGCCCGGCTATACAGCGGATGAGTCCCTTGCGCGGAACTTCGCAAAGGCCTATGCGGGGATGACGATGGAGGAATTCTACGACTACGCGGTGGAATTCGGGCAGAAGAACACCGAAAGCTTCAACAACATGCGCTATATCGACAACTGCTATCTTCCGATGGCGGAGCTCGTCCGCTATCTGTATGACAACGACTTCACGATCTATGTGATCAGCGACACCGAACGCACGACCACCCGCGCGATCGTGGCCAATTCCCCCATCCGGGACTATGTCGATCCGGCACATGTGATCGGCACGGACTTTGAAGTCAAGCAGCCCGGGCATGAAACGGAATCGTCAAATATGGACTTCAAATATGAAAACGGCGACGAGCTGGTTCTCACCGGCGGATTCATCCAGAAGAACCTCAACGCCAACAAATCCATCTATATCGAGCGGGAGATCGGGCGGCGGCCCGTGCTAGCCTTCGGCAACAGCGGAAGCGACACCAGCATGATGAACTATACCATCGACAGCCGGAACCCATACCCCGCGCAGGCGTATATGGTCGTTGCAGACGACAGCGTCCGCGAGTGGGGCAAGCAGGACTGGGCAACGAAATCCGCGGAGTATGCGGCTATGGGCTATATCCCTGTCTCCATGCAGAATGACTTTGCGCAGATCTACGCTGAAGGCATAACCAGGGCGGCAGAACAGTATCACGCACGCGACTGGTCCGACGCAGCCTGGTTTGAAGAAGAGGAATACCAGAATGCTGCCTGACGGCGGACACATTAAAAATCGCAGAGAAGTGGCGCCGGACACACGGCGCCCGCTGAATAAAAAGAGAAACAGAAAGGAGGTCCGACATGCCGATACCCGATAAGATCGCCATCGCGAAGCAAAAGTACGACGAAAAGCTGAAAGAAGTGCGGGCTCTTGCAGCCGCGGAACCCCCGGCTCCCGATTTTGAGAAGAAAGCGATCGAGGCTCTTCTCCAAATGGTGGAGCTCAAGACAGAGGCGGACATTCTGGAAAAAGTCCACCGGCACCAGTCTTCCTGAACGGACTGAACAACAGCATACAGATGAAAAAGATCCGCATCGAAAGATGCGGATCTTTTCCTGTTCCTTCGGGCATGCCCGATGCTTTCCCGGCGCGGGGATCAACCCTCGGGGATCTGCAGCGCGTCGTAGCCGGATTCCCCCGTGCGGATGCGCACGACGTCCTCCACATCATAGATGAAGATCTTCCCGTCTCCGATCTCACCTGTGTGCAGCGCTGCATTAGCAGCCGCGACGACCAGTTCCGGATCGACCTTCGAAACGACGATATCAATCTGGAGCTTCGGTGTAAGGTGCATGCTCATTTCGATCCCGCGATACTGCCCTGTTTTGCCCTTCTGCGTACCGCAGCCCATCACATTGGTCACGGTCATGCCGGTGACACCGATGCCCGCCATCGTGTCACGCAGGGTCCCGAAGCGCTCTTCGTCGCAGAGGATACGCACCAGCGTATAGCGCTTCTGCCCGACAGGTGTCTCGCGCAGGCCTGAGGAAAGCGTCAGCGGGAACGGCACCAGTCCATCCGTATTCACGGGCCCGTCGGAATGGATACCGAGCGTCGATTCAATGGGAAGAAAATCAGCATAAGCGTTAGCAAGGCCGTGCTCCGTCACATCCAGCCCCTCGATCTCCTCTTCA
>JAZMZR010000022.1:0-26155 GCA_045586065.1 Candidatus Limivicinus sp.
GAAAGCCTTCTCGATGGTGCTGCGGATCTTCTGTACAGTCTGTTCAATGAAGTCAGCGACCTTCTGAGCGGCCGTCATGTTCTGACGTGCCAGCTCCGTGACCGTCTTGCTGTTCTTCAGCATCACGGTGCAGGCATCGGCAACGACCTCGCGGATCGCCGCATCTTCTGCATTCTTAATGCCTTCCGGAAGGTTACGCAGAGCCTTCTGCACGGCCTTTTCAAAGCGCTCGGAGTCCTTGTTGAATGCTACCTCAACGACAGCATCCCGGAGAGCCTGATACTCTTCCTGCGCGAACTGCTCGATAAAGTGCGTCAGCTCATGGCTCAGAGTCTCGGCAGCAAGGGATCTGACCAGCTTGCCGTTGCTGTAGGATCCGGCATTGATGTTGACGGCAACAGTGCCGCCCTTGCGGTAAATGATAGTTGACCAATAGAAATAAAAAAAACAGCAGACTATTTGTCTGCTGCTTTATGGAGCTGGAGGCCGGACTCGAACCGGCGACCTACGCATTACGAGTGCGTCGCTCTACCGACTGAGCTACACCAGCCTGTCGATACGATTATTTAATTTAACATAAGGGATAGAATAAGTCAACTCATTTTATCAGATTAACATAATCACAAAAAGATAAATACATAGAAAAAACTTATTGACACATTCAACATTTTTTTCAACACTCAGAAGAGGCTGCACTATAAAGCTTTACCCTTACTGCTATGTAATCAGGTTGTATCCGCAATCCTGTTATGATTACAAAAAAGTAACGCTTATTCGTTTACATAATGCATTTTTCTCATACATATCCGGCATCGCAAAATGAAAAATACTCCGTTCCGGACACAATGATATGATCAACAAGCGGAATATCCACAAGCTTCAGGGCCTCTCTGATCCTTTTCGTTGTTTCAAGATCTTCCCTGCTCGGTCTGATATCTCCGTCCGGATGATTATGTGCAAGTATGACCGAGCTTGCTTTATTCTTCAGAGCTGTCTCAACGATCAGTCTTATATTCAGATCAACCGTATTGACTACTCCGCTGCTGATCTCCGTGCATGACTTTACTTTTTTGGCCGAATCCAGGGAAAGCATGATCACCTTCTCGTTTTCATCGAACATAAAGCGGGGAATGACATAGGCGGAAGCCATCGAGGAGTTTGTCAATCCCTTGATTTCAGATACTTCTGACACTTTCGCCAGCTTACAGAGTTCAGGGACAAGCCTGATAAGAGCAGCGCTTGATGCGGATATACCTGTAACCTCCTTCAGTTCCTCCGCGGAAGCAGCAAACACCCCCTGCAGATTTCCGAACTTTTTGAGCAGCTCATGTGCGATCGGATTCGTGTCTTTACGCGGGATTGCATAGAACAGGAGCAGTTCCAGCGCATTTATTTCATTGAATCCCTGAAGTCCGTTTTCCGTGAATCTTTCCCGCAATCTGTCTCTGTGCCCGTCATGGATCCCCATCATCCACCTCAAATATCCATATTTGCGTATGCATTCAGATCAGTTCCTGCCGTATTACCCGCAAGGAACTCATAATAAGCCTGCGCCCCGATCATTGCTCCGTTATCGCCGCATAGTCTGAGCGGCGGTATATAAAGACGTATCCCTCTGCCCCTGCATGCTTCACCGAAATCCGCCCGGATCCTTTTATTTGCAGCAACGCCTCCCGCAACCACAAGATCTGAATAACCGAACTTTTCGGCGGCAAGGATTGTTCTCGGCACAAGACTGTCACTTACGGCTTTCGTAAAAGAAGCAGCCAGAGATGCTCTGTCGAGTTCCTTTCCGCTTTGCTCACAGTTGTGCACAAGATTGATAACCGCTGTCTTAAGACCTGAAAAACTCATATCAAATTCATTGTCTGCGACGTGGGCGATCGGAAACACATACCTGTTGTCATCCCCGCCTTCGGCCAGCTGTTCAACCGGCTTGCCTCCCGGGTAAGGCAGTCCGAGAACTCTTGCTGTCTTATCAAAGCATTCTCCTGCAGCATCATCTCTCGTGCATCCGATTATCTTCATGTCCGTATATCCGTCAACACGGACGAGCATAGTGTTCCCGCCGGAGATAGCAAGGCAGAGGAAAGGAGGTTCAAGTTCGGGATAGGCAAGATAGTTCGCCGCGATATGCCCCCGTATATGGTGTACCGGGATCAAGGGGACGCCCAACTCAAATGCGCAGGATTTGGCAAAATTAACACCGACAAGAAGCGCTCCAATAAGTCCCGGTGCATACGTGACGGCGACTGCATCTATCTCGTTTTTAGAGATTCCTGCTTCCTTCATTGCCTGTCCGGCAAGATATGCTATCGCTTCCACATGACATCTTGATGCGATCTCCGGGACTACCCCTCCGTAGATCGCATGCTTGTCGACCTGTGAAGATATACAGTCGGAAAGGACCTTTCTGCCGTCCTCAACTATCGCCACAGCGGTTTCATCACAGGATGATTCTATTGCTAGTATCTTCAATTCTTTTCCTCACTCAGTTTTTTCGTCATGATCAGGGCGTTTTCTTTCGGTGCCTGATAATAATCCTTCCGGATTCCGGCTGTTTTATAACCGTGCTTTTCATATAGCGAGATCGCCGGCGTATTGCTTTCTCTCACCTCAAGACTGATGAACGAAAGTCCCTTTTCAACAGACATTTGTTCCAGTTTCTCCATCAGCGCATCCGCGGCATGAAGTCTTCTCGCTTCCGGCAGTACCGCTACATTCGTGATGTATCCCTCATCCAGAACATAGTACATTCCGGCATAGGCGACAAGCTCCTGTTTGCTGTTCCTTGCGCAGATAAGAATAAACCGTTCATCTCTGATCTGCGCAGAAATCTGCTCCACGGTCAGCGGGATTGAGAAGCACTCGTTTTCGACGTGTATTAAGGCTTCCGCATCCGACTCGGAAGGGAGAGTCAGTTCATATTCAAACATGTGCATAGTTTATTTTCAGTGTGCCTCTGCCCAGGAATGGCCGGATCCCACTTCAACAAGAAGCGGCACCGAAAGCGAAGCCGCTTTTTCCATTTCACTATTCAGGATCGCCGCAGCCTGCTCTTTTTCGTTCTCCGGACATTCCACAATCAGTTCGTCATGAACCTGCAGAATGAGTTTCGCGTGCATTCCTTCTTCCGCAAACCGGTCTCTTACCCTGATCATGGCAATTTTGATGATATCCGCCGCACTTCCCTGCACAGGCATGTTTCTCGCGACTCTTTCGCCGAAGCTCCGGATATTGAAATTGGCATTTTTCAGTTCCGGCATGTTCCGACGCCGTCCGAACATGGTGGAGACATAACCGTTCTTTTTGGCATCCTCTATGGTCTTCTCCATGTAGCGGGCGATCCCGTCGTATGTAGCGTAATAGGAGTCCATATAGCTTTTTGCCTCCGCAACGCTGACACCGATGTCCTGTGACAGTGCAAAGGCCGATATCCCGTACACGATTCCGAAATTCACAGCTTTTGCCTTCGATCTCAGATCCGGGGTCACCTTGTCAATCGGAAGTCCGAACACCTTGGCAGCCGTGACAGCATGGAAATCCATTCCGCTGTTGAATGCCTCGATCATGTTCTTATCCTCGGCAAGATGAGCCAGTATTCTCAATTCTATCTGACTGTAGTCAGCGTCAACAAGGACATTTCCTTTATTCGGTATGAACATGCCTCTTATCTGCGCGCCGAGCTGTTTCCTGACGGGGATATTCTGAAGGTTAGGCTCTGTGGATGACAGCCTTCCCGTAGCCGTGACAGTCATCTGAAAGCTTGTGTGGATTCTCCCGTTTTCGTCGATATAATTCGCAAGTCCCTCCGCATATGTGGACTTGAGCTTACTGAGCATCCTGAACTCGAGGATATCATTGATAACAGGATCCTTGCCCCGGAGTTTTTCAAGGATATCGGCATTCGTGCTCCATCCGGTCTTTGTCTTTTTACCGTAGGGGAGCATTCTCTCTTCAAAAAGAAAAACTCCGAGCTGTTTAGGGGAATTTATATTGAATTCATATCCAGCTGCATCCCAGACTCTCTTTTGAGCCGATTCAATTCCATCCTTGAGACTTTCTCCAAATTCATGAAGCGCATCCCTGTCGATCTTGAACCCGATCTCCTCCATCTCGGAAAGCACTTTGCAGAGAGGCATCTCGATATTGTTCAGCAGACTCTCCATGCCGAGATCCTTGATCTTTTCCTCAAGGACATCAGAAAGCTCCGTATAAACGCTGACACCCCCGCTGTCCCTGCCGAGATACTGCGGCGTGATATACGCAAGAGAATAGTTATTCTGAACGGAGTCGAGCAGATAAGCAGCCAGTGCGGAATCGAAAACAAAATGATCCGCGTTTATACCTTTATGCCGCAGCTCTGAAATCAGATCCTTCACATTATGCGCCGCTTTACAAACTTTATCCGAAAAAACGAATCCGGAAACATCTTTGTCATCGATGCTGAACCGGTATGACTTCCCGTTTGCACGAATATCAAACTCGTTAAGATCATTTGAAACTGGAATAAGGCAGCACCGTTCTGAACCCGCGAGTTCCTTTTTTAAAGAATCCCATTTGGAATCAGAAGAACGTATGGTTTCCGGAACCGCTTCCGTAAGGCTTTGCTGTGATGCTTCAGAAACCTCCGCTTTCGGACTTAAGCCGTATTTTGCAATAAATCTATTGAAACCGAGCCTTTTGAAGAGCGCGTACAATTCATCGCTGAACACAAGTGCAGGGGCAGCATCATCGAGGCGAACACTGATCGGGACTGTCTTGACGATCGTTGCAAGGAAATAAGAAAGCCTCGCCGAATCTTCTCCGGCAATCAGTTTATTCTTTAAAGAATCCTTGATTTCAAGCGAGGAAATATCTCTATATATTTCATCGATAGACCTGTAATCTCTGATCAGCTGCATGGCGGATTTTTCACCTACTCCCGGTACCCCCGGAATGTTGTCCGATGAGTCCCCCATCAGCGCTTTCAGGTCAACAAGATGAACAGGCTCAAATCCGTACTCATTTTCAAAAACGACAGGATCATAAATGATCGATTCCGTGCTGCCCATCCGGCTTTTTATCAGGCAGACGGAAGTATTCCGGGTAATAAGCTGAAGGCTGTCCTTATCGCCCGTAACAAGGATGCAGGTAATTTTTTCCTCATCGCACTTTGCCGAAATGCTTCCCAGAATGTCATCCGCCTCAAATCCGGGACATTCAACATGCCCGATCCCCATATAGTCAAGGATCTCCTTCAGAATCGGGATCTGCGCTGCGAGTTCATCCGGCATCCCTTTCCGTTTTGCCTTGTAACCTTCATACTCCTTATGCCGGAATGTCGGTTCTCTGACATCGAAAGCAGCTATTATCTTATTGGGAGCATGGTCATCGATCAGCTTAGAGAGGATATTCAGAAATCCAAAAAGCGCATTGGTGGGTGTTCCGTCCGGTGCTTTAAGATCCCTCACCCCGTAAAAAGCCCTGTTGATTATGCTGTTGCCGTCCAAAACCATTATTTTCATATAAACACCTCAGTTTTTTCCGCGGAGCATAACGATCTCGTCTCTCAGCTGCGCCGCAATCTCAAACTCGAGCATCTTAGCTGCCTTCTTCATCTTATCTTCAAGATCCGCTATCAGATCATTCTTTTCTTTTTCGGTCAGCTTCAAGCCTGTCCTTCCGGAAACAGAGACAACCGGTGAAGAGATCTCAACGATATCGTGGATATCCTTTTTCACAGTCTCAGGAACGATACCGTGTTCTTCATTGTATTTTTTCTGTATTTCTCTTCTTCTGTTGGTTTCATCGATACACTTCCTCATGGACTCCGTGACGGTGTCGGCATACATGATAACCCGGCTTTCTGCGTTTCTTGCCGCTCTTCCGACCGTCTGGATAAGACTCGTCTCACTTCTGAGGAAGCCCTCCTTATCAGCATCAAGAATGGCAACGAGACCGACTTCCGGCAGATCCAGTCCTTCACGGAGAAGATTGATGCCGACAAGAACGTCGAACTCTCCAGCTCTGAGATCCCGAATAATCTCCATTCGCTCAATGGCACCGATATCATGATGCATATACCTGCATTTAATCCCGGCATTGAGCAGATAGTCCGTAAGATCCTCTGCCATCTTTTTGGTAAGCGTCGTGACAAGCGTTCTGTTTCCTCTCGAGGTGGTATCGATGATTTCATCTATGAGATCGTCTATTTCGCCTTCTATGGGTCGTACGAAAATCAAGGGATCGAGCAGTCCTGTCGGCCTTATGATCTGCTCGGCAAAATTACCGGCTCTTTCCAGCTCATATGGAGCAGGAGTAGCAGAAACATAGATGACCTGGTTGATCCTGTCCTGAAACTCCTCAAAAGTGAGCGGCCTGTTGTCAAAAGCCGAAGGAAGCCTGAAGCCGAATCTGACCAGAGCCTCTTTCCTGGCCCGGTCACCCCTGTACATTGCTCTGACCTGCGGAACGGTGACATGGCTCTCATCGATAAACAGGATGAAATCCTTTGGGAAATAATCGAGCAGCGTCTTCGGCGGAGTTCCGGGAGCCCTATTAGAAATGATCCTTGAATAGTTTTCGATCCCGGAGCAGTAACCGAGTTCCCGGATCATCTCGATGTCATACTCGGTCCGCTGCCTTATCCTTTGCGCCTCAATGAGCATGCCGTTTTCTTTGAACCAGTTCTCTCTTTCGTCGCATTCCGCTCCGATCTTCTCAATTGCCGCGTCCATCTTTGCTTTGGTCGTAACGTAATGGCTTGCTGGATAAATCGCCACATGGGAAAGCCGTCTCAATGGCACACCCGTTACGGCATTGATTTCCGTGATACAGTCTATCTCATCCCCGAAATACTCCACTCTGACCGCTTTGTCCCGTGAATAGGCTGGATATATATCGACGCAATCGCCTCTTACCCGGAAGGTGTTGCGCTCAAAGGCAATATCGTTTCTGGAATACCGGATGTCGACCAGTCTTCTCAGCAGGTCATCCATCAGAATGCTTTCACCCGGTCTGAGCGACACGACCAGTTCAAAATAGTCGTCGGGATCTCCAAGTCCGTAGATGCACGAAACAGAGGAAACAACAATGACATCTCTCCGCTCGAAAAGGCTTGAAGTGGCACTGTGCCGAAGACGTTCGATCTCGTCGTTTATGGAGCAATCCTTCTCGATATATGTATCCGTATGCGGGATATACGCCTCCGGCTGGTAATAATCATAATAGGAAACGAAATACTCGACGGCATTATTGGGAAAAAACGCCTTAAATTCGCTGCACAGCTGTGCAGCAAGCGTCTTGTTATGTGCAAGAACGAGCGTTGGCCTGTTCAGCGCCGCAATAACGTTCGCCATTGTGAACGTCTTTCCGGAACCGGTTACTCCTAAAAGCACCTGCTCGTCTATCCCGGCATTAAGCCCGTCAACAAGGCTGCTGATCGCCTGAGGCTGATCGCCGGTCGGTCCGAAAGGTGAAACAAGTTCAAACATCAGTCATTCTCCTTCTCAGTGGATTATACCACCGCGGCATGAAACGGTAAAGTAAATTAAAAGTAGACAAAAACGCCAGGTTATGGGATAATTGATTAAATTAATATATAAACTGAAGGATATGTACTATGAACACTTCTGCGGCTGCGTTGTGGATCAACAGCGTTTTTGAATCCTTTGATTTGAGCATCACGCTGGCAATCCACAACATTTTCTATCCGATAAAAGCATTTTCCTCCCCGTTTTTTGACCTTATATCTCTTATGGGAAAAGGCGGAATCTTTCTTATCGTGCTCTCGGTGGTTCTGATATATTTCAAGAAAACGAGACGCGTCGGGACAGCCATGCTTCTGGCAATAAGTGTCGGTTTCCTTTTCACCAACTGCTGCCTCAAGCTTCTGGTCGCCAGAGCCCGCCCTTATACCGATGAATCAAGCATATACTATCAGCTTTGGCTGCTTGTCGGTCAGCGAACGGAAAGCGACAACAGTTTTCCATCCGGTCACACGACAGCCGCTTTTGACACAATGACAGCATTGTTCCTCACCGGCAGGAAAAAAACCAGTTGGATGGGCTTCATCTTTGCATTCCTGATGGCGATTGCCCGGATCTACCTTGTCGTTCATTTCCCCTCTGACTGTCTTGCCGGCATGATCGTTGGAATCGCCGCAGGATGTATAGGTGCATTCATAACCACAAAGCTGCCCCATAAGTGGTTTGCCTTGGATATTCCCCCTGCTTTTAAACGCAAAAAAGGCGACCCGCACCAAGAAGGAGCGCACGAATGATCTTTTCAAATCCGAACAAACTGTATCGTTTCAAGGGAATCGACCGAAAAACGGTAAAAGATCAGGCCATATCCGATGATTTCGGGGAAGCCGAACAATACGGCAGGGTGCGTCTCGGAAAAAAATTCTTGTTTTATCGGGATCTGGGCGTTAAATACTATGTCCCCTATGATTACATTCATCGTGCCTTCACCCGCATATCCGAATGCACAGAAGATGAATTCAGCAACAACCATATCTACTACAGGCTGATACTCGTACATGACCGGAAAGAATTTGCCAATCTGATCTTTAACACAGAAGAACTAGTTGATAAAATCTATGAACGGCTTGCGGTTATAGCCCCCCATATCGGGATCGGATTTGTAAAACAGCAAAAATGACGGAATTGCTTCCGTCATTTTTTATTTCCGTCATCTGACACTATTACAGTCTTGTAATTCCTGTATAGGACCCTTCCCGGAAGTGCCCCCGATGGCTTGCTCACGTTTGAAACCTGCGTATAATCGACAGCCTGTTTCCCGGATCCAGCCGCCTCTGAAAACCGCAGCGCATATAGCGCCGCTTCCTCGATCATCTCCTGCTGCGGCTGTGCGTCTTCACACGAGAGTATGACATGACTTCCGTGGTAGTTTTTCACATGGAACCACCAGTCGGTCTTTCTTGCCTGACGGAACGTAAGCTCGTCATTCTGCAGATTGTTTCTTCCGACGAGAATAACGTATCCTTTTTCGATCTTAAAGGACAGGGGCCCGGACAGCTTCTGTTTCCGCTTTTTTTCTTTTGCCTTTTCATGGATAAAACCGGTTGCGGAAAGCTCTGTCCTGATTTCACTGATATCCGCCAGCGTTTCTGCCCGGTTTATCTCGTCTGCGACACTGTCCAGATACTCAAGTTCATTTCTTTCTTTTTCAAGCATATCCTTCAGAACGAGGGCTGCTTTTTTCTTCCTGTTATATTCCTTATACAGCGCTACGGCGTTTTGCTGCGGAGACTTGAGCGGATCAAGCGGGATCTCCGTTTCCGAACCTTCAGAGCTATAGTAATCAGGACACTTCAGGAGAGTGTCCCCTTTTTTTATCCTGTAGATATTTGCCAGAATGAATTCGGCTGCTTTCCTTGTTTCTTCGGCATTTTCCGTTGCTCTGAGCTGATCCGTCTGGATCGCGATCTTTTTTGCAATCCTTCCGCGAATTGATTTTACCTGTTTACGAAGCGAACCGCTGAGATTTCTCCTTCGGTCTTCCGCTTCCTTTTCAGAGTAAAACAGTTTCATCGCCTCAGAAAAGCCTTCGCACACGATCCGGGAAGCACTGCTCCCCAAATGCGTCAGCTCATAAGAGCTAAGTTCGGCAAAACGTCCGTCTTTGACATAGATATACGGCACATAAGCGCTGGTTTCGCACTTCTCTCTGAATACTGAAAGGACAGCCGGAATCTGATCGTAGGAATACGCAGCCCTATATGCAAGTTCTCTGCTGAGAAGCGGCGAAAAACCGAGAAAAGTCGAAAGAAGCCAGTCGCTGAGAGGAACATCTCTGCCAGCCATACTGCACAGGAGATTTATCTCATGACCGTCCGCCTTGAAAAGATCTGTCTTCTCCTGCCTTGTCGGCGGTAAATACGGTGCGCCGGGATAGATGCATCTTGCCCAGTCGTTCTTATAGCCGCTTCTGATCAGCGCGTCGATAATAATCCCATCACAGTCAAGCAACAGGAGATTTGAACTGTTTCCGAGCATTTCCAGAACGATCCGGACCTCTTCCGTTTCTCCGAGTGCATCTCTTCCCGTCAGAAAAATATCGATGATTCTATCCCGTTCACTCTGAGCAACTCCTGTGATAACGGCGCCGGTTAGGTATTTTCTCAGAAGCATGCAGAACATTGGAGGATCGGAGGGGTTTTCAAACTCTGTTTCAGTGAAATATATTCTCGCATTCCCTGCCCCGGCCGAAATGAGAAGTCTGCGGTTCCCTTGGCCGCTGTAAAGATGAAAAAGTATTTTGTTTTTCTCAGGCATAAAGATCTTCACGATCTTCATCCCGATCAGTTCTCCGTTCAGTTCATGGGAAAGCGCGCTTATAAAGAAAGAGTCCAGAGCCATTTACTCACCTGTACATAAATGAAACAGTTCCTCGATTCTCTGTTCCTCCCCGTTAAGATAAAGCCAGCCGAAGAGGGTCTCGAGTCCGGTCGAAAAATGATATTCCGCAATCGTAGAGTTGTGCGGCACGGAATTCACTTTGGCATTCCTGCCCCGCCTGAACACGGCATGCTCTGCCTCACTCAGCGCAGGAAGGATCTTTTCGGCAGCTGCCGCCTGCGACGTGGCATTCACGTATTCGACCGTCTTTCCGTGGATATCAGAAACACGTCCCGGCTCTTTAACACAGAGCCAGGACCTGACAAGCAGTTCATATACGGCATCGCCGACATGTGCAAGGCCGAGAACGCTGATTTTATTGATTTCTTCCGGCGACAGCGCCGGTCTTAGGGAATCATTCAGCAAGGTCATCCTCCGACTGTTCAGAAACGGTTTCCGCATTCCGGATCTCTTCATCCGAAGCAAATCCAAGCTCTACCTTCATTGTCTGCCAGCGTTCATTGTCAATCGTAAGTGCTCTCGGCTTGGCTCCCTCATAGGGGCCGACAATTCCGAGTTCTTCCATCTGATCGACTATGCGGGCAGCTCTCGAATAACCGAGCTTGACCCTTCTCTGGAGCATGGACACAGAACAGGACTTCATTTCCAGAACTGCTTCAACCGCTTTTGGCAGAAGCTCATCATAGTCGCTGTTTCTGGAAGCATCCGGTTCTGTTTTCCCGTGATCCGCGCCGGACTTGTCCTCCGCCGCTTTATTCATAAAGTCTTTCAGTTCGTCGGAAGCTTCAGAGGGAATCGCCTGCTCTTTTACAAAACGAATGACTTCTTCCCTCTCTTCGTCCGACACAAATGCACCCTGAATCCGGACAGGTTTGCCGCTGCCAACAGGAGAAAACAGCATATCACCCATGCCTACAAGCTTTTCAGCACCGGCCTGATCGAGAATGATGCGGCTTTCCATCGCGGATGAGACAGCGAATGCTATTCTTGAGGGTATATTGGCTTTCATGAGTCCGGTGATCACATCCGCGGAAGGTCTCTGCGTTGCAATGATCAGATGCATTCCCGCCGCTCTACCCATCTGAGCAACACGGCAGATGCTTTCCTCCACTTCCTTCGAGGCGGCGATCATCAGATCAGCCAGCTCGTCGATCACAATAACTACTTGTGGAAGTTTCGGCATCTCTCCCGTGCAGCGGCTGTTGTAGGTAGCCAGATCTCGCACTCCCGCCTCGGAAAAAAGCCTGTAACGCTTAAGCATCTCCACTACGGACCACTGCAGGGCTCCTGCCGCCTTTTTGGGATCCGTTACTACGGGAACATACAGATGCGGTATCCCGTTATAGATGCCGAGCTCGACCATTTTCGGGTCGATCATGATCATTTTTACTTCATCCGGTCCGGCTTTATAAAGCAGACTGAGGATGAGCGAATTCATGCAGACGGATTTTCCGGAGCCGGTGGTTCCTGCTATAAGCATATGCGGAAGCTTCGAGATATTGCCGACAATGCAATTGCCGCCTATATCCTTGCCGATGGCAAAACTCAGCTTTGATTTGGCTGTCCGGAATGCGTCCGCTTCGATTATCTCCCGAAGATAGACCGTATTGACGATCCTGTTCGGGACTTCGATCCCCACGGTGGAAATCTTATCCGGGATCGGGGCGATTCTGACATTGATCACCCCGAGAGAAAGCGCCAGATCTCCCGAAAGATTGGTCACTCTTGAGAGCTTGACCCCTTGCTCGAGTTCAATATCAAAACGGGTAACTGTGGGACCGTGGATGATGCCGACGATATTCGCATTTATCCCGAAGCTGTGAAGAGCAGACTCGAGCCTTGCCCGGTTCAAAAGGATCTCGTCCTTTGTATCGCTCATCGATGTCAGAGGAGACCTAAGCAGTTCGACCGGAGGATAGTGGTATTCTACAGTTTCTTTTGACTCATCCGTCTGTGCGATTTGGTCCGCTATCTTCTGAGTCTCGGCTTCAAGGTCTTCCTTTCCGAGCTTTTTGATCTTAGCTTCTGTCTTGATTGGAACATCAGTGGGAGTCTCGTTCCGGACTTTAGGATCCTGCGCTTCGTTTCCGATCGCCTCTTCCGCTTCGGTCTCGGCTCTGTCGATCATTTTGATGGGTACGCGTTTGCTGCTCTTTTTACGCGGAGCGGAAACAGGCTCCTCCAAAGATTTTTTGAAAAGAGCATCTTCCTCGATGCTTTTTGTCCTTTTGAGCGGTTCCGCTCCGAGCGGGATATCGAAAGACTCCTGCCTTCCCTTTGGTATATTCTCGGGTTCACGGCGTTTTGCGTTCTGTTTCTTTTCCGGAGTAAGAACAGCTGATGCAGGATCTGTCTGAATAGTCAGCGGCTTTATGCTTTCCTTCCTGTCAAGTTTCTTCTTAACGCCAAAATCAAGGCTTTTATACAGGAAAAAAGCAAACAGGAGTATCAGGATGGGATAAGCCGCATATGCGCTGAAAGCATTTTTGAGTACGATAGCGATCAGTCCTGAAACGACTCCCCCGCTCTTTAGCTCCTTGCCGAGCTCAAACAGGTTTGACAATTCTTCCTTAGATGAGATACTGTCTCCGTTAAAAAGCATAAGATGTACGATTGCCGAAAAAAATATGGGCAGCATAAACGCGCAGAATACTCTGAATCCGACAGGCTTGTCCTTGTTGGTCGCAAGAATAAAAGCCACCAGAAGGAAAACGGGAGCAATGAGCCAGAACCCCGGGCCGATCAGACCCTTGATCACTTCACTGAAAAAGCGTATGACTGTGCCGTCGGTATTAAAATAGCTAACAACGCCGAGAATAAAAAGGAATACAAAAACAACAGCGCCGATAGACCTTGACAAAAACCCTTGCGGGGGTTCGGGCGGCATAACAGGCGCTTGTGTTTTCTTCGGTTTTACTGTCTTTTTTGCTGTTGTTTTTTTTCTTGATTTCGAAGAAGCTTTCGCCATAAAGTGACCTCAGAAAATAAATGTCAGGATAATGGAAAGGACTCCTATGAGCCAGCAGTAGTAGGCGATACCGCTGAATTTTCCGTTTTTTACAATCCTTTTCATCAGTTCGAGAGAAGCTAGGCTTGTGACCATTGCTACGACCATTCCGATCAGATAAGCCGGCAGACTGTGCCAATCTATCTCTTCCCTGAACGCGGCTATCAGATTGATGATATTGACTCCGAAAAGCGCCGGAATAGAGAGAAGAAAAGAGAATTTATACGCAAAATCCTTCTTAAAGCCGGTTGCAATACCTGCTGAGATTGTAACGCCGGTCCTTGAAATGCCTGGTATGATTGCAACGCACTGGCAGATGCCTACTATGATCGCGTCAAGGACAGACATGTTCTTTCCTGTCTTTTTCCCCTCAACGAATCTGTCCGATATAAAGAGCATAAGTCCGCTCAGGATAAGGCAGACACCGACAAAAACCGTGTTGTAATACAGCTGATCCACGTACTTTTTTACCGGAAGAATAAAGAACAGAGGAACAACCGCGACAAGAAACATCAAGAACAGTCTCGCAGAGGGATAAAACCTTCTGCTGTTCTCAGTTGAACTTCCGAATTGAAAAACGCCGAGGACTCCGGAGATCATATCGGCAATATCATGCCAGAAAACGACGATTATGGATACGAGCGTCGCAAAATGGAGAAGAACGTCAAACAGTGCCCCTCCCACGGAATCAGGCATAAAAATATTATATAAAACGGACAGATGTCCGGATCCGGAGATCGGCAGAATCTCAGTGAATCCGTGGATCAGTCCGATGATAATCGCTTTGAATATCGACATGGTTTGCTCCAACACTCTTTGTGGGATTCAGTTTACCATAATCTGCAAAGAAAAAGCAATACTGCTTTGAAAAAAAGCGGTATTGCTTTTAATACACTATATGCTTGAAAAACTTATTATTACTCAGAAAAAACTGCCAGAACTCCTCTGAAAGTCATATAACAGTCAAATTTGGATACTGTTTCAAACGGGGCATGCATACTCAGCACCGGGACACCGGCATCGATCGTGTCGATGTTCCGGTTGGCCATAAACTTTGCTATAGTTCCTCCGCCACCCTGATCGACTTTTCCGAGTTCTGCCATCTGCCAGATCACACCGTTTTTCTCAAAGATCCCGCGAAGATACGCTACGACCTCTGCCGAAGCGTCACTGGTACCCGATTTCCCGCGCGCTCCCGTGAATTTGCATATACCCATACCGTAGTTGATCTTTGCCTCGTTCCTCTTTTCAGACACCTCAGGATAATTCGGATCAAAGGCATTTGTTACATCCGCTGAAACACAGAAGCTGTTTTCAAAGCAGCGCCTGAGTTCAACTCCCTCTGCTGCGCACAGGTCCTCCATGAAGGTATCAAATGCTGAGCTTTGCATCCCGCTCACGCCGTCTGAACCTGTTTCCTCTTTATCCGCAAGGATGCAGACACATGTCTTTCCCGGTTCTTCGACCTGGAAGATCGCCCGGAGTTCCGCATACGCGCATACTCTGTCATCATGCCCGTAACCGCCGATAAGAGACCTGTCCAGTCCGATCTCGCATACGTCAAATGCAGGAACAGCGCATAGTTCCGCCGAGAGAAAATCTTCCTCGGAGATGCCGTAAAGATCGTTGAGAATGCTCAGGACGGCGAGCTTGACTCTATCTTTCCCCTCATCGTCATACGGTACGCTTCCGATGACAATGTTGAGCCCTTCTCCCGTTATGCCTTCAGCCATCGTCTTCTTCATCTGATCAGCAGCAAGATGCGGAAGAAGGTCCGTTATCACAAATCTCGGTTCCTCTTTGTTTCTGCCTATGCAGACATCAGTAACGCTCCCGTCCTTGAGTGCCACAGTACCGTGCAGTTCAAGCGGAATAGTGACCCACTGGTATTTTTTGATGCCCCCGTAATAATGCGTTTTAAAATAGCAGATTTCCTCGTTCTCCATGACCGGGAGCTGTTTCAGGTCCAGCCTGGGAGAATCGATATGTGCCCCCGCTATCACGGCTCCGGAGGAAAGCGAGCATTTTCCGATTACAGCCAGCATCAGAGCTTTTCCTCTGTTATTCCTGTAAATCTTCATTCCGGGCTTCAGCGCCATTCCGGGAACATAAGCAACGAATCCCTGTTTTTCCGCCTCTGAAACGGCGTATCGGACAGCTTCTCTTTCCGTTCTTGAGGCATTCAGAAAATCGATATAGCCTCGGCAGTAATCCTCCAACTGCACCCTCTCTTCAAGCGTAATAAGGTCATAGCCGTTTTTCTGTTCATAGAACAGTTCTTTTCTCATATCACTCATGAATCAATCCTCCGAAAAAAAGTCTGCATTTGTTTTCAAAATCCTCGAACGAGGAATCATTTTTCAAGACATAAGAACAGTTTTCAGTATAATACGCATCATCTTTCTGCGCATCTACGCGTCTTTCGGCCTTTTCTCTTGAAATCCCGTCCCGGGACATGATCCTTTCAATTCTGCCCGCTCTGTCCGAGATCACAGCTACTGTATAATCACAACGTCCGGAGAGTCCGGAGGAAATTAACTCTACAGCGTCAAGTGCCGCAAGTCTGCCACCGGAGACAGCATAGTCCTCAAGGATACTTTGGATCCGGTCCGTTATATGCTTATGTGTGATGGCGTTAAGGTCCTGCAGCGCCTCAGGACTTCCGAAAACTGTTTTTGCAAGGGTTCGTCTGTCTATTTCCCCGTCTGCTCCGACCGACTCCGGAAATCTGACAGCCAGCTCGGCCTTCAGACTAACATTGATCAGCAGCATCTGATGATAGAGCGCATCGCAGTCAATCACCAGCGCTCCGAAATCGCGCAGACAGTTGAGCGCTGTCGTCTTGCCGCTTCCCGAGCCGCCGGTAATCCCAATGAGGGTAAGCGAATCCGCCAAAGCCTCTTTTATCGCTTTCTCCGGGAGTGCCCCCCGCCTTAGAATCCGAAATGGTGCGGAGCTCATGTCGATTATCGTGGACTCTGTGCCGAGCGTGCACACCCCTCCGTCTATTACGGCTTCTATTGTCCCATCGAAATATCTGAGGACCTCAGCTGCAGACCGTGGACTTATGCTTCCCGAGGGGTTGGCTGACGGTGCAGCAAGAGGCACGCCGGCTTCATGAATGAGCTGTAGAGTCAGCGCGCTGTCCGGACATCTCAGGCCAAGCGTATCCCCTCCTGCAAGCACGATATCCGGTACCAGATTCTTTGCCTTGAGTACTATCGTCAGCGGTCCGGGCCAGAATCTCTTCGCAAGGTCGATGGCCTGCGGCGGGACATCTTCACAGTAACGGACAATATCCTCAAAGGGGCTGATCATAAGTGAAAGAGGCTTGACGGACGGTCTTCCCTTCACTTCATAGATCTTCCTGACCGCTTCGGCATCCAGTCCGTTTGCTGCCAGCCCGTAGACCGTTTCCGTAGGGACAGCCACAAGTCCCCCGCTTCGGATGATTCTCGCCGCATCGCCGATGGAATCGATGAACACCTCTGTTTTCATCATACCTCCGCCTGCAAACGCAGTTTTTCCGCTCTGTCCGCAGTAACAAGAGCGTCAATGATCGGGTCAAGTTCTCCGTTTATCACCGAAGAAAGATTGAAATTCTTGTCATCACCGTTCAGGCGGTGATCCGTAACCCTGTTCTGTGGATAATTGTAGGTTCTTACTCTTTCGCTCCTGTCACCGGATCCGATCTGGCTCTTTCTTTCAGCAGCAACCGAGGCATTCTGTCTCTCGACCTGCTCTTCATAGAGTTTGGATCTCAGGATCTGCAGGGCCCTGTCCTTGTTTTTATACTGGCTTCTCTCGTCCTGGCATTCAACAGTGAGCCCGGTCGGAATATACGTTACTCGGATGGCGCTGGATGTCTTGTTTACCTTTTGTCCGCCTGCTCCGGAAGACCGGAACACATCAATCCTCACATCGTTCAGATCGAGTTTGAAATCCACCTCGTCTATCTCCGGGAGTACGGCAACGGTTGCGGCGGAAGTGTGTATCCTTCCCCCGGACTCAGTGACAGGCACACGCTGGACTCTGTGGCCGCCTGCCTCGAACTTGAGCCGGGAATAAGCGCCATCTCCCTCAACGATAAAGTCTATCTCCTTTATACCTCCCAGTTCCGTTTCGTTGCAGTTCGCCACCTCGATCTTCCAGCCTCTGCCTTCGGCGTAGATGGAGTACATCCGAAATAGGTCCGCTGCGAAAAGAGCGCTTTCTTCTCCTCCCACACCGCTTCTGATCTCCATGATTACGTTCTTCGAGTCGTTCGGATCCTTCGGCAGGAGAAGAATCTTGATCTCATCCTCCAATCTACCGATTTTCTCTTCAGCCAGTCGATACTCCTCTCGTGCAAGCTCTCTGAGTTCCGGATCATCAAAAAGCTCCTTCGCTGCCGACATCTCTCCCTCTGCTTTCAGATACAGCTCATAAGCAGCGACTACGGGTCCGATCTCCCTTAGCTCCTTATCATATGAGGAATAGACGGAAGCATCCGAATAAACTTCCGGCCGTTCCATTCTCTCTTTTATTTCTTCATACTGCCTTTGCAGCATCTGCAGGTTTTCAAACATCTCAGCACCTGTTTATTTCATTCTTCAGCCCGTTATTTTACCACATCGGTCCTGCATCGTCCATACGGTTTAGAGCATAACAGGCGAATGCCTGAAATCCATGCCGCATATCATTTCTTCCGGAGAAGAGTATCCGAGCACGTAGATATCATGTATTGCAGAATCCATCTGAATTGCCTCTCTGCATGCATCACCCGCTTTCAGAATGTCAGCAGGTCTGTTCGCCAGCGGGATATCCGGAAACTTCTTTTTCAGCTCCTTCAGATAGGCCTGTCCTGCCTGATCCGCAGCCAGAATCCTGATATATGGCAACGGCCGGCTCTGCATCTCTTCCGTGATTCCCAGCGCAGCACACATGCAGACCCGCCTTATCCTCGAAAGCGCATATTTTCTCGTTTTCGCCGATGCGAAAACATCGGCGAGAGCATAATTGCCGGCAATAGAAGCCTCTATTCTCTCTGAGAGTTCCTCATCGCAATCCTTCGTCTTCCGGAAGTCTTCTGCCCGCATTCCCCTCAGTCTCGAAACGATCGCCTGCTCAATCGCCTTGAGCGAAACAGGGCCCCGGCCGCTATCCTCCTCGCGAAAAATAATCCGCTTAGAGCTCTCCGGAACATAGGCAGATATATCTTCGCCGTTTAAAAGCATGTTTCGAATCTCCGAAGCAGAGCGGATCTTTCCTGTAGAAATGCTGTCGTGGCCTGCTCCGATCCTTGGAACCGGCAGAAAACGGATCCCGGATTCGTTTTTCATTGCCGCTTTCATATATTCAACAGCAAGGATGTTATTCGGCGTTCTGATCCATTCCGCCTTTGCGCCGATAAAGCTTCGAAGCAGTTCCTCTCTGACGGCGGGATAAGGGAGTCCGTTATTTTTCTTAACCGCTGTGGAAAGTGCCTCTTCAAACCTTTCGGAACATAGTACCTCCGCGATCTGTGTCAACCCGGCGGGATCGTCTGACTCCGTTCCGAAGGAAAGAGCAGAAATCCCCAAGGCAGAAAGGATCTCCATTGCAGCGGTCGCAAATCCCTCTGCGGACTGCAGAGCCCATATGGAGGGCAGTTCGACCACAAGATCTGCACCGCACAGAAGTGCAGCCTCCGCACGTGCAAACCTGGATATCAGAGCGGGTTCCCCCCTCTGAACAAAATCCCCGGAAAGTGCGCAGATGAGTACCGCTCCCTCTTCGGAAAGCTCCCGTGTTTTCTGCAGATGATACAGGTGCCCGAGATGAAAAGGATTGTATTCGGACACGATTCCGACAGACTTCATATATTTCCTCCGCCGCATCGTATAAGCATTCAGCCCCAGGGCAAAAAAGTCTTGCGTTTTATATCAATTGTATTAAAATATTCTCATATAATCAATTAGAATTATTTCTATTTTTCAGGAAGGAAATCATCTATGAAAGTATTGGTTATCAACGCCGGAAGTTCATCCCTTAAATACCAGCTCATTGACATGGATACCGAACAGGTCATGGCAAAGGGTCTTTGCGAGAGGATCGGTCTCGACGGTCACCTCAAGCACACCCCGCTTGTCGGCGACAAGCCTGTCTACAATGAGGATATTCCTCTTCCGACCCATTCCGAGGCGATCGCTGCCGTCATCGACAAACTTGTAAGTGCGGAATACGGAGTCGTTTCCTCGATGAAAGAAATCGACGCGGTCGGCCACAGGGTGGTCCATGGCGGTGAAAAGTTTGCTTTCTCCGTTCAGATCACGGACGAGGTCATGAAAGCCATTGAGGAGTGCACTCCCTTTGCTCCCCTCCATAACCCTGCCAACATCACCGGTATCAACGCCTGCAAGGCTGTCATGGGCGATGTCCCGATGGTAGCTGTTTTCGACACTGCTTTCCACCAGACGATGCCCAGCAAGGCATATATGTACGCGCTCCCCTATGATTACTACATTAATGACGGCATCCGCAAATACGGCTTCCACGGCACGTCCCACAGATATGTTTCCTCGCGCTGCGCCGAACTCATGGGAAAGCCGATCGAAAAGCTGAAAATCATCACCTGCCATATGGGCAACGGTTCCTCTATAGCTGCGGTAGAATACGGCAAGTCTATAGATACTTCCATGGGTTTTACCCCGCTTTCCGGTTTACCGATGGGCACCCGCGGCGGCGATGTTGATGCAGGCGCGTTGCAGTTCATCATGAACAAGTACGGTTTCTCGATCGATGAGATGCTCAACATTATGAATAAGAAGTCCGGTGTTCTCGGTATTTCCGGTGTCTCTTCCGACTTCCGCGATCTCGACAACTCCTCCGCCGGAGGAAATAAGCGTGCTTCTCTGGCTCTGGAGATGTTCCAGTACAGCGTTGCAAAGGTGGTCGGTTCCTATGTTGCCGCCATGAATGGTGTTGATGCCATAGTCTTCACGGCTGGCGTGGGTGAGAACAGTGCAGATACCCGCAAGAGCATCTGCAAGTATTTCGGATACCTGGGCATTGAAATTGATGATTCCGCCAATGCCAAACGCGGAGAGGACATCATGATTTCTACTCCTGACTCGAAAGTCAAAGTCTTTGTCATCCCCACGAATGAAGAGCTCGTCATTGCACGCGACACGAAAGAGCTTGTCAAGTGACAGTATATTGAATTAATCTAAAGACAAGGAGATAGAATATGCCTGTTTTTGAGGACTTCCATTTTGATTCCACTTATTCCGGAAAAAAGATCCACGCCCTTATCTGCAGGCCTGATAAGGAAGCCGTCTGCGTTGTGCAGATCGCTCACGGCATTGCAGAGCATATCAACAGATATGAAGATTTCATGCGTTTTCTTGCAGAAAACGGCATTGTTGCAGTCGGAAACGACCATCTCGGACACGGAAAGTCCATTCTTGAGAAAGATGATCAGGGCTTCTTCGCAGAAGAGGATGGCTGGAAATACGTTGTTGACGACATGGCTGAGCTCCGCAATATCGTCAGGAAGGAGTATCCGGATCTGCCGTATGTGATGTTCGGACACAGCATGGGCAGTTTTCTTACCCGTACCTATCTCATCCGTTTTCCAGACAAATATGATGGAGCAATCATCAGCGGCACCGGACATCAGGCCGCACCTGTTGCATTTGCCGGTTACACTATGGCAAATATCGCCACAAAAACAGGCGGGCCGAGAAAGCTCGGAACGACTCTCAACAATGTCGCTTTCGGATCATACTGCAAGAAGATTGATGATCCCCGCACCCCGTTCGACTGGCTCTCACGCGATCCTGCCACAGTGGATAAGTATATCGCTGATCCGCTGTGCGGCTTCGTTGCCACAAACAGCCTGTTCAGGGACATGATGGGCGGCATCCGCTTTATCATTAACCAGAAGAACATCGACAAAATGAACAGAGAAAAACCCGTATATTTCATGTCCGGTGATGCGGATCCCGTCGGCGAATACGGAAAAGGTGTCGAAAGAGCCTACAAGGCTTTCTGTAAGGCAGGCCTTAAGAACGTCTCGTGCAGACTATATCCTGATGGCCGTCATGAAATGCTCAACGAGCTCAACAAAGCCGATGTTTACAACGACATACTGAACTGGCTCAAAGAAAACATCATAGAGCAGTAACTTAACAGCAAGACGCATAAATATATCAGAGCTGACCGAAGCCTTTCCGGTCAGCTCTGATATATTTATGCTATATAAAAAGCCTTACATCCTCAACATCGAAGGATTCAAATCTGCGGTTTTCCGTGCTCCAACCATATACATGGCTTCAGAAAACTCATTCTTCAGAAGCTCGATGTAGGTTTTTACTCCCTCTGCTCCGCCGCCGAACCAAGACACGGCAAAAGGTCTGCATATCAACACGGCGTCCGCTCCGATAGCAAGTGCTTTGACCATATCGACACCATGCCGGATACCGCCGTCAACAATGATCTTCGTTTCTCCCTTGACTGCTTCCACGATCTCTGGAAGCACTTCAGCAGTTCCCGGGACATCTGACAGTGCTCGTCCCCCGTGGTTAGATACGATAATGGCATCCGCCCCTGCTTCCACAGCCTGCAAGGCTCCTTTTGCGGTCATAATGCCCTTTACCAGAAACGGTTTGCTGGTATGTGCCTTCAGTTCCTTCAGCTCAGCTATTGTTTTGGTTCCGGGTTGATCTCCGATATGCTTCCAGTGACTCAATCCCGCGCTGTCCACCACCACACACATAGCCAATGCTTCTGTTTGTTCAAATAGATCCATTTTTTTCATGATGCTGTCATTGGGCATCGGATTGAAGACCGGTATAGCAGCAGGATGATATTTTGCCATTGATTCCAGTGCGCCCGAAAGTGTTTCCGGCGTAACCCCATCACCAAAGCAGTCAATGGTACCGGTGCAGGCAGTTCCTTCCATTACTCCGTCATTGAAGGCAACTGTTACGTCCTCTTTGCTGTATTGTGTCATGGAACCGATCGGTCCGCTCATCAAAGGCAGAGAAAAATGTCTTCCGAAAAGATCGAAGCCTGTGTCCACAGGCCCATCTTCTACAAAAGTATCAAAGTTCAAGCGTATCCTTTTCCAGGCAGACCAATTATCATATGCACCGTTTCCGGGCGATTTTGATCCGGGTCCGGGCAGCGTATTCACACATCCGAGACCGTTGCATTCAGGACAAGCCTTGCAATTGAGGATCGTTTTCCTGGCATTATTCAATACTTCTCTATATGTCATTGTAATCCCTTCTCCTTTTCTTTGTTATTATTGATGGTCCTAGATTCTGCTCGGTGTATTTATGATAAATGCGGGACAAAAACAAGTTGGTAGATTAACCGAAAAAATTGCTTACTGTTTTTCTGATGGATCATAAGAAGACGACGGTTTTTCGAAACCTTTCAGAATCCGCGTTCGATGAGATCCGAAACAATCTTCTTATATACTTCACAGATATCCGCTGAACCTTCACGGTTAATACGGATCGGGAAGGAAATCCTTCTGAAATCGATCTCATCATAGTGGGAAACTCCCCTGTTTCCCGCGCCTGTGAGCAGGCTGAAGTTTTTTCCCCATCTTGCGGACTCCACACTGACGAGTCCGTCGTTTTCTCCCTCGATCAATTTGATGATGAAATTAGCGGTGGAAAGATGGATGTCCGAAAACGGCGTTCTCATCATACCGGCATAGCTCTGATAATACACCCCCGGCACGTCTGGATTTGCTCGATTAAATATTTCTGCGTAATCTGTTGAAAACTCCCTGCAAACTGCATAAAAGTCCGGCTTTGTATCTCCGATCAGTCCTATCCAGTTATCGACAGCGAAAGATGCGACATTGAACAGGGAATCCGGCGCCTTCAGAAGCTTGTCGATGGTTTTCGATCCGCGGTGAGGAGTACCGATTGTGGTGATACTCGCGATCCGGCTGCCCATACCCAGAGAGGACGCTGCCATGCGTGCCTCCAGACCTCCTTTGGAGTGGGCGATGATATTGACTTTTTCCGAATCTGTTTCATCCAGGATCTGATTGATCCTTGCTTTAACAGTCCTGGCATTATCCTCCACGCGAGCCCAGCAGTCCTGAAGACCATAAAACAGCAGAGAACCTGTTTCAGCGAGCGCAGAAGGGATCCTCCCCCAATAAAGAGGCCACTTCAGATCTCTGAAACCGACTCCGTGAAGCAAAAGGATGGGATATTTCGTTCCGCCTTTGCTGTTTCCCATCTGATCTCCTCCGTCAAAACCATCCAATAAACGAAAAGACGGCCCTGCGGGTCGTCTTTCCTCTGGTGCCGGTGGTGGGACTCGAACCCACACGTCCTCGCGGACAACGGATTTTGAGTCCGCCTCGTCTACCATTCCAACACACCGGCCTGCTTAGCAGAGTATATATCGAAAAGGAACAGATTTCAAGAAAAATCACTCAACAGTATAGTCCGGCTCTATAAACATCATATTCAGGTCGGTAGGTGTCGGTATTCCGGCTATATAGGCTGTATCCATCGAATACTGCCAGATATCTCCGGCATAATAGAAATCCTGGAAATCACCGGGATTCGTAACCCAGAAGGAATAGTCGCTGATCCTCCCCAGATCATATGCATAGTATCCCTGCTGCTTGCTGAAATAGATTCCCGGTTCATATCCCGCATTCTTTATGGTCTCACAGAAAGCAACGGCACAGTCATTCATGGTCTCAAAGGAAAGGCCGTCAACACGGTAACCCGGTTCGCTTTCCCAGTCGAAATAGACCGGAAGCGTGAGATCATAGCCTTTGATGAGCTCGAGCACGAAATTAGCCTCTTCAATGGCTTCCTGCACATTGATTGCCTGAGAGAAAAAATAGACCCCGACATCAAGTCCGTTCTCAATAGCACCTTTCAGATTCGCTTCATAGTACTCGTCTGGGAACATGGAACCCACGGTATAACCTCTGTAACCGACACGAATCACCGCAAAATCGATACCAGCCCCGGGAACGCGGCTCCAGTCTATGTCAAACTGGTGATAGGAAACGTCGACCCCGAGCTTGATGGAATAGAAGTCTCCCGTATAACGGACCTTACCCTCCTCTTCAACGACAAAGTCCTCCTCGACAAGCGGATTCACTTTGACGTCCTCGACCGGGGTGATCCAAACATCCTTGAATCCGTCGTTAACCAGGACCTGCCCCTCATGCTCGTTGACCGGCTGCCCGCCGCAGGCGGATGCCGTCAGAAGGACGACGATCAGCATCAATGCTGTGATACTCTTGGCTGTACTCTTCATTTCAGCTCCAAAACATCATATGTTGGGGTTATTGTAGCACACTATTCTATATATTGCAAATACAGCGTTTCAGGCCATTTCCCGGTGCAAAAAAGATGTTGACAAATCATCCCCCTTTTGTTATTATGTTCGAGCTGGTGTGATGCTGGTGTAGCTCAGTCGGTAGAGCAGCTGATTTGTAATCAGCAGGTCGGGGGTTCGAGTCCGTCCACCAGCTCCAAAATCATATATGGGGGAATTCCCGAGTGGCCAAAGGGGACAGACTGTAAATCTGCTGGCAATGCCTTCGGTGGTTCGAATCCACCTTCCCCCACCAGGAAACAGGACATCTCATTGAAGATGTCCTGTTTCTTCTATATGTGGATTCGAAAGGCGGCTCTTGGCAAACTGCCGGTGGCAGTTTGTAACCGCCGTGGCTTTTCCGCAGAAAAGCGAATCCGCCTTCCCCCCATCAGGATGCAGGTTGTCTCTCTTGAGGCAGCCTGTTTCTTCTTTTACTGGCACAAGAGTCTGAATAGTTTAAACAGCACCGCAGATCAACTGACCTGCGGTGCTGTATATTATTCAGATGAAATTATTCCGCGGATTCCGCAGCTGCATCAGCCTCGGCGGTCTGAGCCGCAAGCTCGGTGACAGCCTCTGCTTCCTCTTCGATCTCGCCTACGGTCTCACCGGTCTCGGAAAGCTCAAAAACGACCTCATCCTCCGCTTCCTCTTCTGCAGCAGGAACTTCCGCCGGTGCAGGTTCGGAAAGCGCACGGATGGACAGGGAAATCTTCTGCTTCTCCTCGTCCACAGCCGTGATCTTGGCTTCTACCTCATCACCGACCGTAAGGACTTCGGAAGGCTTCTCGATGCGGCGGTTCGCAATCTGAGAGATGTGGATCAGTCCGTCAACACCGGGTACAACTTCAGCAAATGCTCCAAAGTCCATGAGCTTGACGATCTTCACCTTTGCTACATCACCGACTCTATAGGTCGACATGAAGATCTTCCAGGGATCAGCCTCGGGATCCTTATAGCCGAGAGAAATCTTTCTCTTTTCCTTATCGAAACTGATAACATAGACTTCGATCTCATCGCCAACGGATACGACCTCGGAAGGCTGACGGATCCTGCCCCAGCTGAGCTCGGAAACATGAACCATTCCATCCACACCGCCGATATCGACAAATGCACCGTATCCGGTAAGGGATTTGACGGTTCCCTTGTACTTCTTGCCTACTTCGATCTCCTCCCAGAACTTCTCAAGCTGGGCTCTGCGGTCGGCCTGGGCTGCGCGGCGGATGGATCCGACAACACGTTTTCTGGCCTTATTGACCTCCGTTATGCGGAGCTTGACCGTCTGTTTGAGGAGCTGAGAAAGTTCAGCATCCTTGGGAAGATTGGTCTGGGAAGCGGGAACAAACACGCGGATGCCCTTGATGTTGACAACGACACCGCCCTTGTTCTCCTCGGTAACAACACCTTCCATGACCAGTCCGTTCTCAACAGCCTCTTCAAGGTCTAC
>JAZMZR010000023.1:0-42882 GCA_045586065.1 Candidatus Limivicinus sp.
GGCCCGCCGGTTGCCGGCCGAGAGACCGCGGTACAGCGAAACCAGATGCTGCTCTTCCTCGGAATAGTCCTTTCCGGGGTCCTGCATCTCAAAAAGCTGGCAGGGCGAGATGCCGAGCGCTTCGCAGATTGCCGGGATCAGGCTGATATCGGGCCTGGTGCGGCCCGTTTCCCAGTTGCTGACAGCGTTTCCGGATACCTGGACCGCTGAGGCAAAGGCCATGCGTCCCATCCCGATTTTCATCCGGTAATGGCGGATCCTCTCGCACACGACGGGGATCGCCGCGCCGGGGAGCGCCTTGCCCGTCCCGGCGTCAATGGCGGAGAAATCCCTGGGCTTTGATAAGACATACGATTTTCTGGGCACGCAAAGCACTCCCTCTCAGCGTAAAAATCATCGTTAAAAGCATTGTAGCACAGTAACCGACAAAAATCAATCGATAGAATTGTTGGAAATACAGTTTCGTTTTTCCTATTGACTTTTTGAAAATATGGTTTATAATAACATAGCTTGACGGGGTGTAGCGCAGCTGGTAGCGCGCTTGGTTCGGGACCAAGAGGCCCGGAGTTCAAATCTCCGCACTCCGACCAAAAAGGAAAGTCTGCTTTCGCAGGCTTTCCTTTTTTCTATGATGCCATAAAGCAGCTTTCATCAAGGCTCCGACTGTTAAAAGCCTGTCACCCGGACAGGCTTTTAAGATTATTCTTTCTTTTCCTCCGAATCCGAGCCATTGTACTCAAAGCATAGCATGGTCAGATCATCGAACTGTTCGGCATCCTGAACGAACCCGTCCACTGCCTTGCGGACATTATGAAGGATCTGGTCCGTTGCTGCCTCCGGATCAGTATTCAGCGCATCAAGCAATCTGTCCACTCCAAACATGGTGCGGTCCTTGGCAGTCGCTTCCGTCACGCCATCCGTATAGACGAATACTTTCGATCCGGGTTTCAGCTGGAGCTCATACTCTTTATAGGTCAGATCGCTCATGCCGCCTATGACGAAACTGTGCTTGTCTTTATACAGTGTAAAGTTTCCGTCGGGATCTCTGATTGCCGGGTATTCATGTCCGGCGTTCGCGGCAGTAAGCTTTCCGGTGGAGATCTCAAGAATGCCGAGCCATACGGTTATGAACATTTCCTCAATATTGTTGGAGCATATGGTCTGGTTCGTCTGCGCCAGGACCTCCGCGGGAGACTGGCCGAGAAGTGCGTTGCTTTTCAGAATGATTTTGGATGCCATCATGAACAGCGCGGCGGGGATGCCTTTTCCGGAAACATCCGCGATCAGAAAACAGAGATGATCGTTATCGATCAGATAAAAGTCATAAAAATCGCCGCCGACTTCCTTTGCCGGATCCATTGCGGCATAGATGTTAAACTCGTGTCTGTCCGGGAACGGCGGGAAGATATGCGGGATCATGCCCGACTGGATCTTGTTGGCAAGAGAAAGCTCCGCAAGAATACGCTCCTTATCCGACGTTATGGATACGAGCTCCCGGATGTAGGCGTTCATGTCTGTCTCCATCTGGGAGAGACTCTCATGCAGCTCACCAACTTCATCCTCCGAAGAGATGCTCAGCTGCCTGAAGATATCGGTCTGCATCGTCCGCTTGGACTCCTCAGCCTCAACAAAGCTTTTGGCGGCCGAGGACAGCCGGCGGATCGGGCTGGCTATGATCTTCGTGGATGCGAAGATCATGATGGCAACGAACACTGCCGTGATCGCCAGCATGATGATCGTCATCCGCCAGGCAAAATGCGCAAGGTCGTTCATAACGTCTTCCATCAGGATGTCGACACCCACATAGCCCGCGGGTTCTCCCGCAGTAGTGCGCATAGGATAGTACACGCTCATCAGCCAGCCGAATTCCTCGTTGCTGATGATGGGATCGATCTGTTCCCCGCGTACCATCCTTTCCGCATTTTCGGCAAAGGCGCCCGCGTAGTATGGTTCATGATACCCTCTCGGTATCGCTCCGTCGGAAGGATCGGTATCCAGCACATAGTAGACTTCGCTGATCTCCGGCTTCACAACATAGAGAAATTCGACACCGCCGTTTTCTCTGATCTGGCAAAGCGCCTCGTAGGTCCTCTCATACTCTTCGCCGGCATCCTCTGCCTCAAGCCATGTCTGAACAAGATCCGGATCGATAGCGGAAGCCGCCACCGCTGCGATGTTCATGCCGAACTTCTCGTAATCGTCGAACATCTCTCTCTTGTAATGAAAATAGCTCATGACGATGGAAACCGCGCTCAAAGCTATTGCAAAAACAAGCACCATCACCGCAATCTTTCGGCTCAGAGGTACTTTAACCGTCTTTTTTCCCATTCCTTATCCCCGATCCGGACCTTTCCGGTCCCTTTCTAATCACTTACATACGGATAACCAGAGTATTGAACCCGGTATTTCTCCGATAATAAAACTCCTTGGCTTTTTTCTGGACAATCCTGATTCCCACAAGATCAAGCTGCTTGCCCTCGGAAAGGCTGATCCCTTCCGTATCCTCAGCAAAAGGATTGAATTCGAAGGCGTTGTCCCGAAGGTAAAGCGTGACCTCTCCTTCTTCTTCCATGACAACCGTCACCTGAACATAGATCTCACCCATCTGCTCACGGAAACGTTCTATGATCGCACAGCAGATCTCCTCGACCACAAGGCCGATATACATGGCCTGCTTAGCACTGGCACCGTGCTCTTCACTGAATTCCTGCAGCTGCTGCACCACTACATGTACATCCAGTCCGGAGCTGTCGACCACGGCCGTCTTCGCATTGCAGACATTGATATCTTTCAGCTGCGTAATCCCGCCGCGAAGCATGGCTACAGGCATCCAGATGAGCATTGTAAGCAGCTCATCCACAACAAACACATACCAGATGTATTTCATTCCATGCCGCGAACACAGATAGAGCGCAGCAAAAAAGACAGCCAAGCTGCGGAGAATGGTGATCAGATAGGCAAGCCACTCCTCGTAGATCGCCTGATAATAGCCGCTGAAAAGCAAATTCACCATTGCAGGGAGAGCGCTAAGCGCATAGATCCGGATACCAAGAGAAGAATAAAGCAGCTCTTTACTGCCCTTCATTCCGAAAACCATGCTGAGCTGCTGCGGGAAGATCAGGAGCAGCGCGGCGAACAGTGCGGTGACAACAGCCGACCAGAAGAATTCAAGTCTGAGCGTGATATGGATATTTTCCAGGTTCCGCTCGCTGCGGTAACTGGAAAGCATAGGCTCCGTGGCATAGATCGCGCCTTCCGAAATAGATATGCACAGAAGTGATATATTATACACCACATCAAACGCCGCGACGGCAATCGCCCCGCCGTGTCTGATCAGAAGGCGGTTGAAAGCAATAGTGGTCAGGAACTGGAAAAGATACTGCACGGAAGTCGCAAAACCGGTACGTGCCGAAATGCCGGTAACGCTCCAGTTCATGGATTCATGACGGAACCGTAGGGCTCCCTTTTTCAGAAAGATGTGACGACCGGTGATCAGAAGCATCAGTACCGCGCCCACGACCGTGGAGTATACCGATCCTTCCACGCCCATTTTCATGACGATGATGAAAATGTAACTGAATATCGCATCGGTCACACCGGATACCGTCATGGCCAGGGCAGCCGTCTTCGGGCCGCCGTCTGCGTTAACGAAGAAGTAAAAAGGTCCCTGACTGAACATAACGGGAATGAAGATGAGCTGCGTGCGGATATAATTGAACTGGATTCTGTTCATCGGGTTCGCACCGAGAACACGCATCAGAGGCGCCTGGAATATGAGCCCCAAGGCCATCGTCACAAAATAGATACCCAAAAGCAGCTTCCAGATCGTCATAAAAATGCGGTTTGCGTCCTCTTCGCGTCCTTCTGCAAGTGCGCTCGAGTAATGGATCGAACCGCCGATGGAAAAGCCATAGCTGAGAATATTATAGAACAGGTAGATCGGCTGGCCAAGGCTGATCGCCGCAAGTCCTGCGGATCCGATTCCGTTTCCGACAAAAATGCTGTCCGCTACGCCTGCAACGGCGAGCCAGAAGCTTGAGAGCAGCGCGGGAACATAAAAACGCCGGAATGCACCGCGTACAAAATAGCGGCTTCTCTGACGCAGCAAATTATCGTCCCGTAGTTGAAGCATCAACGCGGCTCCTCTCATTTTTTCATACCATATAATAATATCAATTGATATGACCTATTGTCAAGGATTCCGCTGTGCGTTTTTCTCGAAGTTTCAACCACTTAAACTGTTAATCCGCCCGGTTATGTTCCTCATGAAATGTCCGTTTCAAAAGCAGCCGGCGGGTACTCGTTGCAGAGCAGCCGGTAGGGCGTATCGTCCTCCTCGATCTCCGGGAAACGGCCTACAGGTGGCTCGAAGCGGTTGTCGGTGTTGTCGTCATTGCACTGGCTCACTTCACCGAGCAGCACTGCTCCCGTGCCGGGCTCCACCTCAAAATCGTGGTACAGGTACTGGTGAATATGGATGCTCTCCCCGGGTCTGAGGCAAAGCTGTGTTCCCGCGGACACGGTGAATGTCCTTCCGTCCATATGGACAGCAACATCCGTCTCCCGGTCTATCGATTCATCCGGGCGGGAATTATACACGCGGATCAGCACATTTCCTCCGCCGCGGTTGATAATATCTTCGGTCTTATGCCAGTGAAAATGATTGGGGCTGTATTGCCCCTCCTTCAGATACAGGAGCTTTTCGGCATAGACTTTCGGATACTTATCCGCCATGGAGCGGTTTCCGTTGCGTAAAGTGATCAGGGACATTCCCACCTTGTTGAAATCACCGAGGCCGTAATCTGTGATGTCCCAGCCGAGCATGCATTCGCGCACCTCGTCATACTCATGTCCGAGGCTCTTCCAATGCTCCGGTGTGAAAGAGCAGAACGGAGGCAGATAACAGTGTTTCCGTTCGCACATGGCTTCCATCTCACGCAAAGCAGCGTTTATCTCCGAACGTTTCATAAACTCTTCCCCTTGTTTCGGATTCCTGACATAACCGGTACTCTTCTCCGGTAAAGACGTATACCATGCAATAAGCATTGACCGCCCGGCATGGATTGCGCTATTATTTACTCAAAAAGAGCTGTTTCGAAAAGGAGCTGATCATCATGTTCTCACCTGGCCATCTGATCTGGATCGCGATCTCCGCCGCACTGATCCTCGCCCTCAGCGTTACCCTTTTCCGCAACAAGCCGCCGCTGAGCAAGGTGCTGAAAATTTGTATCGTCATCGGGGTCCTGTCTGAGATCATAAAGGTCTTCTCCGTGGCGCAGATCGTGCCCATGGTGGACCCGGTGATCGTCAGTCAGGACGGATCGCAGATGATCCGGTATGTTCCCACAGGTGAATACACGCCGTACATCGCCAAGGAGCATATGCCGCTGGAGCTCTGTTCGCTGTATCTGCTCTTCATGCCGCTGGCGCTGCTGATCAAAAACGAAAAGTATAAGAAATGGCTTTATGCGCTGATGTTCGTTTCCGGAACGATCGGCGGGTTCATGGGCATCGTGCTCTCCTCGATTGCCGGGGACTTTGAGACGACTGCCGCGTTTTTTTCCGCTCCACGCGCCTGGCAGTTTTTTCTGTTCCACTCGATGATCGTTGCGCTGAGCATTTATATTGGTTTCGGGGATGAGGCGGGACTTCGGTTCGGGGACTGGAAGAAAGCTGTACTTGGGATCCTCGTACTGGATATCCCGACCTTCTACCTGAATTCCCTGCTTTCCAGCGAAATCTATATGGCAGATCAGGTGGTTGGCGTAAGCCACAGGATCAACTTCTTCTCCTCCTATGTCAATCCCATCGGCCTGATCCTCACTGAAAAGTGGCAGTGGATCGTCTATCTGATCATCCGGATGGTCCTGGCGGCCGGTCTAATCATCCTTCTGTATCTTCCCATGCTGGCACGAAAGACGAAAGACCCACAGGCAGTGATTGGTGAAGAAAAATGAAGTACAGGGGCAAACATCTGGCTGAAACAAAAATCGATGTTGTTCAAGGCCCTGACGATGACACGGTCGAGATCATGGAGGACAAGCTGCTGGATGCGGAGCAGAACTTCGACAGGCAGTACAGGATCAAAAAGCTTGTAAATCTTGCCGTCTCCCTGATCATCGTTGCGCTCGGTGTCTCCTCGGTCATCTTTATTTTCGTTCATGACGGCGACGGATGGCTCACCTTCCGGTGGCTCACCGTGGACGGTACCCTGTTCACAACGATCCTCTCTGTTTTCTTTCTCGTGATCGACGTCATCGATTTCAACAATCTGAGCGAGCATTCCTCGACAACGGTCTATTTTGCCAGACTGGCCGCTGCCGTGGCCGAAGGGCTCATCATGATCGTTGTCCTGATCAGCCAGCTGCCGATCTTCTCGGAACACATGCATATTTTCCGCTACGATATGTTCAACATGCATATCCTTATCCCGCTGCTGATGATTGCCTCTTTCGTGCTCAACGATCCGCCCATCGGAAAGCTGCGCTTTCTGCAGAAGCTGCACGGCACATGGTATGTGTCGCTCTATGCGGCCATCATCATCACGCTCATCCTCACAGGCGTCATCCCGACCGAGCGCATCCCATACTTTTTCCTTGACGTCACCAATCTGCCTCTGATGGACCTTGTAACGTATTTCGTGATGATCTACGTCATCGCCATCAGCCTGTCACATCTGTTCTCCTATCTGAACCGCAAGCTTTCCTGGCTCTTTCTGCGAAATCTTGCCTGATCCATCCTCTCATTATCGCTATGAGCAGGTGCAAAATGCACCTGCTCTTCTATTATTTTGAAATTATTCCTCCTCGTCCTTCGGAATGACGAAATACGGACGCTTGGGATGCCAGAGCAGATAAGGGGTATCCACCCCCACGTCTTCTATAGCGATATGCGGACGGAACTTCCCCTCTGCCTCATCTCGCCGCAGCATCTCCTCAAAGGCTTCGTGGCGCTTACCCTTGTTTTTCATGGCGTGTTCAATGCCCGGCGGATCCATCTCAATCGCTCCGGTTGGGCAGATCATGAAGCAGAAAGAGCACTCGTGGCAGTCATCGCATTTGAAGCCTCTGTTGCCGAATCTTTGCGGATCAGATCTCAGATCGATATAGCCCATGGGGCAGTTGTCCATGCAAAGATGACATGCGGGATAGGCGCACTTGTTCGGATCACGGATAAAATCGCCCTGCGGGTTCACGGGCTCTGCAAGCATGTTGGAGCAAATGAGCGCCTGCGTCATCACCTTATCGTTTAGCACGGGATCGGGGTAGATCAGAGATGTCTTCCCTGCCGTGATCCGCGGCGAGTTTTCGACCATTTCCTTCCCGAATGCTTCTGCCTCGGCAAAGTCCTGCTCATCGGGATGGCCATAAGTATAATACGGCTTGGGCATGCCGGGCATCGTGACGTCGCCGTACCAGTCCTTATAGCCGATCGGCAGCAGACCTGCCCTTTTCGCATTTGGAATCGTCACGGGGAAATACAGATGCGGAAGAGTGCCGTGCGTATTGAAAAGAAAGAAGTGCTTTCCGTGCTGGTCCGGCATCTGCGTAATGAAGTGGTGCATATTCGGCGTTGCCACCTTCCAGACGGGGCTGCCGAGGCCGATCAAATCATAATCATCCAGCATCCCATAGTTTGCATCCTTGAGCTTGAGCACATCCGTCTCCGCCCCCGCCGCTCTGCAGCCTCTGGCAATGCTCTTTGCGATCCGCATGGTGTTTCCCGACTGGGAATAGTAGATTATCAGAACTTTCATGAAACTACCTCTCATATATTCTGTTTCATATCAGGCCTAAAGCCTTACATGCGTTATAAATGCCGTCATTATCCACATCGGTCGTGATATAATCTGCTTTTTCCTTCAGCGCCTGTACGGCGTTGCCCATCGCCACTTTAGTCCATTCATCGGAAAACATGGAAAGATCGTTGTAAGAGTCCCCGAACACTATGGCATCGCTGTGATCCGCTCCGAAATGATCCAGTACGGCACGGATGCCTTCGTCCTTATAGGTCGGCTCTACAAAGAAATACTCCTTATGGTATCTGGCCCAGGGCAGCGGCTTCAGGGCAGCGATCGAGTCCTCCTGCGGAGACTCACAGGCTATATAGGCTTTATAGATGACCATTTCGTTCTCCGGCTTCAGTCCCGGTACCACTCTTGTTTTCAGGTAAGTGTCATGCGTCACCTGATAGAAGCGAACGTCCGGGACAAGGCGGGTATCGCTGTCATCGATCTGGATGCCCCATGGGAAACCTTTTTCATCGCACTCATGGATCAGTGCCTCGATCTGGTCTTTCGGAAGAGGCTTTATGCCGAGCAGCCTGTTGCCTATTGTGATGCCATATCCGCCGTCGCTGACCATGTTTTCGAGGCCGGCATCCAGCATGATGCTCCGTGCCATGGCATTGGATCGTCCGGTGGCAATGGCGAGAAAGTGCCCGTTTTCCTGCAGCAGTATCAGCGCTTTTTTCGCGGATTCCGGGATATATCCGTTCTCGTAGCCACCGCAGATCAAGGTACCGTCTATATCAAAGAATAGATAACGTTTTTTCAATAATGATCACCTGCGGATCCGATTGGCTGATTATAAATGAATACTATCATATTTCCCGCGGAATGAACAGAACAAGCGGAGGACCCGGAAAACAGAACAGAACGAGCGCTTCCAGCGCTTTTTTCAAACTATAATTATCTGAAAGACAGTCAGATGGGAGAAGACCTTCTGATTTCACGGCTTTCTCGGATATACGCGACAGGTTGCATTTCTTATGATTCCGAGTCGGTCTGTTCCGCCCAGAAAGAAAAACCTAAATATCTGAAATTTTTTCTTGAACTCTGCTAAAATGATAATATATAATATAAAATCAGTGGAAAGTATCACATATCATGATCCCTTCAAATCCTACAAATCAATATAATAAAGGAGTATACGAAAATGTCACTAAAAGAAAAATTTGATGATCTCAAAGACTCTCTCGTCCTCGATAGGGAGACCGCCGAAACTGTTGCCGATGACGACAGCCTTTCCGATATGGTCGATGCGGTCAAAGATGCTGTTGCTGATGCGGCAGATGCGCTTGCTGATGCAGCACTCGGCAAAGATGATGACTCCCTTCTCCTCGACAAGGATGTTGCCGAAGCCGTCGCTGACGATGACAGCCTTTCCGATATGGTCGATGCGGTCAAAGACGCAGTCGCTGATGCAGCAGATGCGCTTGCTGATGCAGCACTCGGCAAAGATGATGACTCCCTTCTCCTCGACAAGGATGTTGCCGAAGCGAAAGCCAAGGAATAAGATTCTCCCGGATAATACAGAAAGCAATCCGATAACTCGATCCTTTCCTAAACACCATCCGCCCATTATTGCGTGGATGGTGTTTTCTTTATCCGGTGGTGAGTAATAAAAACCACCCGATAGACGGGTGGTTTTGACTATTTTTTTACTATTACTGCCTGATCCCGCTGACTTTACGGATCTCGATCTTCTTCTGCCTGTCAGCGATGAACTGCGGCAGCACTTTCGGGCGGTCGAAGTAGTCGATGCTCTCTACGTTGGTGCGTTTGCGCAGATGGATGGCATCGAACTTGCAGCGCGTGGTGCAGACGCCGCAGCCGAGACACTTATTGGGATCCACGAAGGAAGCGCCGCAGCCGAGGCATCTGGCGGTCTCCGCCTTGAGCTGTTCCTCGGTGAGCGTGAGTCTGTCATCCTTGAAGGAACAGGCCTTCGCGGAGTCCTTGCCGGGGACATTTCTTGCAGAGGAATCGTAATCCTTCTTCACTGTGTCAAAATCGACATTGTCCTTATCAAAGGCGTGATACGTAAGCCTGTCGCGGCCGATAACGAGGCTCTGGCCTGGATGCACAAAGCGGTGGATGGAGATGGCAGCCTGCTTGCCCTGCGCGATGGCGTCGATAGCGAACTTCGGCCCGGTGAAGGCGTCGCCGCCGACGAAGATATCCTCCTGCGCAGTCTGGTAAGTCATTCCGTCTGCGATCACACGGCCCTTTTCATCGGTTTTGAGTTCACCGAGGTCGAGTCCCTCAAGGTCGATGCGCTGACCGATGGCGGCAAGGATGGAATCGCATTCAACGGTTCCTGCCTCGCAAACAAGGGCGGCGACTTTTCCATCTTCGCCTTTGATCTCAACGGGCTTGTACTCAAACAGGAACCTGACTCCCTCTTCCTTTGCCTCCGCCACTTCAGCGGGATCGGCGGGCATGTCGCTCTCTTTTCTGCGGTAGGCCACTGTAACATCCGCTCCGAGGCGGACAGCAGCTCTGGCCACGTCCATAGCGACGTTTCCTCCGCCGACTACTATGACTTTCTTTCCGATTTCGGGCTTTACTCCGGCATTGACCTCACGCAGGAAGTCTATGCCGCCCCAAATCCCTTCAAGTTCCTCTCCGGGAATGCCGAGAGATGCAGACTTCTGGGCGCCTACGGCAAGATAGATGGCATCGAATCCCTGCTCACGAAGCTGAGCGATCGTGATGTCCTTTCCGATCTCCACGCCACAGCGGAAAATAACGCCGAGCTCCTTGAGCACATCGATCTCAGCGTCGAGAACGGTCTTCTCCAGGCGGAAATTCGGTATTCCATAGCGGAGCATACCGCCCGGCAGGTCGTTCTTATCAAACACGGTGACCCGGTAGTTGTCCGCGGCAAGGAAATACGCACAGCTCAGTCCCGCGGGGCCGGCGCCGATAACAGCGATCTTCTTGTCGCTGTAGTCGTAGAGCTTCTTGGGAACAAAGCGCTTGTCACGGTCAAGCTCGCGGTCGGCAATGAACTTTTTAACCTCGTCGATTGCAACGGCCTGATCGATGCTTCCTCTGGTGCACTCGTCCTCACACTTCCGGTTGCAGACTCTGCCGCAGACAGCCGGGAACGGGTTTTCTTTCTTAATGAGCTCAAGAGCTTCGAGATATCTGCCTTGTGCCGCAAGCTTGATATAGCCCTGAACGGCAATGTGCGCCGGGCAGGCGGTCTTGCAGGGAGCCGTACCTTCGGGTGCGATGTACTCACGGTTGGTACGATGCTCCGGATTCCAATGCTCGGGCGTCCATTCAATGTCATCGGGCAGTTCCTTGTGCGCGTGCTCGATAGTGGTCTTAGAGCAGAGCTTCTGGCCCATTTGGATGGCATTGTTCGCGCAGTGGTCGGTGCATTGGCCGCAGCCTACGCATTTTTCCTTATCTATTTCAGCAACATAATTGCTCGCAGAGGTAGCGGGCGTGTTATAGTACTGGGAAACGCCGAGGGCAAGACAGCTTTCGGGCTGGCAGTTGCAGATGGCGAAAGTCTCGCCCTGATGGAGCGTAGTGATCTGGTGGACGCAGCCTCGCTCGTCAGCAAGACGGATGATCTCCTTTGCTTCGGCAACCGTGACAGGCCTGCCCTTGCCGGTGTTATTGAACATATCGCCGACATGGCCCATGAAAATGCAAAGATACTCATCCAGGTCTCCGCTTCCCTCGCCCATCATCCTGCGCACGCGGCGGCACTGGCAGGGCGTTGCGCTCATGTGGCCTTCGTTGGCCTCGATATACTTGCTGCAGAGCTCGTTGTCGATCTGCTGTGCCTCGGCGGGGATGGCACTCTCCACCGGGATGACCCTCATGATGCCGGCGCCCATTGGCGTATTGGGTGCATGCTCGATCTGGCTGGTGGTGGCATGCTGATGGAATGCATAGGCAATCTCGGGATGCGCTATGCAGAACTTCTCGTTGATGAGCAGAAATTCGAATACGCCGGGGGTATAGGGGGGCAGAAGATAGATCTCAAGGCCTACCTTCTTGACAAGAACCTGAACCACAAGACCGATGTCGGTCAGCTCGTGCAGGATCTCTTTGGTCTTTGCCTTGGACATTTTCGCCTTACGAGCGATGAAGGGCACGAAGGCCGGCTTCATACTGGTAAGCGCCAGCATGACGGTGATCTGATCGTCGGTGATCCACTGCTCGAAGACCTTATACTCCGCGCAGTCCGGCGTGATCTTGTAGTGGCCGTCATTGATCTTTTCGCATAGCTTGATAAGATTCTCTCTTACTTCCATAAAACCCTCTCAAATAGTACGTTTTTTTCTGATGGTCAGAATTTTCCGCTGTGGCCGGAGTGCCCGCCGGAAAAGTGGCCGCTTCCTCCGCTGCTGAAACCTCCGTCTCTTGGTCCGTCATCCCTGTGGATGATGGTGCGTGTGACGGTCCTGTTGACAAAATCATCGCGCCGTACCTTCATATGCACTCCGGGCGGGACGATATAACCGCCGGCGGTGGTCTGTACCACGGCAGTCTTCATCTGCTTCTTAAACGATTCGCAGACAATAAGGGCGATCAGGATCGGAACGATCAACGCAACAAGGAGCAGGAGGGGATTCTTTCTGCTCGCGTTGGGATCCTCATAGCCATGTGAAACCACCTGCGTGGTCTGCGGTACATCGGTTCCCTCGGCAAGCGGAGACTTGAGAAGGCTCTCCGCACAGTCGAGGAAAGCGTTATAGCCATTGTACCAGTCGTTTTGACGGAAGTACGGCAGCATAGCCTGCTCGAGACTGTACATACCGGGCTCATTGAAGGCCTTGTTCCCACCGAAGCCGTTGGTGTCGAGAGCGAAGTCCCGGTCCTCCATGCTCATCAGCAGAATAAGCGAATCTCTTTTTGCATCTCCGTTCCCGTTGTCCCAGCCGAGTTCGTACTCGCTGTACATCTCCACCGCAAGATCATAGATATCGCGGGAATTGGTGTACTTTCTGTAATCCTGTACAATGACGATATACACCGCGCACTTATATTCGGCAGATATCCTCTCCGCTTTCTCTTCAAGCGCCTGCACCTGCGATTCCGTCAGGATGCCGGCCGTATCGACGACATTGGCAATTCTCGCGTAGGTCCCTTCTGCAGAAGCAGCTGTCACCATGCACGCAAGAAGCAGAACGGTCAGGAGGAATGATACAAGACGTTTTTTCATATCAGACCTCCAAAGTACAAAAGCCCGCCAAGAAGAGCCATGAGCGGAAGCGAGATGCCAGCGAACCATGCCCAGTACCGCCCCATGGAGACGGGCAGATCGCCGATGAGCTTGCCGGTCTGCCCGTTCATGGCGAACATATAATTGTTGCCGTTCCATTTTGTGGAAAGCATCCACACGGGCAGAAGAACGTAGCTGACCTTTTTCCTGCGGATATTCACCCGGGAGCCCGTGGGGGTGCAGCTGGCATAGCCATAGACATCCTGCCGGATGAGATCCGTTGCGGTATTCGCGGCTCTTTTCTCTATTCTCTCTTTGCAGGATTCGGAATCCATATCATATTTATCCGCAAGGAAACCCGGCAGATAAGCCGTTGAAAACGGGACAAGCTCGGAATAGTCATATGGTTCGATGGCGTCCATGTGCGTATCGGGCATCTTGGAAGATGCGTCGGCCGGAATTTTTTCGTAGCTGACAGTTCCGGCGCGTCGGATGCTGAAATGGTCCGTCTCCGTAATCCGTTCGTCCCCCATGACATAAGCGTTCACTTTCGTACCGCTGAAAGACATGTCCGCATCAGCCTCCACATCGTAAAGCCAGAACGGGACATAAACTCCCTTGATCTCTTCGATATGGTTCTCCTCGGTAAAATTCTTCGGAAGAAGCTTCTTGCCGCCATAATACTGCTTCAGAGCCCTGATGGCAGCTTCCTTATCCAGTTTGAACGGGATGACGTAGTCGGGCTTAAGCAAGCCGGATACTTGCCCGGGAATGATTGTGTTATTGCCGCAGTAAGGGCAGCTCGTGGCTGCGGTGGTCTCTTCGCAGAACAGCTGCGCGCCGCACGACGGACAGTTATAGACCCGGAGCTTGTCAGCGTCCACACCCCAACCCGCGTTGGACATCTCATATTCCTGCTGTTCAGCCTTCTCCTCTTCCGAGGCGGCCTCAGCCGCCGCTATAGCAGCTTCCATCGCAGCCTGTGCCGCGGCGTCCTTGTCTTTATAAAGCGCTTCTATTTCTTTGACGGAATAGCTGCTGCCGCAGTAATCACACTGGAGAATGCCGTTTTCAGGTGAATAGCGAAGGGGTCCGGTACATGCCGGACATTTTACGTTCGTGATCTGTGAAGCCAACACATACCCTCCTTTATGTGAGATATGCATAAGATCCCCTTATCAGCGGGGATCTTATGCATTACGTTCGTTTCTAACCGCTCAGACGATGTCTCCGGTGTCGAACGGATCACCACACTCAGGGCAGAACTTGGGGGGCTTGGTCGGATCTTCCGGCTCCCAGCCGCATTTGTCACATTTGTAAACAGGAGCACCTGCCGGCTTCTTTGCGCCGCATTCAGAGCAGAACTTGCCCTTGTTGGCGGTTCCGCATTCCGTGCAGACCCAGGAATTGGGATCTGCCGGTTTCTTTGCGCCGCACTCAGGGCAGAACTTGCCGGTGGCCTGCGTTCCGCATGCCGGGCACTTCCATGAATCTGCAGCAGGTTTTGCTGCCTGCGCTGCTTTCTTATCCGCGGCCATCGCATAGAGCGAAGCTGCATCGACACCACCGGCAGCTCCGGCCATGCCCATACCGATAAACCCGGTGGCAGCGCCCGCCGAATTGGAAGCGGCATTCTGCATCGCGGCAGCCTGCGCTCCGGCAAGATGAGCCGCTGCCATCGCGGGATCGCGGAGCGCAGCATTGCGCTGGAGCTCCTTGATCATGGCCTCGTCCTCGGGATTTGCCGTCACGCTGGATACGCCGAAGGAAACAATTTCAATTCCTCTGAGATCACGCCACTTGGAAGAGAGCACCTCATTGAGAGCGTCTGCCATCTCCATGGTGTGGGCCGGCAGTGAGGAATAACGGATGCCCATATCGCTGATCTTGGCAAAAGCCGGCTGCAGTGCCGAGAGCACCTCGGTCTTAAGCTGGCTGTCTATCTTGTCGCGCGTGTAGTCAGAGGTGACGTTGCCGCAGATATTCGTGTAGAACAGGATAGGGTTGCAGATCCTGTAACTGTACTCACCGAAGCAGCGAACGGAAATGTCCACATCAAGACCGATGTTTGTGTCGACAACGCGGAACGGGACCGGTGAAGGCGTGCCGTACTTGTTTCCGATGAGTTCCTTGGTGTTGAAATAGTATACTCTCTGGTCCTTGGGGATCTCACCGCCGAAGGTGAATCTCTTGCCGATCTGGGCAAAGATCTTCTTGATATTATCTCCGAGGTCGCCGCAGAAGAGAGAAGGCTCCGTGGAGGCGTCGTATGTGAACTCGCCCGGCTCCGCGCAGAGCTCTGCGACTTTGCCGTTATCGGTGATGATCATGCACTGGCCGTCCGCAACGGTGATGACAGAGCCGTTGGAGATGACGTTGTCGTCTCCCTTGTTGTTTCCCTTGGTGTTCTTTTTCTTTCCTTTAACAACGAGGACATTTGTTGAAAGTGCGTCACAGTAGAAGAACTCCTTGTACTGATCCGCTACGGTGCTGTTGAGCGAGCCGATGCCTGCGCTCAGAACATTTCTGATAAGACCCATGGTGGACTCCTTTCAAGATATATAAAGTATAAATAATCTGCCTGCTGAGATTTGTTTTACAAACAAAAATTATACATCATAGAGATGCCGCATGCAACAAAAGATGTTCTCAAGATAATAAACCTTTTATGAACGATGATAAGACTTCCTCATACTTCCACGGGTCGGAAAGGCAGCTGACAGCATGCTCAGCCCGGTCGAATGTCACCATCTCCTTCGGTGCGGCACAAGCGTCATACAACTGCCCGCACATGAAATAGGGAACGAAGCCATCCTGATAGCCGTGGATGAATAAAACCGGAACTTTTGCATGCCTTACGGCTTCTTCCGCAGAGGATGCCTCGATGTCGAAGCCGCCGAAAACTCTCGCTCCGATTCTGGCAAAAGGATAAAGGAGCTTTGCGGGAAGGCCCATGCCTTCGGCGACCTTGATAATGATCGCTTTCGGTGAAGTGTATCCGCAGTCCGCTATGATCCCGACAACGTTGGCCGGAAGATCGAGTTCGGAGGCCATAAGGACGGTCGCCGCCCCCATGGAGACACCATAGAGCAGGATCTTCGTGTCCTCTCCGTTATGACGCAGGACATAACGCACCCAGCTGCAGCAGTCCTCCCGTTCCTTCACACCGAAGGTGACGGTCATACCCTCGCTTTTGCCGCATGCTCTCTCATCCACAAGAAGGATGTTATGACCGAGTTTCCGGAGGATCTGCAGTATACCGGCAAAGTCCCCCGCTGCTGCTGCCCGGTACCCGTGCATCAGGATATCCACGGGAGCGTCCGGAGAACTCTCATAATACCTCGCCGAAAGCTTTTTCCCGTCAAATGACTTGATATAAATCCTCTTGCACGGCAGTTCCGCAATTTCATCAATATAAGATGTAAACAGTTCCCTGTAAGGTCCGTACTGTTCGTCACCCAGGTACTGCTGCGGCTGCTTGTGCTTATCCGGATGGTTGAAAAAGACAAACACATACAGCCCCGCTGAGAGCGCGGCAGTCAGCAGGAAGAGTGCGAAACAGATCCAGAAAAGAACCATAAAGATGACACCTCCGAAATATCCGCTATTGAAAATCATAACAGGGGATGTTATAATAGCTATCACTTTCGCGGATGTAGTTTATCGGTAGAACTCCGGCTTCCCAAGCCGATAAGGTGGGTTCGACTCCCATCATCCGCTCCATTATTAAACCTTGAACTGCATGCAGTTCAAGGTTTTTTCATATCGATTCAAGCCGCTCCTCAAGGATCTTCACGAACATCTCCAGCCCCGCTCTGTCGGTTTCCGAGAAACGGTTTTTGAACGGACTGTCGATGTCAAGAACTCCATAAAGGGCGCCGCGCACATGCACAGGGATGACGATCTCGGATTCCGAGGCACCGTCACATTCGATATGACCTGGGAATTTATGCACATCCGGTACGACTACAGTCCTGTTTTCAACGGCCGCAGTGCCGCAGACGCCTTTGCCCGGCGCTATGACCGTACAGGCCGGTTTTCCCTGAAAGGGGCCAAGCAGCAGTTTACCCTCACGGAAAAGATAGAAACCCGCCCAGTTCAGTCTTTCAAGAGAAGCAAAAAGAAGTGCGGAAGCGTTCGAAAGGATCGTAATATCATAGCCGATCCCATCCGAGAGTTCAAAAAGCTCCCTGCAGATCAGATCAAAATCCGCCATGTGGACCTCTCCTCCGGTGTTGTTCTTATTAATAAGTATATCAGGGGCAATATAGCCCCTGATTATTTTACAGAAGGACCACCCCGGCCTCTTCACAGGCCCGGATCGTCTCATCGTCCCAGATGGAGGCCTGAACCTCGCCGATATGGGCCTTGCCGAGCAGCAGCATAGAGACTCTTGACTGGCCGATGCCCCCGCCGATCGTGAGCGGGAGTTCGCCGTTTAAAAGCATCCTGTGGTAAGGAAGAACCCTTCTGTTATCACAGCCTGCAAGCGTCAGCTGGCGGTCCATCGACTCCTCATTGACCCGAATGCCCATCGAGGAGATTTCCATTTCGTGCCCGAGGACCTCATCATAGAAGAGGATGTCACCGTTGAGGGCCCAGTCGTCATAGTCGGGAGCTCTCCCATCGTGCGGGACCCCGGAGCGGAGCTTTGCACCGATTCCCATAATGAAGACCGTTCCGTGCTCTTTTGTAAAGGCTCTTTCGCGCTCCTTGGGTGTGAGGCCGGGATACATATCTTCCAGGTCCTGCGAATCAATGAAAGTGACCTGTCTTTTCAGCTTGTTCAGGCGTTGGAGCGCCGGATAAATGGCCTGCATGGTGTCCTGCGTGTCGCAGATGGCCTCCACGATGTCCATTACGACGGATTTGAGATAATCTCTGTTCCGGTTTTCCGGAAGGATGATCTTCTCCCAGTCCCACTGATCCACATATACGGAATGCAGATTGTCGAGCACATCTTCATCGCGCCGGATGGCGTCCATATCGGTGTAGATGCCTCTGCCGGGATAAAAGCCGTAGCGCTTCAGGGCAAGTCTCTTCCACTTGGCAAGTGACTGCACGACCTCGGCTTTTTTGTCTGAACGGAGGATATCAAAATCGACGGGTCTTTCATAGCCGTTAAGGTTATCGTTGATGCCCGAATCCTGCTCCACGAAGAGAGGTGCGGAAACCCTGTAAAGATTGAGCAGAGCCGACAGTCTGTCCTCAAAGAGCCTTTTCAGAAGGCTGATGGCCTTCTGCGTGTCATAAATGGAGAGAAGACTTTTATAGCCTTCGGGAATATATGAGCTCATAGATCATTCCTCAAATAATTCGATTACTTTTTCATAGACCTTCTCGGCATCCTTTCTGAATCTCTTTCGGATGCGGCGGGCCTGATCCTCATCGGCGCAGATAAAGCGCATGCTGATGATCTCGCCCTGGCTGTCAGACATGGAGAGAGAAACGGTACAGATATTGTTCTCCACAGTATGGGTGGCGGTGATCATCGCCTCTCTGCGAAGACGCTCATCAACGGGCTCTATCAGCCGGAGCGCCTTTGAGCGCACAGAGTACGGGAGGCTGCTCGCTACCGTCTCCGCGTTTTTCCTGCCTTTATCGGTGATAAGATAGCCATCTTCGTCCTTGGTGACATGCCCGGCAGACGTAAGCTCATCGAGACATTCAATATAGTCGAAATAACCCACGCCCCCGTCAAACAGGCACAGATCGCCGAGCGTTTCGGGGTCGATCCTGCCGGACAGATTGCTCAGGACAAAGAGGATCAGGATCTTGATATCAAGTTTTTCGCGGATGAATCCGTGCTCTTCCATATTCTCCCTCACAGACCTTTAAGTGCGTTTTACGATGTTTTTGCTGTCCTTATAAATGCTTCCCTCAGGAATGACACCCCTGACGCAGGAAGTGGGATAAACGCTGGATGCCCGTCCGATGACCGTGCCGGGATTGAGGACGCTGTTGCATCCGACTTCGACATTGTCCCCCAGCATGGCGCCGACTTTTTTTCTGCCGGTCTCGATGCAGATTCCCTCTCCCTTGATGACGACGAGGGTCTTGTCGCTCTTCACGTTGCTGGTGATGGAGCCTGCGCCCATGTGAGCCTTGTAGCCAAGAATGGAGTCGCCGACATAATTATAGTGCGGGACCTGCACGTTATCGAAGAGGATGACGTTCTTCAGCTCGGTAGAGTTTCCCACGACGGCGTTCTTGCCGACAATGGCACTGCCGCGGATAAAGGCGCACTGCCTGACCTCGGCACCATGGTCAATGATGCAGGGGGAGCCGAGATAAGCAGAATCGAAGATCTTGGCGTCCTTCGCGATCCATACGCCCTCCTTGGGATGGTCGAATTCTGCAGGATCGAGCACGGGACCGAGCTTCATGATGAATGTCTTTATGTCGTCAAGGACCTCCCAAGGATATTCCTTTCCTTCGAAGAGATCCGCTGCAATTGTCTTTGAAAGATCAAACAGTTCGTTTATCCTGATCATCACTTCACCCTTATGAGCCTTCCTGCCTTGTTCATGGCCTCGATTATATAATCCACCTTCTCCTCGCAGAGCTCGTCCGTAGTGGCCTCTACCATGACCCTAAGCACGGGCTCGGTGCCGCTCTTCCGGAGCACCACGCGCCCCTCTTTGCCGAGATCTGCCTCGACCTGTCTGACTGCTTCCTTCACTTCCTCGCAGGCGAGGGTCACGTCCTTATCGGTGACAATGACGTTCTTGAGCTTCTGCGGATACATCTTCATGCCGGAAGCAAGAACGGAGAGCGGTTCCTTGGACTCGATGACTGCCTCCATGACCTTGAGGGCCGTCAGGATGCCGTCTCCGGTGTTGGCATATCTGGAGAAGATAATGTGGCCGGACTGCTCGCCGCCGATCAGATGGCCGTTCATGCGCATGTTCTCTGCTACGTACTTGTCGCCGACAGCCGTCTTCTCATAGCCGATCCCAAGCTCATCGAGAGCAAGGTACAGACCCATGTTGGACATGATAGTAGTGACCACCTTGGAATCGCCGAGGGTACCGCGGTCCTGCATATACTTGGCGCAGATGTACATGATGAAGTCGCCGTGGACAACGTTTCCCTTCTCGTCAACGGCTATGCATCTGTCCGCATCGCCGTCAAAAGCGAAACCGATGTCAAGCTGATTATCCAGAACGTGCTTCCGAAGGTTCCCGATATGGGTAGAGCCGCAGTCAACGTTGATATTGAGTCCGTCGGGCTTGTTGGCAATCACGTAGGTATCGGCTCCGAGCGCGTCGAAAACGCTTTTGGCCATCATCCATGTGCTGCCGTTTGCGCAGTCGAGACCGACCTTCCAGCCCTTGAAGGAGCGGGTCGCGAGAGAAATGAGATAGCCGATATATCTGTTGCGGCCGCTTGAGTAGTCGATCGTGCAGCCGATCCGGTCGCCCTCCGCATAGGGGAGCTCGTAGTCGGCGTCGATATATTCCTCTATCTTGAGAAGGATCTCCTCCTCCATCTTTTCCCCGGCGCTGTTAATGACCTTGATGCCGTTGTCATAGAAGGGGTTGTGGCTCGCGGAGATCATAATACCGCAGTCGAAATCATCCGCGCGGGCAATAAAGGAAACGCTCGGTGTGGTGGTGACGTGGAGCAGATAAGCATCCGCTCCGGAGGCGGTGAGTCCCGCGCAGAGGGCGGACTCGAACATATAGCTTGAACGTCTTGTGTCCTTGCCTATGACCACCTTCGCCTTGCGGTCTTTACTATAATAGTTGCCAATGAAACGGCCTATCTTGTAGGCGTGCTCAACTGTAAGATCTTTATTGGCTTCTCCTCTGAAGCCGTCTGTTCCGAAGTATTTACCCATAAACTGTCCATCCTATTCTGTAAGTTTAGAAGCGGCGTCCGCGTCCGCAAACACGGTGACGTCCGCGGGGATCTGGAGAAAAGCGGCAGGAACGAGACTGTCGTCCCGCGCGTAGAGCATCTTAAAGACAGCATCGGCCTTTTCATCTCCGAAAGCCATTACGACGATTTTTCTGGCCGACACGATGGTCCTTATTCCGAGAGTAAATGCATACTGCGGTACATTGAGCTCACCGCCGTAAAGCTCCAGCAGGGACCGACATGTTCCCGGTGAAAGCTTCTGCCTGTGGGAGGGGGACGCAAACTGCGTGGTAGGTTCGTTATAGGCGATCTGACCGGCTCTTCCGAGGCCCAGCACGACAAGATCAAAGCCCCCCTGCGAAGAGATGATTTCATCAAGCGCATCGATGTTATCGGTCGAAGGTACGATCAACTTCGTGGGATCCGCGTCTGTCACATCGATCAGCCTTTCTCGGAGGGAAGCCGCACAGCTGCGCTCATCATCCGGAGAGATGCCCTCAAACTCCGCGAGCAGAAAGAACCGTACCGAAGCAAAGCAGCATCTTCCCTGTTTGTTTCTTTCTGAAAGCTCCCTGTAGAGGGCATCGGGTGTCCTGCCTGCAGGCAAGGCTATAAGAGCGTCAGGCTTATGCCGCACCGTCTCCTCTACGATGTCGGCGACGGCGGATGAAGCCTGTCCGTATGGCATTATGATCGTTCTGATGCTATCACCACATTTCGGTTAAGATCGAAACAGGAACTGCTGTCAGGTTTTTTCCGTCTTATCGGACAGGAGCTTGGTGAGCTCTTCCATAAATGTGTTGATATCCTTGAAGGAACGGTAGACCGAAGCAAAGCGGACATAGGCCACCTCGTCCACGTTCTTGAGCCTCTCCATAACCATCTCGCCGATTTCTATGGTGTTGATCTCACGGTCGAGATTGCCCTGGAGCTCCAGTTCTATCTCGTCGGCAATCTGCTCGAGTTTCTTCAGCGGAACGGGACGTTTCTCACAGGCTCTGACCATGCCGTTGATGAGCTTGACCTTGTCGAATCCCTGCCGGCTGCCGTCCCTTTTTATGACGACAAGAGGCATTCTTTCGATGATCTCATAGGTGGTGAAGCGCTTTTTGCAGTCGAGGCACTCTCTGCGCCTGCGGATAGTGGAGCCTTCCTCGGCGGGTCTGGAATCAATGACTTTGCTCTCTGTGTAACCGCAAAACGGACATTTCATAATTCTTATCTCCTAAGCTTTTATCGCTTTATATTCTTCCGGTACTGCCGGTTTATTTCAGCACGACGACTTCTGCGGACAGGGGGCCGATGTTCCCGACATACTCGGGGAGGCCGCAGCAGGAGCAGTCCGCCGCGAATGCGGAGTCCTCCTCACCCCTGTTGATAACGGTAAGAACGGCATTTTCAGCTGATAGATTTCCAAAAGCGTCCCTTCCCTCCGCGTCATAGCGCAGGATCATGAGAATGTCGCTGCCCTGTGCCTGGAAGGACACCTCACCGGTCCTCATCACGGGATTCGTGTTCCTGATCTGCGCAAGCTTTTTATAATAATCATGCAGACCGCATTTCCGGTTCTCTTTGAAGGGCTTTCTGTTGAAAGGATCGGCTGTGCCGGTCATGCCCTGCTCGTCGCCGTAATAGATGCTCGGGACGCCGGGTACGGAGAATTGGACTGCCGCGCAGAGTTTTTCAAATTCGACCGCCTTTGCAATGCTCTCTTCATTAAAGTCTATCTTAAGCTGCTCTGCCCTCGGAAGCTGGCGGATCACTCCATTATAAGCGATGGAATTGAGTATCCTCGCCACGTCATGCGAGCCGAGCAGGTTCATAAGCGAATAGTACAGCGGCTTCGGATAGTTGTTCTTCTGGTTTATCAGGAAATCTCTCAAACCGGGAGCATCGAGCCTGAAGTGGGCAAAATCGAGGAGCGCCGTGCGCAGAGGATAGTTCATGACGGAGTCGAGCGCTCTTCCCAAAGCATATTTCCTTCTGCTCTCGTAGCTGACTTTGACAATGGGATCCTCCCAGACCTCTCCAATAATCGGGGCCTCGGGATCCTGTGCCTTGATCTCCTTCCTCATCGCCTCGAGCACTTCATCGGGGATCTCGTCAGCAACGTCGAGCCTCCATCCGGAGGCACCTCTGCTCATCCAGGTCTTTACAACCGAGGACTTGTTCCGGAAAATATAGTGCTGCCAGGACGGGAGTTTCTCATCGACCTCAGGAAGGTTCTTTATTCCCCACCAGGAACGGTAGCTGTCCGGGAATTCCTTGAAGAAGAACCACCTGAAATACTTCGAAGCCTGGCTCTGATACGCTCCGACGGAATCATAGTGGCCATAGGCGTTGAAATAGATGCTGTCCGCCCCGGTATGGGAGAAAACGCCGTCAAGGATGATCTTTATTCCGTGTTCCGCGGCTTTTTTGCACAGCTCCGTAAAGTCTCTGTTGGTGCCGAGGATCGGGTCTGCTTTCATATAATCCGAGGTGTCGTAGCGATGGTTCGAGCGGGCCTCTACAATGGGGTTGAGATAGATACAGCTGATTCCGAGATCCTTCAGATACGGGAGTTTTGAGACGATGCCCTTGAAGGTTCCGCCGTAGAAATCATCAGGGAAGTATTCCTTTTCACCCTTTCTCGCCTGCCAGGCGACCGGATCGGAGAGCCGTTTGTGGAGCCGCGGATTCTGGCCCAGAGATTCATGATATCTGATACCTCTTTCGGCCGTTCCGTCATCGGAAAAGGCGAAGCGGTCCGGGAAAATTTGATACATTACGCTGTTCTTCAGCCAATCGGGCGTCGTGAAATTTGCGTCATAGACGGTGAGTCGGAAGCCCTCGGCGGAATAGTCGAGCATGCGGCTCTTATATCCGCTGTGATCCGGGCAGAGCCATCGCTCGCCGCGGCAGGTGCGGAAGCGGAAGGAATACCACATGGCTGCAGGCTCGTCGGGAGCCTTGATCACAACAGAGTATCCATCATCATCCGGAACCATGGGGATCTCCGAAGTTCCATTATCGTCCTTGAGCACGAGCACGGGGTCGACAACCATACCACTGGTCACCGAAACGGAAAGGCGTATCTTCTCGCCGCATCTGACAGCCCCGACCGGAGAACGGAAGCGGCCCTCTGCGCTGTTGTGGGAGAGCAGGACCTTGTCGAGACAGTCGCTGCAGATGAGCTTTGTATAAAGATCCTTATACTCTCTCGCGGAAGTGTCGAAACCGAAGTCGATCTCCATGTCGGAGTCGGTTATTCGCTTCATCACATCCTTATTATGATAGAACGAAAGCGCATAACGGATAATGTTCTTCATCTCTTCGCCATTATAGTTGGCGAAGGAGAAACCGGTGCCCTCCCCGGTATATTCATTGTAAGGGATGACCGTGTCTTTCAGACCGCCGGTCTCGCGGACGATGGGCACGGTGCCGTACCGCATGGCAATCATCTGGCTGATGCCGCAGGGCTCAAAGCGGGAAGGCATGAGATAGAAATCGCTTCCAGCATAGATTTTGTGGGCGAGTTCGTCGTTATAGCCGATGTAAGCGCAGACTCTTCCCTTCCATCTTGCCTCGGCACCACGCATGAAATCCTCAAATCTGGAATCTCCCGTACCGAGCAGCGCAAACTGCATATCAGTACTGGCGAGCAGATCGTCAATGCCGTACATGACGAGATCGAAGCCCTTCTGCTCTGTCATCCTCGTGACCATGGCCACAACAGGAACGTTTTCATCGACGCTGAGCCCGAGCTCTTCCTGAAGTGCCTTTTTACAGGCCTTTTTTCCGGTTCTGTCCGCCAGCGAATAGTTTGCTGCGATATGGCAGTCCGTCTCGGGATTGAAAACATCGTTGTCTATGCCGTTGACGATCCCGGAGAGCTGCGCGGCTCTGGCATTCAGGATCCCGTCAAGGCCCTCGGCGTAATATGGGTACTTGATCTCTTCAGCATAGCTTGGGGAAACGGTATTGATCCGGTCTGTAAAGACGCAGCCGGCTTTCATGAAGTTGGCACTGCCGTATAACTCCATAAATTCCGGGGTGAAATACCGGCTGTCGATCCCGAGCAGGTCCTGAACAAAGCTGAAACTGTATCTGCCCTGGAACGCGATATTGTGAATGGTAAGGAGGAACTTCACCCTCTCCTGCATACCACCCCTGTACTGCGTGCGTGCAAGCATGGGAATCATGGCCGTATGCCAGTCGTTACAGTGGATGACCTCCGGAATGAAATCCAGACACGGGATCGCATCGAGTACGGCCCTGCAGAAGTAGGCGTACTGCTCTCCTTCTGCCTCTCCGCCGAGATAGATGGCATTGCCGAAATACTTTTCGCTGTCGATCAGATAGATGACAACATCGTTGAGAACGAGCTTCTCAAGGCCGACATATTCTCTTCTCCAGCCTAGATCGGAATAAAACGAGAGCATATGCTCAACGCTTCCGGCATATTTGTCTTTGATCTTTTTATGGTAAGGCATGATGACCCTTGCATCCATGCCGATCTTTGCAAGCGATTTGGGCAGCGTGCCTATGACGTCGGCAAGGCCTCCCGTCTTAGCCAAAGGCGCGCATTCAGCGCCGACGAGCAGAACGTTCGGCATCCCGCTGCACTCATAGGTGTTCCTGAAATAATCTGTCATAAAAGGACGTCTCCCGATATGATATAAACTTTTCTCCATTTGAGTATTATACAGTTTAGAACGCAAAATATAAAGGTTTTTTTCAAGGTCAGCCATATATATTGTGTATCCCCTTCCGAATGAACGGGATATATTACCCTTGCTTTATCCTCCTGTTTTATTTATAATAAGTCTCCGTAAACAATCAGAGGTATGAAATGAAAAGAATTACGAACATTTTGAGCATAATCCTTGTGATTGCCGCGCTTGCCATCCTTGTGTTCGGCAGGGTCGGCAAACCCGTGCTGCAGCCGACCGTCACCGTATATGTGACGAAAGAGATCGAAGTACAGGCGCCCGCGCCGGCAGAGGTCGAACCGGATGTGACCCCGGAACCGGAGCCGGAGCCCCAGCCTGAGTACTTCACGCTTTCCTTCATCGGAGACTGCACACTGACCTCGTTCAACGGCGGCACGGATTACAGGAACAAGCTCGGTGATGATTACTCGTATCCGTTCAAGAACACTATACAGTATTTTGAAAATGACGACCTGACCTTCGCCAATCTTGAATGTTCCTTCTCAGACAGAGCTCTCTATGCCGGGGCGGACAGGACCTTTTCCTTCCGCTGTCCCACCGCATACGTCAACATCCTGCTGGAGGGGAGCGTTGAATTCGTCAATACCGCAAACAACCACTTCGACGACTTCGGACAGAACGGTGTTGACGACACGCTCGCAACACTGCGGGAAGCAGGCGTCGCCTACGGTGAGAAAAACTCGATCCAGATTTACGAAACCGAAAGCGGCCTGAAGGTCGGAATCTACTGCGAGCCCTATGACACCGGTGCGAAGACCCCCGATATGATCTCGAAAAGTGCCGTCGATGCGGTCAACAAGCTCAAGGAGATGGGTGCAGAATACATTATCTGCGCATATCACTGGGGAAACGAGGGTAAATATTCCGTATTCGACAGGATGTCTCAACCGGCTCATGCCGCGATCGACGCTGGAGCGAATCTCGTCTACGGCAGCCATCCCCATGTGCTCCTGCCTATCGAGGAATATAATGGCGGTATTATCATGTATTCTCTCGGTAACTGGAGCTTCGGCGGCAACACTCATCCCAGCGATCCGGACACAGCCCTCGTCCAAATCACCGTGAAAAGGGATCTCGACGGCACCGTCACCACCGAGGGTTACAAGGCGGTTCCCTGCTGCGTCAGTTCTACCTTTCCCCCGAATTTCAACAACGTGAAGGCTACGGATTACAATGACTATGTTCCGACGCCCTATGAGGAAGGCTCTGAACACTGGAACAGAACGATGAGCAAGCTGGATGGTTCCTTCACCGGAGCGGACCTGTTTATCGATTATTCCGCATTCCATTGATGACAGAACGTACAACGGCGCTGTGCAGATGATCGCACAGCGCCGTTGATTATTATCGTTTTATCACCTGAGGCCGAAAAGCATTGCTGCGTTTTCCGAGGTCTGTTCCGCAAGCCTTTTGAGGGGAACCCCCTTGATCCCGGCTATCTTCTCCGCTATATAGACAAGATTTGACGAATCGTTCCTCTTTCCCCTCATCGGAACAGGGCTGAGATACGGACTGTCCGTCTCCAGCAGAATCCTGTCGAGAGGACAGATCTCGAGCACTTCCACGGTCTTTCTCGCGTTCTTATAAGTAATCGGGCCATCGAATCCCAGGTACCATCCCCGCTTCAAGAGCTCCTCCGCCATCTCCGCGGATCCGGAAAAACAGTGGAACACACCCTTAAGATCCGGATGGGAGGACACAATTTTGAAAGCATCTCCGTGCGCTTCACGGTCATGCACAATCACGGGAAGCTCATATTCAAGCGCCAGAGCAAGCTGGGCCTTAAATACAGCTTTCTGTTCCTCTTTTCTGCTTTTATCCCAGTAATAATCAAGGCCTATCTCTCCCACAGCGACGCATTTGGGATGCGAAACGAAAGGCCTCAGCTTCTCCACCTCGTTCAGAGGCTCGTCCGACAGATTCTCCGGATGGATCCCGCAGGCTGCATAGACATGGGGATACTGCTCCGCAAGCTTCAGCACGGCAGAACTTCCTGCCACGTCACACGAAGGGATAACGACCTTATCCGTTCCCTTTGACGGCAATGCGGCAAGCAGTTCGTCCCTGTCCTCCGAAAAGGCGGCGTCATCATAATGGGCATGCGTGTCGATGAACATCAGCGATTCTCCGAAACATTTATGGATTGATTATATCACAACAGAATGTCTATGGAAAGAAAAAGGGACGCATCTTCGGATGCGTCCCTTTTGATCTGCGTTTATTACTTGATCTCAAGCTTTCTTGCTGCGGGAACCGTTTCGACCTTCTTGGGCATATCGAGTTTCAGGATACCATCGCTGAAAGAGGCGGTGATTCCATCCACGTTAATGCCGGAAACATCGAAACTCCTGCTGAAGCTGCCGAAATAACGCTCACGTTTTACGTAGTTCTTCTTCTCTTCCTTGTCCTCGTTCTTGCGCTCAGCAGTGATGGTGAGGCAGTCGTTCTCAATATCAAGGCTGATATTCTCTTTGCTGAATCCGGGAAGCTCGGCTTCAAGGACATACGCGTCTCCGTTATCAATGACGTCGGTGCGGAAAGCATTTATACCGCTGCCGGTATTGCCGAAAAATCTCCGCTCAAGCTCTTCAAAGTCGCGGAATGGATCAAAAGCGGAAACACGTGAAAGATGACGATCAAAAGGAATTAATTCAAACATGTCTTTTACCTCCAAATTGTTTTTGTTTTAACTTTCGTGCCATTCGACACATTTCTCGTTCAAGTTCATATATAAATTATCGCAAAATTATGAACAAATATACTATATTTTATGAACAAAATGTGAATATTAGCACTCTAATCCATCGAGTGCTAATATTCTGATGTGTTGCAATCGGAAATCGTATAAAGTATAATCTTTCCAAAATGTACAGGGAGAAACGGATCATGAAAATATGTCTTTTCGGAGCGTCGAGCAATTCTCTCGACGGGATCTATTATGAACAGGCAAAGGAACTCGGGCATGAGATCGCTCGTGCAGGTCACACGCTCATTTATGGCGGCAGCGACTGCGGGCTGATGCGGTCCTGTTCGGACGGCGTTCTTGAGGCAGGGGGAAAACTGTTGGGCATCGCGCCGAAGTTTTTCAATGACGCAGGAATACTGAACCGGAAGTGCACGGATTTCATCTTTACCGATACCATGAGCGAGCGAAAGCAGAAGATGGAAGATGAGGCAGATGCTTTTATCGTTGTCCCCGGTGGGATCGGTACATACGACGAGTTTTTTGAGACCATGACGCTCAAGCAGCTCAACCTGCATGCAAAGCCCATGGCCCTTCTGAATACAGGCAGCTATTTCTCCCTGCTCCTCCGGATGCTTGAGGACTGCGCCGCAAGATGCTTCATGCATCCCGACTGTCTGAAGCTCTTCAAGGTATGCGAGACGCCGCGCGAGGCGGTGGAGTATGTCCAGAGTGAGGAAGCTCTGAATGTCAGAGGCAAAGGGATCAACGGATATTCCCTGTGAAATCAGGATGCTCTCCCCTTTTCGGGAGGGCATCTTTGTTTTTTGCGCCGTTCCCTTATTTTATATTGAACTCAAGGCGCATATTTGATAAAATAAATAATTAAAATTAATAAGACAGTTGAGATACAGAACCTGAAATGAAACAGAAAAATTGGAGAATTCCGTTCGGGGGGACGCGCATCCCCTCCGAACTGACTGATGCGGGCTATCCGCGTCTTCTTGCCGCCGTGCTTGCGCTGCGGCATATCGATACGCGTTCGGAAGCGGACCGTTTGTGCAATAATGAAAAAGTGCTGTTTGATCCCCTTACCATGACAGACATGGATAAAGCCGTGGAGAGGATCCGGGCAGCTATCGTCGCGCGTGAGAAGGTGGCCGTATACGGTGATTACGATGTAGACGGGATCACCGCCTCCTGTCTGCTGAAGAAGTACTTTCAATCAAAGGGACTGGACTGCACGGTTCACATTCCGGACAGGGAGAGTGAGGGATACGGGCTCAATACCGAAGCTCTCGACGCTTTTCTCGCGGACGGAGTCAGCCTTGTGATCACAGTGGACTGCGGGATCACGGCAGTGGATGAGGCAAGGCATGCAAAGGATATCGGGCTCGACCTGATCATCACGGACCACCATGAATGTCCGCAGGGACCGCTTCCGGATGCCATTGCCGTAATCGACTGCAAAAGGCCGGATGATACTTACGAATTTGAAAACCTTGCCGGAGTAGGCGTTGCTTTCAAGCTTGCCGGAGCTGTTGAGGGCGATCAGGATTCGCTGCTTGAAAAATACAGCGATCTTGTCGCCGTCGGGACAGTTTCTGACGTTATGCCTCTTGTGAGCGAAAACCATTACATTGTGAAAATGGGTCTGAATAAGATCAATTCCTCGCCGTGTACCGGTCTGAAAGCTATGCTCGACGAGATCTCTTCTGACAGAAAACCAGTAACATCCGGCACGATAGGCTATTCGATCGCCCCCCGTCTCAATGCGGCAGGCAGACTCGGAATGGTTTCCGTCGCAGAGGAACTCGTTTCCTGTGACGATCCCTTGAAGGCGAAGGCACTTGCAATCAAGCTTGCTGAACTCAACAGAAAACGTCAGGAGATCGGAGACCGCATCTGGCAGGAAGCGCTTTCCAGACTATACGGAGAAAATGCACCGGACAGCCCGATCGTTCTCTATGACGATGAATGGGACCCCGGTGTGATCGGAATAGCCGCTTCGAGACTTGCGGACAGGTTTTCTCTTCCCGCCATCATGATCCATATTCGGGACGGTGTCGGCAAGGGATCCTGCCGGAGCTCGGGCGGATTCAACATGTTTGATGCTCTGAGCGCCTGTTCCGAACACCTGCTCTCTTTCGGAGGCCATGCCCCCGCTGCGGGTCTCAAGGTCATGCGTGACAAAATAGACGATTTTCGCATGGCTTTGGCAGAGTATTACAGCAGCCACAGGCCTGAGCCCGTTCCGGACGTGGATTGTGAACTCCTGATCACGGATCCGGAACTGTTGTCGGTTGAAAACGTGTCTTCTCTGGAATTGATGGAACCCTACGGGAATGAGAATCCCAGGCCGCTCATGGCAATGTACGGAATCACACTCAGTTCGGTGACCTGCGTCGGTGCTTCGAGGCAGCACTCCAAGATGTCCGCGATCCTTGACGGAACTCCGTTCGACTGCATTTACTTCTCTCACACACCGGAGGAACTGGGGATCAGTGAAGGCTGCAAGGCGGATATAGCGTTCAATCCGCAAATCAATGAATTTGGCGGGAAGATCAGCGTTCAGCTCAACATTTCGGCGCTGAAGCTGCACGACGGATCTGAATTCTGCTGCGAATTGCTCAAGCCTTCGGCATGCGCCTGCCCGGATTATGCCTATGCCTTCACCCCGGACCGGCAGGTCTTTGCGAAGGCATGGCGTACAGTGAACAGATCCGGATTTCGCGTAGGCAATGATGTGAATGCAATGATAGCACAGTCTCCTCCGGGAATGGCAGCGGAGCAGTTTTGTATCTGTCTGCTCGCTTTTTACCAGGCAGGTCTGCTTAAGAATCCCCACGAGGAAGGCATCTACGGTTCTGTAGCCTTCCATCCGGACGAAAAGGTCGACCTTGAATGTACGGAAATCATAAGAAAACTGAAAGGTATATCCGATTTCACCTGATCAGGACGGAATAATATGGATAATACAAGCCTCAAGTCAAACGGCGTTCCGGATCCGGACGCTCTATACAGCGAGCTTGAAGCCCGTATCGAAGCCTCGGGAAGAACCTTCGACATCAGGCGCGTCCGTGCTGCCTATGAGATGGCAAAGCGGGCACATGAGGGACAGAACCGCAGGGATGGCTCCCCTTATGTGACGCACTGCGTGTATGCCGCGCAGATTGCTCTTGATATGGGTCTTGATGAAGATTCCATCGTTGCAACGCTTCTGCACGACATCATCGAGGACACCTCTCTGACGCATGAGGATATCGCACGCGAGTTCGGCAGCACAGTTGCGGACCTTGTTGAAGGTGTCACCAAGCTGACCCGTGTGCAGTACACCAGCAAGGAAGACGAGCAGATGGAAAACATGCGCAAGATGCTGCTCGCCATGGCCAAAGATATTCGCGTCATCCTCATCAAGATTGCCGACAGACTCCATAACATGCGCACCATGGCCTATCAGAGTCCTGAAAAACAGAGGATCAAGTCTCTTGAAACGATGGAGATCTATGCTCCTCTCGCTCATCGGCTTGGTATGCAGCGCGCAAAGTGGGAACTGGAGGACCTCGCTCTGCAGTATCTTGACCCCACCGGATACAAAGAGATCATGGACACTATCGAATCCAAGATGCCTCAGTTGGAAAAGTTCATGGAATCGACCAAGGAAAAGATAGAGTCCGGGATGAAGTCAGAAGGCATAAGCTGTACCGTTCAGCACAGAATCAAGCATATATACAGCATTTACCGGAAAATGTATTCCCAGAAGGTGGACCTGAGCGGCGTTTTCGATCTGTGCGCCTTCCGGGTGATCGTGGACAGCATTCCCGACTGCTACAACGCCCTCGGTCTGCTCCACTATATGTTCAAGCCCGTTCCGGGCAGATTTAAAGATTACATCTCCACCCCGAAGCCAAACATGTACCAGTCGGTCCATACGACCGTCATCGGCAGTGAGGGCATACCTTTCGAAGTCCAGATACGCACCTGGGACATGCATTACACAGCCGAGTACGGTGTCGCCGCACACTGGAAATATAAAATGGGAGACGCCGGCGGCTCTGTCCGATCCGGCGATGAGGACAAGTTCGCGTGGATCCGGAGACTGCTGGAGACCCAGCAGGAATCCGATGCGGGAGACTTTATCCATGATCTCAAGGTAGACATGTTTGCCGACGAGGTCTTCGTTTTCTCCCCAAAGGGTGACGTTATCAACCTGCCAAGCGGCGCCACCCCCATTGACTTTGCATACAGCATACACTCGGATATAGGCAACCATATGATCGGCGCCGTGGTGAACGGAAGGATCGTCAACCTTAACTACGTACTGCAGAACGGCGACGTCGTTGAGATCCGGACCTCCAAATCCGCACCGGGGCCGAACCGTGACTGGCTGAACATCGCCAAGAGCGGTTCCGCAAGGACCAAGATCAAGCAGTGGTTCAAGCGTGAACGCAGAGATGAAAATATAATTCGCGGCCGGGAGATGCTGGAAAGCGAATTCAAGCATAACGGGATGTCGCTTGATCTCCTCAGCGATGAGGCTGTCTATTCTCCCCTGCTCAGCAAGCTTTCGCTCCAGACCGTGGATGATCTGTTTGCCTGCGTCGGATACGGCGGCATCACCGCCACCAGAGCGGCGCACAGACTGAGGGATGAAGCGCTGCATCTCGGCACCTCCGACCGCAAGACGGCAATCGACAAGATGACCGAGGCGGCAGAGCGAAGAGAGCAGCAGGCCAAACGCGAACAGCACGCCATCAACGGCGTGCTCGTGGAGGGTATAGACAACTGCCTTGTCAAGTTCTCCCGCTGCTGCATGCCGGTTCCCGGGGATCCGATCGTCGGTTTCATCACACGCGGTCAGGGCGTGAGCATCCACAGGAAAGACTGCAGGAACTATCTGAACCAGTCCGCCGGCGACAACGAGGCAAGATGGATCAAGGTTTCCTGGGCAAGCCAGATATCAAACAGCTATGTCACAACATTCACCATTGCAGCGAGAGACCGAAACGGTCTGGTACTGGACATCGCCACCATCCTCAATGCGCTCAATGCGAAGGTACGCACGCTGTCTGCCAGGACCGTCTCCCCGGGGGAGGCTCTCGTCGTTGTGACGCTTGAAGTCAAGAGTGCCTCCGATCTGAAATATATCATCAGCCGCATCGCATCGGTCCCCGGTGTAACGAACGTGACAAGAGCAGGAGGGTAAAATGAGAGCAGTACTTACCAGAGTGAAAAGCGCTTCCGTGACAATAGGCGGTGAAGTTGCCGGCATCATCGGCAAGGGATTCCTTATCCTGCTCGGCGTGCACGAGGATGACACCGAGACGGAGGCCTTGAAAATTGCCGACAAGATCTGCGGACTTCGCATATTTGAGGATGAAAACGGCAAAATGAATGTGAACCCCGCCGATGCCGGAGCCCGCTTCCTGATTATCAGCCAGTTCACTCTTTTCGCCGACTGCAAATCGAGACGTCCCGGTTTTTCTCATGCCGCACGCCCTGAAAAGGCGATTCCGCTTTATGAGCTCGTGATCGCAGAGTGCAGGAACAGAGGCTTTGTAGTGGAAACCGGTGAATTTGGTGCGGAAATGTTCGTCGAATCCGTGAACGACGGGCCTGTCACGATCATCCTCGATACAAAGGAGCTTTAAGATGCTTGTTAAGACGATCCCGGTCGGCCATCTGGAAACCAACTGTTATATTGTAACCAATGAAGACACGCTTGAGTGCGTCGTCATTGATCCCGGCGACGAGAGCAACACCATACTTGACTATATCGAAGACAACAAGCTGAAATGCGTTGCCATCTTCATCACCCACGGGCATTATGACCATACAGGCGCAGCTGACTCCGTCGCTGAAGAGACAGGTGCGACCGTATACATGAACAAGGCGGATGACCGCAGAGTGATGAACTCTCCCGCTTTCATCTACGCTCTCCCCGACAGCGGCATTTATTATGCCGACGGCGATGTTATTCGGGCTGCAGGGATGGATTTTGAGATCCTTTCGACCCCGGGACACTCTCGCGGAAGCGTAAGCATAAAATGCGGCAGCGTTCTTTTCACCGGGGATACGCTCTTCCGCGGCAGCTGCGGCAGGACGGACCTCGACGGCGGAGACAGCGATGAAATATTCCGCTCCCTCAAGAGACTGTGCAGTCTTGAGGGAGATTATGAGGTTTATCCCGGCCATATGGAAGGCAGCTCGCTCGTCCGTGAGAGGCTGCTGAATTACTACTGCCGCCACGCCATGTCAAAGTATTGAGGAAAGGATCGGACCTGTCATTATGAAAGAACCGGTGCTGACTGTTCTCGCAGCCGGGATGGGCAGCCGCTTCGGGGGGCTGAAACAGATAACGCCTGTTGATAATCACGGCCACTCGATCATTGATTTTTCGCTGTATGATGCGTACAAGGCTGGATTCCGGAAGGTAGCTTTCATTATAAAGCATGCTATCGACTCTGATTTTAAAGCACGCGTCGGGACACGCATGGAAAAATACTTTGACGTGAGCTATGTATATCAGGAGCTCGATTCCCTTCCGGCCGGATACGCCGTTCCCGTGGGACGCGTGAAGCCATGGGGCACGGGGCATGCCGTCGCCTGCTGCAAAGGGATCGTCGATGCGCCTTTTGCCGTTATCAATGCGGATGATTTCTACGGACAGACCGCCTACAGCGCACTCTACGGCTTCCTGTCATCGGGAAAGGCATCAAACGAGCATGCTATGGTAGCCTACGAACTTCGGAACACCGTTACGGAAAACGGATATGTCTCCAGAGGAATCTGCTCCGTAGAGGACGGTCTTCTGAAGGATGTCGTTGAGAGGACCCACATAGAAAAATCAGGTGCAGATGCGGTTTATGAGGAAAACGGTGAGCGTTTCCCTCTTTCCGGAGACCTTCCTGTGTCGATGAACTGCTGGGCATTCGGAGAATCAATGCTTGACGAGCTCAACAGGCGTTTTCCCGCATGGCTGGACAACACGCTCGGGGCGAATCCTCTTAAGGGTGAATATTTCCTTCCGACAGTCGCAAACGCCGTGATAAACGAGGGGCTCGGGACGATAAGCATTCTCAGCTGCCGGGAGCAATGGCATGGAATCACGTACCGGGAGGACATGCCGGTCCTCATAGATTCGATAAGAAATATGCGGGAAGCAGGGCTATATCCGGAAGAGCTTCTCGAATGAAAGGATATATTCTATGACAGTTCTGGTCACAGGCGGAGCCGGTTATATCGGCTCGCACACATGCGTGGAACTACTCAGCAGAGGCTATGATGTGGTCATCATAGACAACCTTGTCAACTCGAGCGCCAAGGCGGTCGAGCGGGTAGAGGAGATCACCGGCAGGAAAGTCGCCTTCTACCAGGAGGATGTCCGCAACAGGGCCGCGCTCGACCATATCCTTGAAAAGCATACCATCAGCTGTGCCATCCATTTTGCCGGGCTCAAGGCCGTGGGCGAATCGGTTGCGATGCCGCTGGAATACTATGACAACAACCTTTTCAGCACGGTGAGGCTATGCGAGGCAATGCGCGATCACGGTGTGAAAGACATCATCTTCTCCTCCTCCGCGACGGTATATTCAGGAGAAAACGATATGCCCCTGCGCGAGAACAGCATCACCGGCATGTGCACTAATCCCTACGGGTGGACCAAGTACATGTCCGAACAGATCATGCGCGACACTGCAAAGGCGGACAGCGGATGGGCCGTTGTATTCCTTCGTTACTTCAATCCGATCGGAGCGCATCCGAGCGGACTTATCGGAGAGGATCCGCGCGGGATTCCGAACAACCTCATGCCGTATATCTCTCAGGTGGCTGTGGGCCGAAGAGACCATTTGAACGTCTTTGGAGACGACTACGACACACCTGACGGTACAGGGGTCCGCGACTATATCCATGTGGTGGACCTTGCGAGGGGTCACGTCGCTGCCATCGACCATATGCGCAGACAGCGCGGCGAGTCGGTCTTCAACCTCGGGACCGGTAAAGGATGCAGCGTGCTCGAGCTCGTACATGCGTTCGAGAAAGTCAACGGGATTAAGATCCCTTACGATATCGCGCCACGGCGCGCCGGCGACCTTGCAACGGTATATGCATCCACAGACAAATCAGCAGAGATCCTCGGTTGGAAGGCCGAATACAGCATTGAGGATATGTGCCGTGACACCTGGAACTGGCAGTCAAAGAACCCGATGGGCTATAACGGATGAACGGAGGATGAATGCATGAACATCTCTTATCCCAATCTGTTGAGTCCTCTCTCTGTTAGAGGGCATGAATACAGGAACCGCGTGGAATTCGGCCCCACACTTTTTGCTCACTCCATTTTCACCATCCCGGAGATCAAGGAGAACGTCTACCGTATGGTGGAAGACCGAGCCAAAGGCGGCGCGGCAGCCGTATCCACCGGCGAGATCTGTGTGAATTTCGAAGAAGGCATCACAAGCTTCGTCACCCGGAAGATCGACTACAGCAAAACCGCGGGAGAAGATTTTGAGGCGCTGAGCGAATACGCAAAACGGATTAAAAAGCACGGCGCCGTCGCTCTGTTCGAGGTCTGTCACGAGGGATGCGCAGCCTATGTACCGGACGGCATTTCACCTTGGGGTCCGGATGAGTTTGTTCGTGACGACGGAGTCAAGGTGCGCGCCTTCACCAGAAATATGATGCGCAAGGTCTGCAAAGACTTTAAAACGTTCGGCGCTTTTGCCGCAGCCGCGGGCTTTGACGGCGTGCTGCTTCACGGAGGACACGGATTTCTGCTCCAGCAGTTCGTTTCACCGGGGATCAACCATCGTACGGACCGCTACGGCGGATCGGCTGAAAACCGCGCCAGATTCCCAAAGCAGATCATTCGGGCGCTCAGGAAAGGACTCGGTCCCGACAAGATCATAGAACTGCGCTTTTCCGCGACGGACGGAGTCGATATGCCGGGCGCAATGACGATCAACGACACTTTGGAATTTGCAAAGCAGGTTGACGGACTTGTGGATATATTCCAAGTATCGAACGGTTTAAAGGAAAAGGGCAACTCTACCGGAACTTTCTCCAGCCATTACGATATTCACGGAGTCAATGTGGAATATGCCCGCAAAATCAAGGCGGTCATGAATAAGACTCTCATCTCCGTAATCGGCGGACTTAACGATCCGGCGCAGTGCGAAGATATAATCGCCTCCGGAGCAGCAGATCTGGTCGTTTTAGGCAGACAGGGCTTCGCTGACCCGGAATTTGTCAACAAGATCGCCGCCGGAAATGCCGACTGCATTCGCCGCTGCATCCGCTGCTTCAACTGTTATCCCGGCAGCATTGAGCACCCTTCAGATATCAATTTTGACGAGCGCGGTCTGACTCCTGAACAGATGAAGAGGATCCTCAGTCCCGCGGCCATGGGAAGATGCACCGTCAATCCGGACAGCGGCTTCGGGAGAGTCCCCTTTGACTGTCTCCCCGCGGTAAAGGAAAAGAAGAAGATCCTTATCGTCGGCGGAGGTCCCGCGGGCATGCAGGCTGCGATAACGGCCTCCCGGCGCGGCCATGACGTTACGCTCATTGAAAAAGAGGGGCAGCTCGGCGGGACGGTACGTTTGTTTGCCGAAAAGGATCCTCACAAGAAGGACCTGCTGGAGTTCGTGAACGTGCTCGAAAGAGAAGCAAGAGCCTGTGCGAAAGTGATTACCGGACAGGCAGCCATCCCGGAATACGTATCCGGCTTTGCCGCGGATATCACACTGATCGCCACCGGATCGATTTACAAAGAGCCGGTGAAGACCGATGGCTATGAGAACCTGACCGATATCCGGAAAGCCTATACGGAAACTCCCGAGGGAAATAGCGTCATCATCCTCGGCGGCGGTATGTCCGCATGCGAAACAGCCGTATTCCTTTCGGAACACGGCTGCAGAGTGAAATTGATCATCCGGAGCGGCTATCTTGCAAAAGAACTTTTCGGCGGTGCAAGGAATGCTCTGATGACCGTTATGGAGAAACTCGGTATAGAGGTCGTGTATCATGCCCGCTTCAGGAGCATAGAACCGGGAGTTGTCAACTGCGTGTTCCCGGATGATACCGAGATCGCTTTCAGCGCAGACATCGTTTACGGTGCGCTCGGCAGCAAACCGCAGGATGAGCTTTACAGAGAGCTGATCCTCTCGGGGCTGCAGCTTTTCGCGGTCGGTGACGCGGCAAGTCCCGGCAAGATCGTCGATGCGGTCCACGGCGCGTATGACAGAGCCGTGACCATCGGTGTATGATTAAACAGTAAGATAAAAAAAGATCCACTAAAGGTGGATCTTTTTTTATACCGTTATGAACTCTCGCATGACCTCGGGAGCGATCTTTGAGACCTTGCGGTCATAAGTCATCAGGCCGTTGAGTTCATCCTCCACATCCGTGAGCTGCGTATAGACTGCGGCGCTCAGCCCTTCTGCCGCAGCCGGTCTGATCTGTTCCTCGTAGAGTTCCTCTACGGCTATTTCAAGCTGGGCCGGGATCTCAAATTTCTTATAGCCGAAATACTTATCGTTATAGGTGTGTCCGGCCACCTTGTGGCTGTATCCTCCGAACTCGCTGAGCAGCACCGCTCTTCCGCGTTTGTCCGGTTTGTAATTATAGTTTTTGAAATACACATGGAAACTGCGTACGTTTCCGATGCCCTGGTCGTGCCAGCCGGACGCGTGGTCGATCAGCCGCGTCTGGTCGATGTTCTTTATCATCTGGCAGAACTTCTTGGAATCGAACTGGCCCCAGCCCTCATTGAAGGGTACCCACATGACGATGCAGGGGCAGTTGTACAGAGTCTTCACCATGGCTGCAAGCTCCGCCCTGTAAGCGGCTCTTCCGTCCGGATCCATCCTGCCGAAGAGAAGATAGGCATTGTCTTTTATGCTTACCCCGGTGAAGAGCGGGGCCGCGACGACTGCGGGATTGTATGCTCCCCCGCCGTTCGGCATATCCTGCCATACCAGCATGCCGATCCTGTCGCAATGGTAATACCAGCGGAGAGGCTCGACTTTCACATGCTTACGGATCATGTTGAAGCCCATGGCCTTGGCGATCCGGATATCGAAGGCAAGCGCCTCATCAGTCGGGGCCGTGTACAGACCGTCCGGCCAGTAGCCCTGATCGAGCACGCCGTTCTGGAAATACGGCCTGTTGTTGAGGAACAGCCGGGGAACGCCTTTCTCGTCCTTATTCACGGATATCTTCCGCATGGCAAAGTAGCTTTGCACAAGGTCTTTCCCGCATCTCACGGTAAAGCCGTAAAGCTTCGGGTGCTCGGGGCTCCAGGGCTCGAATTTCGGGACCGGGATCACTGCCGGAAGAAGATAGTCTTCTCCGTTAAAGCTGGCGTAGGCCTCGCTTTCTCCTACGATATCAGCTTCGATGGAGACGGATGCCTTGTCGAAGTTCGGGGTTATCCGGAGGGATTTTATATACTCCTCTTCAACCGCCTCCAGCCACACGGTCTGCCAGATGCCGCACTGCGGGGTATACCAGATCCCGCCGCGCCTGGTCTTCTGCTTTCCTCTTGAGCCCGCACCGTGGTCAGTGTCGTCTGATACCCGGACCGTGATATTGAGTTCACTGTCCGTAACAGCCTTGCTTATTTCGGCCTCAAAGGGAAGGTATCCTCCCGAATGGGAGCATACCTGTATATCGTTCACCCATACCACTGCGTCCCGATCTACGGCGCCGAAATGAAGAATGATCCTTTTGCCGAGGAAATCCTCCGGAAGGATCTGTCTTTTATGGTACCAGATGAATTCATCTTTTCTGATTGTTCTCTCCACACCGGAGAGTTCACACTCGGGAGAAAAAGGCACAACAATACTCCCGTCATAGCTTTTGGGGTGACGGGTGGACTTGTTGATGGCGTAATCCCAGATGCCGTTCAGATTCAGCCAGGATCTGCGGGCAAGCTGCGGCCTCGGATATTCCGGAAGCGGGTCGTTGAAGTCTACGCTCTCTGTCCACGGTGTATCCATTCAGTCTGTCTCCGTATAAATCAGAATAATCCGGGGAAGCCGCCCATCCCCTGCAGCTTAGACATTGCTTCATTGGTGCGGTCGTCACTGAGCTTCAGTGCTCCGTTCACCGCGGCAAGGATCAGATCCTGCAGCATTTCTACATCTTCCGGATCTACCACTTCGGGATCGATCTCAATGGATTCGAACTGCCTTGTTCCGGATACAACGGCCTTCACAGCTCCACCACCGGATGTGAACTCGAACTTGGATGCTTCAAGCTCCTGCTGCATCTTCAGGAAATCCTGCTGCATTTTCTGAGCCTGCTTCATCATATTCATCTGGCTTCCGCCGCCGTATCCTCCGCGGAAATTATTCTTTGCCATTATACAGTTCCCCCTTTATTTGAATTGAACGATATCAAACCTTTTCAGCTCTTCAATGTCTCTTGCATTGCGCTGCTCCGGCTGCATTCCGGACACAACGACTCTCACCTTCCTGCCGAAGAGCTCCTCAAACCGCTTCTCGATTCCGGTCCTCTTATCCGGCGTGTCCAGTGCCTTTCGGTTGAACTCTGTCTTTACCGCGATACGGAGAAAATCCCCGTCCAGCGCCCATTTGGCCGCAGAAGGATCCGTCATGATGACCCTGGTGCCCATCGGGAACGAAGCAACGATATCCTTTACGGCAGATTCCAGATCAAAGCCTTTTCCTCCGGCCGCGGAATGATCATCGCCTACCGGCTGATCCTTTTCATTCTCCGTCACTTCTTTCTCTTCAGGCTCCGCAGCGGGCTCCGCGACAGCCGGCGCATCAGCAGCAGTTTCCTTCTCCGCAGGCAGGACCTCTTCAGGCTCAGGCGGCACAACAGATTCGGGCTCGTCCTTGATGACCGGCTCCCCGCACTCTGTCGGTGCCGGAGCGGTAGCTGCAAACGCAGCACCTTTTGCGATCGTATCCTCGAGCCTGTCCAGTCTGGCTCTGACCGCGTATAGGGAATCCTGTGCCCTGTCATCGCACAGTGTTATAAGACAAAGTTCCGCTGTTATCTTCGGATCGGACGAATCGCGCATCTGTGCCGCCTTGCTCTCCAGCGTCTCCATCAGCGCTAAGAGTTCCTCAGAAGAGTGCCTGTCGGAATATTTCTTCAATACGGAAGGATCAAATCCCCCGGATACAAGTCCCCCGCCATCGGGCGGAAGGATCTTATAGAGGAGAACATCCCTTAAAAGCCCGGATATCTCCTTCAGGACCGATGAAGGGTCTTTTCCCTGCATCCACAGCTCGTTGAATTCAGCGACAGCGCTCCCGGAATTCTTTGCAAAGACAGCATCGAGCAGTGACTCGATCGCGAAACTATCCGCAAGACCAAGGCTGGAATTGATATATCCCTCATCGATCTCCGGCGTTGAAGCGCACTGATCGAGCAGACTCAGTGCATCGCGCATGCCGCCCTCCGCCATTACAGCGAGACGCTCCGCGGCACCGGAAGTCAGCTTCAGTCCCTCTTCGGCGGCCACCTTCAAAAGATGAGCCTTTATGAGCGGCGTTGGGATCCGTTTGAAGCTGAATCTCTGGCAGCGCGACAGGATCGTCGCAGGGACTTTTGAAAGTTCGGTAGTTGCAAGCACAAAGATCAGATGCTCCGGCGGCTCCTCCAGGATTTTGAGCAGTGCGTTGAAGGCAGGCTTTGAGAGCATATGGACTTCATCGATTATATACACTCTTTTCTTCAGGACCGCAGGAGAATAGATCGCCTCGTCGCGCAGGGCACGGACATCGTCAACGCCGTTGTTGGAGGCGGCATCGATCTCCACGATCTCCGGAGCCGAGCCGTCCAGGATGCTCCTGCACGCAGAGCACTCACAGCAGGGATTGCCTCCGATAGGATGATCGCAGTTGACTGCTCTGGCAAGGATTCTGGCACATGTCGTCTTTCCCGTCCCGCGGGAGCCGATGAAAAGGTATGCATGAGAGAGGTGCCCGGAAGCCACCTGGTATTTGAGAGTATCAGTTATCTGGTTTTGACCGACGACCTCATCAAAGGTCTCCGGACGCCATTTTCTGTATAGTGCCTGATACATACTGCGCCTCTCCATATGGATTATGGCCCTTGACAAGACTGCACACCCGAATCCGAATAATGATTTATGCCCGTTACGCCGGCAGCCGGCTCGGACCCGGCGACCTCACGGCACACGAAAAGCACCGCTTAATGCTGCTCGGTTCCCCGCCTGACATGGTTCACGGGTTTCCGTTGCGCGAGACCGAGTCTTCAACGCTGCTTACCGGAGTCAGACGACACAAAACATATCCTCGTTCGGGGATTCATCCCTGCTGCAGCGGATTGCAGGTTACAGGGCACCGCTGGCTCCCCGACTAGTGCAGCCTTGTCAAAAGCCATCGTGTGTATATTACTACAACTTTGCTTTAATGGCAATCAAATTTTTCTTTACATTCCTTGAAACTGTGCTATAATAATAAAGCTTTTCAGAAGAAGAGTCATATGGGCTCGTAGCTCAGCTGGGAGAGCGCACGGTTCGCATCCGTGAGGTTCGAGGGTTCGATCCCCTTCGAGTCCACCATAAAAGAAGCACCCCTATATGGAGTGCTTCTTTTTGTATAGTTCCGGGAAGCTAACGGGCCTGCCCCCAGCATTTGTTCTTTAA
>JAZMZR010000024.1:0-56113 GCA_045586065.1 Candidatus Limivicinus sp.
AACGAGGTTGTCATGACAAGACAGTCCCACCTTACTTACATGCATTGGATGTATAATTCCGGCTTCATCCTTCCGGGAGAAAACGCGGAGCATGCAGCGGTGAGAGAGATAAAGGAAGAACTCGGCATCGAGATCCGTAGCCTTGAGAGCCTCGGAACATACTGGTTCAGAGGCGGTGTGCTGATGATCGCATTCCTGGCATTCTGCCCCAAGTGTGAGTTCCATCTCTCGGATGAGGTGGAAGAAGCGGTCTGGGTGGATGTGAAAAAAGCAGCTGAGCTTGCCGGCCCTGTTCGTCCCGGATGTGCGGATTTCGCCATGATGATCGATTATGTGAAGAAATATGATCTCTGCGACCCGGATGAACTCTGGCCGGGACAGACGATAGAGAGGCCGGATCCTTTTGCGTTCTGATCTCGGAAACAGATGAATAATGAAAAGGAAGCCGCCGATGGCGGCTTCCTTTTTGTATGCAGGATTCAATAACCGAACAGATCCCACGGATACTGTCCGGGAGGAGGGAGGGATATGTCAATCCTTTTCCCTGTGACGGGCTCATCGAATGCCAGACGGTATGACCATAAGGCAATGTCGCAGCTGTCATCCGTGCCGTATTTTCTGTCTCCGACGATGGACATGTCTCTTGATGAAAACTGGACTCTGATCTGGTGGGTCCTGCCGGTGCCGAGGCGGATCTTCACCAGACTGAAAGCATCCGTTTTCCCCAGCAGCGAATAATCAAGCACGGCTTCCTGAACTCCCTTGGCGGGAGAATCGGCAATCAATGTCCTGCGCGCATATCTGTCGCGGATGAGCAGATCCGTGAATCTGCCTTCCGCCTCCTGAGGACAGCCGTGTATCACGGCAAGGTACTCTTTTTCAAATGAACGCGTCATGATCTGCTCTCCGAGGAGGGAAGCGGCCGTGTTGCTCTTTGCAAGCACCATCAGTCCGCTGACGACTCTGTCAAGCCTGTGGACGGTGAAAATATCCGTTCCTGTTTCTCCGAGGGCTTCCCGGACAAGAGAAGGCATCCCGCCGGGCTCATCTGTCGACAGCACACCTGCCGGCTTGACACAGATTATAATGTTTTCTGTTTCTTTGATTATCCTCATGCTGTTCATCGGATCATCAGGCCTACCGGAATCGCGCGCTCTGCCTCAGTGTTATCCGGATTCCTGTCGGATATCAGGAGGGAACGCGTATCGTTCATAAGGATCTGCGCGGAACCTCCTCCATCGAGATGGACGGCATTGACAAGGCCGACCTTCTGACAGATCTCCTCCATTTCCGAAAGGGAGGCGCCGCAGCTTTCTTTTCCGGGGGAATACTTCAGTTTGCCGGCTCCCTCTGCCCACAGAATGACGGGTTTGCCGCCGCTGTCCGTTCCCAGTACCATTCTGGGCGCCCTGTCTCTGCGATAATTGAGCGGGTAGAGACTGGGAGGATAGGATGTGCTCCAGAGCCTTTTGATATTATAAAAAGGGGAGATAAAATGTCCGGTCTTTTTCCCGTTGACAATGGCGCTGTTTCCGGCCTGTATGCCGAAAAGCACATCTTCTAACCCGTGATAAGTCACCGCGTCTCCGGGCATCGCACGGGTATCACAGTCCCGGAGAACAAAACCGGAGGACGGGACGAAGGTGTTTCCGCCCTCGTGTACGGCGGCGATCTTCGAACCGATTATGACAAGGTCTCTTCCTCCGTGCTTGGGAGTGATCCGGCAGGAAGGCCGGAAAAAGGTATTCGTTTCGTTCGGGGTTACGGATGAACCGTTTATTTCCATCGTGAGATCGGAAAGCCGGGGAATGGTGATCGAAGCATTCCCGTCTTTCCCGACAAGAAGGGCCTCACGCGTATACAGCGGAGGGCTGAAAATGAAGCCGTCCTTTACATGGAGACCTATGGGAGTGCCTATGCTGTCATATGCGCTGGCACAGTCGAAGCGCTCCATGGTGAAGAATGATGCGCTGGACCGGAAGGAGGCGGAGTTTCCGTTTTCCGACAGAAATCCGCAGAGGTCGTTAACAGGCAGGACCGTCGTGTGCGGAAGATACCCGCAGAGGATCTTCACGCAACCTCTGGCTTCAAGACATCTCCAGAATTCTCTGACTGTCCCAGACAGAAAGACCGGTTTTTTCCCGGCGACCACGACACCGCTTCGCAAAGCTATGGCGGCTGCGGTGAGCCTGTCCGCGACGGAACCGTATCGTTCCGTCTCAAAGGGAAAGGGGACCGCGACATCATCCGGAATGCGGAAAAGGATGAGTCTCCCGAATAACCAGGGACATTTCGGGATTATATATCGTTTATAGAGGGAGCACAGCGATTCGAAGGCTCGGTCGGAACGGGAGGGGAGAAGGAACTCCAGCTTTGACCAGCTGTCGAAAGAGACCTTCTGGACCCTCTGACATTCACCGTTCGGATAACGGAACGTGATGATCTCAGATTCTGGCATGGCGGACTCCGGATAATAAAAGGTTTGTGGTTCAGATGAGCGGATGCTCGAAAAGGGAAATGCCTTCGTACGGGATCACTGACGGATGATGCATTTGATCATGTTTTCGATCAGTTTGCTGCCCAGACCCCGGATCCTGCTCTCCATGATCAGGTTTCTGGCAAGCCGGAAATTGCCTATCAGACTGATATCGGCAAGATCAGATACTGTTTTGGCACCGGTATCCGTCAGAATCCTGAAAAGTTCGTTGATCAGAGAATCGGCCTCCTCCGGAGACATTTCATTGATAATCTTATCCATGGTCTCATTCAAGGCTTCGCTGGTGTCAGCCAACGACTTAATATGGACAAAGCCGGTGGGCGATGTCTCCCAGCGGTACCCGTCGTGGGACTGGATCCCGGAGTAGACACAGCGGACAATTTCATAAGGAAGCGCTTTCTCAAGAAGGATGCCGATAATGGATGTTTCAGGGACGATCTCATGCAAGCGGTCACTGATGGCAAGAAAACCATCATGTGTAAAGAAGTCCGGTTTGAAGCCGGGACCATCAAAACTGTAAACTCCTTTGATCCTTGGCTGAAGATCAGGGGAGAGCATGGTCGCAGCATAGACGGCAAGGTTGCCGCCTTTGGAATGCCCAGCAACTATAATGGGCCCGGGATAAACAGAAGCTGCCCATTGAAGATATGCAGCAGCGTCGTTCTGAGCGGGAACGGAGTCTTTGACACTCATTTGAAGGTCTTCCTTCCAGGAAACAAGATAGTCGTCAGTCCCTCGGAAGCTGACAAAACAGACCCCGTCCGGAAGGATAAGAGTAAGTGCTGAGAACTGTTCTGTAGCAGATTCACTGAATTTTGCCTTGAAGCCGGTAAGCAAAAGATCCCGGTATCTGGGTTTCGAAGGCAGAATACGAAGGACCTTGAGTATACTTTTTGAGGCCAGAAGACCCAAAGCAACTGAGCTGGGATCATCACCGAAAAGCTTGTCGGTACAGCTTTGAAGGTCCGCAGTGGAGTTATCGTCAGGAACGATCCCCGAAAAATCGGGTGAACCGATTTTGGAAAACACATAGTAGTCAACTTCGTTGAAGGGCGAAATCTCATAGCTGAGATCACCCCGCCATTTAATATAATCGAGAATACCGGCCATTCCCTGCTCCTTTCTGTACAACAAACACAACAGTATGACCAAATCATCGTCTGCAGCCGATCCAACCCTGTGTTGATTATACCACAATCCGGATCACGCATAAAGATGCCGCAAGATTATAGTTGACTTTATCAGAATAGAGTGATAAACTGCGAAAGTAACAATCACAAAGGAGACGGATATGCAGAATTATTATTCGGAAGCGGTAGATGCTCTTTTCCGCAGCATGCTGCTTCTTAAATCAGAGGACGAGAGCAGAGCCTTTTTTGAAGATCTCTGCACGATAAAGGAAATACAGGATATGGCGCAGAGGCTTGAAACGGCACGTCTGCTGTACAGCGGGAAAAGCTATCAGGAGATATCACGGCAGGTCGGGATCAGCAGCACAACCATCAGCCGTGTCAGCAGATGTCTGAATTACGGCGGCGGAGGATATGAAACGGTGATAGCAAGACTTGAGGAGCTGGAGAAGAAAGATGAGGTTTGACGCTTCCGTTTTGAGCAACACCGAAAGGATTATCTTTGCATTACGCGCCTTGTATATGGGCAGCGGCTACGAAAAATACACGATGAGCCGTTTTGAGGAATATGACCTGTACAGCCGGAACAAGGATTTCCTGGTCTCCGATGCTGTCATAACCTTTACCGACACAAACGGCATGCTCATGGCGCTCAAGCCGGACGTGACTCTTTCGATAATCCGGAACAGCAGAGACGAGGCTGATGGCCTGAGAAAGCTCTGCTATGATGAAAGCGTTTACCGTGTATCCAAAAAAACGGGGTCTTTCAAGGAGATCATGCAGACAGGGCTTGAATGTATAGGCAGGATAGATACAGAGTGTCTGGCTGAAGTGCTTTCACTTGCTGCGGAAAGTCTTGGAATGCTCAGCGACGCATACGTTCTGGAACTGTCCGATATGGATATACTGCTTGCTTTCCTGGATGATATGACAGACGCCGACGATGTCAGGCGCAGGATTATTAAATGCGCGGGGGAGAGAAATCTGCACGGGATAGCCGAGATATGCGCACAGAAAAGCATCCCCGAGGACAGGTATCTGCCTCTGAAAAAGCTTCTTTCCGTCTACGGAAGAGCGGATCAGGTGCTCCCGGAGCTTGAAGAACTCTGCGCGGGAGAAAAGCTCCGCAGCAGACTGGAAAGAATGAAGATGATCATCTCCGGACTGAAGGATTCCGGCGTACGCGCAAGAACCGAAATAGATTTTTCGCTGATCGGTGACGTAAGCTATTATAACGGTATCGTTTTCAGAGGCTTTATCGACGGTATACCGGACAGAGTCCTTTCCGGCGGCCAGTATGACAGGCTCATGGAAAAGATGGGCAGGCGATCGAATGCAGTCGGATTTGCTGTCTATCTTGATGAACTGGAGAGGATCGCTCTTCCGGACGACATGTTTTGAGGTGAGATCGCGTGGAAAGAATGCTGAATGTCGCACTTCCGAAAGGCAGGCTCGGCGATAAGGTATATAAAATGTTTGAGGCTGCAGGTTTCCCCTGCCCTGAGATCCTGGAGACGAACCGGAAACTGACTTTTGAAAACCCTGAGGCGGGAGTCAGATACTTCTGGGTTAAACCGTCGGATGTTCCCGTATATGTGGAGAGAGGCGCTGCAGATATCGGTGTCGCGGGCAAGGATATCCTGATGGAGTATCAGCCGGAGGTTTATGAGCTCCTTGATCTTAAAACAGGAAACTGCCGCATGATATCCGCCGCTCCGGACGGATACAGGGATGATCCGCAGAGAACGCTGCGAGTGGCTACGAAATATGCGGGCATTGCCAGAAGATATTATGCTTCCACGGGACGGGAGATCGATATCATACATCTGAACGGATCCATTGAGATCGCACCGATTTTGGGACTGTCCGACGTTATCGTGGATATTACCGAGACGGGCACCACGCTTCGGGAGAATAATCTCAGGATACTGGACACCATTGCCGAGATCAGCGCGAGACTTATCGCGAACAGATCGGCTTTCCGCTTCAGGCAGGAGATGATAGAAAGAGTGATGAAAGGCCTGTCTGCGCAGGCAGAGGTGGAACAATGATAAAGATACTGAAATGCGGCCTTTCCTCACCCGGAGAGATCCTGGAGAGATCCTTCCCCGTGACTGAGGTGGGAGAGACGGTTGCGCAGATAATCCGGAATGTCAGAGAACGCGGCGATGCCGCACTGAGAGAGTATTCGGAAAGGTTCGACGGTGTCGCGATCGATGATTTCCTCGTCAGTGATGAGGAACTGGAAGAAGCGCTCGAAGAGGTTTCTGACGGATTCAAGGCGGTCCTTGAGAAAGCAGCGGCGAACATCCGCCGCTTTCATTCCTGCCAGATCAGGGAAGGCTACAGGATCGAAAATCCCGACGGCACCGTTCTCGGCGTAAAGATCACCCCGATAGAGAAGGTGGGACTTTATGTACCGGGCGGCACCGCTCCGTATCCGTCAACGGTACTGATGGATGCGATCCCCGCCAAGATAGCCGGATGTGCGGAGATCATCATGGTAACGCCTCCGCGGAAGGACGGCAAGGTGGATCCGGCGATCCTTGCGGCGGCACACACAGCGGGAGTGGACAGAATCTATAAGGTCGGCGGCGCTCAGGCAATAGCAGCGCTTGCATACGGTACGGAGAGCATTCCGAAGGTATATAAGATAGTCGGCCCCGGCAACGCCTATGTTGCTGCTGCGAAGAAACAGGTATACGGTGAGGTTTCCATCGATGCTGAGGCCGGACCCAGTGAGGTGCTCATCGTTTCGGACGGGAGATCGGAACCTGCTGTTCTCGCGGCGGATCTTCTTGCACAGGCGGAGCACGATGTCATGTCGAGCGCAGTGCTCATCACGGATTCCGAAGAACTTGCGGAGAAAGTACAGCAGGAGATCGAAAGACAGCTCTCTCTGCTCGAGAGAGAAAAGATAGCGAGGGCATCGATAGAGAACAACGGAAAGATCATAATAGCCGGCAGTCTGGATGAGGCGCTGGACATCGCAAATGAGATAGCTCCGGAGCATCTCGGGTTATGTGTGGATGATCCGTTCGGATACCTCGACAGGGTGAAGAATGCGGGCTCGATCTTTCTCGGGCGTGATGCGCCGGAACCGCTGGGGGATTACTTTGCCGGACCGAACCATACCCTTCCGACCGGCGGAACTGCCAAATACGGCAGCCCGCTTTCCGTAGATGATTTTATCAAAAAATCCCAGTTCACCTATTATACCCGTGATGCTCTGAATGCAGTTGCAGATGATATTGCACTTTTCGCAAGGCAGGAAGGTCTTACCGGACATGCGAGGAGCGTGCTCTCAAGAAAGAAGGCGGACGAATGAGCAGGTTTTTCAGCGACAAATACGCTTATCTCGATCCTTATACACCCGGTGAGCAGCCAAGAGACCGCAGATATATAAAGCTCAATACCAATGAGTCTCCGTTCCCGGTTTCTGTTCTGGCTGTGCAGGAGGCTTCTGCGGCATTTGAAAGACTGAATCTGTACTCGGATCCCGAATGCACCGGATTGGTGAAGACAGCGGCAGAAGTATTCGGACTGGCTGAAAACGAGCTGCTGTTTACAAACGGATCCGATGAGATCCTCAACTTTGCCTTTATGGCTTTCTGTGACGATCAGCATCCGGCTGCATTTCCGGATATAACCTACGGCTTTTATCCGGTGTTTGCCGAAATAAACAACCTGCCGTACGTTGAGATACCCTTGAAAGCGGATTTTTCCGTAGATAACGCAGATTACTTTGATATCGGCAAGACCATATTCCTTGCTAACCCGAACGCCCCGACAGGGATTGCACTGAAAAGAGCGGAAATTGAGCAGATCCTTATCCGGAATCCGGATAATGTCGTAGTGATCGATGAGGCATATGTCGATTTCGGCGCGGAGAGCTGCATTCCGCTGATCCATGAATATGATAACCTTCTTGTTGTTCAGACCTTCTCTAAATCACGCTCCATGGCGGGGGCAAGGCTCGGATTCGGGGCAGGCAGTGCCGAACTGATCCGTGACCTCAGAAATATCAAATATTCCACGAATCCGTACAATATCAACTCCATGACGATGGCAGCCGGGATAGGAGCACTGAAGGACAGGGAGTACTTTGAAAAAAACTGCTCGATCATTGCCGAAAACAGAGCCTATACTTCCGGGAGACTCAAAGAGCTTGGCTTTTCGGTCACGGATTCCTCTGCAAATTTCATTTTTGTCAGACATCCGGATATCGGAGGGGAAGAACTGTATCGAAAGCTTAAAGAGCGCGGAATACTGGTCAGGCATCTGTCCAAACCCGCAATAAGCGATTATAACAGGATCACCATAGGTAAGCTTGAGGATATGGAAACACTTATATGTACTATTAAAGAACTGCTGGAGGAGAAAAAATGAGATCGGCGGAAATAAACAGAAAAACGAACGAGACGGAAATCAGACTGCGGCTTGAACTGGACGGAAAAGGAAACAGCGTTATCAGCAGCGGGTGCGGCTTTCTGGATCACATGCTCACGGCTCTTTCAAAACACGCCGGATTTGATATCGAACTGACATGCAGAGGCGACAATCAGGTTGATGATCACCACAGTGTGGAGGACATAGGCATCGTCCTGGGACAGGCGTTCAAAGAAGCACTCGGAGACATGAAAGGTATAGGCAGATACGGGAGTATCATCCTCCCGATGGACGAGGCCCTCATCCTATCAGCAGTAGATATCTCCGGACGGCCGTATCTCGGCTATGAGATCACGATCCCGACAGAAAAGGTCGGCAGTTTCGATACGGAACTCGTAAAGGAATTCTGGCTCGGATTCGTCAGGAATGCCGGGTGTACGCTGCATCTCAGGCAGCTTTCCGGAGACAATTCCCATCACATAATCGAAGCGGTGTTCAAATCTGCCGCACGAAGCCTGAAACAGGCGGTGTCGATCGACGTGCTCAACGCGGATGAGCTCCCTTCGACGAAAGGGGTCATCGGATGATAGCGATCGCGGACTACGGTGTCGGGAACCTGTTTTCTCTGAAGAGCTCGTTTGCCGCGATAGGCCATGATGTTACGGTGACGGCAGATGCGGATGTGCTGCGTGCTGCGGATAAGTTGATCCTTCCCGGCGTCGGGGCGTTCCGGGATGCAGCCGCAAAGCTGGATTCGAGCGGGCTCGGTGGGGTAGTCAGGGAGGAAGCGGCGGCCGGAAAGCCTCTGCTGGGGATCTGTCTCGGGATGCAGCTGCTTTTCGAAAAAAGCTATGAATACGGAGAATATAAGGGGCTCGGCCTTCTGCCGGGTGAAATAAGGCCGATTTCCGATGTGATTCCCCGTGACCTGAAGATCCCTCATATAGGCTGGAACAGCCTCTCTTTTAAACACGACTCGCCGCTGTTCCGTTTTATCCGCAACGGAGATCACGTTTATTTCGTTCATTCATACTACGCCCGGACGGATGAAAGATTTGTCGCGGCCACGGCTGAATACGGAGCGGAACTTACGGCGGTCGTCGAACTCGATAATGTGTACGGCTGCCAGTTCCATCCGGAAAAAAGCGGAGAAGTCGGCCTGAACATCCTCAGGGCGTTTTGCGAGGAGACCTGAAAATGTATCTTTTTCCCGCAATAGATCTGTTTGAGAAAAAAGCCGTCAGGCTTTATAAAGGCGACTATTCCAGAATGACCGTTTACAGCGACGATCCTGTCGGTATCGCGGCGGGCTTTGTAAGAAGCGGCGCATCGCATATCCATGTTGTGGATCTGGAAGGGGCGAGGTCCGGTCTTACTCCGAATTTTGAAACCGTGTGTGCGATAAAAAGCAAAAGCGGTGCTTTCTGTGAGATCGGCGGCGGCATACGGTCCATGGATGTTATAGAGAGGTATCTCTCTTTCGGCCTTGACAGGGTCATCCTCGGCACCTCGGCCGTGCAGGACCGGGATCTTCTGAAGAGAGCGGTCGATAAGTACGGAGAGCGCATCGCGGTGGGAGCGGATATACGCGACGGTTTCATTTGCGTCAAAGGATGGACGGAAAACGCCGGAGTCTCCGCAGATCGATTCTTCCAAGAAATGAAAGAGGTCGGTGTAAAGACCGTTATCTGCACGGATATATCAAAGGACGGGGTGCTGCAGGGAACCAATCTCGAACTGTACGGGCATCTCTCCGAAAGCTTCGATATGGATATCGTGGCTTCCGGCGGGGTGTCGTGTATCGATGATATCCGGAAACTGGCGGAAATGGGATTATATGGCGCGATAATAGGAAAGGCTCTGTATACGGGAGATATCGACCTTGAAAAAGCGGTGGAGGTCGCCGGATGATCACAAAAAGGATAATCCCCTGTCTTGATGTCAGGGACGGCAGGGTGGTAAAAGGTATAAACTTCAAGGGACTCAACGACGTCGCGTCCCCGGTCGACCTGGCAAAATTCTACAGTTCCTGCGGAGCGGACGAACTTGTGTTCTATGATATAACCGCTTCCTCCGAGGACAGGAGGATCTTCACGGATATCCTGCGGGAAACGGCCGCAAACGTATTTATCCCCCTCACGGTAGGCGGAGGGATCAATACGGTCGAAGATTTTGACAGGGTGCTCAAATGCGGAGCCGATAAGGTGAGCGTCAATTCGGGAGCCATAAGGGACCCGGGGGTGATTGAAAAAGCCGCCAACAGATACGGGGATCAGTGTGTGGTGCTCTCTGTGGATATAAAACGGGTCGACGGCGTATTCCGGGTCTTTGCCAAGGGCGGGCGCGAGAACACGGGAATGGAAGCGGTCTCATGGATAAAAAGCTGCGTTGATTCCGGCGCCGGGGAGATCGTGGTCAATTCGATCGATACGGACGGAGTGAAGAAGGGCTTCGATCTTGAGATGCTCGAAGCGGTATGTGAAGCCGTCAGCGTACCGGTGATAGCTTCCGGAGGCGCCGGGAAACCGGAGGACTTCATAACGCTTTTCAAAGCTCTGCCGAAGGTAGACGCAGGGCTTGCAGCCTCCGTGTTCCATTTTGGTGAGATCCGGATAGAGGACCTGAAGAGGGTAATGGCCAGGAACGGGATCCCCGTAAGGATATGAGGAGAAAACATGACAGATATTACCGAACTCAGATTTGATGAAAAAGGACTTATTCCCGCTATAGTGGTGGATTCTGCAACAAGAAGGGTCCTTATGCTTGCGTATATGAACGAGGAAAGCCTGCGGGTATCCATCGAGAAAAAACTCACCTGCTTCTGGAGCAGGTCGAGAGGGGAACTCTGGCTGAAAGGTGAGACCAGCGGCAACTACCAGCATATCGTTTCAATTACGGCCGACTGTGACAGGGACGCACTCGTGATCGTCGTGGAACCGGATGGCCCTGCCTGCCACCTCGGAACAAAGTCCTGCTTCGAATATCCGGTCTGGGACAGTGATGAGCGGAACGATTTCACCTTATCCGGACTGATGGAGCTGATAAAGGGCAGAAAAAACGAACCGAAGGAAGGTTCCTATACTTCCTATCTCTTTGAGAAGGGACTTGACAAGATACTGAAGAAGGTCGGCGAGGAAGCGACGGAAGTGATAATAGCCGCCAAGGCGGAGGATAAAAAAGAGACGGTCTATGAGATCGCTGACCTTGTATATCATGTGCTCGTACTGATGACTGAGGCCGGGATCAGCACGGAAGACGTTATCCGCGAGCTTTCATCAAGACACTTGATCGATCACAAAGTAAAACAGGAGAAAATGACCGGATGATCCTTACAGATCTGCATATGCACACAACATACGGCGACGGGCGCAACACCCCGGAGGAGATGGTGCTCGCCGCGCTCTCAATGGGGATGGAGTGCATAGGCTTTTCCGAACACAGCAGTGTTCCCTTCAATCCGCGGGAAGGAATGACCGGGGACAGTGTCCGGAAGTATATCGATGAAATAACGGGTTTGAAAGAAAAATACCGCGGCAGGATCGAGATCCTCTGCGGCATTGAACTGGATTATTGCTCCGAACAGGACACGGCGGCCTTTGATTATGTGATCGGGTCAGTCCATTATCTGAAAAAGAACGGAGCGTATTTTGCGGTCGATGATAAGCCGGAGATACTGAAACAGGCGCTTGCAGACCACTATGGCGGAGATTTCCGCTGCCTGGCGGAGGACTATTACGACGCCGTTTCGCATGTTGCGGAGAAGACCGGCGCCGACATCATAGGCCATTTTGATCTCATCACCAAGTTTTCCGAAAAAGGAATGGAGATCGACACAAACGATCCCGGCTATATCGCTGCCTGGCAGCGGGCGGCGGACAGACTGCTGCCGTTCGGAAAACCCTTTGAGATCAATACCGGGGCGATGTCGAGGGGATGGCGCAGTTCCCCGTACCCGGACAGCAGGATCATCGATTATATCAGACAGCGCGGCGGCAGATTCATCCTGTCGAGCGACAGCCACAGCGCCGACGCCATCGCGTTTGGCTTCGACAGATTCGAAAGGCTGCTTTAGAGTGGCATCACAGATAGTCGGCGTCATCTGCACGCAGGAGGTTCCTTATGGAAACACTGATAGAGCTTTATGATAACAGACCGCTGGAGAATGTACTGGCAACGGAGATGTTCCGACCTGCCCGGACTGTGTTCGTCTGTCCGGAGGAGATCACGGACAACAAGGAACATAAGAGAAAGATAAAAAGATATCTGGCTCACCGCGGGATAGAAACGGAGATTATCTTCCGGCGGACGAGACTTTTTAACGCAGGAGAGGTGCTTGCGGTACTACGCAGCATTACCGACAGTTATCCGGACTGCGCGATCGATATCACCGGTGGGACGGATGATGCGCTTTTTGCTGCGGGACGCCTCAGCGCCGACAGACCGGATCTTCCTGTTTTTACATACAGCCGAAAGAAAAACCGCTTTTTCAGCATCAGCAATGCCGCTTTCGCATCCGATCTGGAATGCCCGATCAGCTATAAGGTGGAGGACATCATCCTTATGGCGGGAGGAGCACTTCATACCGGAAGAGTGGATAATTCCATCCTTTCGGGATATATGGAACGCATAGAGCCTTTTTACGAACTGTATATCAATAACAAACGGGACTGGGTCCGCGCGGTGGAGTATATCCAGCAGCTGTCCGGAACGAGACCGGATGCTGAGATCCTCCTTCATGTGCGCGGGGATTATTACCAGAAAGGAGAACGGGGAGGAAGACTCCCTGCACCGGAAAAGATCCTCCGGGAATATGAGGAGATCGGATTCATCTCCGATCTGCGCATTGAAGCGGAAGAGAGTGTGGAATTCCGGTTTTCCGACCTGCAGATACGGGCATGGATGAGAGATGTCGGAAGTGTGCTGGAATTGTATGCGTATAAGGTTTGTGTCGAATCCGGATCATTTGACGATGTCATCACAAGTGCGGTGGTGGACTGGGAAGGAGAATCCGGAAGGGTCAGCGTATCAAATGAGATAGACGTCGTTGCGACCAAGGGAGTAATGCCGGTATTTATCAGCTGCAAGACCTGTGATGTGAAGACGGAAGCCATAAACGAACTGAGCATTCTCCGGGACAGATTCGGCGGAGAGATGGCAAAGGCATTCCTGATCACCACCGGAGCCTGCTCAAACATGGCGAAGAGAAGGGCAGCCGAACTGCGGATCGGTGTGATCGACAGCAGGGATATAGCATCCGGCGTGTTTCGAAAAACGATGTCCCGTATATGAAAAAAGAGCCGCTGCAACAGCAGCGGCTCTTTTTCTATCTCAATTATCATTCGATGCTGATCATATAGAAGTAAACGGGCTGGCCTCCGTTAATAACGGTTATCTCCGCATCCGGGAAGTTGCCTTTAAAGGTGTTTGAAACGGACATGGCGTCTTCCTCATCCACATCTTCACCGTAATACATGGTGATGAATTCGGGATTCAGTTCATCAATTGCCCAGCTGAGCTCCTTGAAAAGTGTGGTGACACTTGTAAAACTGCCGACAAGGGAGCCGTCGAGGAGTGCAAGATATTCGCCGGCATGGATGGTGTGGCCGTCAAATTCCGAATCTCTGGCAGCATAGGTGACCATTGCGGTATGAACAGTGGAGAGACTGTCCGTCATGGCCTGCGTTATCTCATCGGCCAGGCCGTCCGGCATGAAGTTCAGCATGGCGGTAATGCCCTGGGGAACGGTCTTCGACGGAATAACGATGACTCTTTTCTCACTCAGAGGAACGCACTGTTCTGCAGCCATGATGATGTTTTTGTTGTTCGGGAGAACAAACACGGTAGAGGCATTTGTGCGGTTTACGACTTTGAGGATATCTTCGGTCGAAGGGTTCATCGTCTGCCCGCCCGTGATTATGCCGTCACAGCCGAGCTGGCGGAACACATCCGCCATTCCGTCTCCTGCGCAAACGGAGACGACACCGTATTCTTTTTCAGGTTCGGCAGGCTCGGAATTCTGTTCCAGTTCTTTTTCGACAGCATCAAGATCATCTGTGCTTTGCGCCTTTTTTCCTGCCGCCTGCTGCTCAGCCTGTGTGACCATGTTTTCAATCTTGGCAAGCTCGAGAGTTCCGTATTTCTGTGCCTCGGTCAGCACCTCTCCCGGAATGTCCGTATGGACATGAACCTTGAAGATCTCATCGTCCTCATTGATCACGATGCTGTCGCCGATGGAGTCAAGATAGGAACGGAAGGAAGCGATGGAGGTTTCGGCTTTTTTATTTACAATAAAGACCGTATCAAAGGCGAAGGTAATATCTTTCAGAGAAACAGAGCCGAAAACACCCGCTGTTTCGGAAGCCGGGGAAGAACCCTCATCCGGCGTCACAAATTCACCGCGGAAAGCCTGCAGCATCGCATTCAGAATAACGCAGTAGCCCTTTCCGCCGGCATCGATGACACCGGCCTTTTTCAGAACGGGGTTCTGGTTTACAGTGTCCTCCAGAGCGTCCTCCGCGGCCACTACCGCGCATTCAAGCATGCCGTCTATATCCGCGCCGAATTCCGCAGCCTTTTTCGCTGCAGCGGAAGCAAGTCGCGAAACGGTAAGGATTGTGCCTTCCGCGGGCTTCATCACCGCTTTGTATGCCGCGTCGACGCCGTCGCACATTGCTCCGGAAAATTCAACGGGACCGGCCGAATCCATACCTTTCAGCCGTCTGGATATGCCCCTGAAAAGCAGAGAAAGGATGACACCGGAATTCCCGCGCGCTCCGCGCAGAAGTGCGGAAGCGACACAGTCAGCCGCATCGTCAAGAGAGGAATACTCTTTTTTGTTCAGTTCCGTTACGGCATTTGACATAGTAAGCCCCATGTTTGTGCCGGTGTCGCCGTCAGGGACGGGGAACACATTGAGTTCGTTGATGGCCTGGATGTTGCTTTGAAGTGCGGCGTTGGCGCACAAGATCATGTTTTTGAATGCATTTGCATCTATATAGTTTGTCAAATCAGCACCTCCGAAATGCCCGGATAGAAAAGCGGGGAATCACTTGATGATGGTGTCTATAAAAACGTCCACGCTTTTTACCGGGACGCCGGTCGCGGTCTCCAGTTTATACTTGACCTCTTTTATGATGCTTGAAGAGACAGCCGCAAGGTTTACGCCGTGATCTACGCCGATGTGGAGCTCAAGGGAGATGGAATCGTTGTCATCGTCATATTTTACGATGACTCCTTTGGACATCGTCTCGCGCTTCAGCAGCTGCCAGGGACCGCCTTCCTTGGAACAGGCGACCATTCCCTTGACACCGAAACAGCTTGTGGCTGCCTCACCGGCAAAATACGTGAATACCTCGTTATCGATGCTTATGTTTCCGGATTCGCGGTTTATATTGAGCATTTTCTTCTGCCTCCTTTAAGATAAGAGAAAGAAAAACGGCAAACTTTTAAATGAAAAAATGACAATTATTAAAAAAGCGTTGCAAGTGATTATAATACATATAAAGTAAAATCACAAGAGAAAATATCCTGAAAGCGGCCGTTCAGACAGAAGAATGTGATTGTTGACAAAGAAAAGGAGAAAAGCATGCGGCTATTTGGGAGAGTTTTCGCTTCAGAGCATTTTGCGTCGGCAGGAGGCTTTTTGTGGTTTACTTTTCTGCCGTTTGATGATAGACTATTTAGGTCAGATTATGCGAAAAGCATTGTTTATATTTTTTGATATGGAGATGATTTAAAGACATGCAGAGACACTTCAAGTCAATGGACGGCAATACCGCAGCCGCCCACGTATCCTACGCGTTCACTGAAGTCGCCGCTATCTACCCCATCACTCCGTCCAGCCCCATGGCCGACTATGTTGACCAGTGGTCTGCAAACGGACGCAAAAACATCTTCGGATCCAGAGTAAAGGTCCAGGAAATGCAGGCGGAATCAGGTGCTGCCGGTGCTGTACACGGCTCACTCAACGCCGGTGCTCTCACCACCACCTATACCGCTTCTCAGGGCCTTCTCCTGATGATCCCGAATATGTACAAGATGGCAGGTGAGCTTCTTCCCGCTGTTTTCCATGTTTCCGCACGTGCCCTCGCAAGCCACACATTGAGCATCTTCGGAGACCACAGCGACGTTATGGCCTGCCGTCAGACCGGCTTTGCCATGCTCTGCGAGACCAATGTCCAGGAAATCATGGACCTGTCTCCCGTTGCTCATCTTGCCGCGATCAAAGGCCGCGTCCCCTTCCTGAACTTCTTTGACGGTTTCCGTACGTCCCACGAGATCCAGAAGGTCGAAGAGTGGGATTACAAGGATCTGGCAGATATGGTCGATATGGATGCCGTACAGGCGTTCCGCGACCGCGCTCTCAATTCCGAGCATCCCGTCATGCGCGGCTCTCATGAGAACGGAGATATCTTCTTCCAGAACCGCGAGGCTTCCAACAAGTACTATGAGGCCATTCCCGGAATAGTCGAAGAGTACATGGGCAAGATCAACGCCAAGCTCGGAACCGACTATAAGCTCTTCAACTACTACGGAGCTCCCGACGCTGACCGCGTGATCGTTGCTATGGGCTCCATCTGCGATGTCGCAGAGGAAGTCATCGATTACCTCACCGCCCAGGGTGAAAAGGTCGGACTTGTCAAAGTTCGCCTCTACCGTCCGTTCCGTGCTGACAAGCTGATCGAGGCCATTCCCGCAACTGCGAAAAAGATCGCTGTTCTTGACCGCACCAAGGAGCCCGGCGCACAGGGCGAGCCGCTCTATCTTGACGTCGTCACTGCTCTTGCCAATGCCGGAAAGAATGATATCCAGGTAATCGGAGGCCGTTACGGCCTCGGTTCCAAGGATACTCCTCCTTCCTCCGTGTTTGCTGTTTACAATGAGCTGAAGAAGGATGAGATGAAGCGCCAGTTCACCGTCGGCATTGTCGATGATGTGACCAACATGTCCCTTGAGGAAGTTCCCGCTCCCAGCACAGCTCCCGCAGGCACCATCGAGTGCAAGTTCTGGGGCCTCGGCGGCGACGGAACCGTCGGAGCGAACAAGAACTCCACCAAGATCATCGGCGACCATACCGACAAATACATCCAGTCCTACTTCCAGTATGACTCCAAGAAGACCGGCGGCGTGACCATCAGCCACCTCCGCTTCGGTGACAAGCCCATCAAGAGCCCGTACTACATCAATCAGGCCGACTTTGTTGCCTGCCATGTTCCTTCTTACATCACCAAGGGATTCCCCATTGCGCGTGATGTCCGTCCGGGCGGTATCTTCCTTGTCAACTGCCAGTGGAACTTCGAGGAGCTCGAGCATCATCTCGATGCGGCCTCCAAGCGCTATATCGCGAACAACAATGTCCAGCTCTACATGATCAACGCCATCGACCTTGCCAAGAAGATCGGCATGGGCAAGCGTACCAATACGATCCTCCAGTCGGCGTTCTTCTCCCTCGCGAAGGTCCTTCCCGAGGCTGAAGCAATCCAGTACATGAAGGATGCAGCGCTCCACTCCTACCTGAAGAAGGGCCAGGATGTCGTCGATATGAACTATGCCGCCATCGATGCCGGTGCAACGGCCTATGTTAAGGTCGATGTCCCCGAGTCCTGGAAGAACGCTGTTGACGAAGCAGCAGACGTGAAGAAGACCGGCCGTGAGAAGACCGTCAAGATGGTAAGCGCTATCCTTGATCCTGTTGACAAGATGGACGGCGATTCTCTGCCGGTTTCCAAGTTCGTCGACCATGCCGACGGAACCTTTGAGCTGGGCGCATCCGCCTACGAGAAGCGCGGCATCGCTGTTTCCGTTCCCAAGTGGGATGCCGAGAAGTGCGTACAGTGCAACCAGTGCGCCTTTGTCTGCCCGCATGCAACGATCCGTCCCTTCGCACTCACTGAGGCTGAAGCCGCTGCAGCTCCCGCCCAGGCCAAACTCGCCGATATCAAGGCCGGCAAAGGCAAAGGCGAGTATAAGTTCTGCATGGCAGTATCGCCTCTGGACTGCATGGGATGCGGTGTCTGCATAGGCCAGTGCGCGGTCGGCGCGATCGAAATGGCTCCTCTGGAGAGCCAGACCGAGCAGCAGGAAGTCTTTGACTACATGGTTTCCGCTGTTTCCGAGAAGAAGGATATGTTCGTTCCCGACAACGTCAAGTTCAGCCAGTTCGCACAGCCCTACCTCGAGTTCTCCGGTTCCTGCGCAGGCTGCGCCGAGACCAGCTATGCCCGTCTCGTGACTCAGCTGTTCGGCGATCATATGCTCATCTCCAACGCGACCGGTTGCTCCTCCATTTGGGGCGGTCCTGCCGCAACATCTCCCTACACGGTCAACAAGGAAGGCAAGGGACCCGCATGGGCCAACTCCCTCTTTGAAGACAACGCTGAGCATGGTCTCGGTATGTACCTCGGCCAGAAGAAGATCCGCGACGATCTCAAGGCCAAGGTCGAAGAGCTCATAACCGCCCATTCCTGCTGCCAGGAGCTCAAGGATGCCGCCCAGGCATGGCTTGATACCTATGACGACGGCAACACCAACCAGGCTGCTACGAAAGCGTTCATAGCTGCTCTCGAGGAAAGCGTCAGCGATATCGACGCATGCATCGGATTCCTCAGCTCCGACTTTGCAAAGAAACTCTTCGGTGACGGACAGCCCGCCGCACTTGCCGCTGCCCAGGAGGCAAAGGCGAAGGGCGAGAAGGTCTGCACCTGCGACGCATGCCAGCTCGGTGCTCAGATCCTTGCCAAGAAAGACTACCTCAACAAGAAGTCCTGCTGGATCTTCGGCGGTGACGGCTGGGCCTTCGATATCGGCTACGGCGGCGTTGACCATGTCCTCGCTTCGGGCGAGGATGTCAATGTCTTCGTGTTCAATACCGAGGTCTACTCCAACACCGGCGGACAGGCCTCCAAGGCTTCCAATATCGGTCAGGTCGCCCAGTTCGCGGCTGCCGGTAAGGAGATCAAGTCCAAGTCCCTCGCTGAGATGGCCATGACCTACGGCTATGTCTATGTTGCGCAGATTGCCATGGGCGCCAACAAGGTCCAGACCCTCAAGGCTATTGCAGAGGCTGAAGCCTATAAGGGACCGTCTCTCATCATCGCTTATGCTCCCTGCGAGATGCACAGCATCAAAGGCGGTATGGAGAACTGCCAGAAAGAAATGGACAAGGCTGTCAAGTGCGGCTATTGGAACCTCTTCCGCTTCAATCCTGCTGCTGAGAAGCCGTTCACGCTCGACAGCAAGGAGCCTGCGGGCGGTTACCGCGAGTTCCTCATGAACGAGGCCCGCTACAGCCGTCTGACCCGCGAGTTCCCGGAAAGGGCCGAGGATCTGTTCACGCGCAACGAGGAGAACGCGAAACAGCGCTTCGAGCACCTGAAGAAACTGGTCTCTCTCTATGAGTGATCAATCACATTAACAGTTCAAACGCAAGAAAACTCCCGGCGGAATTTGCCGTCGGGAGTTTTTCATCTGTTTTGAACTGAGAGGCTCTGACAAAAGAAAAAAACTTGCAAGGCATCCGCCTTGAAGATGAAAGCAGCGATGGACTCGCTTCAAATATACCGGATTCGGTACCCTGAGCAGATTGTATTCCGAAGATCTGTCTCTGCATCAATCATATCTATTTAAGAAACAAGTTATTAATCATTTATTAGTTATTTAATTAAAAAAATATTGCCAACAAACGCATGCTGGGATATAATTCACTCATTATAACAGTATTTGTATTAATTTGTGTTAATTAAATAGAGAGCAGGAGGAACTTATGGCATACAACAGAATTGCGATTCCGGAATTTGAACAGTCATTCGGCGATCTGATGAGTTCGTTGTATAATATCATCAGCAAGAGGCACAGATTTGCTTTGAGAGAACTTGATATTACAAGCCTGCAGGGAATAGAGCTGTGTTTCATAGTTGAATCGGAAAAAGACGGCGGGACGAGTCAGAGCGTGGTCTGTGAGCTTCTGTCTGTAACTCCGCCTGCCGTATTGAAAATGACGCTAGAGTTGGAAGAAAAAGGTCTGATCTACCGGACGGATAACCCGCGTGACAAGAGAAGCCAGCTGCTGTTTCCAACCGAAGAAGGGAAAAGGGTAAGTCAGGAGTTCCGGAAAATAATCATTGATGTTGACAGCAGGATCTTCTCCTGCTGTACAGGAGAGGAAAAGCAGGCTTTATTATCTATCCTGAATAAAGTGGTTCAGGCAAACAGATAGTACCCAAGTGAAAACAACACCCTGAGATCGATTCGGAATCTCAGGGTGTTTTCTTTTGACGATTCTTTCTGCGCTTCAGCAAAATCCGGTAACAGAATATGCCTGAACCACTTTGCAGATCTGAAAAACCGTAATGTTTATACAGAGAGACCGCGTTTGCTGCTCTGAAGGATCAGAGACCCTCTGCGGCGCATTCAGCAAGACACTTGCGCATCAGCACGTGCTGACGGCGCACGAATTCGACCTCATTGAGGGTATGCGGTACCAGACGCTGGCCTTCAAATTCCGTGCAGATCCAGCCCTTGAAACCGCCTTCGCACAGGGCTCGCATCAGACGTGGGTAATCGATCTCATCGCAGGTGCAATCTTCATTGATCCAATGCATCTTTGCATGGCAGTAGCAGAGTCTGGATGCATACTCCTTCACCGTTTCCATCGGTGTGATGAGCATGTTCCGGAAGGACAGCTGCATTCCGAGAGCGGGGCCGTTCAGCATCGCCATTTCGATCGGACCCGCGCCCATCTCCTTGATCTTTGCTTCTACCTCGTCCCAGTCCACATCGTTGTTCCCGTCGAAGGTATGGGCCTTGCGGCTCATCTCACGCAGATACTGAACGATCTCTCTCTTTGCTCCGCGCTTCACGAAACTCTCTTCCTGCTGCGGGCAGATATCACGGTAGACACCGGAAAAGTCCAGCATCAGGCCTCCGCCTTCATAGCATCTTGTGCGCTCGATGGCCTCAAGGAAATCATCGTTGCCGCCGTCTTCCAGAAGGCCGGGGGCGTGGACCTCCATCGCCATCTTCACGCCCATCTCCTCTGCATAGGGAAGCAAACGCTCGAAGATATGCGCATTTACGATCGTGTGGTCGAACTCGTCGTTCATGATCCAGCGTCCGTTGTGCCCGTCGTGGCTGAGCTTGATGAACCTGCAGCCCAGCTTCTTCGCAGAGCGCAGGTACTGCATGGTCACATCGAACACTTCATCGTCCGAAAGGAAGCGCTTCTTGTCCTTCCAGTAGCGTCTGTCGGCAAAATGCTCATAGCAGACCGGCTCTATGCCGATGTTATCAAGAAGGTAGTTCCATTTATAAAGAAACTCATCAGAGATGTACGGGAAGGAGGGGATCAGTTCCTCGCCGAAGATCTCAATGCCTTCTCCGCCGCAGCCCTTTATGGCGGTCAGAACGCCCTGCAGATCAAGGTCGCCCCGCCAGATGGCTTCCTGATAGGAATAGGTGCTTGCACCGAGATGGATATCTTTGCTGCTCATTGCTTTTCCCTCCTTCTCAAACGATGGTCACATCTTTTTCACAGTAGCAGGTGCTGGAGTAATGGTCGCGCAGAGCAAGACCGTAGCGGACCTTGTGCACGCCCTGAGGAATGCCGCCCGGTTTCCGAATGAACACGGGGAGGTAATCGGTATAATTCCACATGAATTCATTGTCGAAGTGACCGGTCCCCAGCAGGGAAAGCGGGAATTCTTTATCTTTGTAACGGATCACCTTTACATCGTCCGGGATCCATTCACCGTCCACCTCAAAGGCAAGTTCCTGGATCTGATTGAGAGGAAGACCTCTGTAGCCGGGGATGCGCACTTTCAGAAGATAGCCCACAGCTTCGCCTTTCTCATAAATATTCATGCCGTAGGAATGCATGAGAAGAGGATTGTACAGACCACGACCGTAAAAGTCTTCCATTTTGTCGAACGCAGGCTGGTTTTTGCCCATGCCGATGCATTCGCGCTTAATGATCTTGATTGGCTCCATATAAGGTAGGTCTCCTTTCAAAAACTGATTATTATCGGGCTTTCAGACTAATGGTTTTCGAGCGCGGAGAGGAACAAACAACTCCTTTACTGGTTTGCCGTTTATCTATATCCATGATATTATGAACAGAAACATAAGTCAATTTGAACAGCCTGTATGAGGCAATAATCGTTAAACGATACAAAAAACAGTACTGATTATATACAAATTGACGGCTCTGCGCTCATCGGCTTTAATGCTGTGAACCAGGCGGTACAGAATGCTCTTCCGGCCTGATCCAAATAACCGTTGCACAATCAGCGCAGTTTTTGGTATACTCTCATGAGAAAACCACAGTTCGAAAGAGGATGCGGAATTGAAGAACAACAGAATCGTAAGGCTTATAACCGGGCTTGTGCTTCTGGCGGTGTTTGCTGCGGTGCTCACGCTGAGCATAAAAAACTTTGATCTTGACAGGCTGATGCTCGATGCTCAGCCCAAAACCGTAGTTGTGACGGTTGAAGTGACCGTGACGCCGGGAGCTTCTTCGTCAGAAGTGTCCGGGACGGAACAACCCGATGTGACGGAACCCGAACCGGTCCCGACGGTCGATCCGGACAGCCCGGAAGGACGTGCCGCTGCACTGGGTCTTCCGGCACCGCCCGCTGTCGATGTCTCGTCCTGGGAGTTCATGCTTGCCAACCCGAGCACGTCGATATCCGAATATGTTCCCCCGCAGCTCGTTACTCTTGAAGGGCAGCAGTTCGACTCGAGGATCATCGAGCCTCTGAAGGCTTTCGTACAGGCCGCCAGGAATGAAGGCCTGAGCGTATATCTTTCTTCGGGGTACCGCAGTTACAGCGAGCAGGCGGCCAATTTCCGGCGCGTCTGTGAAAACAACGGAATAACGGACGGAAAAGACTCCAAGGGCTTCTATATCACGCTGCCTGCGGGATACAGCGAGCACCAGAGCGGACTGTGCTGTGATATTACCGACCGGTATTATGCCACGAAAAACCGCACGATCGAGGAGACCGCGCTCTATAAATGGATGAGCGTGCACTGTCAGGAATACGGATTCATCGTCCGTTATCCGGATGGCAAGGAAGAGATCACGGAAATCATGTATGAACCCTGGCATTTCCGGTATGTGGGGAATGAGGCGGCGGAATACATCATGGCCAACGGGCTCACGCTCGAAGAATTCCTTGCGCTGTACACTGACTGATTGAGCGGTGATACTGTGACGTGAAGACGGAAAGAGAACTCCCGCGTGTAGTCGTCAGCGAAAAGGGCTCACGATGGGTCAGAGACGGGCACCCGTGGATATATGAAGGAGAGATCGTTTCGTCGGATGACGGGATTCCCAACGGCTCCGTTGTGGATGCAGTGAGCATTAAGGGAAGATACCTCGGAAGCGGATTCTTCTCCGAAAAAAGCAGGATCCGTGTCAGACTGGTCTCCCGGAATGCCAACGACTGCTTTGATGAGGCTTTCTGGCGCAGAAGGGTCGCTTATGCATGGGAATACAGGAAGACCGTCATGAAGGACGGGCTTTCATGCTGCAGAGTGATCTTCGGCGAATCGGACGGTTTCCCGGGACTGACGGTGGACCGGTATTCGGATATCCTTGTGGCGCAGACCCTTTCATACGGGGTCGAAGCCATAAAAGGAGTACTTTTTCCGATCATACTGGATGTGCTCAGAAGCGACGGACAGAATATCAGAGGGATCTATGAGCGCAATGACGTGAGACTGAGGGCGCTCGAAGGGCTGGAAGAATATAAAGGATGGTTCGGAGAACCTGAGGACCCGGATACGATCGTCGATATCGAAGAAAACGGCATTGTTTATTCCGTTGACGTTGAAAACGGACAGAAAACGGGCTTCTTTCTTGACCAGAAATACAACAGGCTTGCAGTTGCGAGGATATCGGAAGGCAGAAAGGTACTTGACTGCTTTACCCATACGGGTTCCTTTGCACTCAATGCCGCAAGAGGCGGCGCGGAGCATGTGACCGCTGTGGATGTTTCCGCGGATGCTCTGGAGATGGCACAATACAATGCCGAGAGAAATGCGCTTTCGAACAGGATGGAGTTCATCTGTGCTGACGTGTTCGACTATCTGCGCGCGCTGCTTGACGAGGGAAGCAAGCGGTTCGATCTGATAATCCTTGATCCTCCGGCTTTCACAAAGTCGAGGAAGACCGCCGGAAACGCGGAGCGGGGCTACCGGGAGATCAATTCCTGTGCGATGAAGATACTGCCGAGGGGCGGATACCTGGCAACTGCTTCCTGCAGCCACTTCATGCCGCACGAAAGCTTTGAGAGAATGCTGCGAAGTGCCGCATCGGATGCCGCGGTCGAACTGAAACAGATAGAAGCAAGACAGCAGTCTCCCGATCATCCGATACTCTGGAACGTTCCGGAGACCGATTATCTGAAATTCTATATCTTTCAGGTAATCTGATCCGGATGCCGGTCCTCAGAACAGAAAAATAGTGACAATATACGGAGTTAAGTGGTACAATATTCTGTACGTTTTTTAACTCCGTATTTTTTGATCTCAAAAAAGTGACTGAAAAGGGTGTGCCTCCTTGTCGTTTTCATCACCTTTATTCCTGTTTTTCTTTCTTCCGGCAGCATTTCTGCTGGACAGGATCATACCGGGACTCAGACGGAAGAACATCTTCCTTGCAGCTGTCAGCCTGATTTTTCTGGCATTCGGACAGCTTGCGTTCGTGCCTCTGTTTCTTCTGGCGGTCCTGATCGATTATGTATCGGGATTGCTGCTGATCAGGCTTGAGAATGGCAGAAAGGCTGTTCTTGTCGTTACGGTCATCCTGGATCTCGGGATGCTTGCGGTCTTCAAGTATACGGATTTTGTCCTCTCCAATTTAAACAGCCTGTTCTCAGCTTCGTTAAAGCTCACGGGAATCGCGCTCCCGCTCGGTATTTCCTTTTTCACCTTTCAGGGTATCTCCTATGTAACGGATACCTACAGGGATAGAAACAGCGGAACAAGAGACTTCCTTGATGTCCTGCTTTTCATGTCATTTTTCCCACAGCTTATACAGGGGCCTATCATAAGATTCGGAGATTTCGCACCTCAGCTCATGAACAGGAGCGTATCTCCGGACAGGACTGTCTCCGGAATCAGAAGGTTCATAAACGGACTGGCAAAGAAAGTGATAGTATCCGCTGCTGCAGCGAAAGTCGCGGACAGCGTGTTTGCAATGAAAGGCCTTACGGACTGGCGGCTTGCCTGGCTTGGCGGCATATGCTATGCGCTGCAGCTGTATTATGATTTTTCCGGCTACAGCGATATGGCGGTCGGCCTGGCACGGATGTTCGGATTCGGTATAACAGAGAATTTCGACCTTCCGTACAGTGCATCTTCTATCCGGAATTTCTGGAGACGCTGGCATATCTCACTTTCCACATGGTTCCGGGACTATTTGTATATCCCTCTCGGAGGGAGCAGAAAGGGAACAGCAAGAAAGTATCTCAACAGGATGGTCGTTTTCCTGTGCACGGGGATCTGGCATGGCGCAAACTGGACCTTTATAGTATGGGGATTGCTTCACGGAATCCTCTGCAATCTTGAAGATTCGGGAATCATCCCGACAGACAGGCTTGAAAAGAACCGCTTCGGAAGAATTCTGAACAAGATATATACGATTCTTGCGGTTATGCTCCTGTTCGTTGTCTTCAGGGCAGACACACTGAAGGATGCCGCAGTTATGCTGAGATCCATGTTTTCCTTTTATGTTTCCCCGACAGGGAGCTATGAGTTCTGCCGCCTTCTGCCCGCGGCAACCTGTCTGACCCTGATCATAGGCGTGATTCTGGCAGGCAGCATTGCGGCGAGGATAAAAAACCTCTGTTCCGGCATGGAAGCAAGGAGCAGAGCCGCAGCCTATGCTGGGTATCTGTTCAGTCTGGTTCTGTTTGTGCTATGCCTGATGGCCATGGCGCGCGGAGGATTCACCCCCTTTATTTACACTCAGTTTTAGGAGCATATCGTTGAAGGATATCGTCATAAACAGAATAGTGATCTTTGTGTTCCTTCTTCTCTGCCTTATACCTTCTCTCGGCATGCTCATTTTCGGGCAGTCTGAAGCTGCGGCGAACGAGGTCCTTTCTCAGTTTCCGGCAATACGGGAAAAAAACGGGAAGACGAACATGGATTATCTCTCGGAAATAGCTGAATGGGCGGAGGACAGATTCGCTTTCAGACAGGAGCTCGTTACTGCGTGGTCCGGTCTGAATGCTTCTCTGTTCCGTACTTCCGTGGAAGATAAGGTTGTCATAGGCAGGAACAGATGGCTTTATTATTCAGAGAGCCTTGATGACTATATGGGTTTTGGCCTGGAAGACGAAAAACTTGAGGCTGTTGCCAGAAATCTCTCGCTGATGCAGGAATACGCCGAGAGCAAAGGGACGGATTTCCTTTTCACTATAGCCCCGAACAAGAACAGTCTTTATCCGGAAGAAATGCCCGCTTATATCCCGCGTTCCGAAGGATCGGGTAATGCCGAAAGACTGGTGCCGCTTATGGAAAAATACGGGATCCGGTATGCGGATCTGTTTTCCGCTTTTTCAGATGAGGACAGGGTGCTGTACTTTAAAACGGATTCCCACTGGGATTCCGAGGGCGCCGCTCTTGCAGCGGATGTAATTCTCACCGGTCTTGGCAGGGACGGGGCTTTCTCATCATCCGGATTTGCTGACGGGGAGGAGCATACGGGGGATCTCTACGAGATGCTCTATCCCGTCGGAAAGGTCACCGAAACTGACCGCAGATATGTTCCGGGCTTTTCCTTTACCACGGCAAAGGATCCCAACGGCGGCAACGCGATTAACATAGAGTCTTCCTGCGGGACTGGGACCGGCAGGCTCCTGTGCTGGAGGGATTCGTTCGGTGTCTCCCTTTATCCGTATCTTGCCGAAAGCTTCTGTGATGCGCGGTTTTCAAGATCCGCTTCCTATGAGCTTGTCCGGCTTGAGCAGGAAGAGACCGACGCCGTTGTTATTGAGATAGTAGAGAGAAATATCGCTTATCTTCTGGAATATATGCCCGTTTATCCGGCTCCGGTAAGGGAGATTCCGGCATTCACATCTGAAATGCCTTCTCTGACGGTATCTGCGGAGAAAGGCAGAACCGCCGCTTCGAGCGATATGACCCTCATACAATGTGCGATACCGGCCGGATCCGCTCATGGCCTGACCTGTGCATACTTTGTATGTGACGGGATATGCTATGAAGCTGCGATCCTTTATCCGGACGGATCGGGTCCTGTGGTATCAGCATGGATACCTTCGGAGAAGACCGGCAGCATAACTGTTGTCTACGGCGATGAGAGCGGAATGGTTTTCTCAAATGCCGCCTAAGAGAAAAGAGATGAGTTCTTATTAGCCCAAAGCGTGAAAAGAATGAAAACAGCAAAAACAAAAACAGTGTGCTGGTGATCGTAATCATTGCAGCATTTGTTTTTGCACTTGCACTTGCTGCCGGAAGCGCCGCGTACGTGAGGCATCTGGACAGTGTGCGCAATGAGGATTATATTTGGGAAAACTACAGCGTTACCGTTACACTGAATTACTTTGACGGAACAAAAAAACGTATCACCACGCTGATAAATGATACCGTGACGCTTGAAGAGCCTCCCGAGGTCAACGGGCACACCTTCCTCGGTTGGGAGACCGAAAACGGGAAGCTGCTCCAGCCGGCTGATATTACGGCAAAGATCGATGAGGAGTACACAGCCAGATATATTGTTTCGCTGGATACGGAGAACCACGTCCCGTATATATTCGCGGATGAACTGGGACTGTTCCATGCCGACGATATGCTCAGCCGCGGAGACGCTGCACGGATGATCTGGTCCGTTCTTTCGGAAAAACCTGAAACCGGGGAACGGTTTGAAGACATCGATGTTGAATCGGAATACGCAAAGCCCGCCGGTGCGCTGAAAGAACTCAGGATCTGCACCGACAGACGGTTCTATCCCGAAGATGATATGAGCCGCGGGGAATTCATTCGCATTCTTGCTTCTTTCTATCCGCCTGCCAACGGGACATACAGCTTTTCCGACATCACGGAGAAGGAGCCGATATACGGAGCTTTCTGCACCGCAGCGGAAAGAGGCTGGATTGAATACGGCGAAAAGACCGCCGCCGACCCGTACGGCAGCATCACAAGGATCGATGCCGTAAGACTCATGAACAGAGTGCTCGGCAGAGATACCACGGAACTGCCGCCGGATGAGTTTGTCGGAGGCATCCTCGAGTACAGGCCGGGAGACGATTACTATCTCCCGCTCGTCGAAGCGGCGGTGGAACACGAATATGAACGTTCGGGCAGCGGAGAAAAATGGACATCCGGCAAGGCGCTTGAAAAGCATCCGGAAGGCAGGTTCTTCAACGGAGGAAGACTGTATTATATAGATGCGGACGGACATTTTGCCAGAGATTTCGAACAGGAAGGCTACACCTTTGACGGCGAGAGAGATACTCTTGTTTTTGTCGACGGATTCAAGTTCGGAAGCGACGGGGCCTATACCAGCGGAGATCCGGAACTGGACTCGCTGGTGAATGAGGTCATAGACAGCCTGTACCGGGAAGGAATGACGAGGGAGGAGCTTCTTCAGGAACTGTTTGAGTATACGGTATCGTCATTCAAGTATCTGAGACGTAATTACTATAAATACGGAGATACCACATTTGCGCAGAAGGAAGCGCTGCTTATGCTCAGCACCGGAAAAGGCAACTGCTACAGCTATGCCGGGACCTTCTGCATGCTGGCCAGAGCGCTCGGATATGATGCGGTGGTATTCAGCGGAACGGTCGGGCGAGAATATGAGCCGCACGGCTGGTGCGAGATCATCGAGGACGGCATTCCGTACATCTGCGATCCCGAGCTTGTCATGCTGCACAGAAGAAGCGGAAAGAACTATGATATGTTTTTTAAACTGCATGATGAACTGAAAGGCTGGATGTACATCCGGTATACCAGAAAATAACGTTATTCGGAGGATGATATGAAAAAAACACTCATAATGCTACTGGCATTTGTTTTAACAGTGCTGCTTCTGACCGCATGCGGAAGTGAAAAGCACGAGCCGACGGTCGTCATAGAAACGCCTGCCCCCGTGACGGAAACGGATAAACCGGCACCGACGGAGGAGGTGCAGACCACTCCGGAAGTACCTGATGAGACCGCGCAGCCGGAAGGGACCGGGCTCGACAACGAGAAATATCAGGCCGCACTGGGACTGATCGGAGAAACGGTCGAGGAACTCTATGAGGCGATCGGATCGCCGGAGAATCAGGACTACGGGCCAAGCTGCGTCGGTGATCCGGGGGATGAAGACGGACAGCTGGATTATGAAGGCTTTTCTGTATTCACATTAGTTCATAATGGTGTGGAGACGATAGTCGATGTTCTGAGGGACGATGAGTTCTGACAGACTAAACATTTGTTTTACATTGCAAATCCCTTGTATTATACTGATTCTAATGTTTATTTCGGCATACTACTTTCTAAAAAACATGAAGGAGAATAATCGGATATGAGCAGAATGGTTGGAACTTCCTCAAGAGGCATTCGTGCCCCTATCATCCGCAGCGGGGATGACGTGGCAAAGATCGTGACCGATTGTGTGTTCGAAGCAGCAAAAAACGGCGAACTCGAGATCCGGGACAGAGACGTCATTGCAATGACGGAGGCAATCGTCGCTCGCGCGCAGGGCAACTACGCCGGAACGGACGATATCGCGGCCGATGTGAAAGCCAAACTCGGCGGTGAGCATATCGGGGTCATTTTCCCGATCCTCAGCCGCAACCGCTTCGCCATATGCCTCAGGGGCATTGCAAAGGGGGCAAAAAAGATCACACTGATGCTTTCCTATCCATCCGATGAGGTCGGCAACCATCTGTTCGACATAGACCTTCTTGATGAAAAAGGCGTGGATCCGTACAGGGATGTCCTCACGCTGGAACAGTACCGTGATCTTTTCGGATATGTAAAGCACAGATTCACCGGAATGGATTATGTTGAGTATTACATGCAGCTGATAAAAGAATCCGGAGCCGAGGTCGAAGTGATCTTTGCGAACGACTGCAGAAAGATCCTTGATTATACGGGGAGTGTCATCTGCTGCGATATCCACACACGCGCCAGGACGAAACGCCTCCTCAAGGCGGCCGGGGCACAGAGGGTCTTCGGGCTTGATGAGATCATGACGTCCTCTGTCAACGGCAGCGGATACAATGAGAAATACGGACTTCTCGGAAGCAACAAGGCGACTGAGGACAGAGTAAAGCTTTTCCCGAGAGACTGCCAGGGACTTGTGGAACAGATCCAGGCAATCGTTCTGGAAAAGACCGGAAAGCATGTTGAAGTTATGGTATATGGCGACGGAGCTTTCAAAGATCCTGTCGGAAAGATCTGGGAACTTGCGGATCCCGTAGTATCCCCGGCATATACCTCTGGGCTCGACGGAACTCCGAGTGAGCTCAAGCTCAAGTATCTGGCGGACAATGATTTTGCGGAACTGTCCGGGGAAGCCCTCGGCAGTGCCATCAAGCAGGAGATCCGGAAAAAGGATGCTGACCTGGTAGGCAAAATGATTTCAGAAGGGACAACGCCCCGCCAGCTTACCGATCTTATAGGCTCCCTGTGCGACCTTACCTCCGGCAGCGGAGACAAGGGAACACCTATCGTTTACATCCAGGGATACTTCGATAACTATACCACGGAATAAGCGGTCATTCAGATGTAAATAAAATCTTAACCGCAGCTGCATGGACTGCAGCTGCGGTTTTTAAGGCCGGTCGCTGTAATAAAGCTTTGGTAATGATATGGATATGAGATCATTGATAGGGAGCCGGAAATTCTACCGAAAGATGTTTTCGGTAATGATTCCCGTGCTTATTCAAAATGTAATAACGAATTTTGTCAATCTGCTCGACAACATCATGGTCGGGCAGGTCGGAACAGAACCAATGTCCGGCGTGGCGATCGTCAACCAGCTGTTTTTCGTTTTCAGTCTGTGCATGTTTGCGGCTGTTGCAGCCGCGGGCATATTTACCGCGCAGTATTATGGAAAAGGCGACAATGAAGGCGTCCGCGCCACAATGCGGCTGAAGATATGGGCGGCGCTGCTGATTGTCGTTATCGCGTTCACGGTACTCCTTCTGTTCCACGAGAAGCTGATCTCCCTGTTCCTGCATGAGGGAGAAGAGGACCTGGATCTGCAGGCGGCCTTTTCGTACGCAAAAGAATACCTTTCTGTCATGTATATCCAGATCATTCCTTTCGCGGTCATTCAGGTCTATGCCGGCACGCTGCGAGATAACGGAGAGACCATGCTGCCCATGAAGGCGGGGATAGCGGCGGTTCTGATCAACCTCGTTTTCAACTATATCTTCATATTCGGCAAACTTGGCCTCCCCGCTATGGGTGTGAAAGGTGCGGCCTTTGCCACAGTCATTGCGCGACTGGCTGAATGCGCAATAGTTGTCATACATTCACATGCGGGCAAAACGGCAGCAGCCTTTATGACAGGGCTGTATTCGACTTTGAAGGTGCCTTCCGCTCTTGTAAGAAACGTGACAAAGACGGGGATGCCCCTGCTGATGAATGAGCTTCTGTGGTCGTGTGGGATGACTTTTATGAACCAGTGCTACTCAATGAGGGGGCTTGAAGTGGTCTCCGCCACAAACATCGCATCTACCATCACCAATCTCTTTTTCTGTGCTGTTCTGGCCATGGGATCTACCGTGTCGATCCTTGTGGGGCAGAGGCTCGGAGCAGGGGAACTGGAAGAGGCGGTTGAGGACGACCGGAAGCTTATAGCGTTCGCTGTGGTGATGTGCGCGTTTGTGGGAGGAATCATGATACTCCTTGCGCCTCAGATACCGAAGGTATACAACACATCAGAATCGGTCAAGAATCTCGCTTCGCAGATGATAACCGTCACTGCCTGCCTGATGCCTTTCCTTGCATTTACCAACACATGCTATTTCACACTGCGCTCCGGGGGCAAGACGATTATCACCTTCCTGTTTGACAGTGTATACATGTGGGTGCTGTGCATCCCGACAGCATTTATCCTGTCCAGATTCACGGACGTGAAGATCCTTCCGATGTACTGCATCGTCCAGTCCCTGGAACTGATAAAGTGTGTAATCGGATACTTCTTCCTGAGAAGCAGGAAATGGGTAAACAATCTGGTAGGATGAAAAAAGCGGTCCCGTTTTGAAACGGGACCGCTTTTACCTTTCTGATACTCTTCAGCTTTTTTCGGCGAGCAGCTTCAGAATCTGCACGGCGTTGCTCGCAGCGCCTTTCCGGATCTGATCGCCGCAGCACCATAGCGTGATGCCGTTTTCATCGGTCAAGTCCTGACGGATCCTGCCAACCCACACCAGATCCTGATCTGTGGTGTCAAGCGGGGTGGGATAGCATCTGCCCTCATAGTCCTCAATGAGCCTGGTGCCGGGGAAGGACGCGATCGCCTTTTTCGCATCTTCAATTTCCACTTTCTTTTCTGTCCGGAGCGTGACGGCGATGGAATGGGAACGCATAACGGGAACACGGACACAGGTGCAGTTGACTTTCAGATCGGGATCGTGAAGAATCTTCCGCCCCTCATTCTGCATCTTCATCTCCTCTTTGCTGTAATCGTTGCCGTAGGGGGCATCAATGAACGGGATGACGTTCAAAGCGATCTGGGTGGCAAAGGTCTTCACTTCGGGCTTTTCACCGGCTGCCAGGGCTTTCATCTGGCTTTCAAGCTCCGCAATACCGTTTTGCCCGGCCCCGGACACCGCCTGATAGGTACAGACCACCATCTTCTCGATCCTGGAGAGCTTTTCTATTCCGGCAACCGCCATGAGGGCAATGATGGTGCAGCAGTTCGGGTTGGCTATGATGCCTTTGTTTTCGAATGCGTCGGCACCATTCACCTCCGGGACGACGAGCGGAACCTCCGGATCGAGACGGAAGGCGGAACTGTTGTCGATGTATACGGCTCCGCTCGCTTTGATCGCGGGAGCAAAACGCTTGGACATGTCTCCTTCAACGGCACCGAGAACAAAGTCCATTCCTTTGAAGCAGTCGTCAGTTGCCTCCTGGATCTCGATCTCTTTCCCTTTGAAGAGGATCTTTTTTCCGGCGCTTCTTGCGCTTCCCAAGGGGAGCAACTTCTCTATGGGAAGATCATACTCCGCAAGGACTTTGAGCATCTCCTGACCGACGGCACCGGTGGCACCGAGAACTGCGATGTTGAGCTTTTTCATTTTGTTATCTCCTTTGTATTTATCCGGCGAATCCGTCATAGAGCACACGGATGGCCGTTTCAAAATTTCTGTTGTCCACGCCTATGATGATGGAAAGCTCATCCGCCCCCTGGGCAATCGTTCTGATATTGACGCCGTGAGAGCCGAGCGCGTTGAAGATCTCTCCGGAGGTGCCCAGACGGGAGGACATTTTCCGCCCGACAGCCGCTACCAGGGCAATATTGTCCTGCACTTCGATATCCTCTGCATGGCATTCTTTTTTCATGTCGGAGATGATCTCATAGAGATTGTCGCCCAGCGATGCTGCGGATGCGACGAGCGCAAAGGAATCAAGACCGAGGGTTATGTGCTCCACGTTCACATGATACCTGTCGAACACGGCCAGGGCTCTGGAAAGCGTGTGGCTGAGGTTCATGTCGTGCCTGTGCAGAGTGAGCACATTGAAGCCCCGCCGTCCGGCGATGCCGGTGAGGAAACGCTCGTCCTCCTCTTCGTCTTCCACACTCCCTACGATCATTGTGCCGGGATCTTCCGGGCGGTTGGTATTCCGGATGTTGAGGGGGATGCCCTTCTCCCGGACGGGAAGGATGGATTCCTCGTGGAGCACGGAAGCCCCCATGAACGCAAGCTCACGAAGCTCGCCATACGTGATCTTGGAGATAGATCTTGGTTTTTCCACGATCTTGGGGTCCGCCATAAGGATCCCCGAAACATCGGTCCAGTTTTCGTATATATCCGAGCCTGTCGCAGCTGCAGCCAGTGCGCCGGAAATATCGCTGCCGCCACGGGACATTACCTTTATCTTGCCGGAAGGCAGGCTTCCGTAAAAGCCCGGGATCACGATCCTGTCATATTTGTCCAGCGCCGCTTTTATGGCCGACCCGGTCTTGTCCATATCGAGCTGACCCTCAAAGTTGAAAAAGACACAAACAGCAGCATCCACAAAAGCATAGCCCAGATACTCGGCCATGAGCATGGAGGTGAAGTATTCCCCTCGCGAAACGAGCTCATCTACGCTGAAATCTCTGTTCAGTCTTGCGCGCAGAGCCTGAAGTTTTTCCTCTAACGGGCAGCTGAGCCCCAGTTCATCCCGTATGGAGATCAGACGGTCCCGTATGCTGTCGAATATCTCGTCACAGGATACGCCGTACTGCAGATGCGCGTGGCACAGATAAAGCAGATCCGTAAGCTTGTGATCATCCGGGCGGCGCTTTCCTGCGGCGGACACTACGACGACCCTTCTGGATGCGTCGGATTCCACAATTGCCTTTACTTTCCGGAACTGATCCGCACCTGCAACGGAAGAACCACCGAATTTTACTGTTTTCAGCATTTATCACTCACCGATAGCCGCAAAGAACACACTGCTGCCGCCCTTTCTGGATTCTTTCGCAAAATCGTGCATGGCCTGAACGGGAATTTCTTTGGTGATAACTCTCGCAATGCCGTCATATACATCCGTTTTCTCTGCGGGAAGCGCGTCTGCCAGCGCTTCGGGCAGCCTGACATAGTATTTGTGCTCACACAGCGAGTTGTCCGCGGCGACTCGCATGCAGTCCGGACGCATCATGTAGCGTTTGCCGTGCAGAATGTCGTTCAGATCCCTGACCACAGCGGAGGCGGTGGGCCATCTGCCGGCGCCTTGCCCCATGAAAACGATCTGTCCCGAATTCTCACCGATATATTTCGCCATGTTGAAATTCTTCAGGACCGAACACTCCGGAGCATTGGCAGGGAACAGGACGGGCTCGATATATGCGTAGAGCTGTCCGCTTTCGGAAAGCCCGCCGGAAGTAACGAGTCTGCAGGTATAACCGCCGGCCTGAATGTGGTTGACATCCTCAGCCGTTATACTCTCGATGCCTTCACAGCAAAGTCCGCTGTCGGGGAGCATATTGTAGGCAACGGCGCACGCCAGCATTATTTTGCGAAGTGCGTCCATACCGGAAACATCAGCCGTGGGATCTGCTTCGGCGTAGCCGAGAGCCTGCGCGTCCGCAAGAGCGTCCGCATAAGTCATGAAACGGCTCTGCATTGCATCGAGCATATAGTTTGTGGTGCCGTTGAGTATACCGCCCAGACTGAGAATCCTGTCGCTTTCAACGGCAAGGGCTATATTGTGAAGGAAGGGAACAGCACCGCCGCATGCCGCGCTGAACAGGAACGCAACGCCTTTTTCATCCGCAAGCTTCTCAAGCTCCGGCCCGTAAGCCGCAACAAGGGCCTTGTTGGACGTTACCACGTGTTTTCCGGCACGAAGCGCGGCGGAAACATACTCATAAGCGGGATCAGTCCCGCCCATCACTTCGGCGACTGCCCAGATATCGGGGTCTTCCGTGATCTCGCGGATCGAAGTGACCTTGAACTCCGCATCGTCTTTGCCGGGACGTACGAGGACAGATCCGGGCTCAAGGCCGTCCGCGTTTTTGAGCATTTCAAAAACGCCGTAGCCGACTGTTCCGAATCCAAGAACTGCTACTTTCATATAACTCTCCTTAGACTGTCCGTATATTACGGACATATGTATTTTGAACGACGACAGTGTACCACAAGTCGCTTAAACAGGCAAGATGTAAAATAAACAAAATTAACCGGATCGCGCTATGAAAAACTATGGATTCTCTTAAGAATGAACAGCTTCGTTCATTCTCCGACGACTGAAGAACCGGATAGGAAGTCCTCCCGCTTCAGTTCCAGCTGAATCACACCATCCTCTGTTCCGATTTCCCGAAAGCCTACTGCTTTATGGATGTGGAACGCCGCATTTCTGGCAGTATCAAATTCATTGTGCAGACACGGTACTCCGTCTACCCTGAAAGCGCGGTCCAGCAATAAGCGGAGGCCCTCTTTGCCGTAGCCTTTTCCCCGCTCGGGAGCGTAGATCACGATGCCCATGTCCCATCTGTTTTGCTTCGGATTACAGTGATAATTTACGTCTCCGATAAATGTTTCGTCCGATACTCGCTGCAAAAAAGCATAAAACCGTTCCGGTTCCTGCCCGATCCAATCCCTCTGCAGATCTGCCCACCCGGCTTCCGCGTTGGGGATGCATCCGTCCGGAGGGTACCATGGCGCGTTGTAAGCCATGGTTGCGGGATCGGACAGCATCTTTACATAAAACCAGCCGTCTTCAAAACAAGGGATATGCAGTCTCAGCTTTTCAGCTGCAAGTAAACCTTCATGTATTTTCATATGCTGTCTTTCAAGATCCCTAGTAAGATTTTTTAACATACCGTATTACAGTGTAAAAAGCTACAAAGAAAGCTCTTTTGCCTTGGGCAGACAAAAGAGCTTTCTTTTATGGTGGAGAGTGGCGGACTCGAACCGCCGACCTTCCGCGTGTGAGGCGGACGCTCTAACCAGCTGAGCTAACCCTCCGATAAAGCTTTACTATGATAACACATGGGAAAGGGCAAATCAAGTGTAATTATCATGGCAATCCATACAAGGCGTATTTAGAACGATTTTTTCCATACACCGCAGATATAATAACTATCTTTTATAAGTATGCCGTGTTGTTGACTTGCTCATGCAAAATGCTAAAATAATACTAAGCAAAAATAGGAAAAATGGGGCAAAACGATGAAAAAAATGTATGTTCTGATAGGAAATTACGGCAGCGGAAAAACGGAGCTCGCCATCAATTTCGCGTTCAGAGCAGCAGAATCCGGCCGTACGGAGCTCCTGGACCTGGATATGGTCAACACCTATTTCCGCCTTACCGAGCCTGGGATCATGGCTAAGATGAAAGAGATCCGTCTCGTTTCGCCGAATTTTACGAATTCCAGCGTGGAGACGCTTTCGCTCCCCGCGGAGGTGCAGTCTGCCTTCGCCATGGACTGGGATACGGTGGTCTTTGATGTGGGCGGAGATGCGGCGGGCTCCACGGCGCTCGGCCGTTACCACCAGGATTTTATGGAGCTTGAGGAAGGCCAGCTGGAAGTCCTGAATGTCATCAATATCCGCAGACCGCTTTCCGGTACGGTGGAGAGGATCATCCGGATCCAGAATGAGATGATGATCCATTCAAGGCTGCAGATCACCGGAATGATAAACAACACGAATCTCTCCACGGCGACAACGGATGCCGAGCTCAGAGACGGTTATGAGATCATCAGAGAGGTCTCGGACAGGACCGGTATCCCGGTGGCATACACCTCCGGGAAAAAGGAATTCCTGGATATTTTCCTCGCAGAAGGGCACGATCCGAAATACATAGGCACACCCGTCCCGATCGATGTGTATATGAAGCGAGACTGGGACAGCTGGGTCAAAAGCGTTTAACGGGTTCCATCCGCGTAATGCGGCATAAATATGTTAGATAAGAAAAAATAATATGAAAAGAGGTTGTTTGCAGAAATGGTAAGGGTCACTATCAATGAACAGATCTGCAAAGGATGCGGACTTTGCGTAAGAGCCTGCCCGAAGAAAGTGCTGGCACTTTCCAAGACCAAGCTCAACTCCAAGGGCTATCATCCGGCAGAGGTCGTGGATCAGGAGGCATGTATCGGATGCGCTTCGTGCGGAAGGACATGTCCTGATGTCGCGATAACGATCGAAAGGGATTAAGGAGGGAAATAAAATGGCATTGACATTAATGAAGGGCAGCGAGGCGATCGCAGAGGCCGCCATTCGCGCAGGAGCCCGTTTCTTCTTCGGATATCCTATTACTCCGCAGACCGAGATCCCCGAGTACATGTCGGCGCGTATGCCCGAGATCGGCGGATGCTATCTGCAGGCGGAAAGTGAAGTCGCGGCGATCAACATGGTGTACGGCGCAGCCGGCACCGGAGCCCGCGTGATCACCTCTTCCTCCAGCCCCGGCGTCAGCCTCAAGCAGGAGGGCATCTCCTACGCCGCAGGCGCCCAGCTGCCCTGTGTCATCCTGAACGTCATGCGCGGCGGCCCCGGACTCGGAAGTATCCAGGCTTCCCAGGGCGACTATTTCCAGGCCGTCAAGGGCGGCGGCAACGGCGACTATCATCTGATCACCTATGCCCCCTCCTCCATCCAGGAAGCGATCGACATCATGCAGTTTGCCTATGACAAGGCCGAAAAATACCGCGTCCCCGTCCTGTTCCTCGCCGACGGCATCATGTGCCAGATGATGGAACCCGTGGAGATGCCTCCGATGGTCGAGTACAAAGTCGATCCGGAGAAGAAGCCCTGGGCCGCCACCGGCTGGAAGCCCGGCGACGATCCGGCCAAGAGAGCGGTCATAAACTCCCTGTATATCAGCACCGAGGAGCTGACGGTCCACAACAACCATCTCCAGGCGATCTACGCGGAGATCCGCAAGAACGAGAAGATGTGGGAATGCTACAAGACCGAGGACGCCGATTACGTCATCACCGCCTTCGGCACGGTGGCGAGGATTGCAAAATCCGCCGCGGATTCCCTCCGCAAGGAAGGCATCAAGGTCGGCGTGTTCCGCCCGATCACCGTATGGCCCTTCCCCTATGAGGAACTGAAGGAAGCCACGAAGAACGTCAAGGCGATCCTGGACGTGGAGGCAAACGAAGGACAGATGTACGAGGACGTGAAGCTGGCGCTTCTGGGCAGCAAGCCGACGGAGTACTTCGGACACTGCGGAAGCCTCATGCCTTCCACCACGGAGATTATCGCAAAGATCCATGAAATGATGAAGGAGGGTAAGTAATATGTCAGTCGTGTTTCAGAAGACGCCATATCTTACAGACAAACCCTTCCACTATTGCCCGGGCTGCAATCACGGCATTATCCACCGTCTTGTGGCCGAAGCCCTTGAGGAAACCGGCATGGGGGGCAATATAGTCGGTGTTGCGCCTGTGGGCTGCTCGGTGTTTGCATACGATTATTTCAACGTGGATATGTTTGAGGCTGCCCACGGCCGCGCTCCGGCCGTTGCCACCGGCATCAAGCGTGCCAAACCCGATTCGCTGGTGTTCACCTATCAGGGCGACGGCGACCTGGCCTCCATCGGTACCGCCGAGATCGTCCACGCCGCCCACCGCGGCGAGAAGATCGCCACGATCTTCGTGAATAACGCCATCTACGGCATGACCGGCGGCCAGATGGCCCCCACCTCGCTGGTGGGCCAGATCACCACCACCTCCCCCTACGGCAGGGACGAGGCCTGGTGCGGCGCGCCGATCAGGATGTCCGAGATGCTGGCGGAGATCCCCGGCGCCTACTATATCGAGCGCTGCGCGGTCAACAACAACGCCAACATCATCAAGACCAAGAACGCCATCAAGAAGGCCTTCAAGTATCAGATGGAAGGCAAAGGCTTCTGCATGATAGAGGTCCTCTCCACCTGCCCGACCAACTGGGGACTCAACCCGGTGGAGGCCATGAAGTGGCTCGAAGAGAACATGATTCCTTATTATCCGCTTGGAGTGAAGAAAGATAAGGGGGCGCTTTGATCATGACGAAAGAATTTGTTTTTGCCGGCTTCGGCGGACAGGGAATGCTCCTAATCGGCAAGTTCCTGGCCATGGCCTGCATGCTGGACGGGAAGCACGTGTCCTGGCTGCCTTCCTACGGACCGGAGATGCGCGGCGGCACCGCGAACTGCTCGGTCATCATCAGCGACGATCCCGTTGCCTCGCCCATCGTGTACGAAGCGGACGTGGTGGTGGCGATGAACCTGCCCTCACTCGACAAATTCGAGCATGAGGTGAAGCCCGGCGGCCTGCTGGTGATCAACAGCTCCATCATCGAGCGCAAGTCCGTCCGCGACGACATCACCGTCGTCTACTGCGACGCCATGAAGATCGCGGAAGAGGTGAAGAACCCCAAGGGCGCCAACGTGGCCATCCTGGGCGCCATGCTTGCGAAATGCCCCATCGTCGGCATCGACAAGATGACCGAGGCCATCCGCATCGAGCTGGGCGAGCGGAAAGCGAAATTCCTCGACGGCAACGTGCGCGCCCTGAAGGCGGGCATGGAAGCCGCAGGCTGATCCTCCCGATAAGAGAACCTTCCGTCCGGAGCCTCCCGCTCCGGACGGAAGTTCTGCTTAGGCAAACTCAACAAATTTGAAACGCTATTTTTGTTGATTCGCACACTTTGAAGAAAAACCCCGAAATAGTATAATATTTAAAGATTTTTAATCTTCGTTAAGCGGCACGGACCGCTTTTCTTTGCCTAATGTGCCTTTTCGCACGGAAAACAAGGGTGTATACACCGGCGCCCTTCGGCGCCGATGATATAAAGATCAGAAAAATTGGAGGAACAAAAATGAAGAAAATCCTTGCGTTGCTTCTGGTCCTGGTCATGGTCTTCGCACTGTGCGCCTGCGGACAGAAAGCAAGCACCGGTTCTGTGTACTGGCTCAACTTCAAGCCGGAATCAGACGAAGTGCTCCAGAAAGTTGCCAAACTCTATACCGATAAGACCGGTGTCCCCGTAAAGGTCGTCACCGCTGCTTCCGGTACCTACAGCCAGACGCTCACCGCCGAGATGGACAAGAGCGCTCCCCCCACCCTGTTTGTCGTGGGCAACGCCAACTCCGTCAAGGACTGGAGCGACTATGTGGTGGACCTCAAGGGAACGCCCATCGCCAATGAGCTGAACACCGACGCCTACAACCTCTATGATGAGAACGGCAAGCTCGTTTCCATCGGCTACTGCTTCGAGTGCTACGGCATCGTTGTCAACCCCGATCATGTTGCCGCCGCCGGCCACAGCATGGATGAGCTGACCAACTTCGCCGGCCTCAAGGCCGTTGCGGAGGACATCCACAAGAACGCCGCCACCCTCGGATTCGACGCCTTCTCTGCCGCCGATATGGACGGCAGCTCTTCCTGGCGTTACACCGGCCACCTGATCAACCTCGAGTACTACTATGAGGAGACCGCTTCCGGCGCCAAGTGGACCGCCGCTCCCGAATCCCTGACCGGCGAATTCTTTGATTACTTCCGCAACATCTACGATCTGTCCATCAACAACAGCACCACCGATCCCAAGGAGCTGGCCACCGGCGGACACGATCCCGTCAACGAGTTCATCTCCGGCAAATCCACCTTCGTTCTCACCGGATCCTGGGACTTCTCCGCTATTTCCGAGACCGTTCCCAATGCCACGATGATCCCGTACTACTGCGGAGTTCCCGGCGAGGAGAAAGCCGGACTCAACTGCGGTACTGAAAACTGCTGGGCGATCAATGCCAAGGCTTCCGAAGCCGACCAGAAGGCCACCATGGACTTCCTGGTATGGTGCGTGACCGATCCCGAAGCTTCCCGCCTGCTTGTTGACTCCTTCGGTGCAATGCCTTACAAGGGCGCCGTCGAGTCCACCAACGCCTTCCTTGCCGCAGCCGACGCCTATGCCGCTGCCGGCAACTATGTCATGGACTGGGCGACCAACTATCAGCCTGGTGTCGATGACTACCGCTCCGCCGCTGTTTCCGCTCTGAACGCCTACAACGCAGATCAGACCGATGCCAACTGGGAGCAGGTCAAAACCGCCTTCATTGACGGTTGGGCCGTACAGTATGCAAAGCAGAACGGATAATTCCGTTCAGCAGCCTTCAGCAGAGTTTTAATAAGCAAAAAGCGGGGGCGGGCGTTCACGCCCGTCCCCGTTCCCTTATTTCTATATCGCTTTTTCTGCCGCATGAGGCATGAAAGTGAATAAATGATATAAAAAGGAGATGGTCACATTGCGAAAGAGGATCACGAATATGAATTCTCAGATCCGCCAGACAAGACTGTGGTCACCCCTGTTTCTGGGCCCCGTGGTCGCCGCCTTTGCGATCGGATTTGTATGGCCTTTCATTCAGGGTATCTATCTTTCTTTCTGTGAGTTCAAACTGATCCGGGATGCCAGACTGACCGGATTCGGAAACTACCTGAAAGCATTGCAGGATCCGACGTTCCGGCATGCATTCTGGTTCACGGCACTGTTTGCGATCGTATCTCTGGTGCTGATAAACGTCCTGGCCTTTGCCGTCGCATACGCGCTGACGCAGGGGATCAAGGGCAGCAACCTTTTCCGTACGGTGTTCTTCATGCCGAACCTGATCGGCGGTATCGTGCTCGGCTATATCTGGTCCATGATCTTTGACGGTATTCTCAGCCGTTACGGGACCTCGATCGTTATGGATTCGAGATTCGGATTCTGGGGCCTGATTATACTGGTAGGATGGCAGCAGATAGGATATATGATGATCATCTATATAGCCGGGCTGCAGGCCGTGCCCGGTGATATGCTCGAAGCGGCAAGGATAGACGGCGCTTCAAAGTGGCAGACCCTTTTCAAGGTTACCATCCCTAATGTCATGCCGTCCATCACCATCTGTACCTTCCTCGGTCTTACCAACGGATTCAAACTCTTCGACCAGAACCTGGCTCTGACCGGCGGACAGCCGATCATACAGGAGGGAGGAGAATTTGTTAAGACCACGGAAATGCTGGCTTTGAATATCTACAGCACATTCTATACCTCAAACACCACTTCCAAGGGTGTTGCCCAGGCGAAGGCGGTACTGTTCTTCATACTGGTTGCGGGACTCGGCCTGCTCCAGCTCAGTTATACGCGTAAGAGGGAGGTGCAGCAGTAATGAAAGCTTCTCTTTCAGCTGAAAGCAGGAGAAAAATGATACTCTCCATCGCGCTTGCCGTGATATGCATCATCTATGTTCTCCCCGTGCTTGCTGTCATTATAAACTCCTTCAAGATCAACACCTATGTCAAGACCGATACCTTTGCGCTTCCCTTGCGTGAGATGTGGGCCGGTTTCTCCAACTACATAAAGGGAATGACTTTCGGCAACTATCCGTTCTGGAAGAGCGTTGTGTTCAGCGTGATCATCACGGTGCTGTCCACCACCCTTATCCTTCTGTTCACATCCATGGCCGCATGGTATATAGCGCGTGTCAATTCTCTCTTCTGCAAGGTGATCTATTTCCTTTGCGTGTTCTCCATGGTGGTTCCGTTCCAGATGGTCATGTTCACACTGTCAAAGACAGCGGACACGCTGCATCTGAATACGCCGTGGACGATACCGGTGGTGTACCTCGGATTCGGCGCGGGCCTGGCGATCTTCATGTTCGTCGGCTTTGTCAAATCCATACCGATCGCGATTGAGGAGGCTGCCTCTATAGACGGCTGCGGACCGCTGCGCACGTTCTTTCTGGTGGTTCTCCCCATGCTCAAGCCGACACTGATCTCCGTCGGCATCCTTGAGATCATGTGGGTCTGGAACGACTACCTGCTCCCGGTCCTTGTTCTGGATATCAACAAATACCGCACGATACCCATCCATATCCAGTATCTGCAGGGAAGCTACGGCACCGTCGACCTCGGTGCTATGATGGCGCTGATCTTCCTGGCGATCATCCCGGTGGTCGTGTTCTACCTGACCTGCCAGAAACACATCATAAAGGGCGTTGCTTCCGGCGCAGTCAAGGGATAAGCGGCTGATACTTCTTTAAATTCATAAATCGAAACGGGCAGAACAGTCTTTTGCAAGCTGTTCTGCCCGCACTTTTGTTGACAAGCAGGTTATCGCACTATAAAATCGATTATACATCATCGTCTTGTCAGGTGACTCAGATGAAAAAGATCGCGCTTCTGCTGTGCCTAATAATACTGTTCTCGAGCATGTCCGGCTGCGGAAAACTTACCGTGAAACCCAAACAGAATGAAGCCGAGTATTCACTGAAGGATTCGAAACTACAACCCGGCTTCGTCTGTGTGGACAATTATCGGGTCTTCTACGAGATCTTTGTGGGTTCCTTCTCAGACTCGAACGGCGACGGGATCGGGGATATCCGGGGCATCATCAACCGCATGGATTATCTGAACGACGGGGAACCGGATTCCGGACGGAGTCTTGGAGTCGAAGGCATCTGGCTCACGCCGGTCTTCCTCTCCCCGTCCTATCACAAATACGATGTGACGAACTATTTTCAGCTCGATCCCCGGTTCGGGACTTTTGACGATCTCCGGGAACTGTTCAACATATGCCATGAGCGGAATGTGAAGGTGATCCTGGATCTGCCCATCAACCATACGGGATCGCGGTGCGGGTGGTTTCAAAGATTCTGCGAGGCCCACCGCAGCGGGGACCTGAGCAGCGGGTTTTACGATTTCTACAGCTGGGTTCCGGCGGACTCGCCGACGGACGGGAGGGCCTTCCGGCAGATTCCCGGCTGTTCCGACCTTTACGAATGCAATTTCACCGAGGATATGCCGGAGCTCAATTTCAACAGCGAAGCTGTCCGGCAGACACTGCTGAAAGTGGCGGAGTTCTACCTGGAACTCGGCGCGGACGGCTTCCGCTTCGACGCGGCAAAATATATTTATTTCGGGGACAACGGCCGGAGCGCGGAATTCTGGGAATGGTATCTGGAGGAGCTGCGAAAGATCCGCCCGGATGTTTACACCGTTGCGGAAGTATGGGACTCGGATCCCGTGACCGATCGTTATTACACGGCCACAAACTGCTTCAACTTCTCCCTGTGCCAGGCGGATGGTCTTATTGCCAACACAGCAAGGGGAGGAAGCGTTGACAGTCTGACATTCTATTTTCAGAACTATCTCGACAGAGTGCACGAGATCAATCCCTCGGCTATGCTCATTCCTTTTGTTTCGAACCACGATCAGGACCGCGCGGCCGGTTATCTTTCCGCTTCGGACGGAACGATGCAGATGGCAGCAAATCTTTACCTGCTCGGACCCGGTTCACCTTTTATCTACTACGGTGAAGAACTCGGGATGCGCGGTTCGCGCGGATGGACTGACACCGATGCCGACCGGCGGCTTGCCATGGTCTGGCATGATGAAGATACGATAAAGGATCCCGAAGGAAGCAGCTTCAACGATCAGATCGAAGCGGGAGCGGCCGAGCAGCTCAGGGATCCGGACAGCCTGTATAATTACTATAAACAGCTTATCATGATACGGAATGCAAATCCGGAGATTGCCAGAGGGGTATACCGGGCACTGTGCATTCCCGACAGCGATCTGGGCGGATTCACGGCTCTTTGGGGAGGAAGCGCAGTATGTGTGCTGCACAATGTTACCGATGCCGCAATTACCGTGGACCTTGCGAAGATCGGCCTGGGCTATTCCGGGATCCAAGCCTCTGCGGGAATGAACGGCGCCGTGCTTAACGGGACTGTCCTGACGGTGGGCGCGAAGACCAGCGTTGTGCTGAAATAAAAGGATCGGAGCATGAATGATGGATACGATCGAACCTGCCTGCCCCTTTGACACAAGCGCATATACCGGAGTCCCCGATGCCGGAAGGACGGACTGTGCACTGGATATTCCGGCCTTGATCCGGGAACTGGATACGCTTTATGCGAAAAAGGATCTTCCTGCCGCCGGGCGTCTGATCGACGACGCAGCGGAGCGGGCATTTGCCGCCGGGGACTGGAGGAGCCGCCTGTCGCTGGTGAGCGAGCGGCTAGGTCTGGTCCGGAGGACCATGGAGCGGGAAAAGGCCCTTTCCGCGGTCCGGGAGGCACGGGAGATCATCGAAGAGCACTCCATGGGCCGGACGGTGTCCGGCGCGACGGTGCTGCTGAACGCGGCGACCACCATGAAATGCTTCGGCGACGCGGAGGGCTCCCTTCCGCTGTTCGAACACGTGCTGACGGTCTTTTCCGAAAACCTTAATCCGGGGGACTACCGTTTTGCGGGGCTGTACAACAACATGGCCCTGTCCTTTGAGGACACGGGAGCCTTTGAGAAGGCGGAGGCCTTTTTCGGCAGGGCACTGGACGTGCTGGAGAAGCTCCCCGGCACGAACTGCGATATTGCCGTCACCTGGTGCAATCTGGCGGAGCTGTATTACGCCCGGGACCCGGAGGACGAGCGGGTTTCCGCCTGCATGGAGCAGGCCGGCGACTGCCTGCTGGATCCCGCCCTGATGCACGACGGCTATTTTGCCTTTACGGCGGGGAAGTGCCTTCCGCTTTTTGACGATTTCGGATTTTTCTACTATGCCTCACGGCTGAGAAAGATACTGGAGGAAAACAATGGCGTTTCTTGATGAAGCGAAAAAGCTGTATGAGGACAGCGGCAGGGAACTGATCCACAGGCTCCTTCCCGGATTTGAGGGACTTATGGCCATCGGCCTTGCGGGCCATGGCTCCGAGTGCTTCGGATTCGATGACGAGATCTCCCAGGATCATGACTTTTTCCCCGGCTTTTCCATCTGGATCGACGACGAGACGGATAAAGCCGCCGGGGTAGAGATCTCACGCGTGTACCGCAGTATATGCGGCAATTCCGCCGTCGACAGGTCTGTTCTCGCGAACAATGCCAGAGGCGTCCACCGCATAGGGGATTTCTATGCGAGATACACCGGCTCCGCGGGAGCGCCGGAGAGCTGGGAACAGTGGATGTTCGTCCCGGAGCACGCACTCGCCGAGGCGTCCAACGGGCAGGTATGGAGAGATGATCAGGGGACGTTCAGCCGGGAGCGGGACATCATTCTCAACGGAATGCCCGAGGATGTGAGAAAGAAGAAAATCGCCGCGAGAGCAGTGAAAATGGCGCAGTCGGGGCAGTACAATTTCCGGAGATGCCTCCGGCACGGTCAGAGCGGCGCTGCTGCGCTCGCTGTTGCCGAGTTCGTTCAGAGTGCCTGCAGCATGATCTATCTGCTGAACCGAAAGCATATGCCCTATTACAAGTGGGCTTTCAAAGGCATGGAACGCCTTGAGAAGCTCGGAGATATGAAGGACGCGCTGGAATTCCTCCTCACCGCGGCCCAGGATGAAGACAGCGCAGAGATAAAAGCCGGGGTGATAGAGGATATCTGCGCTGCTGTTATTGCCGAAATGAAAAGACAGCACCTGACGGATGACCAATCTGACTATCTGGAAGGCCATGCCTTTTCCGTTATGGAACACATAGAGAATGCTCAGATCCGGTCGCTCCATGTGATGGAAGGCTGAGAGGAGAGGAGAAACAATATGAAACTCAGATGGCTCGGACACGCGTGCTTTGAAATAAGCCACAAGGGCTACACGGTGGTGATAGACCCTTACAACAGCAAATATACGGCCGGCTATCCGCCACTCAGAGTGAAAGCGGATAAACTCCTGATCAGCCACGAGCATTACGGCCACAATTACCGTGAGGGAGTGCTTCTTTCCGGACGGCCGGAATCGGACTGCCCTTTTGAGATCACAGCCATGCGCGTGGATCACGACAGTGTGGGCGGCATCATGCGGGGCACCTGCCTCATCCATATCCTCGAGGCGGACGGGCTCAAGGTCGCCCATATGGGCGATATAGGGACACGGCTCAACGGAGGCGAGGTCAGCAGGCTTTTCGGCGCAGACGCGATCATGGTCACGGCCGGCAGCTGCACCGGTCTTCCTTCTCAGGAGGTGTGGAGAATGACGGACGAACTCTTCCCGAAGGCGATCATCCCGATGCATTACAGATTCGGAAACTTCGGCCCGCGCAGGCTCGAGCATCTCGAGAACCTGATAAACTACTTTGAATCGCCGGAGATGATCCATTACTATGACACAGACTCGATCGTCATCGATGAGAACACGGAGCCGCAGGTAGCGGTGCTGAAGTATAAAGGTTAAAAAAAGATTTACACCTTACTTGAATTGTGTTACTCTAAACTGTAGCAAAAAGCATGTTTATAAACGGCAAATCTTGAATCTGTATAAATGAAAGGATGCTGAAAAATGGTTGAATTTGCAGACAGAATGAAAGAAATCAGAGCCTCCGCTATTCGTGAGCTGCTCGCCCTTACCAAAAAGCCTGAGATCATCTCTTTCGCCGGCGGACTTCCCGCTCCGGACCTTTTCCCGGTGGCAGACATAAAAAAGGCGACTGATGCCGTTCTCAATGAAGACGGCAAGACAGTCCTCCAGTACGGTGAGACCGCAGGCTGGGCAGGTCTGAGAAAGCATATTGCGGACCGTATGCTTAAGAGAAACCAGATCGTCACCACCCCGGATAATATCCTTCTCACGGCGGGCAGCCAGCAGGGCCTTGACTTCATAGGCAAGCTTTACCTCGACGAGGGCGATGTGGTCCTCATGGAAAGCCCGTCCTATCTCGGCGCCATCAATGCGGTAAAGCCCTACCTCCCGAATTTCGTGGAAGTTCCCACCGACGGCGACGGCCTTATAGTGGAGGAACTTGAGAAGATCCTCCAGAAGACCAAGAACGTAAAGCTCATTTATGTCATCCCCGATTTCCAGAATCCGAGCGGACGTACCTGGCCCATGGAGAGAAGAAAGAAATTCATGGAAGTCATCACCAAGTATGAGATCCCCGTCATTGAGGACAACCCCTATGGTGACCTCCGCTTCCAGGGTGAGTTCCTCCCGGCACTCAAGACCATGGACACCAAGGGCCTGGTCATGTATCTCGGTACCTTCTCCAAGATCCTCGCACCCGGTATGCGCCTCGGCTGGATCTGCGCAAATGAAGTTGTTATCGACAAGCTGAACCTCATCGCGCAGGGTGCAGTCCTTCAGACTGCGACCTTCACCGCAGCCATTGTTTCCAAGTATCTCGACATGTTCGATGTCGATGAGCACATTGCCAAGATCCTGCCCAGCTATAAGCACAGCTGCGAGCTGATGATCTCCACGATGGACGAGACCTTCCCGAGAGAGGCTGTCTACACCAGACCTGACGGCGGTCTGTTCACATGGGTCGAACTGCCCGACTATATCGATACAAAAATCATGGCCGCAGAGGCGCTGGAAAAGAAGGTCGCCTTTGTGCCAGGTGAAGGCTTCTTCCCCAATGGCGGCAACAACCACTGCCTGCGCCTGAACTACTCCAAGGAGCCTGATGACAGGATCGTCACCGGTATCAAGATCCTCGCTGAAGTCATCAAGAACAATATCAAGTAATCCAAAAAAACACGATCTAAGCCCGTGCCGCAAGGCGCGGGCATTTTTTTGTCTGTTTGGGAAAGACATTTTCAGCTTGACATAATATAACAAAAAGGCTAAAATAAATCGGTTTTAATATGTCGAGGGATAGTGGGGAAATCCCCTTGAAATATTATTTTTCATTTTCGATGGGCATATATCCTGCCTTGGAACAGGGTGGATATACATGCATATTTGAAAAACCACCGCATTATTCTAATTAAAAGGAATGGAGGTGTGTTTTCTTATGCCGAATTTATGGATATGGATTGTTCTTATAGCGGCTGCGGCTGTTATAGGCTTCTTTTTAGGGATCACATACAGAAAAAAAGTTGCCGAGCGTGAAATAACCAGCGCGGAGGAAGAAGCAAAACGTATTATAAATGAATCAATAAAGAGCGCCGAGAATAAAAAGAGAGAGGCCCTTGTTGAGGCAAAGGAAGAAATACACAAGAATCGCGCGGAATTCGACCGCGAAGTAAAGGAGCGCCGTTCAGAACTGCAGAAGCAGGAGCGCCGCCTTCAGCAGAAAGAGGAGAATCTGGACAAAAAGACCGACGCGGTAGAGAAGAAGAACGAGGCTCTGTCCTCCAAGATCGCCGCGGCGGAAGCCCACCAGCAGGAGATCGCACAGATCAAGAAGGCCCAGCTCGAGATGCTCGAAAAGATCTCGGGGCTGTCGGTCGAAGAGGCGAAGGCCTACATCATTGCCACCGTCCGGGACGACGTCACCCACGAGATGGCGGTAAAGGTAAAAGAGATCGAGACCCAGTACAAGGAAGAAGCAGATGAAAGGGCACGCGAGATAATCGCCACAGCCATCCAGCGCTGCGCAGCGGATCACGCAAGCGAGATCACCGTTTCTGTCGTTCCACTCCCCAATGACGACATGAAGGGCCGCATCATCGGCCGTGAAGGACGCAATATCCGCAGCATAGAGATGCTCACCGGCTGCGATCTGATCATTGATGACACACCCGAGACCATCACGGTGTCCGGTTTCGATCCCGTCCGCCGCGAAGTTGCGAGGCTTGCCCTTGAAAAGCTCATTCAGGACGGACGCATCCACCCGGCCCGCATCGAGGAGATGGTCGCCAAGGCTCAGAAGGAAGTTAACGCCACCATCAAGGCCGAAGGCGAGAGAGCCATATTCGAGACGAATATCCACGGCCTCAATCCCGAAATCGTTAAGCTTCTCGGCCGTATGAAATACCGCACGAGCTACGGCCAGAACGTTTTGAACCATTCCATAGAGGTCTCCCACATTGCTGGCCTCCTCGCATCCGAACTCGGAGCCGATGTGGCCACTGCCAAGAGAGCGGGACTTCTGCATGACCTCGGCAAGGCCATTGACCACGAGGTTGAGGGCAGCCACGTTACCATAGGCGTCGACCTTGCCCGCCGCTACAAGGAGTCCGAGGAAGTCATCCACGCCATTGAAGCGCACCACGGCGATGTGGAGCCGCATACGCTCGTCGCCTGCCTCGTCCAGGCGGCCGACGCCATCTCCGCCTCCCGTCCCGGCGCACGTCGTGAGAATATCGAAAACTATGTCAAGCGCCTTGAAAAGCTAGAGGAAGTCTCCAAGAGCTTCCCGGGTATCGACAGCTGCTATGCCATCCAGGCAGGCCGTGAGATCCGCATCATGGTGAAACCCGAAGAGGTCAGCGAGGACCAGATGGTCCTTCTGGCAAGGGACATTGCCAAGAAGATCGAGGAAGAGCTTACCTATCCCGGCCAGATCAAGGTCCACGTTCTGCGCGAGACCAAAGCCGTCGATTACGCCAAGTAGATAACCAAACAAACTAACAAAGAGCAGCCTGAAACTCAGGCTGCTCTTTGTTAGTTTAACATATCAAAAAAGGCTCTGATCATTTAATCAGAGCCTTTTGGTGCGAGAGAGGAGACTTGAACTCCCACGTCGGTCGACACACGCCCCTCAAACGTGCCTGTCTACCAGTTCCAGCACTCTCGCATATATCGCCGGGGGTGCGTCATCCGCATTTAAGGAAGCCATACATTCTCAGCGGCACCCTTAGGGTGCATCGGTTATTATATGTATTTGCAGATGGTTTGTCAAGGATTATTTTCAAGCCTTTCCGCTGCGTTGCTTTTACCCGGCCTGAGCATGATCGTAAAAACGGTGATGAGCAGAAACAGGGATAGGATCAGCGCGATAGCTCCGTACTTCATGAGCAGCAGATAGCGCATATTGAGATATGCATAATAGGCCAGGAACGAGGCAAACAATGTAAGAACAGCGCAAGGAGCGGTCTGCGGCAGAATGAAGGCAAGGCAGAGCGTGATGATATCAGCCGGGAAAAAGTATCTGTCGTGCATCCTCGGAAGAAGGAGAGGAATACCTGTAGAAAGAATCGCGGCGGAGAGCATTATGAGCCTTTCATTCAGTCTCCTTCTGCAGATGAAGCATATGAGCAGGACGGCTGCCATGAACACGAACGCCAGAATGATTCCGACGTTGGTCAGAAGTGCCGGGTCGGCGGGCGGCGCTTTGTGGTCCCAGAAAGAGAAGACGGAGGGAGAATTGTAGTTCAGTCCGGTCCCGATGGAATCCATCTGGTTGAAATAGAGCATAATTGTTTCAACGAACGGTCTGCCGGCTATAACGGCCGGTAGCACGATGCCCATATATATCAGCGGGAAAATGAAAAAGTGCTTCCAGTTTATCTTTTGGCAGAAAAGCAGGACGACCCAGACAGGCATGATGAATACCGCCTGCAGCTTGAAACTGAAGCTCAGGGCGATGCAGATCATGCTCCTTACCGGCTTTCCGCTCATGGCGCAGTATATGCCGAGCAGGGCGAGAGCGGTATAAATACTGTCGCACTGGCCCCAGTATGCACCGTTGAGGAGCACGGTCGGCCATAAAAGGACAGCGCAGAACGAGCCGATACGCAGCCAGCTGTTCTCGCTCATAAGAGATACGATCTTGCACACCGAGTACGCGAGAACGATATCGAAGAAAATGCTTAGGGCTTTTATCAGATAAAGATCTTTTACAGGAAGATATGAAAACGCTGCGAGAAAATAAAGGTAGGGTATGTTATAGTTCCCGATGGAACCTTTCAACGCGGCAAAACCGCCGTTCTCCGAAAACCATGTGACCCATCTGCTTAGAAAGTCCTGGTAATCCGCGCTTTCAAAGGGGAAAAAATAACAGCGGATCAGAAAGGCGGCGCATATCAGCGGAACGGAAACAAGCACGTGACTCCAGCGCGACAGGGAACCGGTACGATAAAGCAGATAATAAGCAAAAGCAGCTTCTGCAATTGTGATGACAACGGGGAAATACATACACGTGAGCCTCAATTAACAAAAAAAGCGGTCATAGACCGCATAAGTATCTTGACTTTTAAAAATAGAAATGTTAAAATAATTTGCTATGTGCGCAAAAAGGAGGACAAACTCTCCTCCTTCATAACAAAATTATTATAGCATCCGCTCCCTATTTTTTCAACTCCCGGGCTAAACAATTTATAAACGCACCCGGGCGTTCAATTTCTGATGACCTGATAAGGAGAATGCAGGAATGTCACAGACAGTCAAGGAAAAGCAGTACGGGAAGACCAAGAGGATGAGCTTCGCAAGGACCGAGGAGATCCGCGACATGCCCAATCTTCTGGAGATCCAGAAGAGCAGCTATCAGTGGTTCCTCAATACCGGTCTGCGTGAGGTGTTCAGGGATACCGAGGCCGTTACGGACTATTCCGGTAATCTTGAGCTCAGCTTCGTGGATTATTCGATGAACGAGGAAGGGAAGTATTCCATTGAGGAGTGCAAGGCCAGAGACGCTACCTATGCTGCACCGCTCAAGGTGAGGGTGCGCCTTCGCAACAAGGAAACAGAGGAGATCAAGGAACAGGATATCTTCATGGGAGATTTCCCGCTCATGACTCCGTCAGGCACGTTCGTTATTAACGGCGCGGAACGTGTCATAGTCTCCCAGATGGTCCGCTCTCCCGGCGTGTATTTTGAAAGTTCTACGGATAAATCCCTCACGCATCTTTATGGCGCTACGGTCATTCCCTACCACGGTGCGTGGCTCGAATATGAGACCGATGCTGCCGACGTGTTCTATGTCCGCATTGACAAGAACAGGAAGCTCCCGATCACATGGCTCCTTAAGGCCATGGGTGCATATAAGGAAGATATGCCGGCCACCTGGCTCAGCTGCATTCCGCAGAATGAACTCGCTGTCGGAGCCATCACCAGCGAAAGGCTCAAAGAGATCTTCTGCAATGACATCCGCATCGTATCCACGCTTGAAAAGGATACCGCGATAAGCCGTGAAGAGTGCCTGATAGAGATCTATCGCAAGCTCCGTCCGGGCGATCCTCCCACCGTGGAGTCCTCGGAGACCCTGCTCGAAGGTCTGTTCTATGATCACCGCCGCTACGACATCTCCGCGGTCGGCCGCTATAAGTTCAATAAGAAGCTCGCACTCTATCCGCGTGTTGTGGGATTTGAGCTTGCCGAACCCGTGACCGACCCCGCCACCGGCGAGATCCTTGCCGAGGCAGGAGAGACCATCAGTAAGGAATTGGGCCGCAAGCTGGATAAATGCGGTGTGCTCGATGTGTTCCTCAATGTAAACGGTACAAAAGTTCGCGTTTTCTCCAACGGAATGGTCGACATGGCTCACTTTGTGGACTTTGATCCCGAAGAGTGCGGCGTAACCGAAAAGGTCCGCTGGATCATACTCAGCAGCCTGCTCGAGCAGTATGAGGGCGATGCGCTGAAAGATGCTGTCCGGAACAACATCGACACGCTGATCCCGCGTCACATCATAGCTGACGATATCTTCTCGTCTGTCAACTATCTCAACGGCATAGCCTACGGTATCGGTTCCGCCGATGATATTGACCATCTCGGCAACCGCCGTGTCCGCTGTGTGGGTGAGCTGCTGCAGAACCAGTTCCGCATAGGCTTCTCCCGTATGGAGCGTGTGATCCGTGAGAGGATGACTCTGCAGGATCTCGATATAGTCACTCCGCAGAGCCTTATCAATATCCGTCCGGTGACTGCAGCGATAAAGGAATTTTTCGGATCCAGCCCGCTGAGCCAGTTTATGGATCAGACCAACCCGCTTTCCGAACTTACACACAAGCGCCGTATGTCTGCTCTCGGACCGGGAGGGCTCTCCCGTGAGCGTGCAAGCTTCGATGTCCGTGACGTTCACTACAGCCACTATGGTCGTCTCTGCCCGATAGAAACGCCTGAAGGCCCGAACATCGGACTTATCAGCTATCTGGCCTCCTATGCCCGCGCCAACAAGTACGGTTTCCTCGAAACTCCGTACCGCCGCATAGATAAGCCCACCGGCAGACTCACCGATGAGGTCGAGTACATGACTGCCGATAGAGAGGACGAATTCATCGTCTGTCAGGCGAGCGAGCCTGTCGATGAGAACGGATATCTCATCAACAAACGTGTTATCTGCCGCCACAGGAACGACACCATTGAGGTCAACCGTGAAGAGGTCGACTATATAGACATCTCCCCGAAGATGATGGTGTCCATCGCAACGGCGATGATCCCCTTCCTCGAGAACGACGACGCGAACCGTGCCCTGATGGGAGCAAACATGCAGAGGCAGGCAGTGCCGCTCATGACCACCGAGGCCCCGATCGTTGCAACGGGCATCGAACACAAGTGCGCTGTTGACTCCGGAGTCTGCGTCATGGCTGAGGGCGACGGCGTCGTGACACGCGTGGATTCTTGTGTTGTCACCGTCAGATATGATGACGGCACGGTTAAAGATTACGATCTGATCAAGTTCTCCCGCTCCAACCAGGGCACCTGCTTCAATCAGAGGCCCATCGTCGTTCCGGGCGAGAGAGTCAGTGAAGGCGATGTCCTTGCTGACGGACCCAGCACAGCTGACGGCGAGCTTTCCCTCGGCAAGAACATTCTTGTCGGCTATATGAACTGGGAAGGCTATAACTACGAAGACGCCATCCTGCTCAACGAGCGGCTCGTGATGGAGGACGTATTCACATCTATCCATATCGAGGAGTATGAGTGCAACTCCCGCGACACCAAGCTCGGACCCGAGGAGATCACAAGGGATATTCCCGGTGTCGGAGACGACGCGCTCAAGTATCTCGATGAGCGCGGTATCATTATGATCGGCGCTGAAGTGACCGCCGGCGACATTCTTGTCGGTAAGGTCACCCCCAAGGGCGAGACCGATCTGACCGCTGAGGAGAGACTTCTCCGCGCGATATTCGGCGAGAAGTCCAGAGAAGTAAGGGATACCTCCCTCAAGGTGCCGCACGGCGAGAGCGGCATTGTTGTGGACGTGAAGGTCTTCACCCGCGAAAACGGCGACGAGATGTCTCCCGGCGTGAGCGAGGTCGTCCGCGTGTACATTGCCCAGAAGAGAAAGATCTCTGTCGGCGACAAAATGGCCGGACGTCACGGCAATAAGGGCGTCGTCTCGCGTATACTTCCGCGTGAGGATATGCCCTATCTTCCCGACGGCACGCCGCTTGACATCGTCCTTAACCCCCTCGGTGTTCCGTCCCGTATGAATATCGGACAGGTCCTTGAGGTTCACCTCGGCTACGCCGCCCAGGCGCTTGGCTGGAAGGTGGCGACTCCCGTATTCAACGGAGCCACCGAGACCACCATCCGAAACACCCTCAAGTCCGCAGGCCTGCGCGAAGACGGCAAGAGCGTCATGTACGACGGCCGTACCGGCGAGAAATTCGATAATGATGTCACTGTCGGCTGGGTGTACTTCCTCAAACTGCATCACCTTGTCGATGACAAGATCCATGCCCGTTCTACCGGACCTTACAGCCTCGTTACGCAGCAGCCTCTGGGCGGTAAAGCTCAGTTCGGCGGCCAGCGCTTCGGCGAGATGGAAGTCTGGGCCCTGGAGGCGTACGGCGCGGCCTACACTCTGCAGGAGATCCTGACGGTGAAATCCGATGACGTGACCGGAAGGGTC
>JAZMZR010000025.1:0-21316 GCA_045586065.1 Candidatus Limivicinus sp.
CGCCGGCGAGGCGACATGGAATGATCCGCACATCGCCAAAGCTGTTGACACCATGCAGGAAATGTTCGACAAAGGTTACTTCGATCCGTCGGGCATCGCCCTCGGCAACGACGAAGTCAAGGCCAACTTCCTGGCCGGCAAGACCGCTTTCTATCAGAACGGCTCCTGGAATACAGGCGAGGTCAACGACGCTGATTTTGAAGCCGCTGTCTGCCTGTTCCCGGTTATGAACGAAGAACGCTCCTCCTACGACCAGACGATCGGCGGTCCGTCTGACCATCTCGCGGTATACGCTGACGGCAAGAATGCTGATCTGGCAGCTGAAGTCGCTGTTGAGCTCGGCAAAGAGATCTGCCACTACAACTACCTCAACGCTGTCGGTCTCCCCGCATGGGTTCCCGACTATGACACCAGCTCCCTCAAGCCCCTGCTCGTTGACATAGCCAATATCGTTGCAGAGTGCGAAGGCATGGTCCTCTTCGGCGACACCGCCATGAGCGCTGATCCGGCCAACACCTACCTCGACTATGTGTCCCAGGTCTATGGCTGCGCGATCGATGGCGAAGGCTTCGTTGCAGGCCTTACCAAAGACCTCGGCTGATCCGTTTTTTCAGGATCGTAGCGACTGAATGAATCACAGGCGGTACTCCCCCGAAAGGGAGTACCGCCTCCTCGAAAGAATGAGGGGACCGTATTATGAACAAGCTTTACAGCAAGAAAATTCATATCATCGTCTTCCTGCTTCCCGCGCTGATCCTCTTCTGCGGAGTCCTTATTGCGCCGATCGGTGCGTCGGGCTACTTCAGCCTGTTTGACTGGAATGGCTTCGGTGAAAAGACTTTTCTGGGATTTGCAAATTATAAGGAACTGTTCACCAGCAATTCCATCGGCTTTATGAAAGCTCTCGGCAATTCTCTGCTGCTGGCGGCGCTTTCCGTTTTTCTGCAGCTGCCTCTGGCGCTCGGACTTGCTCTTACACTCGGCAAAAAGATAAAAGGGGAGAGGCTGTTTCTCTCCGTCTACTTCATGCCGGTCTTGATCTCTACCGTGGTCATCGGTCAGCTCTGGCTGAAGATCTACAATCCGGACTACGGTATTCTTAACGTGTTTCTCAGGGCAGTAGGCCTTGAAAAATGGACCAGGATCTGGCTCGGCACCAAACAGACCGCTCTTGGAGCCGTCTTTGTTCCGACACTCTGGCAGTATGTCGGCTACCACATGCTCCTGCTTTACGCGGGAGTGAAAAGTGTTCCTCCCGAGCTTCGCGAAGCCGCCATGCTTGACGGCGCGAACGACAGGCAGGTCAACCGTTACATCGTCCTGCCCTATATCAAACCAATCATACGCATCAGTGTTATCTTCGCGGTCACGGGCTCTCTCAAGTCCTTCGACCTTATCTATGTTCTGACAAACGGAGGTCCTCTGCACGCCACGGAAGTGCCGAGTACCCTTATGATAAATATGCTGTTCCTGCGCAACCGATACGGCATGGGGAGCACCATCGCCGTGATGCTCATAATCCTCTGCTTCGGCTTTGCACTTCTGATCAGTGCGATCTTCAGAGAGGAGGACTGACGGCATGAGAAACAACAGCAAAGTTGCAAGGGTCTTCATCTATATCGGGCTGGTTTTCTGGATGCTCATCAACCTTTTCCCGGTCTACTGGATGTTCACCTTCTCTTTGAAGGACAACGCCGAGATATTCGGCGATAACGTGATCGGTCTGCCCAAGCAGTGGCTCTGGTCAAACTATACCAGCGCGCTCGGAACAGGGAATATGCCGAAGTATTTTCTGAACAGCGCCATTGTAGCCACAGCATCCATCGTTATCACACTCATTGTTGCGCTGATGGCCACCTTTGCGCTTACCAGACTGATCTGGAAGCGCAAAAAGACAATGAACAAGTTTTTCATGCTGGGGCTTACCATCCCTATCCATGCTTCGATCGTTCCTGTGTATGTCACGCTTTCAAGGCTTCACCTGCTCAATACATACTGGGCGCTCATAATCCCTTATTCCGCGTTCTCCCTTGCAATGGCCATACTTGTATGTACCGGATTCATGAACGAGATCCCGCGTGAACTTGATGAATCCGCCTGCATAGACGGCTGCGGTGTCTGGGGAACATTCCTTCGTATCATCGTTCCTCTCATGAAACCTGCTGTGGCCACCGTGGGCATTTATACCTTCCTCCAGTGCTGGAACGAGCTGATGTTTGCCAATATCTTCATAAGCAAATCCGCACTGAGGACTCTCCCGGTTGGTGTTCAGGCCCTCTCCGGACAGTACACCACCAACTGGGGCCCCATCGGCGCAGCGCTTGTTCTTGCCACTTTCCCGACCTTGATTCTGTATATCTTCCTCAGCCGCAAGATCCAGGAGAGCTTCATGGCAGGAGCTATAAAGGGCTGATTACTTCACTTACGATATCTGTCTTTTTCATTCTTTTTCCTTTTTCTTTTCTCCCTTAGCCGGGTATCCCCGCTGCATATTCCGCATGTCGGAAAAGCTGCGGGGATTCCTATTCTGTATGGGCACTTCGTGATTGAAAAAACAAGCGCGATAGTATATTATTATAAATATGATATAAAAAGAAAACACGGAGGATCAGGCAATGAAGGTCACCAAGAGAAACGGCAACGTGGTTCTTTTCGATGACGACAAGATCGTCAACGGCATACTCAAGGCCAATGCAGAGGTCACGCTCGAAGAGCTCACGAAAAATGAGGCTCAGAGCATAGCCGACGAAGTCTTTGCAAGGCTGACCGCTGAAAAGGATATAATCAGCACAGCCGATGTCAGAGTCTGCGTCCATCAGCTCCTTTTGGAGCGGAATCTTCCGGGCACAGCGCAGCACTATATGGACTATAATAAGGGCTGATTGAAGAGCAAAAAAACCTTGACAATGCCTGCCGGCTGATATAAAATACTCCTTGTCTATAAAGGACGGACGATTGGCGCAGCTGGTAGCGCATCCGCTTGACGTGCGGGAGGTCACAAGTTCGAGTCTTGTATCGTCCACCATCAAAGAAACCTCTTTTGTCTACCAGGACAAGAGAGGTTTTTGTTGATTCCGCAGCCAAGAGTCGGTATAATCGTCGAGACCGATCGGTTTATTTGGAGGAGACAGAAATGCAATACGAAATCGAGCTCTGCTCTGAGAACGACGCCGAGTTCATTGAAGAACAGGCTGACAATATATACAATACCATCGCGCCGCCGGAACCGGGTGCCGAGGAAGAAGAATTCGTGTATAAGGTCACAGATGAAAAAGGAAGCCTCCTCGGCGGATGTATTTTGGCTGTTGACGACCGGAGAACGGCGTCGATTTTCGATCTGTGGGTGGAGGAAGCATACCGCCGTCAAGGCATTGCCTCCATGCTGATCCAGAAGGCCGAGAAAAAAGCAAGAGAGCTTGGCTGCTGTCTCGCCATGGTCGGCACTTTCGATTTTCAGGCCAAGCCGCTTTACGAAAAGCACGGCTATACCGTGAATGATACGATGTCGGGTGTCCCGAAGGGACATGAGCACTATTTCATGACGAAACGGCTCGACCGGACAGCCGAGGAATACACGCCTTCAAACACAAGTGAATATGAGATTCTCACCGGCAGCGAAGAAGATGCGAAGTTTCTCTCCGGCAGGCTGCGTGAGCACGACGAAGCCTTCGCGCCGCGCGAGCATGCATACGTCTCCATCAGCAGAAAAGTCACAGACGAGAGCGGCAGGATCATTGCCGGGATTGCAGTGGGCGTCGACGGCTGGAACGGCACGGATATTGATGGCCTGTGGGTCGATGAGCCGTACCGGGGACAGGGGATCGGTTCCGGTCTTCTCCGTGCTTTTGAGCGGGAGGCCAAGGAAAACGGCGCCGATATCATGTTCATTGAGGCCTATGATTGGGATGTCGAGTTTTACAAAAAGAACGGCTATGAGAAAGTGACCGGCGTGCTGGAGGATTATCCAAAGGGGCATACCATGTACTGCATGGAGAAGGACATTTGACGGAAGAGGGGCCGGGCGGCAGTTCCCGGATTGTGGAGCGATATGCCGTGTACCTTTTAGGCGGTCTTTCTATGCTTTGGTGTCCCTTTGCGCGTTCTTATACAAAAAAGAGCCACAAAATTGTGGCTCTTTTTTTGCTTTCTATCTGTTTCAGATCGAACAGTCCCACGGATCTCCCTTGATAAACTCCGGAGGCTGCAATTCGTTGCTTTTGTTTTTTATACGGCAGATGGAATCCCAGGCTGAGCGGCAGACTGTGACTCCCTCATCAGCCGTAGGTTCCTGGAAGTTCTCGATCAGATGGTCGAAGGTCTCTCTCGGAACGCTCCTCTCCCGGCTGAGGTTGTTTATCCAAGCCAGCTGCGGATCGGCGTCTATCCAGATAAGATGGTGCTGATCGAATTCGGGGAACCAGCTGAGGAACTCGTCTCTGTAACTCATCAGCGGGGCATTCGTGTCCACCACGGTATCGTGCTTCAGCATGGCGGCCTGATGGATCAGCTGGTAGAACAGGATCCAGACTTCGAATTTGTTTTCGTGGACCTTTTCATCGCCGTTGTAGATCTGATAGCACGCGTCAATGTCCAGATAGCGGTATCCGTTTTTCTCCGCAAAGCGTTTCGCAAACCAGGATTTGCCGGATGCGATGTGACCGCACATGAGATACATATTTGCCATGCTCATTCCTCCGAACGTTTTCTTCAAAAGCAAGTTTAGCATGTTCCAGGCCCCAGGGCAATTGATAATTCTTCTGAGCCATGCTAAAATGCGAAAAAGCCTAGACTGTATCTGCATGCTGTGACCGGAGGATATACTGTGAAAAAGTTCTGGAAGACGCTTCGAACCATATTGATCGTACTGCTTGCATTGGGAGTCGTATTATGCTGCATCCTTGAGGTTTATCCGGCGATGCACGATACCGCGGCATCTCATCCGCCCGCCATACCGTCCGCCGACTGGATGGCGGCATTGGATGACAGTCTGCTCCTGTCGGAGATCAACATCCCCGGAGTCCATGACGCGGCTGCGAACGAGACGCAGCTCAGACTCATGACCAAATGTCAGGACAGAAGCATAGACGCCCTGCTGCTTGACGGTTTCCGATATCTGGATATCCGGCTCGGAGCTGAAGAGATAGGCGGGAGGACGGAGCTCACGTTCTACCACGGTTTCCTGCACTGCCTCAAAGACATATGGCCCTGGAGCGATCATCTCTCCTTTGAGGATGTGGCTTCAGACTGCGCGGATTTCCTGAAAAAACACCCGACGGAGACCATCCTCTTTGTGGTAAAGCAGGAGCACGGCAGTGAGAGCATATCGGAATTCGAGCGTCTGCTCGATGACCATATTATTGCATCGGACACTGCGGATCTCTGGCTTCTCACGGATTCGATCCCGACCCTTGGCGAGGCGCGCGGGAAGATAGTCCTGTTCAGGCGATATACGGATGATGCGGGGCTCAGGAAGAGAGCCGGGATCTATATCGACTGGTTCGATCAGGGAAACAAGCCGAAAGAGGGCAACACGCCCGGCGTCGTTACGGAGGAGAAGGAGACCTTCCGGCTTTACATCCAGGACCGCTTTTCCTATGACGCCGATACCAAGTGGCAGGTGTTCACCGAAGCCGCTGTTGTGTCAAAGGACCCGGGAGATGTCCTGATAAACTTTCTCAGCACCAAGGGTACGGCGGCATACGGTCATCCGTATCATTACGCGGAAGATCTGAACGCAAGGCTTGATCGGAATGATACTGATGCCCTGAGCGGCTGGACGATCATTGATTTCGGGAATGCATACCTTGCGGACATTATCATAAGCTCCAATCCGGCAGGGAAAATCGGAGCAACCGCACCGGATACAACGGTGCAAAACACTTCGGGAAGGATCTTCGTGTGGGAAAAAGAAGGCTTCGGCGGGGACTTTACGATCCAACTCAATGACGACGGGACATATATGTACTATGAAGGATCTCTCAGCAGCTACATAGGAATGGGCAAATGGTCTTTACAGGACGGCGTTGTCACGCTCTACGAGACATCCGGATATGCCAATGTCTTCCGTTTTGCCATGTCCGGTGAAGATCTGGTGTTCGTTGCCGATGGTTCGAGCGAGTTCATGTACGTCACCGTGGAGGATGGAGACCGCTTCTGTCTTTCGGAGGATCTTTCTCCCTGATATCTGCAAGCAAAAAAGCCACGCCTGAGGGCGTGGCTTTTTTACTGTCTGCCGGATCACTGGTAAATCGTCCGGACGAAGAGAGTGCGGTTGATGGAATCCTCCGGCTTAACGGATGTCCAGAAGTATCCGTTGTCTTTCTGCGAGAATTCAAGCATGCCCGTTCCGTCATTGTAGACAACAACGGTCGTTTCCTTGCCGCTTCCGTCAAATTCAATCGTCGTTCTGATGCAGCCGCTGTAGAGCATGACACCGTTGGCATCAATGGTGCCGGAGAATTTCCAGATGTTGCGCTTATATGCACTGTCCGGCCACGATACCGTTACACTGTACTGACTGCCTGAAGCCGTTACGGTCATCGTTGCGCGACCGGCTATCGAGTCGTGGAAATCCCCCGCATAGCCTGTCTGAGGAGTCGGAGAAGGAGGGGTACCGATCGTGATTGTGGCCACTGCCGTGTCGGTATTGCCGTAACTGTTGGAGTAGCGGCAGTAAACTTTCCAACCGTTTGCTTCGGCGGGGATGTTACTTAACGTCATCTTGCTGTACATCCCGTCGGAGATCTTAAGACCCGGAAGCAGGATCTGGATCCTTGCATCGTTGTACGGAAGATCCACCGTGGAATCAGGGCTGACAATGTGCCAGGCGGCATACACTGCGTTGAGATAGTCTGCACCGAAGGTGAGGGTTCCCCCCGCGGCGACTGTCTGCGACACAGGCTGCCTTTCAACCTGCGGAAGCAGGCTGGGGGTTCTGGGTTTAGTCGGTACGACGGTGATGGTAGCGCTGGCAGTGTCTGCAAATCCGGCGTTGTTGGAATAGCGGCAGTAAACTTTCCAGCCGTTCATGTTATATGTGACATTGCTCAGATACATGGTGCTGTACATGCCGTCTTTGATGGTCGCGTAGGGGAACACCTTGATCGCTCTGTCATAGGTGATATCCGTGCTGCCGTCGGGACTGACAAAATGCCACACGGCCCAGATGGCGTTTTCATATCTTGCAACAAAACTGCAGGATCCGCCTTCAATTACAGTCTCGGAAGTGGGGCTTTTTGTTATGATGGGGATCTGTGGTTTCGGTGTGGGTGTGGGTTTCGGGGTCGGGGTCGGAGTCGGATTCGGCGTCGGGGTCGGATTCGGTGTGGTCTGAGGCGTTTCGGAAGGAGGGACGATGATGACCGAGGGAACGGACTGGGTCACAGTCGGTTCAATGATCTCCACTGTCTGCTCCGGCGGATTCACATCGGGCTTGGAGCCGCTTTTTTTCGATCCGCATCCGCCCAGTATGAGCACGGCTGTGAATAACAGCACGAGTATGGAAACAATGAGTATTCTTTTTTTCATGATTGCCTCATTTCTGCCTGCCGCGCATCTGGAGCGCAGTTTGATCTCCGGCAGGCGTTTGTTACATTTCCTTTTCTTTACATGCTTACTCTATCATCCGTCATCAGCCTTTTCAAGCGCACTTTGCGAACAGTGTGTTAACAAGCGCACCGGAAGATCAAATTCTTCCCGCACAGAGTTTGGCTTTTCATTTTGCCTTAATGTTTATCATCTCGGAACTGAGCTTTGAGAAGATGAATTCCTGACTGGAATACAGTCCGAAGTATCCCGAGAGCATATAAGCGATGCCGCAGGAGAGAGCAAAATATACCACAGAACCGGATCCGAACAGCTCCACCGAAAGGAGTATGGACGCGATCGGACAATTCACGGACCCGCAGAACATGCACACGAGCCCTATTGCCGCGGCAAAGCCGGGAGGAATCCCGAGCAGCGTTCCGACAGTACAGCCGAAGGTGGCGCCTATGAAGAAGCAGGGGACCACTTCACCCCCCTTGAATCCGGCACCAAGCGTGACCGCGGTGAACAGCAGCTTCCAGAAGAAGGCATCCGGCCGTGCAAGCCCGTTTTCAACAGCTTCCTTTATGCTCTCCATACCGGCGCCGTTGAATTCTCCCGTCCCGAGCAGTACTGTCAGGCCCACTATCACTGCACCGCCTGCTAATATGCGAACAAAGTCATTTTTCAGGAGTTTTTTCAGGAAATGCTCTGTCCCGTGCATGGCAAGGCAGAAGGCGATGCTCAGCAGCGCACAGAGCACCGAAAGCCCGGACACTTTGAGAAACATGGTCCACTGCAGCGGGATATCCGCAAGGATGAAGTGTTCCCCTGCGATCCCGAAAAGTCTGGAGATTCCTAATGCAAAAAGAGACGCGGTAAGACACGGGACAAATGCCGCATAGTGGATTATTCCGACGGATATAACTTCCAAAGCAAACACAGCGGCTGTGAGGGGAGTGCCGAACAGAGCGGAGAAGACAGCGCTCATTCCCGCGAGCGTCGCGATGCGCACATCTTTGTCATTGAGCCGGAAGACTCTGCCGGCAAAGTTTCCGAGACTGCCGCCTATCTGCAGAGCCGCGCCTTCGCGGCCCGCACTTCCGCCGAACAGATGCGTGATCACGGTGGAAAGAAAGATGGTCGGCAAAAGCGCAATAGGCACGTTCTCTCCCGACTGGATCGATTCGATTATGGTATTCGTACTCTTGTTTTCCGTGCGGAAAAGCCTGTAAACGAGGACTATGAGAATACCGCCCGCCGGAAGCAGATAGAGCAGCCATCCGTTTGCGGCGCGCATGGCGGTCACATATCCTACACTCAGGTGAAAGAGCGATCCGATCAGTCCGCCGGCTGCGCCTGTCAGCGAAGCCAGCAATATCCACTTGAGAAAGGTCAGGACGGTATTTTTTACTGCTTCAGCTCGTTTACTCACAGATCCCATAGAAGCAAACCCCTATCTGTCATACACGTATCGTCAGGACGTTAAGGCCAAGTACATTCTGATACTGGACGTCGCGAGCTATTTTGAATACCATGCGAATCCCGATGTTTTTCGTCACGTCGTCACCGCCGGTCATCTTCAGCCGCTCGCCCGGATCGAACGGGATGCAGTCATCCTTGATCCTGAGTATATAGTCGTCGTTTTTGTGCACGACGCGTATATCCACGGAATGCTTCTTTTTATCCTTCGTGAAGCCATGCTCTATGATATTCGCGGTCATCTCTTCCATGGAAAGGCCGGCCAGCAGAGACCTGCGCTCATCCGCTCCGCGCTCGAGGCAGAAACTCTGTACCTTCTCCGAGATGGATACTACATCCTCAAGGCTTGTGATGCTCAGATCCATCCGTTCGTTCTCCGGGGCGCCGAAATCATCCGGGACGACCATCAGATCATCCATGTTCCGAGGGAAATGCTTCTTGCATATCCATGAATAGACGATGATGGTCAGGGTGGTTACAAGACCGTTCAGAATGTTGGCAATATATACACTGTCGATCCCGAGCGCACGGATAAGCAGTGCGGTGAACCCGGCAACGCAGACGACACCGTCAAGGATCGAAAGCAGATGCACAAGCAGCTGTTTGCCGGAAATCTGACCGTAACAGGTGAAATGCATACAGATGATGCTGAACGGCATGCAGATCGGAAGAATGCGCAGGCCGTGTACGGTCATCCAATAAACCTGCTCGGCAGGATCATGGTAAAACAGTCGCGTAAGCGGAACGGCACAGAGAATGATCCCCGCACAGATCAAACACATCAAGGGGATAAAACGTCTGAACATCACCCGCATCACATCGGTAAGCGTCTGCCTGTCCTCCTCACCGGCACTGACGCTCATCTGCATGCGGGAGACTGCGATCATACCGGTAGGAACAGCCCAGAAGATACGCATAAGGTTATCGGCGGTTGCGAAAGCGGAGACGCCGACAAGTCCGACAGATAACGCAAGGAGATTGTTGACGATGAGTCCGCGTGCGGTCTGATAAACATAGGTCAGGGATCCGGGAAGACCAATCCGTATAATGGATCCTGTTTCCCGCCAGGCGACATTCGATAAAGAAAAGCGAAAGGCAGACTTGCCGGAAAAGAAATAGCTTGCCTGCACGGCCATGAACACCCACATGCCAAGTGAAGAAGCCAGTGCAAGCCCGATCGCTTCCAGGCGGAGAAGGCAGACAAAGATATAGTTCAGCAGGAGATTCACGGCAATAAAGATAAGGCTTGACGTAAAAGTGCGCTTCCACTTGTTTTCAAGGGAAAGGAAGGAAGCAAAGCAGTTGCCGAGAAGGAACGGGACAAGGCCGGCTGCCTGACCGAGAAGGTAATGGTTAAACAGGGGGCGCACTACCGGGTCATCTGTCATGAAGCCGGTTAAGTTGAAAAGACTGAGAAAAATGTACAGAAGTGTGAAAAGCAATCCGACTGCAACGGATAATGTCAGAATAAGAGAAAATACGCCCTGCATTTCATTCCGACGGTTTTTTCCCAGATACTCACCGCACAGGATAACAGATCCGCTCACAAAAATGTAGCTCAGCGATGATATCAGCATGTTCACCGGACTGTATAGGCCGACTGCGCTCATTGCATCGACACCGACGTAATTTGTCGCAAAATAACTCGATACAATACCGTTCACGGCAGCTACAGCTGCCAGAAGGATCTGGATCGGCAGAAGCCTGAACAGAAGTTTGGTGATCATCTTCATATTTGACTGATATTCCATCTGATCGCCCTCTTATTTCTTAAGATACTGGGAAGAAACCGGAAACTCGAAATAGGTGTCGGGATACGGTTCATCAAGCAGGGAAAAGTGCCACCATTCACAGTCGATCGGGGCAAAGCCGTTTCTCATCATGGAGTTTCTCAGTGTCATCCGGTTCTCAAACTGCTCTTCGGTGATGTTTCTGTTGCCGGGATGGGACAGTTCACTGAAAAGATCGAAAGGGCTGCCCATATCCAGTTCCTTGCCCGTTTTCATATCGAGCAGGGTCAGGTCAACAGCGCTTCCTCTGCTGTGGCTCGACAGCTTTGCAATATAGCCTTTTGCAAAAAGCTCCTGTTTTTCAAGATCGGGATAGAAGTAGGGCTTCATCCGGATATCCTGATCCTCTATGCCCCACAGAACGAACTGCCGGACCGCGCATGCGGGCCTGTAGGCGTCGAATATCTTCAGACGGTAGCCCTGTACGAACATCTCATTGCTTACGGCTTTCAGAGCCCTCGCAGCCTCTACGCTGAGAATAGCGCAAGGTTCCTCATAACCGTCTATGCGGTCTCCGATGAAATTGTAAGTGGAATAGTAGCGTATCTCCTGAACGATGTGGGGGATATAATTCGCAAGAACAACAAAGCCGGAGGGATCCATGGTGAACTTTTTCGTGAGATCCGGAGCCATAAAGATTCTCCCGTCAACAGATAAAGTGTGTGCTGCCGGCACTGGGCCGGCAGCATATCGGAGATGTTTGCCCGCCTGCGAGGCGGTTCAGAAGGTGAGAGTATCGGTGCGGGGCAGCAGATCGAGCAGCTGCTTTTTGCAGTTTTCGATCTCCGCCCGGCCTTCCTCCGTGTCAAAGCCGTTGCGGCGGATACGCCGGCGCATGATCCTGGTGTAGCCGATAACGCGGGCCTTATCCTCAACGGATTTCAGCACATCGGGGTCTTCGGTTCCGAGATACAGCTGAAGGGATTTCTCCCAGAACGCTTTGGCCGTATCATAGTTTATGCCTTGAAAAGCCTCTACCAGCGAGTGATCAAGCTCGCAGTAACCCAAATAGGCGTTGAACATGCTCGCAAGCTCAAAGATGGGGTGACCGTGGCATAGGGTATCCATGTCGATCAGGAGGCATTCCCCCTTCTGAAGCATGACGTTCTTGAGATGATAATCGCCGTGGAGCATGTGGTCATCTTCCGGCACGGCAGCAACCAGGTCATGGAGTTTTTCGTAGGCATCCGCCGGAAGATAGTCTTTCAGAAAGTCAGCCCAGTCAAGAGCCACTTCTTTCATGTTCGGCATGGAGTCGGGCTTGACCTTGGTGGAATGGATGAGTTTGAGGAGATCGATGCTCATCTGAGCAACTTCGTCCACAGTCTTTTCACCGCTGATAAGAAGCTTGGCAAAGCTTTTGGCGTCCAGCAGCTCGAAAACGGAGCCGTAGCCGCCGCCTTCTATACGCACGACGTCATACGGAATGGCGGTAGGGATCCCAAGCACAAATGCAGTACGCGCGAGTTCGCGTTCCCGTTTGATCTCCTGCAGGGAGTCCGGATTGAGGAAGACTTTCACAATGGTATCCGAATCAATACGGTAAATCTTTCCGTTCGCGCCCTGACCGATGACCTCACATCCTTCAACGGAGATCTTCCTATAGGCTTTCTGTATGTTTATCATCTCGGTAAAACCGGTCATCTCGAAAACTTCATAGACCTCTGAGGATACATTGATCACTGACAGGTCCGGGACCGCTTTTCTGAGTCTGAGCAGGATGCGCAGTCCTGCGCTGGAGATGTATTCCAGATCGTCACAGTCGACCGTGATACTGCCCTCGGGGAACTCTGAGCGTAATTTGTTTATTTCCTCCTCCACAGCAGCGGCATTCGCAGAATCTATATGTCCGCTGAGTGTCAGGAAAAGACCGTCATCTGTTCTTTTTCCGCTAACATTCTCCATTTTTATACTCCTTCACTTTGTTGATAGTCTCACAAGATACGCTCAGATCTTCTTTACGATCTGAAGCATGTTTTTTTGGTTCTCAAACCGGTACCGGATCGCGTCCATAGTCTTTTTGACCAGGAATATACCCAGCCCGCCGACACCTCTTTTCTCAGCGGAAAGAGTAACATCAGGATCTTTGAGCAGCAAAGGGTTGAACGGCACGCCGCTGTCGATAAAAGTAATCACAACAGAACGTGAATCCGCTTCAAATTCAAATTGTACCGTAAGTTTTCCGATCCGGGGGGTATAGGCGTATGAGGCAACATTGTTTACTATTTCATCGACGGCAACATCTATCTGGGACTTTGTCTTTGCAGGACAGCCGTGTTCCTCCAGATGCCTGTCGATGAAATCTATAACCAACGGTATGTTTTTGACGGTGGCTTCAATTGTCAGTTCTTTCACGGGGTCTCCTCCTTCGGGATCGGGACCGTTATATTGTATGCACATCATGGTCAGATCATCGAACTGTTCGGCGTCGCCGACGAACGCGTCCACAGCTCTGTTCACATTCTCCAGGATCTCCTTCGGGGAGAGACCGGAGACCTCGTTGAGCGCTGCTTCCGTTCTGCAAAGACCGAACATTTCATCGTTCTTGTCGGTGGACTCGGGAAGTCCGTCCGTATAAAGAAAGAGCTTGCTTCCGCTTTCAAGCTGAAGGGTGTAGTTATTATACTCCGCATCCGCCATACCGCCCAGAACGAGGCCGTGCTTGTCCTTGAATACCGCAAAGCTGCCGCCGGGCGTCCGGATGATGGGATATTCGTGACCTGCGCTGGCCGCGGTGAGCCTGCCTGCAGAGATCTCCAGTATACCGACCCATACGGTGATGAACATTTCTTCCGGGTTGCGGGAAAGGATCGCCTCGTTGGTTTTCTGCAGGATCTCTTCCGGGGATCTGCCGAGCATGGCACAGCTTTGCAGGATTATCTTTGTGGCCATCATGAACAGGGCGGCCGGAATTCCTTTCCCGGAGACATCTGCCATGATCAGGCAAAGGCGGTCATCGTCTATCAGAAAGAAATCATAGAAATCGCCGCCGACCTCTCTCGCAGGGGAAACACTGGCGCTGATCTCAAACTCCCTTCGGTCGGGGTAAGTCTGAGGCATCATGGCGGTCTGTATCCTGCCGGCCAGGGCGAGCTCGGTGTTTATCCGTTCCTTTTCGGCGGTGATCCGGGTCAGGTCATCCAGATAGGAGGACAGTTCCTCTTCCATCTCCGCCATGGTATCAGCCAGATTCTCCACCTCGTCCCGGGTGTCGATTTTCAGATCGGCAAAATGCTTTGTTCCTGTCTCACCCGAGAGATGGTCTTTCGTATAACGCTTCGCTGCTTCGGCGATCTCGTTGATCGGATTCGCGATGGTCTTTTTCATGTGCCGGGAGAGATACCATGCAACCAGAGCGGTTATTACAAGGCTCGCGAGGATGATCTGCAGGGCGTATGCCTGCATTCCGTGAACGAGTTTTGTTCCCGTCACGTCGGTGAGTACGAACGAGACAGTCTCGCCCGCATCGTTTTTGATGGGATAACCGGCGGTACACATCCAACCGTAGTCGTCTGTCCTGCTGATGTCATATAGCATGCCCGTGCCGTCCCAGTCCAGGAACTTCCGGACTTCCTCCTCGGAAACGCTTTCCCATTCACCGGGGGAATGGACGATCCCGCCCAGATCGACGATATAGACAAGCGCGTTGTTTGCTTCGTCATACATGCCCATATAGACGAAGTCCACATCGTCCGCTATGATGAAGGAATTCAGGATATATTCCAGTACAGAATAATCGCTGTCCCCAGAGGTGTCTATTGAGGAAAAGAGTTCCCGGTATTCCGGAGTGCCGTTCAATTGCCTCTGTTCCTCGCTCAGGCCATAGTAAATGTCCATCACTTCTTCCGAGACAGACACTGCGTCAGCCCCGTGGACAGCGGAACGTCTCGCGGCGAAAGCTATATCGCTGGCGTGACGGACATACTGACCCGAAAGAGCGAGAGAATACAGGAGCAGGCCGATGATCAGGACGACGAGACCGTGCAGGATGCATCCCGTGGCGGTGGAGCGAAAAATTCTTGAAGCAAGAGAATGACGCCGTTTTTCCCGTTCGCTCATCTCTTGCACCGGTTTTTTACGCATGCCGTTACCTGAAGCGGATCATTCGATGGTAAGTATATCCGAGAATCCGGTGACTTCAAAGATCTCGTTGATCACGTCGTTGACATGGAGGACCTTCATGGAACCCTGCTGATTCATGATTTTCTGCGCGGAAAGCAGAACACGCAGACCGGCAGACGAGATATACTCGAGTTTTTCCAGATCGAAGACAAGGGAAGTCACTCCATCCAGAGAGCCCTTGAGTTCTTCCTCAAGCAGGGGAGAGGTGGAAGTGTCGAGCCTTCCCTCAAGAGCGACATTCAAAGTGGAACCATCAGCTGTTTTTTTGATATTAAGCATGATACAGTCTCCTTTTATAGTTTTTTGCAATTACACTCTTCATATTCTGCTGAAATGTGTTATAGTATAACAGACTGTTATATTATATAATGGATTTCGGATAACGGATAGTCCTTTATGTAAAAAATTTTTCACAGCAGTTTGGATGGGAAAAGGAGAACACTATGGACGAAAAACAGGCTGAAGGATCTTCGCTGTTCCGTAAGGAAAGTGTGGAAAGCATCCAGTCTCCGGAGCGGCTCAACGATTATATGCGCGTTACCAACCCGACGGTTTGGATCGTACTCATCGCGGTGATCCTTCTGTTGGCCGGCATGCTGATCTGGAGCTGCTACGCCACCATCGACAGCGTCATCCGCGGAACGGCCATCGTTGACGAAGGCACCATGATCATCGTCTTCACGGACACACAGGTAGCCAATAATGTCAAGGAGGGCATGACAGTCACCGCGGAGGACAGCAGCGCCGTGATCAGCAGTCTGGGCAGGCTGGAGGACGGCACCATCTTCGCCCTGGCAGACACGGATCTTCCGAACGGCAGTTACGAGGCACGCGTCCAGTTCCGACGTACGCAGGTGATCAGACTGCTGTTCAACTGAGGTCGTCCGGATGAGCAGTAATAAGATCAAACAGCCGGTCATGGGCGGGAAAGTCCGTGTGCCGGTGGTCATGCAGATGGAGGCGCTCGAGTGCGGCGCCGCGTCGCTTGCGATGGTGATGGCCTACTATGACAAGTGGGTCCCGCTGGAGCAGGTGCGTCTTGACTGCGGCGTATCCAGAGACGGATCGAACGCCAAGAACATCCTCGTTGCCGCCCGCAGCTACGGCTTTGAGGCACAGGGCCTGAAATGTGAGGTCGAAGCGCTGAAGACGGGCGTGGAATTCCCGTGCATCATACACTGGAACTTCAACCACTTCGTCGTGCTGGACGGCTTCAAGGGCAACTATGCCTATCTGAACGATCCCGCGCGGGGCGAGGTCAGAGTCACCATGGAGGAGTTCGACAAGGCCTTCACCGGCGTCTGCCTCCAGATCACCCCCGGAGAGGGATTCGAACCGGGCGGAAAGCCAAAGAGCACGCTGGAATTTGCCCGAAAGAGACTGGCCGGAGCGGGCGTGGCAGTTGCCTTTGTCATGCTCTCGACGGTTGTCGGTTATCTGTTCGGCATCATAAACCCGATGTTCACCCGCTTCTTCATGGACCGTCTCCTGACGGGCGAGAACCGGAATCTGCTGATGCCCTTCCTGCTGCTTCTGGCGCTGATGGGCGTTGCGCAGGTGGTGATATGCTGGGTGCAGTCGATATACTCGCTGAAGATCAACGGCAAGATGGCACTCATCGGGAGCAGCACCTTCGTATGGAAGATCCTGCGCATGCCGGTGGAGTTCTTCACCCAGCGCATGGCAGGGGACATCCTGCAGCGCCTCGGGTCGAACGCCTCCATAGCCTCCACGCTGGTGAACACCTTCGCGCCGCTGCTCCTCAACACCATCATGATGGTGTTCTACCTGGTGGTCATGCTCCGCTACAGCGTGCTGCTCACGATCGTGGGCATCGTGGCCATCATGCTGAACATCCTGGTGTCGCAGATCGTTTCCTCGAAGAGAGTGAACATCACGCGCGTCCAGATGCGCGACAGCGGAAAGCTCTCCTCGGCCACGGTCTCGGGCATCCAGATGATCGAGACCATCAAGTCCAGCGGAGCGGAGAACGGCTACTTCCGGAAATGGGCCGGCTATCAGGCCTCCGTCAACACGCAGAACGTCCGCTACGCAAGGCTGAACCAGTATCTGGGCGTGATCCCGGGCTTCCTTTCGACCATCGCCAACGCCACGGTGATGGTGCTGGGCGTATGGCTCGCCATGAACGGGCACTTCACCTTAGGTATGATCTCGGCCTTCTCCGGCTTCCTGAAATCCTTCATGGAGCCTGCCACGATGCTCATCTCCGCCGGGCAGACGATCCAGGAGATGCGCACCGAGATGGAGCGCATAGACGACGTTATGGAATATCCCACGGACAGCAACTTCGCGGACGATCCCGTGAGCGACGACGTGGACTATTCCAAGCTCAAGGGCAAGATCGAGATAAAGAACATCACCTTCGGCTACTCCCGCCTCGCCCCGCCGCTGATCAACGACTTCTCCATGAGCATGGAGCCGGGCAGCCGCGTGGCCTTCGTGGGCACCTCCGGCTGCGGCAAATCCACGCTCTCCAAGCTGATCTCCGGCCTGTACCAGCCCTGGAGCGGTGAGATCCTCTTTGACGGCAAGCCGATCAGCGAGATAGACCGGAACGTGTTCACCGGCTCCGTGGCCGTTGTGGACCAGGAGATCGTCCTCTTTGAGGACACCATAGCGAACAACATCAAGATGTGGGACAACTCCATCGAGGACTTCGAGATGATCCTCGCCGCGAGAGACGCCCAGATCTACGATGATATCATGGCCCGTGACGGCGGGTTCTACGGAAAACTCATCGAAGGCGGCAACGACCTGTCCGGCGGCCAGCGCCAGCGCATCGAGATCGCGCGCGTGCTTGCCCAGGATCCCTCGGTCATCATCATGGACGAAGCCACCTCCGCCCTTGATGCGAAGACCGAGTATGAACTGGTGAAGGCCGTCAAGGACCGCGGCATAACCTGTATCGTGATAGCGCACAGGCTTTCCACCATCCGCGACTGCGACGAGATCATCGTCCTGGACAAGGGCGTTGTCGTTGAGCGCGGAACGCATGATGAGCTCTACGCCAAAGGCGGGTTCTACACCGAGCTCATCTCGAGCGACTGAGCGGGGGGGTGATGCAATGGGATGGTTTGATGAACAGATCCGCCAGAGAAAGATAAGCGATCAGGAACTCTTTGAAGACTCCATCTTCCAGATGGCATCCGCCGTGCTCGGCAAGCAGGCGGCCGGCCGGCTCAACGATGAGCGCATCATCACGAAGGAAGCCATAGGGGACATTCTGAAGTTTTACCACTACAAGGCCCCCGAGATCCCGGAGAGCATCGAGGATACGGAGGACCAGCTGGAATACTGCCTGCGTCCCCACGGCATCATGAGCCGGAACGTGAATCTTGAGGACAACTGGTTCAAGGACGCCTACGGCCCCATGCTCGCATTCCGCGCCTCGGACAACACGCCGATAGCCCTGCTGCCCAAGTCCTTCATGGGCTACCGCTTCACCGATCCGGATACCGGCGAGACCGTATCGCTCAACCGGAACAACGCGAAGATCTTCGCCCGGGAAGCGATCTGCTTCTATAAGCCGCTTCCGCTGAAGAAGCTCAAGATCGCCGACCTCATAGCCCATATGAAGGACTGCCTCAGCGGCGGCGACTTTGTGATGATCGTCGGTCTCACGCTGCTTGTGACGCTCTTCGGCATTCCGATGGTGAAGATCACCAAAGCCCTGACGGGCTTCGTCCTCGACAGCGGCAGCGGAACGCTCCTCTGGGGCACGGCCGTGTTCATGCTCTGCGCCATCATATCCTCGCAGCTGATCAGCACGGTGCGCGAGCTGATGATGAACCGGCTCGAGATCAAGACCTCGCTGTCCGTAGAGGCCTCGATGATGATGAGGCTGATGAACCTTCCGGCGAACTTCTTCCGGAAGTACGCCTCGGGCGAACTGTTTAACCGCTTCGCGGCTGTGGGGCAGCTGTGCAACCTGCTCCTCGGCATGGTCTTCTCGCTGGGACTTTCGTCCCTGTCCTCGCTGCTGTATATCCCGCAGATCTTCCGCTATGCCCCGGCGCTGGTTCTGCCTGCGCTGCTGGTCATCGTGGTGAGTCTCGGATTTACGCTCATCTCCACCTTCGTGCAGATGAAGATCAGCAAGAAGATCATGGAGAAGTCGGCCCAGGAGAACGGCATCAGCTTCGCGCTGATAAACGGCGTGCAGAAGATCAAGCTCGCCGGCGCCGAAAAGCGCGCCTTCGCCCGCTGGGCAAATGTGTTCAAGGAAGAGGCGGAGCTCACCTACGATCCTCCGCTGTTCCTCAAGGTGAATTCCGCCATCAGCACGGCGATCTCCCTTGCCGGAACGATCCTCATGTACTTCCTTGCCGTCCGGTCCGGCGTGACGCCCTCCGAATACATCGCCTTCAACATGGCCTACGGCATGGTCACGGGCGCCTTCTCCTCCCTTGCGGCGGTGGCACTCTCCGTGGCCCAGATCAAGCCGATCATGGAGATGGCCGAGCCCATTCTGGAGGCAGAGCCCGAATCCTCCGAGAGCAAGTCCATGGTCACTTCGCTCAAGGGCGGCATCGAGCTGAGCAACGTCTTCTTCCGGTATGACGAGAACATGCCCTATGTGGTTAAGGGCATGAGCTTCCGCATCAAGGCCGGCGAATACATCGCCATCGTGGGCAAGACGGGCTGCGGCAAGTCCACGCTGATCCGGCTCCTGCTGGGATTTGAAAAGCCGGAGCGCGGCGCCATCTACTATGACGGCAAGGACATGTCCAAGCTGGACCTGCGCTCCCTGCGCCGCCAGATGGGCATCGTGACGCAGAACGGCAGCCTCTTCCAGGGCGATATCTATTCCAATATCGTCATCTCCGCGCCGCAGCTTACCGTGGATGAGGCCTGGCATGCGGCCGAGATGGCCGGCATAGCCGATGACATCCGCGCGATGCCGATGGGCATGCAGACCTATATCTCCGAGGGCCAGGGCGGCATATCCGGCGGCCAGAAGCAGAGGCTCATGATCGCCAGGGCCATCGCACCCAACCCGAAGATCCTCATGTTCGACGAGGCGACCTCCGCCCTGGACAACCGCACGCAGAAGCAGGTGTCCGATGCGCTGGACAGTCTCAAGTGCACCCGTCTGGTCATAGCGCACCGCCTTTCCACCATCAAGAACTGCGACAGGATCCTGGTCCTTGACAAGGGCTGCATCATCGAAGACGGCACCTATGACGAGCTCATCGCGAAAAACGGTTTCTTCGCGGAACTGGTGGAACGCCAGCGGCTCGATGTGAGCAACGAGGCCCTTGAAGCGGCCGCAGGGGCGCAGGCTCCCGCGGGCGCGGCGGAAGAAGCTCCGGCGATCATAGCCGATGAAGATCCCGCCGCGGAGGAGACAACCGCGGACGAGACTCCTTATGCGCCGGAAGCCGCGGAGGACATCCCCGAGGAGAACGCTCCCTCTGACGGGCCCGAAGAAGAGGCCTCTCCGGAAAATTCCGAAGAAAAAACCGAATGACGGCGTCCCGAACGCGAAATCCATCGTATCAAGGAATGAAAACAAGGACAGGCATTCAGGAAAGGCTTGACTTGTGAGGCAGAAGAACAGTATACTCCTCCTGTAAGACAGACTCTTATGGGAGATCAAATGAAAAGGAGAAATAAAATGAGCGACGAAATCAAAAAAGTAGCAGATGTAGATCTTGACGAGGTCACCGGCGGCTATACCGCTTCCCTGAAGGCAGCTTACGGCTGCATCGCGGGACTTTACGGCAACGGCCAGGCCCGTGTCAACAACCTTATTGCAATGGGGCTCGATCCCGTTGTTGTCCAGAGACTGGTCAACTCCATCCTCGCGGGACATGTCGCGGTCGCAAATGACGTCATTGCCGGCAAGTACGGCAACGGCCAGGCCCGTGTCATTGCCCTCACCGCAGCAGGCTACAATGCCGACGAGATCCAGAACCTCGTTAACCACATGCTCCTCACCTGATCGGCGAAGAAGAGCACACAACAGACAGCATCCGCACCCGGGTCGGGTGCGGATGCTTCTTTTTTACTGAGACAGGGGACGGTCCTCTGTCTTCTGACGGCGAATGCCAGGGACCGGATCGTGTTCAGGCTGACGTGCGGGATGGAGATTGAAAGCTGAACAGAAGTTGAAAGCCCTGCTGGATCATGACGATCTGGCAGGGCGTTTCCTTTCCCTTGAAAACTTATCACACAAGGAATAGGATACGAGACGGTTTTCCCATACTCCACAGAATTATTTTTGCAATATTTTCCTGTTAATGTCCGGGCATGAATCCATAGTATATAGGTGAAGACGAAAAGAGGTGACAGCCTATGACAGACACGGAGATCATCAACCTGTTCTTTGAGCGCTCAGAACAGGCGATCACCGAGCTTGCCAAAAAGCACGGCAG